>JANRKX010000063.1:0-24982 GCA_033763255.1 Acidobacteriota bacterium | reverse complement strand
ATTCGCGGGCGATAGCCAACAAGCGGTGAGTACCAGAAACGTCAGAAAAACCGTGGGACGATTGCATTTGATCATAATCCTTCTCCTCGCAGCTTTTCTGACGGTCAAGCGTTTGGTTCGGTCACTTTGAACTGTAGAAGTTTCATTTTGCCGGAACACGGGACTGGAATCCGTGTTCCGGCTCAATGCCAAAAATTTACAGACGAGGAGGAGCGGGTTTGAGCGGTTTGTCCCAGGCGTGCGCGCCTTTGACCTTCAGTTTGCGTTTGTAGACTTTGTCGCCGCAGGTCGCAAACAGCGTGTCGTTGTCCGCTCCGCCAAAGCTGAGGTTGGAAACTCTGCCGTTCGGAGTCGGGATAATGGCGTTGACGCGACCGGCTTGATCGCAGATTTGAATGCCCATCTTGCTGGTGACGTACAGGCGACCGTCACGATCTACGCGCATGCCATCGGCCTGGCTGATGTCTACGGTGTCAGGAACGTGCAGCCAATAGTATTGCTGTTTGAATTGTGGCGTGCCGTCGGCTTGCAATTGGTAGCTGTACACCCAATGCGAACGGTAATCGTCCACGTACAGCAGCGTTTGATCCGGCGACAGTGTAATACCGTTGGCGTATTTGATACCGGTATCTATGACTTTCTTTTCGCCGTTGGGCTTAATCAGCCAGACGTTGCTTTGTTCAACGGCAGGGACGTTGGGTTCGGTGACGTAAATATTGCCGTTGTTGGCGACGACAATGTCGTTGCCGCGAATGCCTTCGGCGATGACAGTTGCTTTGCCAGCGGTGTCATAAGCCACGATCTGTTGAATGCCGTTGACGGCATAGAGCCGACCGTCGGGGCCAAATGCTTGACCGCTGGCGCGATTGGAATCGGTGACAAATTCGCTGACTTTGCCATCCAGTCCGACTTTGAAAATCTTGTTGTTGTTGCCGTCCGTGAAAAAGACTTCGCCCTTGGCGTTGGCCACAGGGCCTTCGGTAAAACGATGCCCTTCGCTGACCAGTTGCCAGCCTTCGCCGGGCAACAGCACATCGTTGAGCATGATGTTTTTGCTTGCGCCGGTTTTGACCGGAGCAGGCCAGCCTTTCCACAACCATTTCATCGCGTCGGGGAAAATCGCCGTGCCGTGCCTGCCGTTGTGAGCACCTTCGCCCCAGACGTGCGTAACTTCGTAACCGGAGAAAACCAGCGACCGTTCCATCGCCTGATTCGCCATCCACCAATCGCCGCCGTAAATGTTCAAGTCGTTCGATCCGTCCTGCAAAAACACGCGAATCGGCTTGGCTTCGTATTTGCGAATCAGCGTCGAGTAGTTGTGACCTCCGCGCAAACCGACGTAAGTTCCAATCGTGCTGAACACGCGGCTGAAAGCGTCCGGGCGTTCCCAGGCGGCGGTGAAGGCTGCGATTGCTCCAGATGAAGAGCCGCCGATGGCGCGGTCGTTGCCGCTTTTCGACAACCGAATTGCGCGGCCATCGCTGGCGGTTTTGGTCTCCACGTCGGGCAGCAACTCATCAACAATAAATCGCGCGTAGTTATCGCCCAGCCCGTCGTATTCAAAACTGCGATTGAAACGATCCAGCGCAGTATTTGGGTCTGCCGGACGGACTTTGCCGTGCATGACGAATACGCCTATGGTGACGGGCATTTCTTTTTTGTGGATCAGGTTGTCGAACACCATCGGAGCGTTCCATTGCACGCCGTCCTGATTGACGTACACGCAAGCCGGTTTGTCCGGTGAATACTGTTTCGGAATGTAAACCCAATACTCGCGCCAGGTGCCGGGAAAGATTTTCGATTTGTCGAAGGTGAATTTCAGCACTTCGCCTTTGGGCACGCCGGGCTGTTCGACCGAATCGGGATGCGGTGGATAGCTTTCCTGCGGTTGGGCTGGCGGTTGAGCGAGCGCCGTCGAAGTCAGAACGAAGGCGAAGAGAAGCGATAGAAGCAGTCGGGTCGGTTTCATCGTGTTGCCTCAGTGATTGAATTGTGAGAATTGCCGTTGAGTCAGAAGAAAATTCACCACAAAAGGCGCAAAAAACACAAGGTCATGAACAGAGGTTTTTTGTGTTCTTTGCGCTTCTTGTGGTGGCAGAGATTTTTGCGATTCGGTTTAGAGAGCCAACTGATCGAGTCTGCCTGTGCTGTCGCCGATTTTTTCAGGATGCGCGCCCATTTGATCCAGCAAGGTCAGGTACAAATTCGTCATCGGTTTTCCGGGTTTGAAAAAGATGTGGCGACCGGGTTTGAAGGCTCCGCCGCCGCGTCCAGCCAAAATCGTCGGCAAATCTTCGTGATTGTGCCTGTTGCCGTCGCTGATGCCTGCGCCGTACACGATCATCGAATTGTCCAGCAAGTTGCCGTCGCCTTCTTTTACCGTTTTCAGTCGTTGCAAGTATTCCGTAAACAGCCTGACGTGGTAGACGTTGATTTGAGCGACTTTTTCAATCCATTCGGCGATGTTGCGATGATGAGTCAGCGGATGGTGCGGATCGTTGATGCCGATTTCCGGGTAAACGCGCATGCTGCCTTCGCGCGCAAAGATCAAAGTTGAAATGCGCGTCAGATCGGTTTGAAACGCCGTCATCTGAATGTCGCACATCAAACGAACGTATTCGTTGAAGCTGGCCGGAATGCCGACGGGTTTTTCAAACGGCGGAGTGATGTCGCGGTTTTCCGTTTCGGCTTTTTCGATGCGTTGTTCGATTTCGCGGACGGCATACAAGTATTCGTCGAGTTTGCGTTTGTCGCTTGCGCCGAGTTTGCCGGTCAGTTTTTTGGTGTCTTCGCTGACCATATCCAGAATGCTTTTGCGATAAGCGGCGCGGCGGGCGCGAACTTCGGCGGACAAACTCAAATCGGCGGTTCCGAACAGTCGTTCAAACGCCATTCGCGGATTGATCTCCGGCGGGTTCGGCGTTGTCGGAGTTCGCCACGAAATGCTGTTGGTGTAAGCGCAGCTATAACCGGAATCGCAATTGCCGACGGTGCGCGAATCTTCGCAGCCGAGTTCCAGCGAAGCGAATCGCGTTTGCGAACCGATGATTTGCGCGGCGACCTGATCGGCGGAAATTCCGGCTTGAATGTCCGCTCCGGCGGTTTTTTTGCAGTGAACGCCGGACAAATACGAAGCGCCGGCTCTGCCGTGATCGCCGGGGCCGTCGCCAAGCGCGTTGCCGTTGTGATCGTCCAAACCTGACAAAACCAAAATGTCTTCGCGCATTGGTTCCAGCGGTTTCATCAAGCGCGAAAACTCGAAGTTCCTGCCTTCGCCTTTGGGTCGCCACCAATCAATGTTGACGACTCCGTTGGGAACGTACAAAAACGCCAGTCGCACTGGAGCTTTTGGCGCAGCGGCCAAAGCAGGCGTCATCGCGTCCAGCATCGGCAGCGCGATGGCCGTGCCAATGCCTTTCAAGAAAGTTCGTCGCGGAAGTTGTTTGCGTGTAATGAACATTTCATTCTCCCAAAACAGATTTGAGTTTGAACTGGGTTTGCAGAGATTACAGAACAGAATGAACAGAGGCTAAAGGCGTCGTTTAGCATATCGCTGGCGAAACTTCCTGATACCCGATACTCAGCACCCGAAACCTGACTTTTCTCCAAATAACTTTCGACCGAATAAGTTTTCCGGTTTTTCAGGTATCAGGTGAAGGGGCTCAGGTATCAGGTTTGAGTTCGCCAGCAGTATTGTCTTAGCCTTTGTTACCTCATGTTTGTTCAGTAATCTCCTTTTTGTATTACTGAGTTGAGCCACTTCGCCGATATTGGAACGGCAAGCTATTCACGATTTCCATGACCAGACTGGAAAACTTGTATTCCTTCGCGGCCACGCGCTTGGCAATTTGCCTGACAGTCGGGCGGTCGTAACGTTCCAGTCCTCGCCCCAATGCGTAAGTCAGCAATTTGTCGGTCACGCCTTCGGCAAAAGCGTCGCGGTCAGCCCTCAAGATTGTCTTCAATTCGCCAACGCCTTTGAAGCTACGGCCATCGGGCAGCACTCCCGAAGAATCAATCGGGAATTTGCCGTCCATCGTTCGCCAGCCGCCGATGGCGTCGAAATTTTCCAACCCAAAGCCCAAAGGATCAAGTCGTGCGTGGCAGGCGGCGCAAGTCGGATTTGTTCGATGCTGTTCCATTTGCTGTCGCAGCGACATGGTTGAGCCGGTTTTGCTTTCATCCAGCGTGGGAACTCCCGGCGGAGCAGGCGGCGGCGGCGCGTTCAAGATGTTTTCCAGAATCCATTTGCCGCGCAGCACCACCGAAGTTCGCGTTGCGTACGACGAAACCGTCAAGACGCTGGCTTGAGTCAAAATGCCTCCGCGATTGCAATCAGCGGGCAATGTCACCTTGCGAAACTCCGGCCCGTTGACGCCTGGGATTTTGTAAAACCGCGCCAGCCGTTCGTTCAAAAACGTGTAGTCGGCGTCAATGAAATCCATCAGCGAACGATCCTGTCGAATGACGTTGTCGAAAAACAATTCCGTTTCGCGCCGCACTGACATACGGAAGTATTCGTCGAATTGCGGAAAGCGGTCGCGGTCGGGTTTGACCGATTCCAAACGCCGAAGCTCCAGCCATTGCCCGGCAAAGTTTTCCACCAACGCCGAAGACTTCGGGTCTTTCAGCATGCGTTGAACTTGCGCGGACAGAATTTCAGGTCGTCGCAACTTGCGTTGATCCGCCAGTTGCAACAATTCGTCGTCCGGCATGCTGCTCCACAAAAAATACGACAGCCGCGAAGCCAGTTCGTGCTGGCCAACTTGCTCAATCTGGGAATTAGCAGCCCGCTCCCTCACGGTCGGGGTACTGACACTTTGCTCAATGCGAAACAGAAAATGCGGAGAAACCAGCATCGCCTGAATAGCCTGCACCAAACCTTCTTCAAACGAATCGCCTTGTTTCTGCGCCAGCGCGACGAACGCTGTCAGCTTGCGCGTTTCTTCCGCGGTGACAGGCCGGCGATAAGCTTTATGCACCAGATTGCCGATGATCTTTTCAGCGCAAGCCGGTTGATGCTTTCCAGCATCGTGGCCGCAGACGAAAACTTTTTTCATGCTGTCGGCAGATGCGCCTTTGACCTGATTGTACGGGCCGATGACATCCAGTCCCGTAACGCGAGCTTCGTTGACCGGGACTTTTTCAGCCATCCGAGCTTCAAACTGTTTTTTGATCTCGGCCAGGCGTTCGGGCGGGATTTCACGACGCGGCGGTTTGAATTCGGGCTTTGGCGGTTCGGGCCGCTTTGACGGGTTTGGGCCGCCATAACTCGGCGGCAAGCCTTCGTACATTCGCTGGATGGAAACGGCCAGCCAATGATCTCCGGCGGGAACTCTCACACGAAAGTCATAAGTCATCGAACCGAAATCCTGCCGGTCTACGGAAAACGACGCGATGCCGTCAGGGTCAAAATCAAAGGTCTGCACCTGTTTGCCGTCAATCCACAACGCCAGAGGTAAAGGTTCTGAACCAGCCGGGCGAACTCCGCCCAGGAAGACTTTGAATGTGTAATCGCCTTCGACAGGAAACCGATGAGTCGTGTGCAAAGAGTTCGGCAGTCCTAAACCAGTCACGTCGTAATCAGTAATCGGTTTGGCTGTAGATTTGATTCTGCCAGTTGGCGGGCGCAATCGTTCAACTCTGGGTTTTAACTCTGCGACGCCGAAAACCGCCGTACGAGCTACGGTTTCGGCTGCGGTCAAGTACTTTTCCATCAACACTGGCGACAGCGACAACACGTCTCCTATGTTGTCGAAACCGTAACCGGAATCGTCTTGTGGAAAATCATCCGCCGGTTTGAAATTCACTCCCAGCAAATCGCGCACGGTGTTGTTGTATTCGGCTCGATTCAATCGCCGAGCCGTGACTCTGCCGGGATCGGGTTTTGCCGAACGGTCAATACGATCGAATTCAGCTTCCAGCCACGCGATGACCGATTTCAATTCCGCGGCGTCTGGTTTGGGCGCGCCTTTCGGAGGCATTTCTCCTGTGCGAAGTTTCAATAACACTTCTTCCCACTGCTGGCGTTGTTCGGCGACAGCGGCGGAGCTTTTGAATTGTTCCAGATTCAATTCGCCCGAAGCTTTTTTGGCGCTGTGGCAGGCGATGCAGTTTTCAGCCAGAAACGGCAAAATGGTTTTGTCGAAATCGGCTGTGGGAGATTTTTGCGCCAGTTGAGTTGGCGCTCCAATGGCAAACCAAATCAGCGGGAGCAGGATAATCAACAATCGCGACAGAGTTTTTTTCTTCATTGCCATTCTTTCCAGGACTTACGAAAAGGAAGCTTTGCACTTTTTTTCAGCAGCCGTTGGCGGCTGCGTACCCAGGCTACTTCGTCTTACCGTCATTGATGCAGAACAGATGCGTTTTGCTGCGAAGGTAGAGTTCGCCTTCGGCAACGACAGGCGAAGCGACGAAAAAGTGATCGTCGAATGTGGTCGTATGCACGACTTCCATTTGCTCACCCATTTTGACAACCGTCACGACTCCGCTTTCGCTGGCCAGATACAGTTTGTCGCCCGCGCCGGTCGGCGAAGCCTTGAAGCTGTCGGTTTGCGGCAAACGTTTTTGCTGGTAATACGGTTCGCCGGTTGTCGCGTTGAAACAGCTCAGCAATCCGTTATCGCTCAGGGTGTAATACTTGTTGTCTTTCAGCACGGGCGATGGCGTGTAAGCCGTTCCGCGAGTTTGTGACCACAGCACGGCGTCGGTTCCCGTCAGGTCGCCTTGTTTGCCCAAACGAATCGCCATCAATTTCGGATCGCGGTGGCCGCTCATCACCACTACGATGTCGTTCAGTTGAACCGGATGAGGGATGACGTTACTGCCCAACCCGGCGCATTCCCAAATCAGTTTTCCGTTCAAGGGATCATAAGCGCGAGTTTTTTTCGTGGCGCTGACAATGACTTGTTTCTGACCTTTGGCATCGGCGATGAATGGCGTTGACCACGAACTGGCTTCGTCGCGGTTGACGCGCCAGACTTCTTTGCCGTTGCGTTTATCCAACGCCACCATAAACGAACCGCTTTCCTGGTCGTAATGGTGAATCAGCAAATTGCCGAACAATGCCGGAGCGCCGCCTTCGCCAAATTGCAGCCGCATACGCATCTGCACGCCCATGTCTTTTTCCCAAATCAGCTTGCCGTTCAAATCAAAGCAATACAGCCCGCGCGAACCAAAAGAAAAGTAAACGTACTTGCCGTCGGTCAGCGGAGCGTTCGACGCGAAGCTGCCGTATTGGCGGTGATAACCTTCGTGCGGAGTGGCAGTTTTGACGACCTTTTCCCAAAGAGTTTTGCCGGTTTTGCGATCAAGACACATGACGACGAATTTGTGCTCTTCACCTCCGGCAGCGCCACCGCCGGGACCGCCGCCACCGGGACCTCCAGGTCCGCCAGGACGACGACCTCCACCACCTGGAGGCGGGCCGCCAGCAGGCGCTCCAGCCGGTGGTTGCGGACGATTTTCAGCAGCAGGAGCGGCTGCGGCGCTTTTGCCGGTCGGAATCGCCGTCGTCAAAAACATCTTGTCGCCCCAAATCACAGGAGTCGAAAACCCACGCCCTTCGAGCGCGATTTTCCATTTGATGTTTTTGGTCTGGCTGAAATCGGTCGGCGCGGCGGTTTTGGCCATTCCGTTGAAAAACGGCCCGCGCCATTGTGGCCAATGCGCCGGGTCAGGCGCAGAAGAAGTTGTGCTGTTTACGAAAACCAGAGTTACGAAAATCGCCAGCAACAAACTGGCTGAGACAATCCATCGTTTCATCGAATCATTCTCCTGGGTTGTTCGAGTTGTCAGTTGTGAACAAAGAAGTGTTTTGATCGCTATTCTTCAGACGACTGGCAGTGGAGCAGGGTTACAACTCCGAAGCCGGAAAAGCAGATTCGCCTGTAAAAAATCGCCACCAGGTTTAGCGCAGGCGGCGATTGGGAAATACAGTTGACCACTGTTGAAACCTACCGGCTTGCCGAACTGCGTCGTTTGGTGAACGCTCCGCGAACGTGGTTGCGAATCGCGCCTTGCAGCGCAGGCATGTCGGCTTCGTTGGCTGCAACCACAATCAAGCTCATGCTTCCCATTTCATCAAACGAGCCTTCGCCCCATTTGACGCGACGCGGCGGGGAACTTGGGTTGCGCGGATTGTCCGCCGTGTTGTCGTAAGTGATTTTCACGTCCAGCCGGGTTCCTTTCGGCAACGAGACAAATTCCTTGAACTGATATTGATCCTGCCAGGCGAAATCCCAATCGTTGATCCACAACAGTTTTTTCTCCTGACCGTTGGGAAGCGTCGCTTTCAGGTGCATGGTTTTGCCGATGTAATGGGCGTGCGCGCCTGCGCCAAAGGCTTTCACATCCACCGGAAGCACGAACGAATCTTCAATCGTGTATTCCTTCGCTCCGGCGGGAATGTCCAGGCCTTCAAAAACTCCGAACAGCGGTGGCAATTGAATGCCTGTGAAGGCTTTGGTTGGCGGTTTGTCGGCGAAGTAAATGCCTACGGTGGAAATTTCTTTTTCGACTTTGCCGGAAGGGTGAAAGTGCGACGCCAGGACCAGGTCAGAGCCTTTCGGCAAAAAGTACGCCAGGCCTTCAGGCATCACGCGGGCTTGAGCGCCGACCGCCCAACCACCAAGACCGCCGCCCAAACTTCCGGTCGGGCTGGCTCCGGGGTTTGTGGCGCTGGCATCGTTGGTCTGGCCGCCGAGTCCGAATCGCGCGGCGAAGCGTTGACCGGTGAATGCCATGCCGCCACTGAAACCGGGTTGCGGATCGGCGGCGTCCAGTTTACGAGCTTCGCCAGTGGCGTCGCTGAAAAACAAACTGTGATGGACTACGGTGCGAGCGCCGGGACGAAATTCAATCGCGCGAACCCATTTGTCTTCGGGCAGGTTCAACGGCAACGCGAAGTTCTGGTAAATATCCGGGCCGTCGGCGGGCACTGTGAAGGCTTCGCTCATTTTGACGATCAGATCAGGTTTGCCCAATTGCCAGCCTTCGGCAAATTTCGGCATCGGAGGCAATTTGGCCGGATTGCCTTCGTGCATTCCGGTGGCTACCCAGCGTTGAATGGTTTCGATCTGCGCGGCGGTCAAACGGCGTTCGTGTTTGAATTCGTAATCGCCCGCGTCGGCTTTCCACGGAGGCATCTGCCGCGATTGAGTGACGGCGGCAATCAGCTTGCCGCGTTTTTGCACATCGGCGTAATTCATCAAAACAAACGGAGCGGCTTCGCCCGGACGATGGCACGATGTGCAGTTATTGAAAATGATCGGCGCAACATTTTCCGAGAAATTGACGCCGCTGCCTTCCGCCGGTTTGCCGCCAGAAAACGCAACCCCCAGAGCGGCAACCAGTAACGATAACGAAACCAAAAATCTGACCTTCATGCTTGCTCCTTCAATTTCCTATCCCGCGAATCAAACAAATGGCGCGAATGCTGAAAATCCTGATTCACGTCATCCGCGTCATTCGCGGAAAGTTTTTTGTCCTTCAATTTTGCGCGGAAATGTAACAGCCAATGGCCGCAGTCCGCGTGATAACAACTTTCCTGTTTTGCAAAATCGCTTCGAGCGCGTCCCGCAATTCGCGCTCAGTCACCACGCGACGAGCTTTGCCCAGGGCCTGATACAAATTATCAATTCGCCCGCGATACACGATCTCGCCACTTTTCCCGACGACGGCGACTTCCGGCGTAACCGAAGCTCCGACGGCGGCGACCAATTGATGTTTGGAATCCTGAATCACCGGCACGCCCGGTAAGCTGAATTCCTGGCCGTGCTTTTCAATCTCTTTCGCCGAAACCGTCGCGTCAACGTACACCAGAAAGAACCGAACCGGCTTTGATTGGTAATCCTGCACGATGCGAGCGATTTCCGGCGCGTACCGGTTCGAGATCGGACAATCCTGTTGAATGAAAAACAACACGGCGGCGGTTTCGTTTTCCAGTTTGAACGGCAACTGCGAACGCCCGGCCAGGTCTTTGACCATCAGCGAAACGTCCGGGACGGTTTGCTTGTCCTGAGCCTGAACTCCAAGTGTCGCCATCATCAGAAAGACAGTCAGCAAAATTTTCTTCATTGGAATTACCTCTTGCTGTTGTAAGACGAAGCCATTGCCAAAAAGTCCGCAGGAATTTGGTAAAGAATTGTCAGCCGGTCAGCCGCGTGACAATTTCGGCAATCACAGCGTCGGCGCGCGCTTCGATTTCGGCTTTGGTCTGATCCTGAATCGGATGAGCGACATAAACCGCGTCAAAATCACTGCGGCCAAGCGCGCTGGCTTGAGCGCGAGCGGCAGTCATAAATTCCGTAGTCGCCACCGGAACCGACGGGATGCCCAGATTTTCCAGCCGGGTTGTGTCGTGCAAACTGCACGTCGTGCAAGACCCTCAATCGGCCAGAGCTTCGATCACTGCATCGCACCGAGCCGCCAACAACTGGTCAATGACGGCTTCGGGCGCAGGTTTGGTGAACGTAGGCTTCATCGCTCGAACGACCGAAGCCACGCCGAATCGTTCGCGCAACAACGACTCCAACCGGTCGAGGAAAATGCTTCCGCCCGGTTTGCTGATGTCCAACAAGCCTATGGTTTTGCCAGCAAGCGAATCGAGCTTTGGCGCAGCCTTGCGCGTTTCGCGGACGGCTTCATTCAACGGATTAACAAGTGTGATTGGCATAAAATTCCCCCCGTCTTTTCGTCCACGAAGAACACGAAGGGACACCAAGAAATCACATCACTTCTTCGTGTTTCTTCGTGTCCTTCGCGGATAAATTCAGTCTACAGGATAAGTCACAACCTGGCTGCCGCGCGGGCCGGTCGCCCAACTGCCCACGACGGCGGAAAACTTCCCGGCGGTTCCTCCGCTGACGACGATGCGAATCTGTTCCGGCACGGCGAATTTGCGATAACACGCTTCGCCGTCAATCGTCACTTGCTGATACATCTTCGTCAGTTGCGAACCTTCGCCTTCGCCCACAAATTCCCTGACCGGCACTCCTGTGTTTTCAAACAAAAACTGCCGCGCCGATTCTTTGGTGAATCCGTCGCGCTGCAAAGTTTTGACGTGTTCGGGGCACATCAACACAAAAGCTTCAAACGCCATGCACATCCTGTAATTCCACACCGTAGCCAGCGAGCGCGAAATCGCTTTCAAGATGGTTTTGCCGTTGCGGGCATAATGCTCGCTGACTCCGTGCGGAGGCTCAGCGGCAAACAACGTGACGGCGCTTTGCTCAGGCTTGAAGCCTTGCTGAACGTGCAATGGAGTCCAATCGCTGACTTCTTCGTTTTCGGCGATGCAGTACGAAAACTTGCCGGGATTGCCCAGCGTGGACATATCAATTTCGCCGGGTTTGGCTCCGCCCAGATTGGTGATGATGAGCTGGAACGCCCTGCCAAGCGTGCTGTTGGCGCGGGCGACGTTGCTCAGCACATTGCTACCGCAAGCGAATCCGAGTTCATTCCGAATCGGGCCGTTGACGACAATCATCGGCGCGGCAAAGTGAGTCGTCGCCTGAACTCCGTGCAAGTTGAACCGTTCGTCGCAGACCGCTCGGATCAGAGGAATTAACACCCGCATCATCTCCGGCCGGCAACCAGCCATCGCCGCGTTGGCGGCGATTTTTTCAACGGTGGCTTCACCGTAATTCGGCGGCACGCGAGCGATGATTTCGTCCGGCGGCAAATTCGTCCCGCGCAGCATTCGTTCGACTCGATCAACTGTCGGCGGTACGACCGGCAAGTTGTCGAACTGCAAACAATACTCAAACGGGTCAACGTCATCGCCGAGTTCAATCCGCGAAGCCCGCTGCCCGCGCTGAGAATAAAGGTCAACCGCTTCAGCTTCGGCTCCGGCAGCTTCTCCTTCCAGATGCCGCGAAGTGCAACCGGGTTTCGATTTCGGAGCGCCGTCAAATTCTTCGGCGATGATGACTGGTTCAATGCCGGTCATTTCACAGAGCTTGGCGGCAATCGCATTCAGTTCGGCTTTATCAAAAGCGATTTCGGTCAGAGCAACTTTCCCTGCCGCATCCACCAAAAACAACGTAGGCACAGCCAACGGATCGTATTGCCGAGTCACCGCCAACTCGCCATCCAGCACGACTGGAAATTCAACGTTCATCTGCCGGACGAACTCTCGCGTCGCGGCTTCGCTGTCTTGAGAGATGCCGATGATGTTGGCGGAGCTGTGTGCGAGAGTTTTTGCCAGCTTGTTCAAATACGGAAACGTCAACCGGCACGTTGGGCAATCGGTTTCAAAAAACACCAGCAACGCCGGTTTGCCCGCAGCATATTGCAGCGAATTTCCATTGAGATCGGCCAGCGAAAACGCCGGAGCTTGTTCGTGGATTGTCAGCATAAGTCAGCACCTGATCGGGAAGTTTTTGAGCGGCGACAGTGTCGAACGGAAGATTGTGACAGTCAACTTGATCGTTCACATGGCTTCGTGCAAAGTGCCAAATCATTTATCAACTTGTTCGGAGCAATCCACAGATGACAACCAAAGAACAGTTTATGAAACTGCATCCTGACAGTTTTTTTCTGGATGCCGAAGACTTGAACGGTTTGACCGCGTACCTGCGCCGGCAAGACTGGATCGCCGGAGATGAAGCCGTGCTCAATGCGCGCAAGGCCGGTGAAGGCAACATGAATTACACCCTGCGCGTGACGGTTTCGGCGCGAACGTTGATCGTCAAACAGGCGCGCCCGTGGGTTGAAAAATATCCGCAGATTGCCGCTCCGCGTCAGCGCGCCGTTGTCGAAGGAAGCTTTTATCGCCTTGTCAGCCAGCAGGCGAACGTTGCCGCAATGATGCCCGGCTTGATCGGATTCGACGCCGCATCCTGCACCATCGCGCTGGAAGATTTGGGCGAAGCCAGCGACTTCACTTCGCTTTATCGCGGAGAAGTTTTGCCGGAATCGGCGCTCGATCAACTGGCCGATTACCTCACCAATCTGCACGCGGCGTTTGCCGGAACGACCTTTGACGAAGTGTTTGCCAATCGCGCGATGCGCGAATTGAATCATCAGCACATTTTTGACCTTCCGTTGCGGCAGACGGACTTGCTTGATTTGGACGCCATCACGCCGGGATTGCAGCAAGCGGCTCAGCAGTTGAAAGACGATGCGCTGTACGTCGAAACAGTGACCAGGCTGGGTTTGATTTATCTGGCCAACCATATTTCGCCGGTGTTGTTGCATGGCGATTTTTTCCCAGGAAGCTGGCTGAACACTTCGGCAGGCGCGCGCGTCATTGACCCTGAATTTTGTTTTGCCGGGCCTGCGGAATTCGATTTGGGCGTGATGCTGGCGCATTTTCATCTGGCCAATCAGCCGTTGGAGTTGTTTGAACGCTTGGTGGATCGGTATACACCGCAGCCTGGATTTTCCAGCCCGTTGATGAGCCAGCTTGCCGGAATTGAAATCATGCGGCGTTTGATCGGCGTGGCGCAGTTGCCGCTCGGTTACGGCCTGGAGCGCAAAGCCGAGTTGCTGGATTTGTCGCGCGAATTGGTTTTGAACTGATTCGCAAACTGACTGGCGTTACAAACCAAACGTAACGCCGACCAACCATTCATTGCCATCTAATTGGAGGACACGAAAATGAAGACTTCTGTTTTGCTGACTCTGTTGTTGGTTTCGAGCACCGCTATGGCGCAAACGCCTGCACCGACGATTCCATCGGCGGAAGACCAGATTGCCGCGACGGTTCAGGCTGCGCCGGAAGAAATGCGCGCTGGCGTTGCTGTGCTCGGTTATGGAGCCGACGGCAAATTGACCGAACTTCGCAAAGGCACGAATGAATTGATCTGTCTGGCCGACGATCCCAAAGACACGCGGTTCAGCGCAGCTTGTTACCACAAAGACCTGGAACCATTCATGGCGCGTGGCCGCGAACTGACTGCTCAGGGCGTCACCGGCAGCAACCGAAACGCCGAATATCGCTGGAAAGAAGTCAAAGAAGGCAAACTGAAAATGCCACGCGAACCGCGCATGCTTTACGTGCTATCCGGCAAAGGTTACGACCCGGCAACAAAGAAAGTTACCGATGGCGTGGTGCGCTGGGTGATTTACGTTCCGTTTGCGACGGCTGAATCGCTGGGACTGTCCGCCACACCGAAACGCGGCGAACCCTGGTTGATGGATGCCGGAACGGCGGGCGCTCACATTATGATTACTCCGCCGCTGAAGCAGTAAAACCTGACAAGTCTGGTTGTATGGAGTGCTGCGACCCGGCGCAGCTTTGGCGTTCTTGAATGAAGCCCGGTTGTCAACTGAGCCGCTCTGGTTAAGAACGAAAAGCGGCGTCAAGCCGTCCGCACTCCATAACCAGGCGCTCAAGCGAGGTTACGAATGCTGAAACACAAAATGCTTTGGGTGATTGCCGCCGTTTCGATCTTGATTTGGCAATCGCTGAACGTTGCGTCCGCGCCGCAACAAGCTTCCGGTTTTGTCTGGCCGGAAGGGCGGCGAGGCGCGCTCAGTTTGACCTTTGATGATGCGCGGCTCAGTCAGGTGGATATTGGAATGGCTGTGCTGGATCGGTTGCAGACCAAAGCCACGTTTTACGTCCAGCCATCCAACGTGGAAAAAAGATTGGACGGTTGGAAAAAGATGGCTGCCACTGGTCACGAAATCGCCAATCACACCATTGTTCATCCGTGCAGCGGCAATTTTCCCTGGGCGCGCAGCAAGGCGCTGGAAGATTACTCGCTGCAAAAAATGAATGACGAACTGGTCGAAGCCAACCGCCAATTGAAAGCATTGTTGGGCGTGACGCCGGTTTCCTATGCCTACACTTGCGGGCAGACGTTTGTCGGGCGAGGGCTGGACGCGCGCAGTTACATTCCCGTCGTCGCTTCGCTGTTTCTGACCGGGCGCAGCGCCTACGACGAAACGCCAAACGATCCGCTGTTTTGCGATTTCGCCCAACTGGCCAGCTTCGATATGGACGCCAAATCCTTCGATCAGTTGTTGCCGATTTTGGAGCAAACCAAAAAACAAGGCGGCTGGTTGATTTTGATGGGGCACGAAATCAACAAAGACGGCAATCAAACGACTCGACTGGAAACTTTGGAAAAGCTGGTGGCTTATGCCAACGCGCCGGAAAACAAATTGTGGAATGCTCCGGTTGTGACGATTGCCAAATACATTCAACAGCAGCGCGCGCCGCGCAAATAACGAAAAACATTCTTGGAGGTTTTATGCGAATTCTGTCGGCACTGCTGTGCTGTCTGGTTTTGGCTGCGGTTGGTTTGGCGCAAACCAAATCCGACAAACGCAGCAAAGACGAAACCGCCATCCGCGAAGTTGTCGCCAAATACGTGGACGCCCGCGAACGAATTGATCCGAAAGCGACCGAAGCGTTATTCACCGCCGACGCCGATCAACTGGTTTCATCCGGCGAATGGCGCAAAGGCCGCGAAGCCGTCGTGAGCGGTTCGATGGCCAGTTCGCGCAATTCGGGCGGCAAACGCACGATCACACTGGAATCGGTTCGATTTCTTTCGAGCGACGTGGCCATTGCCGATGGCCGTTACGAATTGACCGGTCAGCCCGGCGGCACGAATCGCAGTATGTGGGCTACGCTGGTATTGAAACGAGAAGGAAAAACCTGGCGCATCACGGCCATTCGCAATATGTTGCCGGCTGTTCCGGCGTCAAACCGATAAACTCTGACAATGAGCAAAGTGAACTTTTCATCTCTCTGGCTGGCTCTCATCGTCGGGCTGTTGGCTTTGAGTTTGTCGCCTGTCGTCCATCCGCAACCGAAAGCGTCCGCGCGCCGACCGAACCTTTTGTTTGCGATTGCCGATGATTGGGCGTATGGCTACGCCGGAGCCTACGGTAGCCGGTTCGTCAACACGCTGGCGTTTGATCGCGTGGCGCGCGAAGGCGTTTTGTTCACGCACGCTTTCACTCCGAACGCCAAATGCGCGCCATCGCGTGCGATTATTTTGACCGGGCGCAATTCCTGGCAATTGGAAGAAGCCGCCAACCACATTCCGTACTTTCCCGCCAAATTCAAAACCTGGGTTGAGGCTTTGCGAGACAACGGCTATTTCGCGGGTTTGACGGCGAAAGGCTGGGGGCCGGGCGTTGCCAACGACGCTGGCGGCAAGCCGAGACAGATGGCTGGCAAACCGTTCAACGCGCGCAAACTGCAAGCGCCCACCACAGGCATTGAATCCAACGATTACGCAGCCAACTTTGAAGACTTTTTGAACGCCGCCCCGAACGATCAACCCTGGAGCTTTTGGTATGGCGCGATGGAACCGCATCGCGGCTTTGAATACGGTTCCGGTGTGGCGAAAGGGGGCAAACGATTCGGCGACATCCATCGTGTACCGGGATTTTGGCCGGACAACGAAACCGTACGGAATGACATGCTCGATTACGCTTTGGAGATAGAGCACTTCGACCGGCATCTGGGGCGCATGCTGGACTTGCTGGAACGACGCGGCTTGTTGGACAACACGATGGTCATCGTGACCTCGGATCACGGCATGCCGTTTCCGCGCGCAAAAGGTCAAGCTTACGACGCATCGAACCGCGTGCCGCTGGCCGTGATGTGGAAAGCCGGAATCAAAGCTGCTGGGCGAACAGTGGATGATTACGTCAGCTTCGCCGACATTGCGCCGACGATTATCGAACTGGCCGGATTGCGTTGGAACCAAACCGGAATGCAGCCGACCGTTGGTCGCAGCCTGACAGACATTTTGAATTCGGCAAAATCTGGCCGCGTGAATCCTGCGCGCGATCACGTGCTGATCGGCAAAGAGCGCCACGATGTTGGACGCCCAAACGACGCAGGCTATCCGATTCGAGGAATTCACAAAAACGATCTACTGTACCTGCGCAACTACGAAACGGATCGCTGGCCAGCGGGAAACCCGGAAACCGGGTATTTGAACTGCGACGGCGGCGCGACGAAAACCGCCATTTTGCAAGCTCGTCGTGGAGGGACGGAAATACGACATTGGCAACTGGCGTTCGGTAAACGCCCTGCTGAAGAATTGTATGACGTTGTCCGAGACCCGGACTGCTTGATCAACCTGGCCAGTAATCCGCGTTATCGCCAGCAAAAAGCCAGATTGAAAGCCGAGATGGAACGCGAGCTGAAAGCGCAGGGCGATCCACGTATGTTTGGCAAAGGCTATTTGTTCGATCAGTATTTGTACGCCAATCCCGAACAGCGCAATTTTTACGAACGCTTCATGCGCGGCGAAAAGTTGAAGGCAGCTTGGGTGAATGAATCAGATTTCGAAAAAGAGCCGATCAAGCAATAGAAACGCACCAACAACAAGCGGGCAAAAGTGTTGCTGTCAGAATCGCTGTTCAGGCGATAAGGCGATAAGGCGATAAGGCGATTGACGAAGGCAACGAAATTTTTGTCAACACGGGAGCGATTATGACTCAACGATTCAAATGGATGGCGATTGTCGCCGTGGCGCTGGTGGCCGTTTGGGCGATGACGTCGCAAGCGCCACTGGCAGACGCCAACACGACGAAAGCTGGCGCGTTTTCCACGCAAGCGTTTCTGGAAGCGAGTTGTTTTGCCTGCCACAATTCCGCAACGAAAAAAGGCAATCTGGATTTGACCGCGCTCAAGCCGGACTTTGCTGACGCTGCGACGTTTGCCATCTGGGTCAAGGTTCACGACCGTGTCCAAGCCGGAGAGATGCCTCCAAAAGCTGCGCCGCAACCCGGCGAAGCCGAACGCGCCGCGTTTTTGAAATCGTTGGCTGCGCCGATGATCGCCGCCGACGCCTCGCGCATTCGCCGCGAAGGCCGCGCCGTGCTCAGGCGAATGAATCGTTACGAATACGAAAACACGCTGCGCGACTTGCTCGACGCGCCTTGGCTGCAAATCAAAGAGCTTTTGCCCGAAGACGGCGAGCGGCATCGCTTCAACAAATCTGGCGAAGCTCTGGGCGTGTCGCACGTCCAAATCAGCCGCTACCTGACCGCCGCCGAACAAGCCCTTCGTGAAGTCATGGCGCGCAGCGAAACTCAGCCGGAAACCGTCACCAAACGCTATTACGCACGCGAACAGCGCGCATTCACGAACAAGATCGAGTTTTCGCAATTCAACACCTACACCGAACGCGCGACGTTTCCGCTGATCGGCAACGAAGCCGATGTTGCTGTGTTGGAAAAGAATGCTCCGATGACCGTTGGCGACAAAGACCCTGCCAAACGCGAACTGGAAAGCATGGGCGTCGTCGCCAGTTCATACGAACCGCTGGAAATTCGCTTCAATCAGTTCAAAGCCAAAACGCCGGGACGTTACAAACTGCGTTTGATGGCGCATTCGTTTTGGGCTGGGCCGCAACCCGGCGACAAATGGTTTCACCCCAGCCGCACCGAAGCTTTCGCCGGACGCACGCATGAACCCATCACGCTTTACGCCGAAATTCCTCCGCGCCAAATGCGTTATCTGGCAAACGTAGATGTTTCGCCCGAAGCTTCCGTGCAGGAAGTGGAAGTGTATTTGCTGAAAGACGAAACGATTCGACCTGACGCAGTGCGCCTGTTTCGCTCGCGTCCGCCGAACTGGCGCAATCCGCTGGCCGAAAAAGACGGTCAACCTGGCGTGGCGTTTCGCTGGCTGGAAGTGACTGGGCCGATTTACGACGCTCAAACCGAATGGCCGGGCAAAGGGCACAAGTTGATGTTCGGCGATTTACCCTTCAATAAAAATGCCAAAGGCCAGATCGAAATCGTTTCGACAAATCCGCACGCCGATGCTGAGCGGCTGTTGCGCGGCTTTCTGCAACGTGTTTACCGTCGCCCGCAGCCAATTGAAGAAGACACGCAACGCTTCCTGAAACTTGCCGATGCCGCGATGAAAAACGGCGACAGCTTCACCGACGCTATGATGACGACTTATGCCGCTGTGCTGTCGTCGCCCGCGTTCACTACGTTGGAAGAAAAGCCCGGACGTTTGGATGATTACGCGCTGGCTTCGCGGCTGTCGTACTTTTTGTGGAATTCCGAACCTGACAGGCAATTGCGCGAACTGGCCGCGCAAGGAGCGTTGCGAAAACCCGCCGTGTTGCGCGCGCAAGTGGATCGAATGCTTGCAGATTCGCGTTCGCAGCAATTCATCAACTCCTTTCTGGATTACTGGCTCGATTTGCGAAAAGTGAACATCACTTCACCGGATGAATTGCTGTATTGCGATTACTACCTGGACGATCATCTGGTGGAATCTTCGATTGCCGAAACGCGCGCGTTTTTGGCTGAACTCATTCGCGGAGATTTACCCGCTCGCAATGTCATCGCGTCGGATTTCGTGACGATCAACGAACGGCTGGCGACGCTTTACGGCTTGCCCGGCGTGCAAGGCTCGCGGATTCGCCGAGTCGCGTTGCCGCCTGGCTCAGTTCGCGGTGGGTTGCTGACGCAAGCCAGCGTGCTGAAAGTCACCGCCAACGGCACAACGACCTCGCCCGTAGTGCGCGGCGCGTGGATGATGGAACGCATTTTGGGCAAACCAGTTCCGCCGCCTCCGACCGGAGTTCCCGCCGTCGAACCGGATATTCGCGGCGCGACGACGTTGCGGCAACAGCTTGAAAAACATCGCACCAATCCGAGTTGCAACACCTGTCATGCCAAGATTGATCCGGCAGGTTTCGCACTCGAAAACTTCGATGTCTTCGGCGCTTGGCGTGACAAATACCGCGCGCTGGCCGAAGGCGAAAAAGCTCCCGGCGTCGGCAAGAACGGTCAGAAATTCGCCTTTCGCTACATTCAGCCCGTAGATGCTTCCGGCTCGCTGCCCGACGGCCAAAAGTTTCAGGACGTGCGCGAATTGAAACGGCTGCTGCTGAAAGACGAACGCCAAATTGCTCGCAACCTGACGAATCAACTGCTCGTCTTTGCCACCGGAGCGAACGTGCAATTCAGCGACCGCCCCAAAGTCGAAGCAATGCTTGATCGTGCTGCAAGCAAAGGTTATGGCGTTAGATCACTGATTCAGCTTATTATCGAGAGCGAGTTATTCCGATGTAAGTGACTCAAAGCTATAAAACGAGATTTCGACAACAAAGAAAGGAACATCAAAATAATCATGGGTGCAAAGTTTAAATTTCCCAAGCCAGCGCAATGTAAAGTGGGGGAACCGGCGATGTTGTGTCCAGCTCAGCGTGTATTGAGCTTATATAATCAAGAGACAAAAAAGGAGGCAAAGAGAATAGCTAAGGCGGTTCGCGACTGGTTTGCAAGTCAAGCTAAGGAAGAAGGCTGGGCAGGAGTACACTTTCTTCCACAGGTTCAATCAAACTATGGCGCGGGGTGCGTGTTATGGCCACCTCCAAGGCAAGTTGATGTCACAGTCAAAGTTACAAACCAAATACTTGTACTTGAGGCTGAGAAGATGAGCATGGGGTGAAGGTATGGAAGTCACGCTCAACACATTTATTCCTGATGACGTAGCCGCTGATCTTCAGAACGGTTCTAAAATACCGCTTCCGCGTCGGCTATTAGAACTGGCGGCAATCCGAGCATACGAAGCGGGGCTGGTTACAGAATGGGGCGTGATTGACATGCTCGGATTTGAAGACCGAGAAGAATTGTATGATTTCTTCAAGGCCAACGATGTCCGCGATACCAGCTTTACGATGGATGAACTGGAAAGAGGGCAAGCCAAATTGGCGGCGTTACTCGACAAGAAATGATTATTGTTTCCGACACCGTTCCATTGCGGTATCTGATTTACATTGACGAGGTGGGTATCCTCGAAAGTTTGTTTGCAAAAATCGTGATTCCGCAGGCTGTCTTTGATGACATGCAGCGTCCCAAGACTCCGCAAAAAGTTAAAGATTGGCTCCAAAACCATCCTGATTGGCTTGAGGTTCGACAGGCAGATACGTCGTTGTATACGCCGGAGAAGCGAATCGGCGCGGGTGAGCGCGAGGCTTTTTGCGTTGGCCATTGAGTTAAATGCGGACGCCGTTTTGCTTGATGACAACGGCGCGAGAGTGGAGGCAAATCGCTTGAACCTCACCACGATTCGCACCTTCGATATTTTGGAGCGTGCCGCGACAAGAGGATTGCTTGATTTGCCAGTCGCCATTGCGAAGCTGGCGCAAACCAATTTTCGGATGCCGTCGAAAGAAGTGGTTGATGCAATGCTTGATCGCGACATGCTCCGAAAACAGATGCAGAACAGTACCGAGACCATTTGAACAACTGGGGAATGAACTACATGAAAACCACAAACATCTCGACTCAAAACGCACTTTCACGCCGCAGCTTTTTACGCGGAACTGGCGTCGCACTTAGCTTGCCATTGCTGGATGCAATGATGCCTGCGTTTGCTCGCGCCGAAATGAAGCCCGTGCAGCGCCGCTTCTTTGCCATCTGTAACAACCTCGGTGTGTTGCCGTGGAAGTTCTTTCCGGCGGCGGATTCCAAAGGCTTCGGCTATCAGCTTTCACCGTACCTCGAAGAACTCCAGGCGCATCGCAATGACTTCACGGTCTTCAGCGGCGTCATGCATCCGGACGTAGACGCGGGGCATCCGGCGGACACTTGCTTTTTGACGGCTGCGCCACACCCCAGCAGCGGTGGTTTTCGCAACACGATTTCGCTTGATCAGTTCGCGGCAGAACACATCGGCAATCAAACGCGCTTCCCATCCCTCACGCTCGGTGTGAACATTCAGCAAGGCCAGCACAGTTTGTCGTGGACGAGCGGCGGTGTGTTGATTCCGTCCGAAGAAAAGCCGTCTGAGATTTTCAAACGAATGTTCGTGACGGGGACGCCCGCCGAAGTGCAAGCGCAAGTGCGGCGTTTGGCACTGGGCCAAAGCGTGATGGATTCCGTCGCCGACCAGACGCGCCGCCTGCAACGCAATGTTGGCGCGCGCGACCGCGAACGGCTGGATCAATATATGACCGGCGTGCGTGACCTCGAAAAACGCCTCGGTCAAGCTGCCGAATGGGAACAGAAACCGAAGCCCGTTGT
This sequence comes from Acidobacteriota bacterium, assembly GCA_033763255.1. Classification (GTDB taxonomy): domain Bacteria; phylum Acidobacteriota; class Blastocatellia; order RBC074; family RBC074; genus RBC074. Next base: position 3,007 of record JANRKX010000063.1, on the reverse strand, counting down.
GAGCGCACAAGCGCCGAGCGACAGCGCCGCACCGCGTGATTACTTTGAGAAAGTACGCTTGATGTACGACCTTGCCACGTTAGCGTTTGAGACCGATTCGACGCGGCTCGTGGCGTTGATGCTCGACAGCGTGAATTCGCCCGCGATCACGATTGGCGAGGAAACGATGAGCGACAGTTACCACGCGATTTCGCATCACGGCAAGAAAGAAGAAAAATTGCGGCAACACGAAAAGGCGGATCGCTTGCAAATGAAGGCGCTCGACAAACTCTTCAGCGATTTGAAAGCGCGCAAGGAAGGCAATGAAACGTTGCTCGACCGCACGATGATTTTGTACGGCACGAACATGGGCGACGCGAATACGCACGTGACGACGAACTTGCCGACGTTGTTCGCGGGTGGCGGTTTCAAGCACGGGCAGCACTTGGCGTTTGATCGCGAGCGCAATTACCCGCTGCCGAATTTGTTCGTCAATATCCTGCAACGGCTCGGCATTGAGGCAGACAAATTCGCCAGCAGTACGGGCACGATGCGTGGGCTGGAACTGATCGGATAACGACAGGCGGCACGGCAAAGTGGCCTTGTGAACGAACGCCTTGCGCTTGTGCCAGCAAACAACGGCGGCGAAAGAGGTGCAGCATTTGCCTCGCGTAACTTCTGCGAAACCGTCGCGCGCGTCAACCCGACATCTGCGGCGCTGATGCGTTGTTTAGGGCGTGAGGATGTGATGCGTGATGTAATTCATTTGCACTGGCACGCCTTCGTTCAACTTCACGCGGATGACCGCTTGGAACGCCTTGGGCAAGGGCTTCGCAGCGTCCAACTTCATTTGCTGAAACAATTCTTTCATCGTGTCGGCGCGTGTAACGTATTCTGCCGCGCCGCCTGTGCCTTCGTTCGACGAACAAGCCAAAATCGTGACGCGCGTGTTGGGATCAAGTCCCTCACACACCGAGATGATCGCGTAGGTTTCTACGGGTTCGCCGAATTGATCCTTGAAGAGGTTGCGATATTCGGTTGGCTCGCCGGGCTGTGGATGCAAGTTCGTGACGCGCCCGCGATCCGCTTCAAATTTGGGTTGGAAGGGCAGCTTCAGGATTTGCGGGTTGTATTTTTGCGAGCCGAGTAACACGACGTGACGGCCTTTCAAATCTTCCCAACTCAGATTGCTCGAACGTTTGACTCTGATCGTGGCTTGATGATCGGTCAGCAGGCGCGTCAGCATAAACATCGCTTCCGCCTCGCCGACGCCCGTGAATTTGTAGCTCGCGCGTTTTTCCGTCGTTTTTAATTCTGCCTCCAGTCGCTTCACTTCTTCATCGTTTTCCGCCTCTTCCCAGCTATTCAGGCGCGGACGCCGGAACATATAACTGTCCAACCGCACAAACATCGGCGTACCGTACACGAACAACGTCGGCGTCGTCTCCTGTAAATACGGTTGCCAGAAGGCACGTAACTCGGGCGTCAACGCGGGAGCGGTCGGTTTCGGCGCACCGAAAAAACGCGCGAGACCGAAGCCGAGCAAACCCGCCACGAGCGCAATCCCCACCGCCCACAACCAAAGCATCTTCCGTCGCGGTTTCGCTCTGGGTTCAAGCACGGGCGCTTCCACCAAATGCGGCACGCGCACGTAATTCAAATCGTATTGCCCTTTCGGAATCTCAATCCGCAACGGACTCGTCACGCCTTCCTTCTGGTAATATTCGCGCAGCTTGGTGCGCAGCTTGCTGATGTCTACGCGCACGGTTGAGTCCAGGCGCGGGTCATAGCCTTCGGGTTTGCCCAACGCTTCGACGCCAATCGTGAATTCCTTGAGCGGTTCCGCGTGTTCGGCCAGCGAATGTTCCAGCAAATAGGTCAACAGGTAATGCAGATTGGTGTGATCGCGCACAATCCCGGCACGCAAGAGTGCGTTGGCAGCAGCTTCTTTTTCTGCGCGTGAGATGGTCACGGGCGCAGCCGATGGCAAGGTGGCAACTTTCACGACTATGATTCTCCGGCGATAAACGTGCAGGCAGTCTAACAACCACAACCAAGCGGGTCAAGGCACGTTACCGGGCAAAATTCACTCACAACCACGCGATAACAACCACAACAACCCGGTTGCAAACCGTAAATTACTCGCGTTGCCGCTGAAACTCCGCTACAACTCCTGACGGTTTCTAAGAAAAGTATTTCCTTCAACATTCAGCACACAGGAGTTTCGCCTTATGTCCCAACGGATTCTTCGTCTTGCAATTTCTTTTGCTCTCTTGTCCGTCGTCACGTTCGCGGTTGCCGCCCAGGAATCGCGCGGCTCGTTGACCGGGCGCGTGACCGACAGCACGGGCGCGGCCATCACCAATGCGCAAGTCATCATTTCCAGCGCCGCGACGGGTGTCACCACTACAGTCACCTCCAATAATGAAGGCAATTACACCGCCTTGTACTTGTTGCCGGGGCAATATCGCGTGACGGTCGAAGCGCAAGGTTTCAAGAAGCTGGTGCGCGAGGGCATCGAGATTCGCATTGGCGACAAGGCGGGGCTGGATTTGCAACTCGAACCGGGCGCGGTCAACGATACCATCACCATCACGGGCGATTCGACCCCGCTGCTGGATTCGGCCAGCGCCACTTCCGGGCAGGTGATTGATCGGCGGCGCATTGCCGAATTGCCGCTGGGCGAAGGCAATCCGTTGACGCTGGTGCGACTCGCGCCCACAACCGTGCTGACCGGTGGCTTCACGTCGCTCTCGGCCTTGAGTTCCAGCGGCCCGGCCAACTTTGCTGTAGATGGCAACCCGCAAGGCGGCAACGAATTCACGCTCGACGGCTCGCCCAACACTGCAGATCGCGGCGGACAGGCGGGCGCATTGCGCGTCGGGATGCAGCCGCCCGTAGATGCCGTCGCCGAATTCAAAGTCACGACGACGAGCTTTGACGCGCAGCAGGGACACACCGCCGGAGCCAGCATTGACGTTTCCGTGCGCTCCGGCACGAGCCAGTTTCACGGCACGCTCTACGAATT
>JANRKX010000062.1:0-35734 GCA_033763255.1 Acidobacteriota bacterium | reverse complement strand
TGACGAGCATGAAAATCAACACCGCAATATACTGTCATTGGTGCCTCCTTTCGACTGTGCGTTTTTTTGTCACAGCGAGTGTAATACTCGCCGCACTAAGGAGGCACTGTTTTCATTACATCAGTGGTGAAGGCTTTGCGGAACCACCGGAACGGTGTGGCATTTATTTCCAGCCCTGAAATGGCGACTGACCGGAGTTTCGTCCGTCGCCCTTTCAGGGCTTGGCGGTCTTTCGCCATTGTTTCCGGGGGTTCCGAAGACTCCCCCCCGGCTAATATCCGCTGCGCCTCCGGCGCAAAGAAAAAAAATATAGGTAATGACAAGGCTTACGCGCAGGCTACTGACACCTGCATAAGTCCTCTCTTCTTCCAATGGCAAAACAAGAAGAATTATCAGTCATTCAAAAGAGCTACGATTTGATTCTGTGGTACGTGCCGGTGGTCAATCGGTTGCCACGCGATTTCAAATTCACGCTTGGCGAACGAATTGTGACCGGGTTGTATGAAATGCAGGAGCAATTGATTGTCGCCCGTTACGCGAAAAAAAAGCTGACACTGCTGGAAGGAATCAACACAAAGCTGGATCAAATTCGATTTCAGACTCGCCTGTTGCTGGATTTCAAACTGATCGAACCATCACGCTTTGCTCACGCTTCAAAACTGGTCAATGCCGTCGGCGTCGAACTTGGCGGTTGGATCAAACAACAACGCGCAATCCTGTCCGATGCGGTACCGCGCGCGTAAGCAAGCGGCGGTTCCACGTCTGACCTAAGCAAAATGAAACGACACGGCAATCTTTGGCCGCAAATCACCGACTTTTCCAACCTGCTCAACGCCTCTCGCCAGGCTCAACGCGGCAAACGATTCCAAGCCAACATCCTGAATTTCAATTACGAATTGGAATCAAACCTGCTGCAATTGCAGGAAGATTTGCTGACCAAAAGCTACCAGCCGGGCGAATACAACACGTTTCAAATTGTCGAACCAAAGAAGCGCATGATTTCCGCCGCGCCTTACCGCGACCGCGTGGCGCATCACGCGCTGTGCAATGTCATTGGGCCAATTTTCGAAGCGACTTTCACCGAAGATAGTTTCGCCAATCGCAAAGGGTTTGGCACACATCGGGCGCTGGAAAAATTCGTTGGCTACGCGCGTTCCAACCGTTACGTTTTGCAATGCGACATACGCAAATACTTCCCCAGCATTGACCACCAGATTTTGAAAAGGCTGTTACGCCGCAAGATCAAATGCTTGTCATTACCCAAATCTTTTCTCCTTGCGCCGGAGGCGCAGCGGAAATTAGCCGGGGGTGGAGTCTTCGGAACCCCCGGAAGCAATAGCAAAAGGTTACTAAGCCCTGAAAGGGCGACGGACAAAACTTTTGTCTGTCGCCCTTTCAGGGCTGGAAACCAAAATGTTGCCCTGTTCCGGGGGTTCCGCAAAGCCTTCACCCCCGGCTAATTTCCATAGCCCTTTCAGGGCAAAAGGCAGAATCGCTAAACACAAAAGATTTAGGTAATGACAAGAGATCAAATGCCCGGACACTTTATGGTTGATTGATACGATCACTATGGCGATTGCGCGAACGGGTTTTCGCGGGTCTTGCTTTTGTAAAAGGATGATGGCCGTAGCCGATTATGAATGGCTGCGCGGAGAAGAAAGGAGAGAGCTTTCTGGCAATCTCTCTGCGCTTCCTCTGCGTTCTTTGCGCCTCTGCGGTGAAGAGGTCTTCGATTACCAGGCCAATCAAACAACCAAAGCATCAACTACTCTCCGTGCAGCTTCGTGGCCAAAACATTTTCTTCAATCCCGTAACTCATCGGAGGAACCAATGAAACGATTTCTTTTTGTTGGGCTGGTGTGCCTGTTAGCCTTGAACCTGTCTGGCCGAACTGCGGCCTGGCAAGCGGCACAACCCAAGCCCGTCACTCCACTTAAGGTCAGCGATGTTTCCGATCTGGCCAGGCGCATCCAAATCCGCTTTTTGGAATTGCGAAAGGAATCCGAATTCCCAGGCGCAAACATTGGCATTGTTTGGGGGAACGACCGGGCGATGAGCGTTTCCATAGGCTTTTCGGATTTGGAAAACCAGAAAGCATTGAAGCCAACGGATCGAATGCTCGCCGGGAGCATCGGTAAAACTTATGTTGCCGCCATCACGCTTCAACTTGTCGAAGAAGGCAAGCTCGAGCTTGATGACAAGATCGAAAAATGGCTGGGCAAGGAAGCGTGGTTTGATCGGCTGCCGAACGCGCGCGACATCACGCTGCGGATGTTGATGAATCACAGCAGCGGCATTCCCGAACACGTGCAGGAAAAAGCCTTTGCCAAAGCGATGCTGGATCAGCCCGACAAAGTCTGGAAGCCTGAAGAATTGATCGCTTACATCCTAGACCGCAAACCTCTGTTTGAAGCTGGCAAAGGTTGGTCGTACGCCGACACGAATTACATCGTCGTCGGAATGATTTTTGAGCGAGTGACGGGCAAAACCGTTTACGGCGAAGTGCAGCGACGAATTTTGGACAAGCTGAAATTGAAAGAAACTCTGCCTTCGGACAGCCGCGTGATTGCCGGATTGATTCCCGGTTATTCGCAAGTCGGCAGCCCGTTCGGTTTTGAAGGCCGCACAATCATCGAAGGCAAATTCATCATCAATCCGCAGATGGAATGGTGCGGCGGAGGCTTCGCTGCGACGGCGCAGGATTTGGCTCGGTGGGCGAAATTCCTTTACGAAGGCAAAGTCCTGGATCGCCCCAGCTTGAAAGATTTGCTGGACGCGGTTCCGGCCAAAACCGGTCGCGGTGACAAATACGGTCTCGGCGTTCAAGTCCGCGAAAGCGCGTGGGGAATCAGTTACGGGCACGGCGGATGGTTTCCGGGGTATTTGTCGGAGATGGAATACTTCCCCGAACACAAAGCCGCCATCGCCGTGCAATTCAACACGGACGACATTCGCAACAAGTTGAAACGAAGACCGCGCGCTTACGTGGCGGAAGTGGCGCAGTTGGTTTTCGGCGCGCCGTCACAGGCGAAATAAAACGTGGAAAAAATTGGATTATTGGGAATCAGGTTTCCGGTTCCGGGTTTCTGGTATCAGTGGCAATGAATTCGCTGTTGGCGTCGCTTATTTGTCTTTGTCGAGCGGCAGGAATTTGATGTCGCTGTCGAATTTTCGATAGTTTTTGAATTCAATCACGTTGCGCGTGTAGTAACGGTCGCGGTCGCTGCCCAGCAAGACTTCGGCACGAACGGGCAGCAGGTAGGGCTGATCGGCGATTTTCACCCAATCGTATTCGACCGCGCTTTCTGACAAGGTGATGGCGAAATTCGCAGGCATGCCTTCGTTGGCTTGTTCGATTCTCAGCACTCGTTTGGTTTCGACATCAATCCAAACGGTTCCTTGATAAGCGGCGGTGATTGTTTGGTGAGTCGTTCGGTCTGTGATCTGGCTGCTGGAAAAAGCTTTTTTCACCTTGAAATCGTAAACGACGGCCTGGCGTTTGTTGAACGCTTCTTTTCGGAGTTCTTTGAACTCGGCTTTTGAATCGGGCGAAAACGCAGCGGTCAGCAACGAACCGAACTCGCCAGTCGAAGTCGAACCGCCCAGATTTTCATACTTCAAAGTCGAAGGCTTGCCGTCTATTTTGGTCAGTTTGTATTTCTCGCCGCCTCGTTCTCGATAAGCCAATTCGATTTCCAGTGTGTCCTGTTTCTTCCAATCCTTGTCGCCGGGTTTCTGTTCGAAGCGCGTGACGGTTTGCGTAGCCATAAAGTCCGGCAAGCTGTCGGCGTATTCCAGAGCGAAATATCGCGCCTGTTCCAGAAACGGCAATTTGGCGAAGGCTTCAGCGCGGGCTTTTTCTTTGGCAGCTTCGGATTCTTCTGTTGGTAGCGGCGGTGCGGTCTCTTCGGCAGTTTTCAATCGCGGGCGTTCGGGCGGAGTTTCCGGCTCTTCTTTTTTGACGGAGTTGCGAATGGCGTCGAGCAGAAACGATCTTGCTCCGGCTTTTCGCAACGCTTCCAGGTTTTCTTCGGTGATGGGAAACGCCACTCCGCGCTGAGCGATTTCTCCGGCCAGGTCGCCTTGTTCAATGCGTTTGTCGGCTTTGGTTTTCAGGAAGGTCAGAATTTCTTCTTTGGTGACGGGCGGCTTTTTGTCTTGCGCCAAACCGCTAATCAGCGCAGCGCATAGCGCCAGAATCAGGAAACTCACCAACCCCAAATTCTTTTTCATCGCTAAGCTCCGTTAAGGTTTCAAAACCGCAATCACCGCAAAATGATCCGAAGGCGTGCGGCCATCGCGCGCAGTACGGTCAATTTCAGCTTTGACGATTTTCCATTCCGCCGAAACGCCGATCCAGTCAATTCGCTGGCCGGAATTTTCACCGGCTTTGAAGCTGGAAAAGGTGCCTTCATTCGCTTCTCGCTTCGGATGCGTCACCCGGTAAACATCGCGCAACGGGGAAACCTTGCCGTCAACCGAACCGAAAAACGCCTGATAAGGCGGGTTGTCTTCGCCCGCGTTGAAATCTCCAGTGACTATGACGCGACTGGTTTTCGCGGCTTCTTCAACCTTTCGCCGAATCAGCTTGGCGGATTCCAGACGCGCTTGTTCGCCGCGATGGTCGAAGTGCGTGTTGAAAAATATCAGCGGCCTGGCTTTGGGTTGCAACTTGTCGCGCAGTTTGACCCAACTGACCATTCGCGTCAGCGAAGTGTCCCAACTTTTGCTGCCAGGAACTTCGGGCGTTTCGCTCAGCCAAAAATGCCCGCCGTCGAGTTTCTCAAACCGGCTGCGTTTGAAATACAGCGCGGTCATCTCGCCTTTTTCCTTGCCGTCGTCGCGTCCAACGCCGAGCGATTCATAGCCGGAAAGCTTTTCGGCCAGAAAGTCGCGCTGAAAACCCAAAGTTTCTTGCGTGCCGAGCAAGTCTGGATTGAAGGCTTTGATCGTTTCGATCAAAAAGTCTTTGCGTTTGTCCCAGTGGTTGTCGCCGTCGTTGGCCGTGCCGTAACGAATGTTGTAGCTCATCACACGAATTTCAGTCGAAACTTTTCCTATTTGACCGAACGCCGATGAGATCAACAGGCAAGCCATCGCCGCTGCCAAAACAAAATTCAATTTGTTCATCGTCGCCTTCCTTATTGCGGCCAAACGCCGTCCTTGATTTCCCGCAAGCTGAGCTTTTTCGGATCAACCACGACGTGCTTCACCTTCTTTCGATTCCAGGTGTAAGTGATGTGAACCATTCCGTCAGCAGTTTGAATGATCGCCGGATATGAGTATTCGGCTTCGGGCGGGCCGGGTTCCAGCACTGCGGCGGCTTTCCAATTTTTGCCATCTTCGCTGACGGCCAGATTCAGCGGAGCACGGTCGCCCCACTCGTTGGGTTTGACGGTGACGTGGTTGTAAATCAACAAATGCCGTCCGTCTTTCAACGTCACGCCGTCAATGCCGGAGTTTGGATTTGGTAGCGCGGTCGCCATCAACTTGCTCCACGTTTTGCCGTTGTCGCCTGACCACGATTCGACGATTTTGCCTTGTCGGCTGCGAAACAGAGCTTGAAGTTTGCCGCCTTTATGAAAGAAGACCGTCGGTTGAATGACGCCAAATTCTTTGCCGTCGTTGATGGCTTCCGTCCGAGTCCAGGTGTTGCCTTGATCGGCTGTGCGCTCGAAATGCACGCGCCAGCCGTTGTCTTCGCTGCTGGACGGGCAGAGCAAATCGCCGTTGCCGAGTTCAACCGGTTTGTTTTTGATCGGCCCCGCGATTCCATCCGGCAAACGAACTGGTTTGCTCCAGGTTTTGCCGCCGTCTGCCGAAGTCATCATCATCCCCCACCAAGTCGAAGGGCTGGGGCCGACTTTGTAAAACAACATCAACGGGCCGGACTTCGGTTGATGAAGCACGGGATTCCACGTCGGGTAACGTTTGGTTGGCGATTCGACGCCGTTGGCGACTTCGACCGGAATCGTCCATTTGCCGTTTTCCCAGCGTGATACCCAGATGCCGACATCAGGATTTTTTTCCTTCGTGCCGCCAAACCACGCCGTGATGAGCGTGCCTTTGGATTCGGCAATCGTCGAAGCGTGGCATTCCGGGAAAGGCGCGGTTTCATAAATGAATTCAGTCTTGACGACGCCTGGTGCGGAACTTTGCGCCAGCGAACCAGCGATCAACATGGTCAACAGCGCAATCAGAGAAATTGTGCTTAAGAGTCGCATTGCGTTTGGATTCTCCTTGGTTTGTGATTGGCGAGAATGTACAAGCAGCCGGTCAATGAAGCAATACGACGCGAAGTTCTCAGACACAGCAAGATTCTCAGGTTGGCTGTGACAATAGACGCGATTACAATGCCCGCCATCTTGATTGTGCAAAGGAGCTTTTATCCTTTTGCGGTCTGATTTGATTTTTTACTCACACCAATTGCTGTAATGCCACTTTTTTCGTTATGAATTTGCCACTGGAAGGAATCCGAGTTTTAGATTTTGGGCGTTACATCGCCGGACCGTATTGCGCGATGTTGCTGGCCGATATGGGCGCTGAAGTCATTCGCATTGAACGGCGCGAAGGCGGAGAGGACCGCTACGTTTCGCCGATCACGGCTCCCGCCGACAAGGCAGGCGAAGGGCCTATGTTCATCGGTTTCAACCGCAACAAAAAAGGCATCACGCTTGACCCGGCGCATCCAGATGCGCGCGAGATCAAACGGCGCTTGATTGCCTCAGCCGATGTCGTCGTCGCCAACTTGCCGCTGGACGTGCTGGCCAAACTTGAACTCGATTACGATTCACTGAAGGCCATCAAACCCGACGTGATTCTGGCGCGGGTTTCGACCTTCGGTCACGAAGGGCCTTATGTGAATCGCGTCGGCTTCGATCCCGTGATTCAGGCGATGTCCGGCGCAATGACTTTGACCGGAGTTCCCGGCGTTCCAATTCGCAGCGTAGTTCCGTTTGAAGATTTTGGCACGGCTTTGCACACGGCGTTCGGAGTGATGGTCGCGCTTTTCAATCGGCAGAAAACCGGGCAAGGCCAGATTGTGGACGGTTCGTTGTTGGCGACGGGAATGATGTTCATGCAATCGCTGCTGGCCGAACGATACGTGCTGGATATTGTTCGCCAGCAACAAGCGAACACCGGTTACACTGCGGCTCCGGCGGATTGTTACAAAACCAAAGACGGTTGGTTGGTTGTGGCGACGATTGGGCAACCGATGTTCAAACGCTGGACGCGATTGGTGGGCAGGCCTGATTTGATTGACGATCCGCGTTGTGTGGACGATCTGGCGCGAGGCAATAACTCTGATCTAATCAACGAAGCGATGGACGCCTGGATTTCCAAACTAACAACCGAAGACGCGATTCAACGGCTGGAAGAAGTTCGCATTCCGTGCGGCAAAGTCTTTCAACTCGGCGAAGTTTTCGATGATCCACAGGTGAAAGCGCGCGGCCTGTTCAAATTCATCGAATACCCCGACGGCATCAAACCGATTCCGGTGTCGAACACGCCTGTGCAACTTTCCGAAACCCCGGGTTCGGTTCGCCATCGAGCACCGACGCTGGGCGAACACACGATTGAGGTTTTGTCGGGGATGGGATTCAGCGACACGGAGATTGAGCAATACCGGCAACTCGGCGTTATTTGACCAATTCCAGATAGCGGGCTTCGTTGCGAACGGAATCGTAAAACTGATCTATCTTCATCAAGCCGCGAGAATACCTGCCGCGATTTTTTTCCAAAACATCAAACGCCGTGTCTTTATCGCCGAGCGCAAGGTACAACGCCGCCAGATAATAAGGATGGCGCTCTCCGTTACGGTCTTTTTCCAGCATTTGCTGAAGAACCTTTTCAGCTTCAACGCGGCGACCAGTCAAGGCATGCACTCTGCCCACAGACGCCAGCGCCAGAATGCCGCCATTCGATGCTTTCAACGCGAGTTGATGTTCCGTAATCGCTTCGTCGTATCGGCCAAGCTGTTCGTACACCAGCCCCAAACCCCAATGAGCGCGAATGTTGTTCGGATCGAGTTCCAATGCTTTTCTCAATTGATTAATTGCTTCGTTCGGACGACGTAACCGCCCCAGCAACATTCCGTAAGTGACATTGATCGGCGCGGAAACAGGATCAAGTTGGCGGGCTATGGCGGCGTGTTGCAATGCTTCTTCCAATCGGTTTTCGCCAGCCAGGTCCACGGCATAATACACTCTGGCCGGCGTGTAATTGGGGTTCATTTGAATTGCCGTCTCGAATTCACGATGTGCGATGTTGTGATCGCCGCCGTATGTGGCCGCAATTGCAGCTCCGAGCGAGGCATGAGCTTCGGCCAGCATCGGGTCAAGCTCAATGGCTTTTTGAGCGGCATCTCTGGCTTCTGTCCAGAAATTATCGTCGCGCTGGCCGCCCAGCATGACTTGAGGTGTGCCGAGCGCAACGTAACAGTCTGCGATTCCGGCATAAGCCAGCGCAAAATTCGGGTCGAGTTTGACCGCCTGACGCAGAAGATCAATCGCTTTATTGCTGGCCTCCGGAGTTCTTTGATTCCAAAAATAGCGCCCTTTCAAGTAAAGCTCGAAGGCTTCTGCATTTTCCGTGTAGCGTTTGTTGAGCAACCGCTGTTCAGGCTCAGTCAGTTTTAGCGTCAGTGCGTGCGCCACTTTTTCAGAAATAGTGTTTTGAACTGCCAGAATGTTGGTGAATTGTTCGTCAAAACTCTCCCCCCAAATCGCCTCGCCGTTCGAGGCTCGCAAAAACTGCACGGTTATGCGAATGCGGTTACCATCACGCTGAATTCTGCCATCAAGCAGCGCGTCAACCTCCAATTCGCGTGCTGCCGTCAACAGATTCTGATCCGATTTCGCATAACCGATTATGGAACTGGTCGGGCGGACGACTATTCGTCCTGTGTTGCTCAGCCGAGTAATCAACGCATCGGCCAAGCCTAGTCCCAACGATTCATCCGATGCTCCCACCATCAATGGCTTGAAAGGAAGAACTGCCAGCGAACGAATTTCGCCTTTGTTGAAAGTCGTCAGCTTGTCTCGCCAGAAAAAAAGTCCCGTTGTGATGAGAGCCAGCATTACTCCCGCAGCCAGAAAAAAACCTCCAAGCTTCCATCGCTTCTCTGGAACTCTGTCCTGGATTGTGGCGGGAATCGGAATATTCGGCGTCAGTGTTTGAGTGTCGGACAGAGTGACTGATTCAGTCGGCGAAGGCATTGCAAAGCTGGCCGCAGCGTTGGCGGTCTGATCGGCTGATTTCAGTTGTGGCGGATGTTCTTTTTCAATAGGTGCGACGAACCGGTAACCTCGCCGAGGGATGGTTTCAATGAATTTCTGGCCGTCTTTCCCGTCGCCGAGTGCTTTTCGCAGCGCAGACATTGAAACCGTCAGATTGTTTTCTTCGACGATGGTGTCAGGCCAGAGTGACCTCATCAATTCTTCTTTTTCAACCACTCCGCCGGAGCGTTCAACCAGAACCAGCAACAGGTCAAACACCTTTGGCGGAATCGGAACTGTTTCCGTTTGCCGCAATAGCAATCGGTTGGTCGCATCCAGCCGAAAATCTCCAAACAGATATATTTGTTTGATTGCAATGAACATAGCGCGTCTTAGCAACTTCCTAGCAGTAAATTAAAGCGAATTTTTGCTCAACATTAAGGACTTAACCAAGCGGAATTCGCAAAATGAGCTTGGTACTGAGTGAGGTCTAAACCTTACTTACCGGCACAAGAAATTAATTTTTGCGCCGGATTTATTTAAGCGCGACACGCAACTTTTCTTGTTCGGCTTGAGGGGTTTCTTCGGTGGTGATGCAAGCTTGGTTGTTTTTGCCGCATCCCACAATGACAGCCGCATCAAAACTGGAAGCAGTTTCGATGGCATCGAGTTGAATGGTGGCCTGTTTGGCCGATGTCTAACGGAGCACAGCCGTTGTAAATCACAGCCGGAAGAGAAAGGTATGCGTGTCGCGTATTTTTTTGCCGAAATAACCCTCAGACAAATCCAGCCCAGTGTGTTGATCCCGTCCAGGTAAACCCTTTGAATGAAGCTATTTCCCCTTACTCATAACATGTTCGGCGATGGTTTTGAAACCATCTTTTGATTCGAACATCAAACCGAACTGTTTATTTTGAATTTTGGCGTTGACGATGTTGACCTGATCGTCGAACAGTTCATTGAACACTTTGTTTTTGAGTTGAGCGCCTGCTAAAGCATTTGAATTTGGCGGGGTGGCAGTCATTTTTCCTTCAACGTATAGCCAGAACATATCAACCTGCCATTCCATCCCCACCCAGTTTAACCTGACCGAACGACCGGCTTTATCTTTCAACTGAAAACTTTCGCGCAAATAAGCCATGACGGTTTCGGCGATTCGTTTATCTTTATTGATGGTTGCCGGATCGAGTTTGACCTGGCGTTTGGCGTGTTGGCTGAGCGCGTTTTCAAAATCGTCGGCATACACGCGCAGCACGATTTCGACGGATTGCGCTTTCTGGTTGTATTCAAGTTGGGAAACGCTGACGTGAACCTTGTGGGAAGTCGGAAGACTGAATGCTGAATGCTGAATCGGCAGGCAAAGCAAGACAACGCCAAGCCGGAAAACCGTCAAAAAAGCCCACCGCTTTCGTCTCAGAGAATTCAGCATTCAACATTCATCCTTATCGTTGTTGTCCGCTCGCCGACGGAGATTTGCCTTTTTGGTCGCGCATCGGGTTCGGCTGCAACTGTTCTTTGAACAACTGGAACCGCGATTTGACCGGGCGAGGCGGCCAGAAGTTATTGTTCAAATCGGTGTCCGCCGTTTCCAGATGCGGATCGAGCGTCAGGGACTTGATCTCTTTCGGCGTGACGATCAACTTGGAAACCGCGACGTTGTTGCGCCGCCAGATTTCCGCTGGGATGCGAAGCTCTTCCTTTGAACCGTCGGTGTATTCGATGGCGAAGATCACAGGCATCACCAAGCCACCAATGTTTTTCAAATCCACGACGTAAAAGTTCAGCCCCGTGTTGAAGAGTTCTTTTTCCTTGTCGCTGAGCGTCGAAAGAAATTGCTGGTAAGCGGTGCGGTCGCCTTCGGTGACTTTCAACGGATCGTAGCTGTTATAAAAATCTTTCAGCCCTGCGTCTTTGTCTATCAGCTTGGCCAGGGGCTTATTGCGTTGCTGCGCCAACGATTCAGGCTCAGATTGTTCTTTGCGTTTGGCCAGTGGCTTTTCGACATCGGGATTGCGCGAATCCGTGTTGAACCACTTCACGCCTTCAATCGAAATGTCGCAATGTTCATTGGTGTAAAACCATCCGCGCCAGAACCAGTCCAGATCAACTCCGCTGGCGTCTTCCATCGTGCGGAAAAAGTCCGCCGGCATAGGCCGTTTGAATTTCCAGCGTTCGGAAAAAGTCTTGAAGGAAAAATCGAAGAGTTCGCGCCCCAAAATCGTCTCGCGCAGGATGTTCAATCCCGTAGCCGTTTTCAGGTACGCATTGTCGAACAGATTCACGATGGATTCCGAATTGGTCATGATCGGATCGGCTTGATCGCTTTTCATGTAATCCACGATCTGGCGAGGTTCGCCGCCCCACGAAGGATAATTCGTTTCCCATTCCTGCTCGGCCAGATATTCCAGGAAGGTGTTCATGCCTTCGTCCATCCAGGTCCATTGGCGTTCGTCCGAGTTGACGATCATCGGAAAGTAATTGTGGCCGACTTCGTGAATGATGACTGAGATCAAACCATATTTAGTTTGCGCCGAATACGTGCCGTCCGGGTCGGGGCGTGGGCCATTGAAACACATCATCGGATATTCCATTCCTCCGCCGATTGGGCCGTTGACCGAATAAGCTACGGGGTAGGGATACTCGAAGGAATAACGCGAGTAAACATTCAGCGTGTGGATGATCGAAGCCGTCGAATACTGTGCCCACAGCGGATTGCCTTCTTTCGGATAAAGCGACATCGCCATCGTGCCTGCCGACGGCGTAATGCCCGCGGCTTTGTGAAGCTGCGCGTCCCAGATGAATTTGCGCGACGAAGCAAAGGCGAAATCGCGAACATTGTCGGCGTGGTAAACCCAGGTCTTTTTGCCTTTGGGCCCATTCTTGTTGCCCTTTTCGTTGGCTTCGGCTTCGGCGGGCGTGACGATGAAAACGGGTTTGGTCGCAGTTTTGGCTTGTTCCAATCGTTGACGCTGAGCGGCGGTCAAAACCTGCTCAGGATTTTGCAGCACGCCGGTTGCGCCAACTACGTGATCGTCCGGCGCTGTGATGCGGACTTTGTAATTGCCGAATTCCAGCGTGAATTCGCCCGCGCCCAGAAACTGTTTGTGCTGCCAGCCGGAAACATCGTTGTAAGCCGCCATGCGCGGAAACCATTGCGCGATGCCGTAAAGGTAATTGCCGTCCGCTGCGAAATACTCCAGGCCGGAACGCGCGCGATTCTTTTTGGCGTCCACGATCTTGAAATTCCAGTCCACTGCAAAAGTGAAGCTGCCGCCGGGTTTGAGCGGTTCTTTCAAATCAATGCGCATCATTGTTTTGACGATGGCGTGCGGCAGCGGAGCACCTTTGGCATCTTTGACCGCCGTGATGTTGAAGCCAAAATCATTCGTCAGCCGCGTCAGGTTTTCAGCCAGCGCCAGCGGAATGCGTTCCAGCGACGGAGCCGTGCTGGTCAAATCGGCATCCGAACCTTTCTTGAACAGGTTTTGATCCAGTTGCAGCCACAAATAGCTGAGCGTGTCCGGCGAGTTGTTGAAGTAGGTGACGGTTTCTGAGCAGATCAGGCGTTGATTGGCGTCGTCCAGTTCCACGTCAATCACGTAATCGGCACGCTGTTGCCAGTATTTGTGACCCGGCGCGCCCGAAGCCGTTCGCTGATCGTTTGGCGTAGGCAGGATTTCTTCAAGCTGGCGGAATTTGTCCACCGGAGATTTTTTGTTTTGAGCGAAGCCCGGCGCAACAGCCAGCACGCAAGCCACGATACACAGCATCAGGCGCTTGAACATAAAGAATGGCTCCTTCTTGTTTTCCAGAGGTGTGACAGGATCGTCACGGTCGCGCGCATTCTAGCCGTTGATCGCGTCATCGTCCAAAGCTGATTTGCTGATTGTCGTTGCCGGTTATTGGCTTGAGAGGATGATGAGTTGATCTGTCTCGATCAGGATTTTCGTTCCCACCTCGGCCATTTGGTCAAACAGCCGTATTCGTTCATTCATCCGTTTGGGTAAAGGAACGCAAACCCCACCATGTCATCGGCTACAGGGTCTCTACCTTTTCGTGCAGATCGTTTTGCTTTTCGGTTGTTTTGCTTTTTGTTCACGTTGGGGATTGGGTTCAGGCATGACTTGCTTCTACTGCCAGCACTTTCACCTCCTCAAAAACTAATGAAAGGGATAAGAGTTAAGAGAGTCGAGTGTCCACGAAAGCGTGACCACCTCAGAAACCACAAAAGGCGCAAAAAAGACAAAAAATCTTTTCTGTCGTTTTGTGTCTTCTGAGCTTTTTGTGGTGAAACCGGCTCCTCAGTTTATAGAGCGGTGTATTGCAAAGGGGATTGGCAAAGATTGGTTCGGCCAAGTTACGCGCTTTTCGCGTGGGTGGTGAGGCATTCGCGCGAACAAAAGACTTGGGCGCGATTGCGGGAAGACACCGTCAAGGCATCGCGCGCGGAAACAAACGCTCCGCAGGCGGCGCAGCGCACCATATCGGCGCTGGGAGTCATTTTGCCTCCCAATTGATCGCGCATGGTTTTGACTTCTTTGATTGTGGATTTCAGGTGAGAACTCAGACGCAAGATGGCTTTCAGCACATACACGACAAAGCCGAAAGCCAATAAGATCAACACCGCTCTAAGAATGAATCCCAATTCCAGCCTCCGGTGTTATTTTGGTGTGTTGGGGTCTTTCGGGCCGTGGTCGAGCGTGGTTTTGTTTCCTCCGCCCGCTCCCGCCTGAGCCGCTTTCAAATCTTCGCGCGCCCGGCTGATGATTTGCGGAGTCAGACTGCCGCTGGCTTCAACACGACTGAGCAGTTTTTCCGCTTCGGCCAGATTGGTTTTGGATTCCAGGTAAACGGTGAATAACAACATTTCCAGACGAGGATTTTCCGGTCGAAGTTCGAGCGAACGTTTGGCGGCTTTGATGGCTTCGGGAAACTGGTTTTTCATCGAATGCACCAACGCCAAACCGTGTTGGACGCGAGAATCATTCGGATTGGCTTTTTCGCCTTGCGCCAAAAATTCCATTGCTTCGTCCGGGCGACTGATCTGTATGAACTGGTCTGCAACATCCAGTTGCGCTTCGACATCGTTGGGATTGGACTTGGCTTTATCAATCATCGCTTTGACGTCGTTCAGCATTTGATTGCGCTGTTCGGGCGTCAAATTGGCGGCGTCTCCGCCGGCGGGCAATTGCCCTGCGGCTTGAGCGACAGATCGTTGCAATGATTCGCCAGCCAGACGGCGATATTGCCAGTTGGCGAGTTTGAAGCCTCCGGCCAAACCCAGAACCAAACCGATGATGGCCAGCGATACATTCGTTCGTAAAAATGAGTATTTCATTTGGCGATAGAATTAAGCGTTGATGAGTGATTGAACCGTGCAGACAACCTGTAAGCCGAATTCTGTTCCCTCATCAAACGACGAAGGAGGCAATCATTCATCTGGGCGTCGCATTACTGCGCCGCTCGTTGCGACCTACCCGGAAACGCCATCGCCGAAGCGAAGTAAGCCGGACACGCTATAACGTTTCTCTATTTGGTCTTGCACCGCAGGGGGTTTGCCTAGCCGGACATGTCGCCACGCCCGCTGGTGAAGCCTTTACCTCACCGTTTCACCATCGCCCGGCGCAAAATGCGCTTAGGGCTGTCTGTTCTCTGTTGCACTCTTCCGTCGGATCGCTCCGCCTGGCCGTTAGCCAGCCTGCTGTCCTGTGGTGTTCGGACTTTCCTCCCACGCTTCGGTTGAAGGCAAAAGTTATGTTGAAAGTTTTGCTATCAACCCAAGCGTGGGCGATTGCCCGGTCATCTGCACGGCTCAGTAGCGAGTATAGCACGCGAGAAAAACTCGGCAAGAAGTTGGAAAAGCTCTGGCTGCTGAAGAAAACGTTATCGAAAATGCGCTGGAAATTTTTGGCTGAGTGCTGAAAAAAAAATTGGCGGAACCCGCCCCACAACGAGTTCCGCCTTCTGTAGAAGCAAGTATCCCCAGTGATCCTCGCTCCTTGACAGAAACCGGTTGCAAAATTCGAGGCGAAGAACGATTCAACCGGCTCAACATCGTCACAAACTTCATCGCCAACCACAGGAAATGCGACCTCAACTCTTACAAACGAAAACTACAATTTCTCTCAGCGCCAAACCATACGTAAAACTACGCGATTTACAGTGAAGCAAAAAAACGAGGCTTGCGTTTGGCACACAAGCCTCGTTTTGAGAAAAAGAAATCCTTGAGCCGACGATTACTGATCCAGCGGCAGAATGCCTCGCTTTAATGCAAACCGAATCAGGTCAGCGTTATTTTGCAAATTTAGTTTTCGCATCAGATTGGCTCGGTGGCCTTCGGCTGTACGAGGGCTGATAAACAAACGATTGGCAATTTCCGCGCTGGTTCTGCCTTCGGCAACCAACTGCAAAACCTCGCGTTCGCGCGTGGTCAGTAATTCATAAGGATCGTCAGGAACTGATTCGACTTTTCGCATGTACAATTCCAGCGCACGTTCGGAAAGCGGTGGACTAAGGTAACGATTTCCATTGATGACTTCTTTGACGGCTTGAATCAGGTCTGACGCCTCAGAATCTTTAAGCACATAACCAAGCGCGCCGTTCTTCAAGGCTTCCAGAACGTACGCATCGTTGGTATACATCGAAAGAATAATGACCCGTGTGTTTGGCAAACTGCGGCTGACCTGTCGTGCGACTTCCAAACCGTTCAACCCCGGCATCATCACATCGGTAATCAACACATCAGGTTTCAATCGTTCAGCCAAACGAACTGCTTCAATGCCATCGCTGGCCTCACCAACCAGTCGGAAATGTGGCTCGCTTTGCAAAAGCGCCCGCAACCCTTGGCGAACTATGTTGTGATCGTCGGCAAGTAAGATATTCGGCATCAATCACTCCTTTCCCAACCCCTCGCACCCAATCCGTTCAAACTCTTGAGACGGCGTCACTATTCCAGCGGCAACGTTGCGTTGATAACTGTTCCTTTGCCAATAGCGGAATCAATCATCAGCAAACCTCCTAACAACTGCGCCCGTTCACGCATTCCAGCAAGTCCGCTGGATTGTCCTGCCGCAAGCGACGCCTGAACATCAAACCCTTTGCCATCGTCTGCAATTTGCAGATTCAAACTTTCGGCATCCGCATAAGCATTAACTCTGATTTTGGTAACTCCAGCGTGGCGGGCGGCATTGGTTAAAGCTTCCTGCACAATTCTGTAAGCGGCCGTTTCAATTTCTGGCGTCAAACGCTGATTTTCAATCCCAGTATGGGTCAACGTAACCGTGGCTCCGGTCTGTGATTTGTATCGCTCAAAATGCCATAACAACGCATGCAATAATCCAAGGTCATCCAACATGGCTGGCCTTAAATCCAACGACAGATCACGAACGTGCCCCATCAATTCATTCACCAAAACTTGTGCCTTATGGCAATGCTCAACAAGCTCTTCGGCTGGCAGACGCGAAACCATTTCAATCACCAATTTCAGCCCCGTCAGCAACTGACCTATTTCATCATGAAGCTCGCGTGCGATGTTACGCCGTTCGCTCTCTTGAACTTCGACTAAACGATGCGAAAGCCGCCTCAATTCTTCTTCCGCTCGACGACGTTCAGCAATCTGTTCTTTCAATTGAGAATTTGTGGCTGACAACTCCGCTGTTCGTTCCATAACTCGTCGTTCGAGTTCGTCGTGCGCACGCCGCAAAGCTTCTTCGCCACGCTTCCGCTCAACAGCATATCGCATGGCTTTGGCGAGCAACTGCCGCGAAATCGCCCCTTTGAAAAGATAGTCCTGCGCTCCCAATTGAATTGCTTTCAGAGCCAGCGACTCATCTCCGGTAGCCGTTAAAGGAATTATTGCTACCGTTGGCGAATGTTTTTGCAAGCGCAAAAAAGTATCCAAACCATCGCTATCAGGTAATCCAAAATCCAGCAAAACTAAATCGAAGAAATTGGCCGCCAACTTCGACAGACCATCCTTCAAGCTCATCACCCATTCAACTTCAAAAATGCCAGAATCCTGGTCAAGTAGAGCGTTGACAATCTCAGCCGAGGCAGAATCATCCTCAACTAACAGAACTTTGATTGGCCGGTTGTCTTGCATTCCCTGAATATCCCTTCCGCTAGCGCCTGATAAAAGCCAGACGTTAAACAACAACAAAAATCACAATAGCCAGTGCCCAATCCTGAGCACTGGCTATTGTGATTTTCGTAAAGGCGATTGAACGATTAGAAGCCAAGTTAGCCTTGCGGCTTGGCCGCAGCTTCTTCTTTTTGCTTTTTAGCAGCCTCTTCTTCTTTTCTCTTTTCTATAACTGAAGCATCGTCAGTTATCTTCTTGGCAAGGGCATCAATTTCCTTTCGCTTGGGTTCTTCTTTGGTCATCATCTGTTTTTGCCGATACAAAAGGCTGCGATAGTACATCGCCTGAACATATTCCGGGTCAACTTGAAGCGCTTTGTCAATATATTCCAAGCCTTTAGTAATGCTTTCTTCTGTTTTCTGTTTGTCAGCCTGAGCTGCCGGATAATCCATGTTCCGATAATGGAACGGATCCTGAGAGGTTTTATCCTGATAACGGTCAGTTTGGATCTTCGCAGCTTCCCAGAATTTTACAGCAACAGTGTAGTAAGTAGTTGCCTTCAAGTCCTTATTGGAACAGTCACCTTCTGTGCGCTTAAGAATCCATTCTCTCCAATTATCCTGATCCTCAAGGTCTTCATAAATGCTGGCAATATAAAGAAGCGCGTTATCCGTGTTGCGACAGTTATTCGAGGTCAACTCCAAAGCCTTTTTGTAGGTCTGAAGTGCTTCGTTCGCTAACTTTTTCCGCTCATCTCCAGATAAGTTCTTGTAATCCTTAACTAAGGTAGCCCCATAAAACAAATGTGCGATTGCACTTTTATCATCCCAGCTCAACGCATCCTTGAAATACTGCTGAGCCTCTTTGGTCTTCCCTTGATTATAGGATATCGCTCCTTGATTAAGCTTATCTTTGGCAATTACCTTCTTGGTATAATCACAACCAGAATTAAACATTGCCAGCACAATTATGGCTGAAACGCCAATAACACTAGAAAAATTACAGGAAACTCTCATAGCTTTTAGGAATTCTCCCTAAACAGGAATTGCTCTGGGTAAACTGAAATAATCTGTGATCTTCAGCAGAATTTCAGCGGCATTATTTGGGTAATTGTGTGGGGGAAATTACTGGTCCAACCCCTCAATTTGAAGCCCTATAGGTTGTCCACCCGCTTGTTTAACAACGTCAATTACTTTGACAACTTCTCCGTAATGAATCGTCCGTGGGCCTTTAATAAAAACGGCCTTACGGTCAGCGGGTCTACCGTTGAGTGCGCTAAATAACCTATCTTGCAAAGAAGTAAGGTCTTTCATTTCTTCGGTATTTAGCTTGTAGACTCCACCGGCCTTACTAAGCGTGACCAACAAACTAAGCGGATCAGGAGGAGTGTCAGGCTGGTTTTCAGGTGGTTTTTCCGGGATTTTTGCCTCAAACTGATGTGGCTTTTGCGGGCTGATGACCATAAAAATGATCAAAAGCACCAATAACACATCAATTAGCGGTGTAACGTTAATATATGGCACAGCGTCATTACTGCTATGACCGCCTTCACTCATCGCCATAACGATATCTCCTTAAATTATCTAAAGTTAAACCAAAGCTAAAAATCTGAAGAAGTTACTTATCATCAGATTTCTTCTTCTCTGAAACTAACCCAAGCTGCTCAAAGCCTGCTTCTCGAATCATGTTAATTAGATCAACGACATCTCCGTACTGAACGTTTACGCCGCCTCTAATATAAACAGCTTGTGGATCGCCTGGCTTCATACTTTTCATTCTCGCAGTCAATTTCTCAATCAGGTTCTCTTTCCTAACTAAGTCTCGACCAAGATAGTAAACACCATCACTTGGGATAGATAAAACAATGGCAGTATCTTTGGTAATGTTTTGATCTTCAACAGGATCTTTACCTTGCGGCAAAACCAATGAAACACCAGACTGCAGAAGTGGCGTGATGACCATAAAAATAATCAGCAACACCAACATAATATCTACCATTGGAGTGACGTTAATATCGCAGTTGAGATTCCCGCCACTGCTCCCGCCACCGCCAGTTCCGCCTCCCATACCCATATAAATTTCCTCCTTGAAAGTTACAAAGATTAACTTACAACTCAATAACAAAATGCGCTTCCATTCACGCAGGCTGGAGAGAAAACCTCCAGCCTGCGTAATTTTAAGCAACGAATCTTGGAAAGAACCACATCAAGTAAGCAAAGCTATTTTTTGCCTCGTTGTTTGAGGAAGTAATCCAACAACTCTGCCGAAGAGTTATCCATTTCAACGACAAAGTTATCTACCTTGCTAGTGAAATAGTTGAAAAGCCACACAGCAGGCACAGCCACAAATAGACCAAATGCTGTGGTGAAAAGAGCTTCCGCAATTCCACCAGCAACTGCCGAAATACCTGACGATTCAGCCGTGCGCATCCCCTGAAATGCTGTGATAATCCCAAACACAGTTCCGAACAATCCGACAAACGGTGCAGTAGACCCAATGGTAGCCAAACCAGAAAGGCCACGCTTGAATTCCGCAATCTTGATTGCAGAGGCTCTTTGTTGAGCGCGCTTTGAAGCATCAACAATGTCTCCGGAAATATCACTAGACAATTGATGCGCGCGAAATTCCTGCAAACCAGCATTAACAACCATTGCCAAATGGCTTTTCTTATATTTATCGGAAAGCGAAATAGCTTCGTCAATCTTTTGACTCTTCAGTGAATTAGCCACTTTCGGAGCAAATTCTCTGGATTGATTTTTCGCTGCGCTGAACGTCAAATAACGCTCAACCATGATAGCAATTGACCAAATAGACATAATCAAAAGAATAATGTTCACACCAATAGGTACTGGTCCCATTGCGCGAATCATTCCCATGATCGAAAAATCTACTGCTTGTGCCTCGCCCCCTTCGGCCAGGATGAGAGCGAAAGAATTAACTGCCAACCAAATTTGGCTAAGCAAAATCGTCATGATGTCGAAAACCTCCAATAGTGGTTGCTGAAATTGAACGAAACTTTGCAATTGCTTACTTGCAAATCACTACAGAACGCAAGAACAGCAAATTAGCAATAAAACAGCAGGTTACGTTAACACCTGCTTTAGACTCGCTTACACAAGAATAAGTTCCCTGCTAAACAGCTTAAGCCTTATAGGGGCTATTGTAATGTGAAGTTAAAAGTCAAAACTCCTTGCACCTTCACAGGTACACCAGAAAGCTCTGTGGGCTTGAAAACCCATTGCCTAGCTGCTTGAACGGCTGCATCACGCAATAGAGGATGGCCACTTACAACCTGAGCATCTATAACTCGGCCATCTTCCGATATAGTAACTTGCACTTGCACAGCGCCCGCGGCACGGGCAGCCTTAGCAATCGGCGGATAAGCCGGGGCAGGTTTCTTGATTGCACTGCCCTGTAATACGCCACCAGAGACGTTGATTTTCTTTGGCACTGGCGTAGGTTCAGGCGTAGGCTTGGGCGCTGGCGGCGGCGGCGGCGGCGGCGGAACATCATCGCCTTTCGATCCTACAACTCCACCTGGCACACCACCTATGGCTCCACCAGGGACTCCACCAGGGACTCCCTGTGAAACAGCAGAAACGACCGGGCGAGACTGAACTGTTGTCGGATCAGGAATTCTTTCAGGCGGCTTGATGGGCGCGGAAAATGTTGTGACTTCAGGGATATTTCTAACGACTTGCTGTTGAGCAGCCGGCGGTGGAGCAGCAGGCGGTGGTGGCGGAGCCAACATTGAAGAAACATCAAGCGCATCAACAAGGTTCGGGTTCATCCAAACAATGGTCCCTACGGCGACACTCAGCAAGCCAACTACATAAATCAGCGTAGTGACAAGCATGAACTTTCCTGTACGAGAGTTATCTTTACCGTGCTTGGATGATTCAACTAAATTATCGAACATGGCTTTAAGCCCTCCATTGACCTCTGTGCCGACAGGTCATGCGACTAAATAAGAGAAACCCCATCCCCCGATTACACCAACTACACGTAAGCTGATCAGGGAGACGAGACAATTCACTTACTCGACAATCTGAATATAGCAAGCCATCATTGATCACTTGGAGAATCAATGATGCTCATTCTTTTGAATACAAATGTTTTATTTATTGATTGAGACGATCTGTCTCACAAACCGAGACTACCGACTTAACGAAAAAACCAATTTGAAATCAAAACTCAGCCTCACGCACCAGAGAGTCGAGCAAAAGCGGCTATGGGAAACTACCGCGCCTTACTCATTGTTCCTGATCTGGATAATGAAGTGAACTTGTTAGTCGCGCTATTTTTTAGTGACAACCTTTGAATACACCGGAAATGACGGGTCAGCAACGACCGGGAGTTTACTATCTGGTTCAACATTCGTCAAGGCGTTTCACCTAATTTTGTTTTACCAAATTGCCGCTTCACATTTGCAAGCAGCTTCAACCATTTCTGCAAAGGCAATTACAAAACCTAGCTACTCACAAGAGCAAGTAGACAAGTTTATCAGTAATTATTTGCCTTTCTTGCGTAGCTTTCGAGGCGAAGTAGAAATACCGGCGGCGGCAAGCATCTGGGGCGTGACGCCAGCAGAAGTTGCCGTCAACGAGTCATTATCGCCAGGCACAGAAGAAGCAACACGCGATTGACCAACAGTTTTTTCGGTTCGGGCGGTAGCTCTCCAACTTTCCCACAAAAGCATGAATGGGCTGGCGATGTAAATTGACGAATAAGTTCCGATCAAAATTCCTATAAACAAACACCAGGAGAAACTTTTCAGAACCTCGCCGCCAAACACCAACATCGCACAAACGGTCAGGAATGTCAGCCCGGAAGTAATGATGGTGCGCGACAAAGTCTGGTTGATGGCATCATTTGAAAGTTTTTCCAGACCTTCGCGGCGCTTGGTTCTCATCATTTCACGTATACGGTCAAAGATAACAATGGTGTCGTTCATCGAATAACCGACCAACGTCAACAGAGCTGCAACAACCGTCAGGTTTATCTCCCACTGCATGATCGAGAAAATCCCTAAAGTGACCAATACATCGTGAAAGACCGCAATCACCGCACCAATACCAAACCCCCAGGACTTAAAGCGGAAAGCCACAAATGCCAACATCGCAATGCAGGAAACCAACGTCACCACAATGGCGCTGTTTCGTAAATCAGCTCCAACTTGAGGGCTAACTGCCTCCGCGCTTTTCACAGATGCAAACCCGGCAAAAAAATCTTTGCCAAGAGACTCAGCAATTTGAGGCGGAACACCATTGATATTTTTCACTTCACTGATGTCACCTATCAAACCGGCACGAGTCTTTTCGCGGTAATCCACAATGGCACGAGCGGCTTCTTCAGCACTCTGCTGGTCAAGCTTGGCCTTTTCAATAAGCTCAGATTTCAACTTATCGCTGCCAATTTTATTGACGTCCACTTTGCCATTGGTTGAAGGGTCATCAAAACTTGAGATGGCAGCAAGAATTTTTTGCTTCCCGATATCTGCATCGTTCAATGCCTTGGCTGCGGTTTCCGACTGACCTTGCTGGCGCTCAACTTTAACTTCATTGGGCAAACGAACCAGTATTTCATTCTTCGGAGCCTGACCGATTTCATCCGTAACTGGCTGGATGATGATCTTGGAACCTTCAACTCCCTGTTTTTCCAATGCCTGGCGAAGCGTGTTTGAATCAGGGGCAGAGCGGAACTTGACTGTAGCCAGTGTTCCTCCGGCAAAGTCAACTCCCATATTGAAAGCATTTGTATGATCCTTGCCGTCAAAAGAACGATACAGCACCGAAACCAAGCCGGCCAGAATCAACACCCAGGACAACGCGATGAAAAACCACTTTTTGCCCAGAAAATCGTAATTTGCGCTCTTAAAAATTTCGATCATAACTTTGCCAAATAAAATTAGATGCTTATCGTTTCAGATTTGCGTCCGCCTCGGCTCAACACCCACATAAACATTGAGCGCGAAACGTAAACCGCCGTGAACAGGTTTGCGAGCAGACCAATGGTCAGCGTCACAGCAAAACCTCTAACCGGGCCGGTTCCGAAGATATAAAGAAATGCGGACGACACAATCGTGGTCACGTGAGTATCAATGATTGTAACCAGAGCCTTGTTGAATCCAGTATCTACTGCCGACGAAACGATCTTGCCAGCGCGCAACTCTTCGCGTATGCGCTCAAAGATCAATACGTTCGAGTCAACAGCCATACCGATCAACAGGATGACTCCGGCAATGCCCGGCAGGGTCAAAGTTGCGCTAAAGAGCACCAAACCAGCCAGCAAAATCAGCAGGTTCAATGCCAAAGCCACAACGGCGTTTACGCCAGACATCTTGTAATAAAACAGCATAAACAGGATAACCACCCCAAGCCCGACAACTGACGCAAAGATGCCCTGACGAATCGAATCAGCGCCTAGTGACGGCCCAACGGTTCGCTCTTCAATGTAGGTGATTTTTGCGGGAAGAGCGCCTGATCGCAGAACAAGCCCCAAGTCTTCGGCTTGTTGCTGAGTGAAATTGCCTTCGATCTGGCCGCTGTCAGTAATTTTGTTCCTGACAACCGCCACGCTGCGGATTTCGCCGTTCAAAACGACAGCCAAGTAATTACCAATGTTGTTTTCCGTCCAAGTTCCAAATTTTTCAGAACCGCCTGGTTTCAACGAGAAAGCCACGTAAAAACCAAAGCCTTGTTGATTCGGAATACCTCGGGCTTCGCGCAAATCGCCTCCGTCAATAACCGGCAACTTATCAACAATGTAAAAACCTGTGTCGCTTGTGCCATCGGCTTTCTTTTCACGATACGGCAGAACTTCCTTGTTCGCATCGCCAGCCAATGCAGCATTTGCTTGTTCAACGGTATCGAATTTCTGAGCGTTCGCAGCTCGAATTTCCAAACGTGCGTCAGTTTTCAGCAAATCCTTCACTCGATCAGGATTGTCCACGCCGGGCATTTGCAACAGGATTTGGTGATCTTCTTCCCTGCCGCGAAGCTGCACAGTCGGTTCGGCAACGCCAAATTGATTGATGCGCTGTTCGATGATCGCCTTGGCCTGCTCGGTGGCATCTTTGCGAATCTGGTTGGCGTAACGATTTGTGAGTTTGAAGGTGACTGAATTGCCGCTGGTGGAATAATCCCACCCGTCGCTAGGCATAAAGGTAAAGAATTTTTCCCTGATTTTGTCGTGCTCGGCTGTATCTGGCGTTTCAACAACAATTTGGCCAGGAGCCGCGGCCTTGACGCCTGTAAATTTGATTCCATCCTTGGTCAGATCGTCTTTGCCTTTTTGGACGTTGTTGTTGGTCATCGTCGTGATGGCTTCATCGGCCTGCACCTGCATCACCAAATGAGTGCCGCCTTTGAGGTCAAGACCAAGCCGGATATTTTCCCCTAGGTTCTGTTTCAGCTTCGAAGGGCTAAAGAAATCACTGGCGCTTCGGGCATAGCTTTTTTGCTTGTTCCAAGGCCCAAACAGAATGACCAAACAGCCAATCGTAATGATGGCGATAACAATTCCGCGAGTACGAAGATTCTTGTTCATAAGACTGTAAAGCGTCGCAGGCCATCAAATCAGCCAGCGACCAATCAGGGTTAAGTTCAGAGTTTGTCAGCTTTTTTGCTCAGGAGTTTCCTGAATTCCCGAAATTGCCGTACGGGCAACTTCGATTCGGACATTGTCAGCTATCTTCAATTGAACTGTGCGTTTGTCTTCGCGCACACTGATGATCTGTCCGTAAATTCCCCCGCTGGTCACAACCTTATCCCCGGCTTTCAGATTGTTCAGCATTTCATCCACAGCTCGTTGCCGTTTGCGCTGGGGAACGATAATCAAAAAGTAGAACAACACGAAGACCAGAACCATCGGAATCAGCATTCCGAGCGAACTGCCTCCTTGCTGAAAAGCCAAAAACAAGGCGAACTGTTGTGACATGACCAGGGTGGGCTACAACCTTCTTTGAAAGATGTTTGTCTCGCGGTGAAGTTCATCAAATTGAAATTATGCGAGACGCGGCGTGCTCATTCTTCGTTTGAACTGCTTCTGTATTTGTTCAGGAAGCTTGTGCGAAAGGAAGTGAACTCACCGAGCGCGATACTTTGCCGTATGGAGCGCATGCTGTCAAGATAGAAGGCCAGATTGTGAACCGAGCAAAGTGTTGATGCCAAAATCTCTCCGCAATTCCACAAATGACGAATATAAGCCCGCGAATAGCGGCTACAAACCATGCACTTGCAGTCTTCATCAAGCGGCTTTTCGTCAGATGTGAACCGTGCGTTTCGGATGTTCAGCTTTCCGCGCGAAGTGAAGACCTGGCCGTTGCGGGCATTCCGAGTCGGCATAACGCAATCGAACATATCCACTCCGCGAGCCACGCATTCGATCAAATCTTCAGGCGTGCCGACTCCCATCAAATAACGAGGCTTGTCGGCGGGAAGCTGCGGAGCGATGAATTCCGCGATGTCGTACATCTGCGACTTCTCTTCTCCGACGCTTAAACCGCCGATGGCATAACCTTCAAAGCCGATTTCGACCAACTGTTCCAAGCTCTGTCGGCGAAGTTCGGGATAAACACTGCCTTGATTGATGCCAAAGAGCGAAGGCGCTTTCCCAGTCGAAAGCTCTGTGCCTTTCAACCGATCAAACTCCGCGCGCGAACGCCTCGCCCAGCGCGAAGTCAGTTCCAGCGAATCTTTCGCCTGTTTTTCGGTCGCTGGAAACGGAGTGCATTCGTCAAAGCACATGACAATGTCCGAACCGAGCGCATGTTGAATCCGCATGGAAACTTCAGGCGAAAGAAACTGTTTCGAACCATCCAAATGCGAGCGAAACTCAACGCCTTCTTCCCTAATCTTTCGCAAGTCGCCTAGGCTGAAAACTTGAAAGCCGCCGCTGTCGGTCAAAATCGAACGCGGCCAGGAAATGAACTTATGCAATCCGCCAAGCTGCCGAATAGTCTCGTGGCCGGGTCGCAAAAACAGATGGTAGGTGTTGCCCAGAATGATCCGCGCGTCCAGTTGTTCCAGCATCTCCTGCGTCAACGCTTTGACAGTTCCGGCAGTGCCGACCGGCATAAACACCGGCGTTTCAATCTCGCTATGAGCCGTTTTGATTCTCCCTGTGCGAGCCTGAGTCTGCGAATCCAGCGTTTCAACTTGAAAACTTAAATGTTCCATTTTTAGGGGACAATGATGCTTGCAGCCAGCGACGGGTAAACGCGGCTAAAATCTCTGACGTTAAACGTGACGATATGGTCCACCTCCGCTTTGGCTGCCGCACAAGCAATAACACCATCATAAACTGCGCCACCAGCAATGCCATTAGATCGGTTTTCACTTGTGTGTACGGAAACTCATCGGGCAAAATGAGGGAATGACACCTTGTTCCAATGATCTCCGAGAAAAAAATCATACGGTTCTACGAAAATCATCCTGACTATACTCAGCAAGAGATTGCTGATGAATTCGGTTTGAGCCGCTCTTTTATAGAAAAGCTTTTGCAACGCTGGCGATCGCTCAAGAGCTTTGCTGCTCTTCCGCGTGGTGGCGGTGTGCAAAGAACGTTGAAAGATCATGAGGACAAAATTAAAGCCCTTGTGACTTCTCAACCAGATGCCACACTGGATGAACTTTGCGAGCGAATCAAAGCAGATACTCAATTGTCTGTCAGCCCGGCAACGATGTGTCGTGAGTTACAACGCTTGAGCTTGGGGCGAAAAAAAAGTCTCACCAACCGGAGGAGCAACAGCGTCCCGAAGTAAAACAAGCACGAGAAGAGTACCGCGCACGTGCTGCTGACTGGATGGCGAAAAAGCTCAAATTTCTTGATGAAACAGGAACTTTATTGAATATGACTCGTCGTTATGGGCGAGCCATGCCTGGGCAGCGCGTTGTCGAAGCGATCCCTTCAAACTATGGCAGCAACTACACCTTAATCGCTACTATAAGTTTGGATGGGATGCAGGCTCCCTGGGTATTTGAAGGCGCGCTCAACGGAGACATTTTCAAAATCTACCTGGAAGAAGTTTTGTGCCCCACGCTCCAACCGGGAGAAATTCTGCTGATGGATAATCTTTCCTCGCATAAAGTGGCAGGCGTCGAAGAAATAGTCGCAGCCCGCAATGCACGATTGGAATATCTGTCAGCTTATTCCCCCTGACTACAATCCGATTGAGTGCTGCTGGTCAAAGATCAAGACTTATCTGCGACGAGCCAAAGCAAGAACTTACGAAGCTCTTGTACAGGCAATCAAAGAAGCACCGGAGACAATCACAGAATCTGATGCTCGCGCCTGATTCACATTTGCGGTTATTCCATGCAATGATTTGAAAACCGATCTAAAAAACTACTTCTTCTCGCCTGCCACTTTCAGCGTGCGAATGTGTTTGACAAGCGCCGTCACTTGAGCCGGTTTCAGCGTATCGCTGAAACCCGGCATGATGCCTTTGCCCTCGTTGATGGCGGCAGCGATGGCTTTGTCGTCATTGGCGGCGTGCCATTTTTCGGTGGTCATATCGGGCGGTTCCAGACTTTCAATGCCTTTGCCGTCGGCGGCATGACATTTTTTGCAATGCTGTGTCCACAACGCAGCCCCGGCTCCACCAGCTTTTCCGGCTGAAGCTTTTCCTTTCGCCGGAGCTTTTTTGGTCTGCGCCGAAACAGCCAGCGAAACCAAACCAGCCAGCGCCAATAGAACTACCAAAATCGAAACTTGTCTTTTCATCGTCTTTGTCGAACTCCTGAAATATAGGTATAGCAATTTTTCAAATTGCCATACGGCTAAAATTGGGTTTGGGTATTTGTCCGAAAAGGGTTCGGATTCGCGGCAATGCTAAATCCTGAAACTTATTCCGGCAACTCTTCCTGCTGCGGTTCCGGCAGGAAGAATCCCAAAATCAGATTCGCTGCGTACAACAAAAACGCAACCGCCGCCGCCGCATACGCCAGTTTGATCGAAGGCCCGCCGCCTGGCATCGTTGCCAATAATTGTGTGGTCAGCAACGGAGCCGAAGCACCAAACATTCGCCCGCCAATGTTCGCCGCAAAGCTTTCGCCAGTGCCGCGCAAATGCGTCGGGTAAACGCGCGGCAGGTAATTTCCCCAGAAACTCAACTGCGCGACGGTGAACAAACCGGCGAAGAACATTCCCCATTTCAACATCGCCAGATTGCCGGTTGCCGGAAAGATGAACACCAGCGGAACCAGAATCAGTCCGGGAATCAGGAACACTCGCAACAGATTTCGCCGCGACAGAATGCGAATCGCCAGAAATGCCAACAGAAACCGTCCGACAAGTCCGCCGATTTCCTGAAACAGTTGAGTGTTGGCGACAGCGCCCGAAATAAGTTTGGCGCGTTCCGGCGGCGGCAAAGCCGCATCAACCTGCACCAGAGAAGGAACGATCTGCGGAATTTGTTGAATGGCTCCGAAGGCTATGCCAAGACTGCACGCAAACATCGCCGCCGTGATGAGCGTCGTTTTGCGATATTGCGGCACGAACAATTCTTTCAGGCTTGGACGCTTCAACGTGCCCGCCGCGCGTTTTTGCTGCCAGACCGGAGATTCCGGCAAAAACGGTCGGATGATGATTAACGGAATTGCCGGGATCAGCCCTGAAATCAGCAGGTAACGCCAGTTGTCATGTCCTCCATGAATTGCGGGCAGCGAAGCCGACGATTTCGCAATCAGCGCAGCCATTCCGCTGACCATCACGCCGCCGAGCGAAGAAAATGCCTGTGTGTATCCCAACACCGATTCGCGCTGTTTGGGATCGGAAAACAACTCCGCCAGCCAGGCCACCGCCGCGACGAATTCAACGCAGACGCCGATGAACGTCGTGCAGCGAAAGAACAACAGCATAGGCAAAGAAGTCGCAAAGCCCGCCGCAAACGCCGAAAAAGCGTATACCAAAATGCTCCAGGTCAGCACGCGCCGTCGCCCCAACCGGTCGGTCAAATATCCGCCGAGCAATCCGAAAATGCCGCCCGACACCGCAGGCACGTAAAAAAACAAATCGCGCCAGTAATTGTAATCAGGGCTGCCAAAAGCATACCCGCCGAGCTTCATGACCGCGTCACGAATAATCAGCGGCAGCATCAACAGTTCATAAGTGTCGAAGGCAAAGCCAATGACTGCAATGATGCAAATCAACCATTGCACTTTTGTCAGACGAAGCGAGTTTTCCTGGGCCATACGAGTTTTTTAGCCTTCCTGTTTGCCTTCAATTGCGCAGAGCAACACTCCGGCGGCGATGCCCAAACGGCGATCGAACCGGTGTTGCGTGTCGTGCGAAAAATCCAGCGTCAGTTTGGTAACGAACGGATTGAAGTTTTGCTTGAATTCGGCGACGGACGAACCGCCGATCTCTACGTTAAACGCCTGCGGAATCAGGTTGGTCACAAACCGGCGCAGAAAAGCCAGAAAGGCGTTTTCTTCCTGAATGCTGCCGATTTCGTTGTCATACACATCCATGATTATCCACTGGTCGCGGAACATGGATTTCCAGCCTTTGCGTTTCAGCGCGCCGACTTTGTGACCTGTGGCGCTGTCCACCACATCGTAAGCGGCTGCAAAATCCAGAATAGAGCGCGCCTGAATCGAAACCAGTTCGGTGCTCATGGATTCATCGGTGAACAAACGGATGTCTTCTTTCAATTTGAAAGCCGCTTGTTTGGAAAACAGCACCACGTTTCCTGCCGGATCGAAAATTTCAAACTTGCCGCCCAGCAAGGAAAGAACACGTTTGCGAACTTGATATGTCGAATGGCTGAATCGGTCTGAAGTCATTTTTATCTCCTTGAAGTTTGGTTATTCGCCGCCAGCGTCCGCGGCTGAAGACTGCGGCTGATGGGACTGGCGGTACTCTTCCAACAATTGCTGCATGATGTCTGAAAAAGTCCAGTTCGGATCGAGCGACGGGTCAAGCTGCATCCGGCGATCCAATTCGGCATACGCCTTCGCCCTCGCCCACGCAAAGAAATGCGCCAAGTCATAATCAATTTCGGGCATTCGCTGACCTCTTGTATGAATTCCTGATTGCTTGATGGAGTAAAAAGACGCGCGGATTTTCAAGCTTCGGCTGCGGGGTGTCAAGCTATCGTCAAGCCACATTAAATCCTCAGCCGCAAGGCAACCGCTCCCAGCCATTTCGCAGCAAAGCAGCCGGAAATCTCATCAACAATGAACAGACAAAATTCGCCGGGCAACCGTAAAGCCGGGCGATGCGTTGTCGTTCTCTTACGCCCATCCCCCAACTGATGGAAACCAAGGAGTACCGGTTTGATCTTCAAAATCTTTGTTCTCGCATTATTGGCCGAGTTCGCCATCATCAGCGTAGCTCTTTTCCGTTTGGTTGCCGCCGCAGTGGATTTGCGCGTCGCGGTGGATGAAGTGCTCGGCAAACTTTCCGAAACCGAAATCGAACTTCGTCAGGTACGCGAAGACTTGATCGAATCGAAAGCGCCCAAAGCCTTGCCCCGCCGTGAACGCCAGACCGTAGAAACTTAGGCCAGCTTGCTTGACGGCCACAAAGCGATTTGCGAATCTCGGCTCACCTGCTAAATCAACTCATCACAACCGGAGACGTTATGACCGAAAGAAGACGCTTCATCGCATCGTTGTTTTCTGCCATCAGCGCAGTCGCTTTGCCGAGTAATTTCGCCTTTGCCCAGCGCAGCAAACTCAGCGACAACCAGATCATTTCCGGGCTGAAAGAAGCTCTGCAAATCGGAACCGGCAACGCGATCAATCTGACCGGACGGCTGGACGGTTTTTTCAAAAATGCCGCCATCAAGATTTTGCTGCCGAAACAACTCAACACCGTTGGCAAAGGCTTGCGCGCCATTGGGCAAGGCAAATTGGTGGATGATTTCGTGTTGAGCATGAATCGCGCCGCCGAAAAAGCCGCTCCCGAAGCTCGCAAAATCTTCGTGGACGCCGTCAAACAGATGACTTTTGATGACGCGCGAAAGATTCTGTTTGGCAACGACACCGCCGCGACTGAATACTTCAAAGGCAAAACTTCGGATCAAATCATCAGCGCGTTTCGCCCGATCATCTCCCGTTCGATGGATGAAGTCGGCGCGACCAAACAGTACAAAGACCTGCTCGCACGATTCAAAAACATTCCCTTTGCCAAAACCCAATCGCTGGACATTGATGATTACGTCGTCGGCAAGGCGCTCGACGGTTTGTTCTTTATGGTAGGCGAAGAAGAAAAGAAGATTCGCAAAAACCCTGCCGCCCGCATTACCAGCATTTTGAAAGACGTGTTCGGCGGACTCAAACGTTGAAATTCACAGGTTCTTTCATTCCAATTTTGACACCAGTCACACGTTTCCCGACGAACAGTGCGCGAGTGATCGAACGATTGAGAATGCTCTGCTTGAGATTCAAAAACATCGCCCGAATCTTTCCAAACAATTCAAACAGCCAGGAACTGTAAGCACACAAAAATCCTTCCTGTAAATTTTTCATGGGTCAGGCAGCGGTGTTTTTAGGAAACCAAAGTTGGATTCCACTCGCCATTGAGTTCAACAACCTTGAGAATTCCAAGAGCTTTGCTGCCCGCCGGACTTCAACTCATTCCTTCACTTCAGCCGACTGACTGTCATACCAATCCACTTGAGCCGCTCACCCGTCAGTCGCTCAATCAAACCTTCCACTTCTTCGTAACTCACTCGATTGGCGTAGCACGCTCCAACCTCGCCCAAGCGACGACTGATCCGCCCCGACAAGACCTGACCACTTTGCTCCAACCAAGTCGTCGCCTGCTCACCACTGCCAAACCGCTGGGTCTGAAATTGAAACTTCCCATGAAGCGTCTTGATCCAAACCGCGCGCTTACCATTCCAATTGTAATATCCTGATTCCTTTCAGACTGACCCAAAGCGATTTAGCCGGATTGATTGGCGCGACGCGAGTTCGTGTCAATCAGGTAATCTCCGCTTACAAACAGCGCGGTTACATTTCCATTAATCGCAACTACCACATTGCCATTCACAACTCGAAAGCCCTCGGATTACGCGCGCAATGCACGCAAGGCGCTAACCGCTTCAGCCAGCGTGTTCCCGATTTAACACGGCCAGTGTTCCTGAATGGATAACCGCAATTTCATCGCACAACGCATCATCCTCGCGAGAGTTTGAGAGGCAGCAATGGTTGCTGCACGGCTCGGCTCGAATGTTAAACCTGCGCATTTCTCGCGCCCTACAGCTTCAGAAAGGGAGGTACTTATGCTTTTCAGTTGGAAACGACCCATCACACTTTGTATGGTTTTACTGGCTTCCATCGCCATCGGCACGCAAGCACAGACGGTCGAACCTGTTCGCGAGCAACCGGCGAAATCCGTCGTGACTGTTTCAGTGGCAGGCGAGCAGGCACGCTTTGCGGCCGACGCCTCCGTCGCGCAGATGCGGCTTGAAGTATTCGCTGCCGGCAATGTGAGGCTCTTCGATTCAGGCTTCAAACCGGGCGGCGTGCTTGATTGGCCGTTGCGCGACCAGCAAGGCGAACGGCTGCCCGATGGTGATTATCGCTGTCAGGTGACAGTCAAAGACTTGAATGGGCGCACTTGGCAAAAGCGGGGCGAAGTTCAAATCCGTGATGGCGTCGCGGCGTTGGCCAAAGCCAGCGACGAAGCGGCGATTCAGGACGCTGGCTCGCAAAACCTGATCGGTCGAGAAACCTTGCTGGCGTTGCTCAATGATGGATTGACGCGCGCAACCGCGATTTTGGTTCACGACGGCGACAAGGCGCGTCTGGCCAGCGGCAGTGGCGGATTGAGTTTCCTCACGGGCGATTTCTTCATGGGCAAGGATATTGAGCGGATGCGACTAATAGGAAGCGGACAGGCCGGCATGAGCTAAAGCGTAGGTCGGGTCAGCCTCGACCGCCTGATTCATAAGCTTAATCCCTTTCCTTAAATCCTCGGTTGTGAACAGGTTCGAATAGTAACGACCATTCCAATAAAGCCGATAGGCCTCCGGGTTCTCGGTTTGACGTTTGGTAACGAGCTGCTGTTCTGCGCTGCTCAGTCTCAGGCGCAGCTTTTCAGAAATTTGCCGGGCAATTTCTTCCAAAATGGCTTGTGCATCGGTGAGCTTCCGCGTGTACCGGTCGCCCCAAATTTGCGAACCATCGCTGGCGTTGACCAGATCGGCTTGAATGCTAAGCGTGTCTCCGCGCTGCGTCATCTTGCCGCTGAGCACGGCGCGGACTTTCAATTCTTTGCCGACTTTTCGCGGGTCAACTTCTTTGTCTTTGTAACTGAACACTGTGCCTCGTGCCATCACTCGCAACTGCCGCAATTGCGACAAATTGTTGATCAAACTGTCAGTGATGCCCTCGCTCAAGTAGTCCAGATTCGTGTCTCCACTGGCGTTGACCAGCGGCAAAATCGCCAGCGAATCAATGGCTCCAACGGGTTTACTGCCCCAAAAAAGCCAGGCCGTTATCGAGAGCAACACGACCAAAGCAACTGCGACAGATCGGATTGCCAAACGGTTTCGGCGATTAAGTGACTTGGGGAGTGGAGCGGAAATCGTTTTTCCAGTCAGCATAGCCTTCAGGTCGAAAGCCAGGTCGCGCGCCGATTGATACCGCTCATCAGGCTTCTTTTGCAGGCAATGATTGATGACGCGCCTGATTTCCGCTGGCAGTTTATTTCCGGAGCCGGACAACGGCGCTGGCTCTGCGTCCAAAATCGCAGCGATCATTTCTGCCGTCGTTCTGCGTGCGAAGGGGCGTTGGCCGCTGACCATTTCGTAAAGCACACAACCCAACGAAAAGATGTCGCTCGGAGCTTCCGCCGTTTCGCCTTTTACTTGTTCCGGCGACATATAACCAATCGTTCCCATGACAACGCCATGTTTGGTTGTTTCGATGGAGGTCGTCAGCGTTTCGGCGTCGGGCGAAATCGTACGCTTCACACGAGCAATGCCGAAATCCAGAATCTTCACTTGACCGCTGTTTGTCAGAAAAATGTTTTCAGGTTTCAAATCGCGGTGAATGATGTTTTTGGCGTGAGCCGCCGCCAAGCCTTCGGCAATGGCCGAACCGATTTCCACCGTTTCTCGCCAAGCCAGCGTTCCGTGTTGAATCCGGTCGCGTAACGTTTCTCCTTTCAGTAATTCCATCACGGCATAGCTGGTGCCTTCATCGGTGCCGAAATCGAAGATCGAAAGAATGTTTGGATGCGAGAGTGCGGCGACGGCTTTGGCCTCGCGCTCAAATCGGCGCAAAGCTTCAACGTCTTGTGCCAGATGTTCGGGCAGGATTTTGACGGCTACGTCACGATCCAGCCGCAAATCGCGCGCTCGATAAACTTCGCCCATGCCCCCCGCGCCGAGCAGAGAAGTGAGTTCGTAATGACCGAGCGTGCGGCCAATCATCGAATGCTTTTCTGCCATCATTCCGGCGACGATGTCCGCAGGCGGTTGTTCAATGAAGCTGGCGGCTTCATCGTGCGAAGCCAGCAAGGATTCGACTTCGCGGCGCAGTTCGGCATCGGCTTTGGTGGCGCTGCCAAGAAAAGCAGCGCGCGCCGCCGAATCCAGTTCCAGCGCACGGTGATAAAGCTGCTCAATTTGTTGCCAGCGTTCAGGCGTCATCTTTGTCGGTATTGTTAAGTTCGCGGTGCAGCCAGGATTTAGCGAAGCTCCAATCGCGGATGACGGTAATTTGGGATGTGTTCAGAGCTTTTGCGGTTTCTTCAACGCTCAATCCGCCGAAGAACCGCAGTTCCACCACTTGAGCTTTGCGGGCGTCGAAATTGGCAAGCTCTTTCAGCGCGTCGTCCAATGCTACCAACTCCGCCGCGCGTTCTTCTGAAACGGTCAAGGCTTCGTCCAGTGAAACCATCGGCGCTCCACCGCCGCGTTTGCCGTACTGTTTCGACCGTGCGTAATCCACCAGAATGTGGCGCATGGCGCTGGCTGCGACTCCGAAAAAATGTTCGCGGTTTTGGAAGTGTTTGTCCGGTTGGCCGACCAGTTTGATGAAGGCTTCGTTGATCAGTGCAGTGGTTTGCAGCGTGTGGCCGGGATTTTGTCGAGCCATGTATCGGTGAGCCATCTGGCGCAATTCTCCCTCTACCAATCGCATCAATTGATCCAAAGCCAACTGATCGCCATTGCTCCAGTCTGCCAGAAGTTTTGTGACTTCGTGAGACGTTGTGGCCATCGCCTCTCCTTGTTTTGTGTTGACCGCAATGTTGGGCTGCGCGCGGATTATAGACCCGCCGGTCAGCAGGCAGAAGCAATTGGCAAAAAAGTTGAAGATTTTTTTTGCGGCGATGATATAGAAATCGGGAAAAAGAATTTCTGAAATGATGGGCTGAAGACTTCACATCAGGGCGAAAATCTCCTATGCAGGTTTTGCCAAAAACTTTGCACCAGGAGGATCACCCCGATGTGTTCGTTTCGTTTTACCATCTC
>JANRKX010000061.1:0-20296 GCA_033763255.1 Acidobacteriota bacterium | reverse complement strand
GATCTCAGGTCAGAAATGAATTTGACTTGGGCGAGTCTTCAGATTCCTAAGAAATTCGCAGTTTCTCAATTCGAAGAACAAAGGACTCTCCCAGTCAGGTGTCAAGCGAACTCGGACAAAAACGACTTTGCAAAAGCCCTGTGTGAAAGTCGCTCCCGCCATTCGCAAACTGGACAGTTCGCGCAACATCACACAGAATGCGCGCGTTTCAATTCCACCATCCAGCGAGAAAAACCATGAAGCAAATGTTCAGGTTCCTGATTCCGGCGTTGTTGATCGTTGTCGCGTTAATCGCCCGCGAACCGATTTCGCAAGCGCAAAAGTCTTCGGCGGCAAAACCCAGCTCTAAAAAGCTCAATGTGCTGTTCATCTCCACAGATGATCTGAATAACGATTTAGGCTGTTACGGCCATCCGCTGATCAAATCGCCTAACATTGATCGGCTGGCGGCGCGAGGAGTTCGGTTTGATCGAGCCTACAATCAGTTTCCGTTGTGCAGCCCCAGCCGTACGAGTTTGATGACCGGCCTCAGACCCGACACGACTCAGGTGTACGACCTGCAAAAGCATTTTCGCTCAGTGCTGCCGGACGTGGTCACGTTGCCGCAAGCATTCATGAAAAACGGTTACGTCGCCGCTCGCGTCGGCAAGATTTATCATTACGGCAATCCAGGCCAGATCGGAACCGACGGCCTGGACGATCCGAAATCCTGGAACGCGGTCGTCAATCCGCGCGGCGTGGACAAAGACGAAGAAAAAGTTCTGACCAATTACACGCCGACACGCGGACTTGGCAGTTCGTTGTCGTTGTACGCTTCGCCTGCGCCGGACGAAGAACACACCGACGGCAAAGTCGCCACCGAAACCATCAAGTTGCTGGAAGCGAACAAAGATCGTCCGTTTTTCATCGCCACAGGTTTTTATCGCCCACATTGCCCGTACATCGCTCCGAAAAAGTATTTCGACATGTATCCGATGGAAAAAATCACCGCTCCGAAGTTTTCGCCCGACGAATGGAAAACCATTCCCGAAGCCGCGACCTGGCTCAAAGACCCGCATTTCGGCGTCAACGAACAACAACAGCGCGAAGCCATCCAGGCTTACTATGCTTCGATCAGTTTTGTGGATGCCAATGTCGGGCGGCTGCTGGACGCACTCGACCGGTTGAAACTGACCGAAAACACCATCGTCGTCTTTTGGAGCGATCACGGTTATTTGCTCGGCCAGCACGGTCAATGGATGAAGCAAAGCTTGTTTGAAGAATCAGCACGCAACCCCTTGATCGTCGCCGGACCCGGCGTCACCAAAGGCAAGGCTTCGCCACGCACTGTGGAATTCGTTGATTTATACCCGACGCTGGCGGATTTGTGCGGCTTGGCGGAAACGCCGAAAAATCTGGCTGGTCGCAGCTTCCGCCGGTTACTCGCCAACCCGAAAGCCACCTGGAACAAACCCGCCGTCACACAGGTGCAACGCGGCGGCGCGCAAAATCGCTTTATGGGTTACAGCGTTCGCACCGAACGCTGGCGTTACACCGAATGGGACGAAGGACGAAAAGGCGCTGAACTTTACGACGAACTCAACGACCCGCGGGAACTGAAAAACCTGGCGAACGATCCGAAATACTCCAAAACCGTCGCCGAGTTGAAACTATTGCTTAAATCAGCATTGTCCGCCAATAGGACCAAATGATGATTGCCACTTCCGACCTGACAACTTACCGAACGCTGATTGCGGCGTGTTCTCTTGCGGTGTTATGGGTGCTGGAGGGGATTGCGCCGATGTATTCCGGGCGCAAACGACGACTGACTCACAACCTGAACAATCTGGGAATGATGGCACTCAATGCAGTATTGGGGGCGTTGTTGTTTAGTGCGCTGACTGTGGCGGTTACTCGTTATCGGTTTGGCCTGCTGCATTGGCTGAACTGGTCAAACTGGGCGGAAACTGTTCTCGCTGTGGTGTTGTTCGATGCCTGGCAATATCTCTGGCATCTGCTTAATCATCAGATTGATTTCCTGTCGCGGTTTCATTCAGTGCATCACGCTGACGCCGAAATGGACGCCAGCACCGCAATGCGATTTCACCCAGCCGAAATTATTTTGTCTTCCGCAGCGCGGTTGGTGGTATTGCCGATTTTGGGAATGAGTCTGACGCAATTGCTAATTTACGAAACACTTGTCTTGCCAGTGCTACTTTTCCATCACTCGAACGTGCGAATACCAGCCAAGCTGGATCGTGCCTTGCGAATGATAATTCCGACTCCATGGATGCACTGGGTTCATCATTCGCAATTACCCGCTGAGCGAAATTCTAATTATTCGAGCTTGCTGTCCGTGTGGGATCGTATCTTCGGCACGTTCCGGTTGTCATCTCAACCGGAACGAATCAAACTCGGGTTGCCCAATTACCCTGAAACCGAGTGGCGACGTGTAGACAGAATGCTGGTTGTGCCATTCCGGTCTCGTTGACACTGTTTGCCGGTAGTAAAACAGCGTCTCCATCAATAGCTTGGGCAGGGCGCCGAAACGCCCGGTATCCCAGCTTGTCAAGCGCCCATGTTCAACTTATCATCCGACTCACTAATCTGTATTTACCGTCATCTGGTTATTCGGCTATAGCTCCCGCTGGCAATTGCCTGATTTGAAAATCAAGAAGGAGGCAAGTTCATGGAAGTCATTAAAGATAAAAGCTCTGAAATGCAATTTCTCTATCTGAGAGGGCGGCTTGATAACGAAAACGCGCAAGTGCTGGAAGAAAACCTGAGCAAGTTGATCGAAAATGGAGCAAGACAGTTAATCATTGATTGTTCGCAGATCGAATTCATCAACAACTCCGGATTGCGTGTGTTGGTCAGTGTGGCCAAAAAGATTCTGGATGTTGAAGGTCGCATCGCGCTCCATTCGCCCAGCCAGCAGGCTAAAGACATTTTCGACCGCACGGGATTTTCCATGGTGTCGCGCATTTACGATACGCGCGAAGAAGCCATTGCTGGAGTTGCCGGTTCCGGCGTGTTTTCCGTCACGCGCGACGACCGGCATATTGTCAGCAAATAATCATCAACACCTTTTCAATCACATCGGAAACAGCGGTTTATGAATCAACCTGAATTGTCCACAATTGTCAGGGAACTGCCCAAAATTGGCATCGTGCTCGGAACCGGCGGGATCAAGGCGATGGCCAGTCTGGCGCTGTTCGAGTTTCTGACCGAACAACGAATCCCAGTGGATTTGATGGTCGGATGCAGCGGCGGCGCTTTGGCCTGCGCGATGATCGGATCGGGCTGCACTCCC
The DNA here is from genome assembly GCA_033763255.1 of Acidobacteriota bacterium. Classification (GTDB taxonomy): domain Bacteria; phylum Acidobacteriota; class Blastocatellia; order RBC074; family RBC074; genus RBC074. The sequence continues at coordinate 17,004 of JANRKX010000061.1, read as the reverse complement.
GCCGAAGTCCGCGATCTGGGCATGCAAAGATTGCAAAAAAGCCTTTTCACGCAATTCGATTATTCGTCTTTGTTCGGCATCTTCAGTTCTCATCTAGGAAATTTCGACAAGACCTCCGGCATTTTGAAACCTGACCGCTGGCGCGGAGCTTTGCAGGAATACTTCGGCGACAAAAAGCTGGAACAATTGCGCCCTCGCACTTTGCTGCAAACCACTGACATTGACACCGGCGAAGGCGTCGTCCTGACCAAAGGCCCGCTGGCCGACGCCGTTTATGCGTCGTGCGCGTTTTTCCCGGCGTTTCCTCCGGCCAAAATTGACGGGCGGTATCTGGGCGATGGCATTTACAGCGCGCCGGTTCCCGTCGTCGAAGCCATCAAACGCAAGATGGATGTCATCATCGCACTGGATTTCAAGGAAAAGGTTCGCACCGAACCAAAAGGTTTTTTCAGTTGTTTCTATCGTCACATAGACAACACGATGCGCACGCTGACGCGCAGCCAGATGTTTCTTTCCATCGGCATGCACCATCACGAAATCGTTATCATCGAAGTGGACTTCGATCACACGATCAATCCCTGGGATGTGCAGGAATTGCCGGCAATCGTCGAATGCGGTCATAAAGCCATCGAAATGCACAAAGCCGCGATTCTGTCAGCCATCCTGGATTTTTCCAGAAACAAAAATCCTGTCGCACAGCAACCAGCAATCAATCCGGCAGCAATCAATCCGGCAGCAATCAGTCCGGCAACCAATCCTGAAAATTTTACCGATCCGGTTGCCGGTTTTCGCCGAACGACAATTTTGCGAAGTCCCGCTTCGGTCGAAGGCAAGAACTCTGGCTGAGCAAATTCCGAAGCGCGGCTTTTCTCAAACCGCGCTGATCTTCTTGCATTACAAATTTCGGGCAAATTGAAAAATTTGCTTCACACGCAAGGCCGTTTTCAGGAGGCGTGAGTGGTCAAGATATTCGCCCTGTGGTTGATCATTTTTTTGCCCATTGAGATTCGCTGCCAGACGGCGCAAGTCGCCGCAGGCGAAAAACTCTCGCTTCAACAGGCCATTGATCTGGCGTTGCGGCACAATCGTCTGGTCAATGTCGAACGGCTGGAAGTTGAAAAAGCCTCCGACAAGCTGGCCACGCTCGCCACGCGCCGGTTGCCGGGATTTGATGTGTCCGTGATGGAGTTTCAGTGGTTCAAACCGCCGGAGTTTCGTTTTGATCGCGGCGTCTTTGGCCAATTTCCAGGACTTGGGCCGGTTCCGCCGACCAACACTACTATCACCTCTTCGCACGGTCCCACGGCGTTTATCATCGCCCGCGCCACACAACCGCTGACGCAACTGCATCGCATCAATCTTGGCATCAAGATGAGCGAGCTTGGCCGGGAAGTCGCAGACAGCAAGCTGGAACTAAAGAAGCGGGAGATCGCTCACCAAATCAAACGCAGCTATTACGCCATCCTGCAATTGCAAAGCGCGCTCGACGCTTCGGAAGGAACGTTGAAACTGTACCGCGAACTGGATCGCGTCGTCGGCGAATACGTCACGCAGCAAGTCGCGCTGGAATCCGACAGCCTGGACGCCAAAACTCAACTGGCCAAAGAAGAGTTCGAATCGTTGAAGCTGCAAAACAATCTGGCGGCGGCAAAAGAGTTGCTGAACCATTTGCTGGGGCGCGACATTCGCACCGAATTCACAGTGGACGCGATTTCCGCCAACACGGTTTACGAAGTCGAACTTTCAATGGCGCAAACGCGCGCGCTGGCCGAACGTCCCGAACTGAAAGAAGCGCAGTTGAAACTGAAGCTGGCCGAATACGACCGCCGCCTGAAAAAGGCCGAAGCCATTCCAGAAATCAGCGCCACTGCCGGGTACTTTTCTGCGTTCGGCGTTTCGGTCTTGCCGCAAAACGCGTCGGGCATCGGGTTCACATTGAGTTGGGAGCCGTTCGATTGGGGACGCCGCAAACACGAACTTTCCGAAAAGCAAAAAACCATCGAACAGGCGCGCGAAGGATTGCGCGAAACTGAAAGCCTGATCTTGCGCGATGTCGGCGACAAATTCCGCAAGTTGCATGAATCGCGTGCGCTGATGCGCGTCAGCCAACTGGCACAGGAATCGGCGCGCGAAAAGTTGCGCGTCGCCACCAACAAGTATTCGCTGGAAGCCGTGTTGTACAAAGAAGTTCTGCAAAAACAGGCTGAACTGGCGACGGCTCAGGATCGGTATCAGCAAGCGCTGCTGGCGTTCTGGACGGCGCGCGCCGATTTTGAAAAAGCCATCGGCGAACTTTGATCAGCATCGCCTGTCCCAAACAGGCAAAACCGTGAGAGCTACGATGAAAACAACTCTTCGTTATGTGATCGGGATGTGCGTCTGCCTGACGTTCGCGGCGGGTTGCCGCAAGGCCGAAAGTTTCCAGAAACCCGTCAAACCGGTTCAGGTTCAGGAAGTGCAAAGCTTCTTACCGGGCGGCGCCGGCGCAAATGGTGAGCGGTATTCAGCCAACATTTTGCCCGCGTCGCAAAACGAACTGGCGTTCAAGTTCGGCGGGTACGTCAGCGAAATCTTTCAGGTGAAGGGCGTGGACAATCGGCTGCGTCCGGTGCAGGAAGGCGATACCGTCGCCAAAGGAACTGTGCTGGCGCGGTTGCGCAACGATGATTTCGCGACCAAGGTCAAACAGGCCGAATCGCAAGTGGCCGAAGCGCAATCCACCACCGAAACCAACCGCGCCCAACTGGCCGAAGCCGAATCTGCGTTGAAACAAACCGAACGCGATTTGGAGCGCGCGACCAAACTGCTGGAAGCCAAAAGCCTGACCAAACCTGAATACGAAGGCGCAAAGACCAAAGTCGAATTGGCGCAAGCGCGCGTCGAAACCGTTCGCTCGCAAGCCAAAGTCATCCAGGCCAAAATCAGCGGCGCGCAGGCACTGCTCAGCGAAGCGAAGCTTGCCGAAAAAGACGCCGCGCTGATTGCTCCGATGGATTGTTACATCCTGAAACGGTTGATCGAACCAGGCGGATTGACTGCACCCGGTCGCCCTGTGTTTGTCGTCGCCGACAAGGCTTCGGTCAAAGCCACGTTCGGTTTGCCGGATTTGTCGTTGAAAAACATAGGCATCGGTGAAGCGTTGACCTTCACCACCGAAGCCATACCCGGCATGGAATTCAAAGGCTGGGTTTCGCGCATTTCACCCGCCGCCGATCCGAAAAGCCGCGTCTTTGACGTGGAAGCGACGATTCCGCGTCCGCCCAGCCAGTTGCGTTTGGGCATGATCGCTTCGTTATCATTGCCGTCAAGCAATTCCGCCGCGCCCCTCACCGTCATTCCGATCAACGCAATTGTCCGACCCAAACAAAATCCTGAGAGTTACGCCGTCAATGTCGTCACGGATCAAGACGGCAAACAATTCGCCAAACAACGGCTGGTCAAACTTGGCGAAGCCTACGGAAACATGATTGCCGTCACCGAAGGCGTCACCCTGGGCGAACACGTGATCGTTTCCGGCGCGGCAATGATCGTGGATGGCGAACAGGTCAGGGTGATTCCCTGAAAAGTAGCGCAACCACCATGGTTGCACGGAAGGTTGAATGCATATTGGTAACAAACGCAACCATGGCTGGTTGCGCTACGAGTGAGTTATGCAACACGACGCAATAATTCGTCACAACAATCCAATCAACTGGCCAATGACGTTGTTTATGGCCTTGTTTCACGTCGGCGCAATTGCCGCGCTGTTCGATTTCAGTTGGGGGGCGTTGGGCATTGCGATTTTTCTGTGGTGGTTTGCGGGCAGCTTGGGCATCGGTATTGGCTATCACCGGTTGTTGACGCATCGCGGATTCAAAACGGCGAAACCGGTCGAATACTTTTTGACCGTGTGCGGCGCGTTAGCTTTGCAGGGAGGTTCGATTCCCTGGTGCGCCAATCACCGCATTCATCACGCCAACACTGAACGTGAAGGCGATCCGCATTCGCCGCGTCGCGGATTCTGGTGGTCGCACATGGGCTGGATCACCAACGGCGTTTCCGATCACAACGAAATTCAACTGCACGCCCGCACCGTACCTGATCTGTACAAAGACCGCTTTCATCAATGGATTTCGCGCTGGAACTACCTGCCGCAACTTCCGCTCATCGCGCTGCTCTATTGGCTGGGCGGCTGGCAATTCGTGTTGTGGGGCGTGTGCGTGCGTGTGGTGTTTTCCTGGCACGCGACCTGTTTTGTGAATTCGGCAGCGCATGTTTGGGGGAATCGCCGGTTCAACACCGCCGACGATTCGCGCAATAACTGGTGGGTGGCGCTGATGACGTTTGGCGAAGGCTGGCACAACAATCATCACGCGCATCCGGCGGCAGCGCGACACGGACTGGCGTGGTACGAACTCGACATCAACTGGTGCGCTATCTGGCTGCTGGAAAAACTCGGCTTGGTCGAAAAAGTTCGTCGCGGCAGTTTGCCCAAAACCAACGTCGCCACCGAACAACCGGCAATCATCGAATAGCACTCGCCAATCAAGGAGGCATCCATGGAAAACCGACTCGCTCAGGAGCGCGCAGCCGCGACAAAAGAAACCGGCGCAGGAATTTATCAAACGCTGTTCAACAAGATTCTCGCGCCATTGCCCGCCGGAAAGTTGCGTGTTGTTTTTCCCGACGGCCAGGAAGCGACCTATGGCCAGAAACTGCCCGGCCCCGAAGCGACGCTGAACATTCTGAATCCGGCGTTTTTCAAAAAGAGCATCTTGTACGGCGAAGTCGGGTTCGGCGAATCGTATGTGGACGGCGATTGGGATTCGGACGATGTTGTTGCGGTGTTGTCGTGGTTCATTCTCAATCTGGGACACGCGGCCTCAGACGGAAAACGGCGGCTGCCGCTGACAGATTTGCTGCTGGTGTTCAACAAGATTCGCCACAAGCTGCGCGCTAACAATCAGGCCAACGCCAAACGCAACATTTCGGAGCATTACGATCTGGGCAACGATTTTTACAAACTCTTTTTGGATCGGAGCATGACGTATTCCTGCGGCATTTTCAGTTCGCCCGACACGTCGCTCGAAGCCGCGCAAGCTGAAAAATACGACCGGCTCTGTCGCAAGCTGAAGCTCAAAGCCTCGGATCACGTGCTAGAAATCGGTGGCGGATGGGGCGGATTTGCCGAACACGCCGCCAAAAATTACGGCTGCCGCATTACCTCCATCACCATTTCGCAAGAGCAATTGAATTACGCCAAAGAGCGCATGGCCGCCGCAGGGCTTTCCAATCAGGTCGAATTTCAACTGACCGATTACCGCAACGTCACAGGCAAATTCGACAAGATCGTTTCCATCGAAATGATCGAAGCCGTCGGCCACGAATACCTGAAGAGCTTTTTTCAAAAATGCCACGACCTGCTCGACCGGTCCGGTTTACTGGCCATTCAGGCGATTACCTGTCCCGATTCGCGTTACGAAAGCCATCGCCAGAATGTGACCTGGATGCAGAAACACATCTTTCCCGGCGGATTGCTGCCTTCGGTTGGCATCATGAACAAATTCATCAACGAAACCGGCGACCTGCATCTGCACAGCCTGGAAGAGATGGGCTTGCATTACGCGCGCACGACGGCAACCTGGCGCAAGAATTTCAACGACAAGCTGGAATCGGTTTTGTCGCTCGGCTTCAGCGAAAAATTCATTCGCAAATGGAATTACTACCTGCTGAATTGCGAAGCCACATTTTTGACACGCAACATCACCGTCGTGCAGGCGATTTATTCCCGACCCAATAACCTGACGATCTGACTGGCGATTGAAAATGAAACGCTCTCGCTCAAAAGCCAATCAAGCTCTGGTTCCGGATGATTCGACGCAATCAGAAGTGCAGGATTTCACCGAAGTGGTGGAGCTTATTCACTCTGCCCGACAGCGAGCCTTTGCCATGGTCAATACTGCTCTGATTGATCTCTACTGGCAGGTTGGACAGTACCTGAGTCGTAAGCTGGAAACCGCTGAATGGGGTGAAAGCGTTGTGGAACGACTGGCCGAACACATCACCACTCAGCACCCGGACATTAAAGGGTTTACTCGCCCCAATCTGTTTCGGATGCGGCAATTTTACGAGACTTACCGCAACGACAAAAAAGTCTCACCACTGGTGAGACAATTGCCGTGGACGCATAACTTGCTGATTCTGAGCCGGTGCAAGCTTGAGGAAGAGCGCGAGTTCTATTTACGTCTTTGCTTGCAGGAGCGATGGGGGAAGCGCGAACTGGAACGACAACTTGCTGGGGCGCTTTTTGAACGCGTTGTTCTCACGCCGCCAAAAGTGTCAGCAATGCTGACACAATTTCACCCAGGCGCCGAATCCATTTTCAAAGACACGTATTTGCTTGAGTTCCTCGACTTGCCGGAAGGATATTCCGAAGCTGATTTGCACCGAGGATTGGTGGCCAACCTACGAAAGTTTCTGATGGAGTTAGGCGCAGACTTTGCTTTCGTGGGCGAGCAAGTGCGGTTGCAAGTAGGCGGGCGCGACTTTGTAGTTGATTTGCTCTTTTTTCATAGAGCGTTGTGCTGTCTGGTTTGCTTTGAATTGAAAATCGAAGAATTTCAGCCGGAGCATCTGGGCAAGTTGGAATTTTATCTGGAGGCACTCGACCGCGACTTTCGCAAACCGCACGAAGGCCCTTCGATCGGAGTCCTGCTTTGCGCCACAAAAGATAGTGAAGTGGTTGAATATGCGCTCAGTCGTTCGCTTTCGCCTGCACTCGTTGCCGAATACCAAACCAAGCTGCCCGACAAGAAATTGCTGCAAGCCAAACTTCACGAGTTTTATGCGTTGAGCGAAGCGGGAACAACCGGTACGCGCGAAAAGAAAGCCCAAAGGAGGCAAGAAATAAATCATGCCGAATCCCACTGATCCCATTTTCAAACCGCGCACCAGTCTGACCGCGCGACTGGTCACCGAAACGCGCCAAAACACCGCCAAGTTCTTCACCGAGACGCGGCAGGTGTCGTGGATTCTGCTGGTCATCACGTTGCTGTGGGGTGTGTATGCGTATTTCGCCATGCCCAAACGCAAAGACCCGGAAGTCAAAGTGCGCAAGGCGTTAGCCGTGTGTACCTGGCCGGGTGCCAGCGCCGAAGAAGTCGAACAGCAGGTGACGCGCAAGATCGAAGAAAAGATGGCGCAGAATTCGCGCGTCGAAACCGTCGAATCCATTTCGCGCAGCAACGTGTCGGTCGTCTATCTGGCGCTGGATGAACAGGTGCAGGACATCGGCAAAGAATTGGACGACGTGCGGCTGAAACTCGACAGCATTCGCGATTTGCCCGAAGGCGCAGGCCCCGTCGAGTTTATCAAGGATTTCGGCGACACCTCTGCGCTGATGCTGACCGTCGCCAGTCCCAAAGTAAACGACGTTGTCATCCAAGCGCAGGCGCTGGCCGTTGGACGCGCCATTACACAAGCGCGCGCGAAATTTGGCACAGCCAACCGCGCGACGCTCGTCATTGGATTACCCGCTTCGCTGACCGACAAACAGCGCCAATGGGCGCGCGATGAACTGGCACAGATCATCAAACAAACTTCAGCCCGTGAAGTCGCGCCGCTCGATGGACAGGAGTTCATCGGGTTGGATTTGCCCGGCGATATCGAAGACCAATCGGTGCTGGCATCGGCGCAACGATTCATCAACGAACGCTTGCAACCGACCGGCTTTCAAGCTGACGTGCGGCAACCAGTCGTCATTCGTGAAGCCAGCAAGACGGCTGAACAATTGCGCACTGTCGCGGGCGAACGGTACAGCTACCGCGAACTGGATGATTTCACCGATCTGATTATGCGCACACTGCAAACGGTGCCGATGGTGTCGAAAGTTTCTCGGTACGGCGTGCTGAAAGAAAACATCTTCATCGAATATTCCCAGGAGCGGCTGGCCAGTTATGGCTTGCAACCGGCGAAGCTGGGGCAGTTGCTGCGCTCACGCAATACGACGTTGCCCGGCGGCCAATTGGAAGTCGAAGGCAAAAACCTGGGCATCAATCCTTCCGGCGAATTCAAAAGCGAAAAAGAAATCGGCGATGTGATGGTGACGGTTTCGCCCACGGGGTCGCCCGTGTATTTGCGCGACCTGGCCGACATCAGTCGCGGGTATCAAACGCCGCCGCGTTACCTGAACTTTTACACCTGGCAAGACGCGCAAGGCCATTGGCAACGTTCGCGCGCTATCACGCTGGCCGTGCAAATGCGCCCCGGCGAGCAAATCGCCAAATTCGGCGAAGCCGTGGACAAAGCCTTGGCCGGATTGAAGCCGCTGTTACCGGACGATTTGATGCTCGAAAAAACTTCCGACCAGCCGTTGCAGGTGGCGGAAAACATCGCGCTGTTTTCGCGTAGCTTGATCGAAGCCATCTTGCTGGTCGTGCTGGTCGCGTTCATCGGTTTCCGCGAATGGCGGTCGGCGTTGCTGGTCGCGCTTTCGATTCCGATCACGCTGGCGATGACGTTCGGAATGATGCACGTGATGGGCGTGGATTTGCAGCAGGTTTCAATTGCCTCGTTGATTCTGGCGTTGGGTTTGTTGGTGGACGATCCCGTGGTGGCCAGCGACGCCATCAAGCGCGAAATGGCCGGCGGACGACCGATCAGCATCGCATCGTGGCTAGGCCCCAGCAAACTGGCCGAAGCGATTTTGTACGCGACAATCACCAACATCGTCGCGTATCTGCCGCTGCTGTTGGTAACGGGCAGCACGGGCATTTTCATCTGGAGCTTGCCGGTCGTCATCACGTGTTCGCTGGTGGCGTCGCGCATCGTTTCGATGTCGTTCATTCCGTTTCTGGCCTATTACCTGCTGCGTCCCAGCAAGAAGAAAGAACCGACGCTGGCCGAAATGCGGCAAAAAGGGTTCGCCGGGTTGTATTACAAAGTCGGCTTGTGGGCGCTGGAACATCGCTGGAAAACGCTGGCGGCTTCGCTGATCTTTTTGGTGCTGGGCGGCGTGTTTGTGCTGCAATTGCGGACGGAGTTTTTCCCGAAGGATTTGTCGTATCTGTCGTACCTGAACGTTTGGTTGCCGGAAGATGCTCCGCTGTCGGCGACAAACAAAGCCGCGTTGCAAGCCGAAGCCGTTGTGCGTCAGGTTGCTGAAAATTACGGCAAACAACATCCCGGCAAAGACGGCAAACCGAAAAAGGTTTTACATTCGATGACCAGCTTTACCGGCGGCGGAGGGCCGCGGTTCTGGTTTTCGGTCGCGCCTGAACATCGCCAACTGAATTATGCGCAAGTCATCATCCAGATGAACGACAAACGCGACACCGGCAAGCTGGTCGCCGAAATGCAGCGCGAATTGTCAGCCAAAGTCCCCGGCGCGCGCATTGATGTGCGCCAACTGGAAACCAGCCGCGCGATTGATGCGCCGGTCGAAGTACGCATCTCCGGGCAGGATTTGACGACGCTGCGCAATCTGGCCGAACAGGCCAAAGAAATTTTCCGCGCGATTCCCGAAGCCGACCGCGTGCGCGACGATTGGGGCGCGGAAAGTTTTGTCGCCAATCTGCAAGTCGAACAGGATCGCGCCAATCTGGCGGGGCTTTCCAACCTGGACGTGGCGGCTTCGTCGGCGGTCGGTATCAGCGGATTTGAAGTCACCAGTTTGCGCGAAGGCGACCTGGATGTGCCGGTTGTCGCACGATTGCGCGTTGAAGAACGCGCGCGGCTTTCCGACATTCAAAACCTGTATGTGTATTCGGTGCAGAGTCCGGCTAAAGCGCCGCTGCGCCAGTTGTCGGAAATTGATTACCAACTGCAATCGGAAAAAATTCGCCGTCGCAATCAATTTCGCACCATCACGGTTTCGGCTTTTCCGGTGCCGGGCGTGTTGCCGTCGCAAGTGTTTAATGCCGCGCGCGCCAAAATGGATGAATTTGAGCGGTCATTGCCGCCCGGTTACAGCATCAGCATCGGCGGCGAGCGTGAACAGCGGTTGAAAGGATTTCGCGACCTGGCCGTCGTCATGGCGGTGTCTGTGCTGGCGATTTTTTTGGCGCTGGTGATTCAGTTCAAACATGCCATCAAGCCGCTGCTGGTGTTTTCGGCGATTCCGTTCGGCATGGTGGGCGCGTTTGCGGCGCTGGCGGTGATGGGCGCTCCGTTCGGATTCATCGCATTTCTGGGAATTGCCAGCTTGATCGGAGTGATCGTTTCGCACGTCATCGTGCTGTTCGATTTTGTTGAAGAAAAACGCGAAGAAGGCGAACCGCTGCGCGAAGCCTTGCTCGATGCGGGCATCGCGCGCTTGCGTCCGGTGATGATTACCGTCGGCGCGACGATTTTCGGCTTGGTTCCGCTGGCTTTGAACGGCGGACCATTGTGGGAAGCGCTGTGTTACGCGCAAATCGGCGGGTTATTGCTGGCCAATTACGTGACCAAGCTGCTGGTTCCGGCGTTGTACGCGATCTTCGTGCTCGACCTGAAACTGATTAAGTGGGAAGGCCACGAAACCAGCAAAGCCACGACTCCGCTGAGCACCAAACCGCTGACGACCAGACCGTTGTCGTAGTCTTTCTTTTACCGCAGAGGTCGCAAAGAGCACAGAAAGAGCGCAGAGATCAAAAACTCTGCGAAATCTTTGCGGCTCTCTGCGCCTCTACGGTGAACGTTCAGCCTGAAGTTTTTACCTTTGGCCACGTCGAACTTCTTCCAACAAATTGCTGATCGAATCACGAATCTGTTGCGTGAAGCGCGCATATTCCTGATCGAGTTGTTCGCGGGTAAGTTCGGAATCTTTATCAGTTGACGGCGGCATCAACGGCTGGCCGAATGTGATGCTGATGGGTTTCAGCCGGATTTTGTCGCCGACTTTTGACCAGGCGGCAAATGAACCTTCGATAGCTGCGGGCACAATCGGAATCTGAAGCTCGCGCGCCAGAATCGCCACGCCTTTTTTGAATACCTGCAATTCACCATCACACGTCAAAGAGCCTTCGGGAAAAATCAGCAGGTTTTGTTTTGCTTTCAGTCCGATGGCGCTGATGCGCATGGCGCGCCCCAGATTTGTATCGGGGTCAACCGGCACAATCCTGCCCATCCTGGCAATCACATCCTTGAACCCGCCGGTGAAAAACGGCGTGAAGCCGAGCGTAAACATATACCGAAGAACTCTGTAAGGCAGAACCGAACTCATCAGCGGCCCGTCCACGTAACCTTGATGATTCGGGCAAATCAGAAACGGGCGCTGCTGCGGCAAATTTTCCAGCCCGCGAACTTTCAATCGGAATAGAATTTTCCCCAACAGGAAAATGAAGCGCAGAAACAGGAAGTGAACGATTCGGGAAAAAGCCGTTGGTTGCAGAATGTATTTCGCGGCCATGTCGTCGGTGTCGGCTGCGGCAATGATTTCTTTCCAGGTGACCGGCGCTCGATCAACATTGATGCCTTTTGATTGTTGGCCATCCTCCAGTTTTTGAGCGACGGTTTTCAGCAACTCACGAACGGTAAACGTCTGGCTGGCAACTTCATCGCCGAGGTGAATGTTCAGCAATTGTTCGATCTGCATCAGCACTTCGATGCGTTGCAGCGAATCGAAGCCCAAATCCAATTCCAGATTCATATCCAGGTGAAGCTCGCCATCGAACTGCGATTCGCGTCGCAACACTTCCAACACTTGCCGCGAACTTTCCATCGCCTGCAACAAATCATCGCCTTCCACCGGAACGTAGGCGCTGAACGAAGAACCGCCCGCATCCGGTTGAGCATTCGCAAGCTGTTCGGCAACCAGAAACCGTTGAATCTTTTTGCTGGCGGTGCGCGGCAACGGTTCGGTTCGCAATTCGTAACTCAGCACACGTTTGTATTTCGGCAGCGAGGCTGAATACTCTTCGATACTTTCGCGTATGACTTCCTTGGAATTGACGATGCGCTGTTGTCGCAGGTAATCGAAATCCGGGACGATGATCGCGTGCAAACGCTCCGACCCTGAATAACCGTTGTCGCCTGCCAAACCCAACACGCACATTTCCTTGACGTATGGAATCTGCTGGTAATGCAGTTCGACTTCTTCGGGATAAATGTTTTTGCCCGAACTCAAGACGATCATTTCCTTGCGGCGGCCTTTGATGAAGATGTTCCCGGCGTTGTCCTGAGTCGCCAGATCGCCGGTATAAAACCAGCCGTCACGCAAAACTTCCCCTGTCGCTTCCGCGTCGTTCAGATAACCGCGCATGACCGAATCGCCGTAAATCGCAATTTCACCGACGCCGAGTTCGTCCTTGCCCATTAGCTTGATTTCCGTTCCCGGCAACGGTTTGCCTGCCGAACCGATGATGTTGTCGTCGAATGGCGTGAACGTCCCTGCGCCAAAGGTTTCAGTCAGCGCGTAACCTTGCTGCACGGTAAAGCCCAGACTGTACAAATCGCGGATGACGCGCGGATCGAAATACGAACCGGCGCTGACCAGCAAACGCAGTTGTCCGCCGAAAACCTGATGCACTTTGGCAAACACTTTTGGCCCCGGATTCAATCCGGTCGTTTGCCGGATTGTTCGGCAAAACCCAAGCAACAGTTTGAAAACGATTCGAACGCTCAGCGGTTTGCTTTGCACTTCGTCAAAGATTTTTTTGTGAAGCAGGTAAAACACCTGCGGCACGGCAGGGAAAACCGTAACTTTGGCTTTGGTCATTGTTCGCATCAGTTCAACGCTGTTCAACGCACGCAGGTAAGTGGCGGAGCCACCTTTCAGCAACGGCATCAGCACGTTGGCCAAAGTGGCAAAGATGTGATGCGACGGAATTACTGCCAGAGCTTTGTCTGAAGAAGACACGCGAATGTATTCCAGCAAACCGTGCATGGTGTTGGTGATGCTGCGATGTTCGATAACGACGCCTTTGGATTTTCCCGTGGTGCCGGAAGTGAAAAAGATCATGCCGACATCATTAGGCGCGATTTCCGGCAAGGCTTCGACGGGCAGAGATTGCTGAAACAACTCATTGATGCTGAGTGAGTCTTCGTTGGATTGCGCGGCATCCAGCAACACGACGGTTGGCGGTGTCGCCAAAGTCGCGGCAACGTTTTTGATTGCCGCGAGCTTTTCTTCGACCGAGAAAATGAATTTGCTTTGGGTGCGATCCAGAATCGAAGCGAGGTCGCCCGAGGAGTATTCAAAATCCAGCGGAACAATCACTGCCCCGATTTGCATCACGCCGAGATACGCCACCACCCAGTTGGGTGTCAGCCTCGCCCAAAACGCGACGCGGTCGCCTTTGCCAACCCCGCGCTGGCGCAACGCCTGGCCAAGCTGAGCGGCAAATTCCATCACTTGCCGATAGCTATAACGTGTGTCGGCATCGTCGCCGAACATTTCCAACGCCAGGTTGTCGGGATATTGGCGAGCAGTTTGTTCGATTTCCGCGAAGATGTTGGTTGACATAAACACCTTATTGTTTGAGCGGTTGCGGCAAGTGCTGCCTATCGGTCGCGTTACTGACTCGCTCTGGTTTCCAGATCGCGCAACCAGCCTTCCACCGTTTCCCACAATTTGCGCGAAGCGTGGCGATGGAAAAATCCGAAATGGTCAATGCGTTCCATCTCGTAATCCTGCGGGCGAATGAGTTCGCGGCGCACGTCGGCGTTTTGGTACACGCGCGTCAGCGCTTCGACGGCATCGGCGGGCGCGTACAACTCATCGTCGTGAATCGTCACCGCCGTCAACGGACGAGCGAATTCAGCAAAGCGCGGCTCGACGTTCGCGCCGCTGCTTTCGGTGAACACGCCGCTGCGTCCCCACTTGATCCATTGATTGACTGCTCGGCCTGAACATTCGGTGGGAAAGGTATACGAAGAAACCGGCAGCCGTCCGAGCAAGCCGATCAGCAGCGGAAAAACGGCATAGGCGTATTCAATGCGGACTCGCCCCATGCCTTTGTAAAGTTTTGGAATGCCGCGTTGAGAAGAGAGGAGCAACGCGCCGTGAATGTCATGCCGAATCGGGCTTTGACCGATCAATTGGCCGCCGATGCTGTGTGCGATGGCGGCCAGAAATTTCGGATTGGCGAGCCGCTTTGCTTCGGCGACGGCGGCAGGCAAATCCAGGTTCGCCCAATCGTCCAGTGTGACGTGTGCATCGGACGCTCCGTCGCGCGAACCGCCGACGCTGCGGTAATCGAAGGTCAACACTCCCCAGCCGCATTTCGCCAGAAACGCTGCGAAGAAGTTCAGGTATTCCTGCGGAGCGGCCAGCGCCGGAACGAAGACAACGCTTCGTTCCGCAGACTGCTCGCCTGGCCACCAACGCGCCGACAATTGGCGACCATCCGAAGCCACAATGCTGATCTGTTGCCGTGCGATGTTCAAAGGCGAGTTCCTTATGATTTGCTTGTGGGGTGCGAACGCACCACATCAGGCTGCAAAGTCAAAGCAAAAAACTTGAAACAGGATGAACATGATTTTTTCCAGGATGGGCAAGATTCAGAATCGGCTGAATCGGTTCAAACGTTGATGGTCTTGGAAATCCTGTCGAAAATCTTGTTGATCCTGTTTTGGCCATGGTGTCTCAATGTGGCTTGCTCTGGTTTAGCTGAGCCGCTTCCAACGGTTGTTTGACGGCGGGAAATTCTTCCGTCGGTTTGGAAGCTTCACGGGTTTGTTTGCGGCGATAGGCCTTGATGAGTTCGGCGCGACTGGCTCCCAGCGCTTTCAGCAGCGGGAACACTCCGTGCTGCAAAAAATATTGCGGCGTGACGCCGACGCCACTGATTTTCAGCCGTTCGTCGTATTCCGGGATCAAGCCGATGCCGGGCATGTAAAAGTTGAAGACGACATGCGCCAAATCTTCGAGCGCACCTTCCGGGTCTTCTTGCAATTCGAACTGAAGAATCTTTTGGTAAAAGCCTCGATGAGCGGCTTCGTCGCGGCTGACCAGAAAGTAAATCTGTTGCAGCAACTCGTTGCCGTTTTCTTTGGCTTTGTCGCGCTGAGTGGCGTAAATCAGATAGGTCGCCGATTCCTGCAACGCGCCGTAACAATTCATTTGCCGCCGAGTTTTGAATGGTAATTGCCAGATTTTGCCGAAGATGTGGTCTTCAAAGGCATTGTATTGCTCTTCGGTTCTGAGGCCGGAACGAATCAGGTATTCTCGATAAACCAGCGCATGTTTTGATTCTTCGTAACCCCAACTGGCTTCGAACCACGCTGCGCCGAACAAATCGCGCGTCATCTTGAAAGCGTTGGACGTGTAATCGGGAACGTACAGTTCGACGCCGCAGAAAGTTTCCAAACAAACGGCGTCCTCTTCTGTGTTGAGGGCGGTGTTCATTTTTTCCCACGCCACGTCGTTGAACGGATTCCAGCGGCGTTTTTTCTCCGCCGTGTCGAAATACTCGCAATAAGCCCGATACATCTTTTCACGTTGCGAATGGGTTGCGCTCATGTTTCACCTCCTGTTGAAGTTTCAGATTTGTTGGCGAATCAGATTCACCAATCCGCCGATAGTGTTCAGCGGAGCCAGTTCATCGTCGGGAAGCCGGATGTTCAATTTGTCTTCCAGATGGCCGGCGACTTCCAGCGCCGTGATGGAACTGATACCCAGCGCGCTGAGTGTGCTGTCCATCGTCAAAATTGCGCCAGCATGTTGCGGCGAAGATTCCACCAAAGCTTCTTTGATCAAAACCAGAATTTCGTCATCGGTCACGGTGATCCTCCAATTGAAATCGAATCAAGGTTAATAGGGGATAAAAAAACGGTCGTTAATCCACGCGCCGCAACACAAGCTGCGCCAGCGATTGGAAACCTTTTTCAAACACTCCGACACAGCCGTTCAGGTAACGTTCGTAATCGGCAAAGGTCTGGTCGCCCCAGCGTTCACGAATTTCGGCTTCGTTCTGCCGCAACCCTTGCAACCACGCGGCAGAGGTTTTGGCGTAATGTTCGCGCCGAGTCCACAACTCCATCACTTCCCAATACGGATTGACGGCGGCCAGAATTGCTTCGGGGCGGGGCGTGATTGCTCCGGGAAAAATCGTGGTGGTTCCCCACTCCAGGTCACGGATGTCTTCACGCTTTCGCGGCAACAAAGCGCCGATCACGCTTTGCAAACCGAACATCGCGCCGGGATTAGTCCATTGCCAGGCGCGGCGAAAATAATCGCGGTATACGCGGATGTTTTCGCCGTCGCGCACCTGTTGAGGAGTGGCGATGTGTTCAAACATGCCTATGCTGATGATGGCGTCGAATTTCTTCGCCGGTTGGTAATCCAAATACGAAACCAACTCGGCGGAAATTCCCGGCGTCGCTTTTTGCCGAATGGCGGAAAACTGCGCTTCGGACAGCGTAATGCCGGTCACGTCTTTGACGCCTTTTTCCACTGTCAGAAATTCCATCAACCCGCCCCAACCGCAGCCAATGTCCAGCACTCGCTTGTCCGGCGTCACTTTGGTTTTGTCGTGAAAAAACTGGAGCTTGTTGAGTTGCGCCTGTTCCAGATCGTCTGTTCCTTCAAACAGCGCGCAGGAATAAATCATCCGCCGGTCGAGCCAGAGGCTGAAAAATTCATTCGACACGTCGTAGGTGACGGCAATATCGGCTTTCGTTGACAAGGTGATTCCTTCCCGTTGGAAATTGGTTTTACAGTTCGGCGATTTCGCCCTGTTCAAACAGTTGCTTCATTTTGCGGCGTTGCAGCTTGCCGCTGGTCGTGCGTTGCAAGGTTCCGCCCGGAGCCAGCACAACGCGAAAGACTTCCAACCCGACGGCTTCCATAATCTTTACGCGAATCGTCTGCCGCAGGATTTCCGCGTCTTCGCGCGAATCGGCTTCGGCAACAATCACCAACCGTTCGTCGGTTCCATCTTGAATACTAAATGCCACGACGTTGCCGCGTTTGATGCCGGGCACGTCGCGTAACGCCCATTCAATGTCCTGCGGATAATAGTTCGCGCCGCGGATGATGATGAGTTCCTTGCTGCGTCCGCAGACAAACAATTCTCCGTCGGCCAAGTAGCCCAGATCGCCCGTGTG
>JANRKX010000060.1:0-72122 GCA_033763255.1 Acidobacteriota bacterium | reverse complement strand
AAACTGGAGCGACTCAAGATCAAAACCAAACTGAGCCACTTTGCTTTGAAGTCCAAACTCTACCTTTCGGCGGTGAAGTCCGCCTACTCAGAGCTTGTCAAACTCAAAGAGCAATTGGCTGCCGCGTAACATCAGTTACTGCGTTTGATTTCTTCCTGAATCAATTCGTTCAACACATCCATGATCTTTGGCGTGACGATTTCAGTCGTCTTTTGCATCGTGTCATTCACAAGTTGGGGCATTATCTGAATCGTCTTCTTACCGGTTGGGGTTCGGTAAAAAGCAATCATGTCTTTCAATTCGTCTTCGGTGAAATACTTGTCGTACAACTCGACACTGATCGTTTCCAACAACTCTCCAAACTTAATGACCGCCAGTGCTCTCTCTTGAAATCGTTTGAGCATTCGCATGGAAGACTTTCCAGAATCATCTATCAACGCCTTTCGCTGGGCAGCCGTCAATTTGCTATCCGCCGCTTGCTGCGTCAACAACATCTCCATGATCTTGGGAAAATCCTGCTCCATCTGAGCCATCATGGTTTGGCTGGCAGATTCCGCCAGCTTGACGGCTTCGGTGACTTCCAACAGTTCTTTAATCAACGCACGCTTTTGAGGCGAAACTGTATTTTGCCCAACGGCCTGAAAGTTCAAACCAACAAGAATTCCGAGCAAGCTGACGATAAAAAACAGTGTTTTGAATTTCATGGATACTCCTTGTGTTCTATTCTTGAATTGGGACCTGCCGAAATAGCGCGGCTATGTGGATTAGGCCTTCACGATTAACAAGCAGAGCATGGGGGATCAAATCACACCGTCTGTTTGCAACGCTGCGATACGTTCCAGCGAATAGCCCAGCATGCCGCCATACACCACCTGGTTGTGCTCGCCCATTTCCGGCGTAGGCAAATCATAACCAGTTGAAGCCGCTGAAAACCGAATCGGCATTCCAATGCCGTAAGCATCCGCGACATCGCCGAATTTCGGATGCGTCAATCGAACGGTTTCGCCGCGCGCTACGACGTGAGCATCGCTGACGGCCGTGCGCGGATCGCGGACTTCTGCGGAAGGCACACCGTTGGCTTCAAGCGTTGCCAGCAAATCGGCCAGCGAAAAAGTCTTAGTCCAGGTTTCGATCATCGCGTCGAGTTCTTTGTCGTGTTTGACGCGCAAATCGCGCGTGGCAAAACGAGCATCGGTAATCAACTCAGGCCGGTTCATCGCGCGAAAGATTCCGAAGGCGAACGAATCTTGCGGCGCGCAAATCGCCACAAAGCCATCGCGTGCGGCATAAACTCCGAACGGAGCCAATCGCGGCGCGGTCTTGCCGGTGCGCGTCGGAATGCCCAACTGTTCCAGCACGTCGAAATGTTCGCTGGCCACCAAGCCGGTCACTGCGCCCATCATCGAAACATCCACGAACTGCCCGACGCCGGTTTGCTCCGCCTGACGCAAAGCCGCCAATGTGCCGATGATGGCAAACAGCGGCGTGATCAAATCGGCAAACGGAACTCCCGCACGCATCGGCGGGTCTTCAGGATTGCCGGACGTGTGCATAGCGCCGCTCAAAGCTTGAATGATCGTATCCATCGCTTTGCCGTCAGGAGCTTCGGCGTCGCTGCCAAATCCGGTCAAAGCGCAATACACCGCTCGCGGATTTACCTGTCGCACAAATTCGTATCCGAATCCGAGCCTGTCCATCGTGCCTCGGCTGAAGTTTTCAAAAACGATGTCGGCTTGCCTGACCAGATCGGTGAAGACTTCGCGGGCGTGCGGATGTTTGAGGTTCAAGGTCACGCCGAGCTTGTTTCGCAACCGGTTGAGCGCCGAAACCGAAATGTCTTCCTTGTTTTCTCGAACGAGCTTAGCGCCTTCGCGACCAAGATACGGCGAATTGTCGCGTCCGGGATCACCTTTGAGCGGGTTTTCCACCTTGATGACTTTCGCGCCCAGCCCGGCCAGCAATAACGTGGCAAAAGGCCCAGCCAAAGCGATTGTCAAATCCAGAACGGTGACGCCCGCCAATGGGCGTGGAGATGTGGTTGGTTTGATTCGGTCGCTCACAGTAAGTGGAGATTCCATTGGGATAAAAAAGTAGGCGCGGATTATCTTGTCCGGTCAAAGTGAAATCAAGCAAAGGATTTTTGACAGTTTTGTCATAGCGAAAAAGCTTTGCTTGCTTCGCTTCGAGCTTGCGAGCTATAGTTCGCGCGTCAAAAACTTCCCCTAGAACGCAATCAAACGCTTGAACTTAACAGTTATTTCCGGTGCCGCAATTCGTCAGTTTTATTCGCGGTAGCCGCATTTTTGTGCGAGGTGAAAGGAGATCACTCGAATGTCAGGGATTACCACAACCAAAACTAAATTCGCCGCCAACGGCAAAGAAGTGAACGCCTTCATCGCCAAACCCGAAGGCGTTAGCAAGGCTCCGGCGGTAATCGTCATTCACGAATGGTGGGGATTAAATGCTCACACCGAAGACATCGCTCAGCGATACGCCCGCGAAGGTTTCATTGCCGTCGCCGCCGATTTGTATAACGGCGTGACAACCAAAGACCCAAAAGAAGCTGGCGAATTGATGCATGCCTTGAAACCGGAAGACGGTCTTGAATCTTTGAAAATCGTGCTCGAAGCGTTGCGCGC
This sequence comes from Acidobacteriota bacterium, assembly GCA_033763255.1. Lineage (GTDB taxonomy): Bacteria > Acidobacteriota > Blastocatellia > RBC074 > RBC074 > RBC074. The sequence continues at coordinate 69,483 of JANRKX010000060.1, read as the reverse complement.
CAACCCTGAAGTTTCCAGCGTCGGCGTGACAGGTTTTTGCATGGGCGGAACTTTTGCGCTGTTGCTGGCTTGCCACGCCAACGTCGAAGCGTCGGTTCCGTTTTATGGCGATGTTCCTGTGGACACAACCATCGTCGGCAAACTCGGCTGCCCGCTGTTGTTCATCGGCGGCGAAAAAGATCAGTGGATTACCGTCGAGAAAATGAACCGGCTGGACACGGCTCTGAAACAGTATTCCAAACCCGGCGAAGTTCGTATTTACAAAGGCGCCGATCACGCCTTTTTCAACGACACTCGCCCGGAGGTGTACAGCAAAGCCGACGCCGAAGACGCCTGGGAAACTGTGCTTGCGTTTTTCAATCAACACTTGCGTTGAACCGATCAATCAAAAAGTTACTTCAATCAAAACAGCATTTTGGGGAGTGAAACGATGGCGAACGAAACAATCTTTTGCGCCGGTTGCGGCATTACGATGGTGTCGTTTATGAAAGTCTGCCCGCGTTGCGGCACAGAACGAAAAGAGGTCAAACCGCTGGAAATCAATCCGGCGATGATCGTCGCGGCTGGCGCGAACGTCGCCGCCGTCACATCCGCCGCCGTGAACGCGGACAGAGAAGAAACTCACGCTGCCGCCGCCACAAAAGTCATCCCGGTCAATGCTCTTCGCCAGGAAGACGTGTATTACGACCGCGCGGAATTCGCTCCGCCACAGAATTTCGTTTTGCTGTCACCGAATGACGAACAGAGGCGATTTCCTCTGTTTACACGTTCGCAGCTTTCACTGATCGCGGTCGGGATGGCGTTGTTGCTGCTGGCTGCGATCGTAGTTTTGTTGCTGTGGCGGCAGCAGAACAGCAATGTCGCTTCTATCGCCAATGCTGCCGCTGCTCAAGCTCCTGCGGTGATGACAGCCATCTCCGAAGCTGCCTTGTTGCCTGCGGCTTCGCCAACGCCCGGCGACGATTCTGCGTTGTTTGAATCGGTCAAAACCGCGTTGATGGCCTACAACCCGCTCGGATTTCCTCGCTACAAATTTGAAGTCAAAGAAGGAATCGTCACAATCACCGGCGAAGCCGAACATCAACCCGAAAAAGATGGCGCAGAAAACGTTGTACGGCTGGTGATCGGAGTCAAATCCGTTGTCAACAACCTGCAATTGAAATCCGGCGCGTTGGCTGACCCCGTCAAACTGAATCTGGCCGAAGCCAAATTGCTGGACGAAGCCATGCGCCGCCAGCTTCAGGAAGCTCAACCTGTCGCCGTAGTCGAACCCAAACTCGCAGCGCCAACTCCAGATGTCCAACGCGAAGCCGAACGATTACGTCGGGAACAGGCCGCAGCCAAACAACGCGAGGAAGAATCCGCCATGCGGCTGGCCGCCGAAGATAAGTTCAAACGCGAAGCCGAAGCTTACGAAAAAAGACTGGAAGAAATGCGCCGCTCAGAAGCCGAACGTCGCGCCCGCGCCGAACAAGCAAGACTTGACGCTGCGACGCTTCGATACGGAACCGTCGCCTGGAGCGGAATTGTGGACGGTGTGGATGAAATCATCATTTCCGGTTCCAGCGCCTCTGTGCGTCACATCAATGGCAACATTCCGCGTGAAGCCCGCGCGTCGTTCAGCACATCCATTCCGCGTTCGCCAATCGAAGTTAAGCTGATTTGGGTGACAGGGCGCGGCTCTGTGGACATTGTGCAACAGCCTTCTGCCGCAAACGGTTACACCACCATCATACGCATTGACGATAGCCAGAAAGGTGGCGACAAACGGTATGAATTTACCTTACGCTGGTCTTTGCTGTGATTGGGCGTCATGGTGATGAGATAAAAAGATGTGAAAGTGCCTGAACATCATGAAGCTTAAAGTTTCTGCGGAGAAATTTGCCGAACAGCGTCGCCAGCTCAATTTCATCATTCAAAATCTGGAAGCAATGTTCGGCGTTCCTCTGAATGACAGCCACGAAGACCCGCTCGACGAACTCATCAACACAATCCTTTCGCAATCAACAACCAACATTAACAGTAACAGGGCTTTTGCCAGCCTGAAACAACGCTTTCCCGATTGGGAACAGGCTCGGCGAGCGCACACGGATTCAATTGCGTCGGCAATCAAAGCTGGCGGCTTGGCCAACGTCAAATCCGTCGTCATCAAAAACGTCCTGGACGAGATCAAAAAGCGTCGTGGAAATTTCGACTTGTCTTTTTTGAAGACAGCGCCGATTGCCGAAGCCCGCGAGTTTTTGCTTTCGTTGAAAGGCGTTGGCCCAAAAACCGCCGCTTGCGTGTTGCTCTTCACCTGCCAACGACCCGTCTTCCCAATGGACACCCACATTTTCAGAATCTTTCGTCGTATTGGCTTGTTGCCAGATAAAATTAGCGACCAACTCGCTCACGAAAAGATCGAAAACCTGCTCCCGCCGAAAAAACATTACTCGCTGCATATCAATTTGATCACTCTCGGCAGACGAATTTGCCACCCCAAAAACCCAAAATGCGGCCAGTGTCCGCTTAGCGACCACTGCGATTTTGGGCAATCACAGCTTTGATTGAATTCTGGAATAGATTCATTGGTCAAAAAAGTAGGAATGGATATGTAAAAACTTCCGCAATTGTAGGACGAACGGTTGTTCTGGGTCTTTTCGGCTTGCCGAAATGAGAAACCGTCGCTGAGAGAGTTTTTTGACACCGCATTGAACTGGAAGCTGACCAAAAAGCGTTCAACCACCTTTTCGCTCTGTAACATTTCATTTCATAACTGCCGTTCGCTGAAGCAAGACAAAATACTATTGAAAAAAGAAATTGCAAAAACACCCCTTACTTTTCAATCACTTAGCAACAAAATGGAAGAAATTTTGCGATGCTTCGATCAATGGTACGGTCGTTGCTAAATAGCAGGACGACAAGCAATGCTTCAGCAGTTTAGGTAAACTCGGAGACGGGAGATGTTGGGGGACGTCAAGCGTTGAAGAGGTTTTCCAAATAAGGACGGTTGTTCGGTTGCGTATGGTTCTTGGGGGAGGCCATACGCAGTTGAGCAACCGTTCTTTTTTTATTTCTACCACAAGTTTCTTCGGCCAATCAATCACAACTCTTCTCTAAGCCGCTGTCAGTAACTGATACCGCAAAATGTCATAACTTGTTTGCTTTTCGACAGGCACGGATTTCAAATACCGGAATCGTGGGGAAAAAACTATGAAGAGAATTACTGTGACTAAATTTCTGGCAAATGCGCTGGCCTTGATGCTGGTCATCAGCCCTGCCCTGACGTTTGCTCAAGACACCAAGAAACTCAAAACCGCCTCGAAAAGTCTGAGCGCGGAACAGAAGACCATTCATCTGCTTGACCGAATCACGTTCGGCGCACGCCCTGGCGATGCTGAACGCTTAATGAAACTCGGTTGGGAAAAATTCCTGGACGAACAACTCCATCCAGAACGCATTTCCGACACCGCCGTCGAACAAAAACTTAAAGGCATAGAAAGTATCCACCTGAGCAACGCCGAACTGGCGAATTACTACCCGCCGCCGCAAGTCATTCAACAGGCACTGAAATCCAAAGGCATTGAACCGCCGGATTTCGCCAATGGAGCCAACACCCCGACCGGCCAAACCGAACAGGAACAGCAGGCCAATCAAGCCAAGCGCCGCGAAATTCAAAAGATGCTGAAAGACATGGGCTACAAACAGCCCCAGCAAGTCGCGCTGGAATTGCAGCAGTCTAAAATCCTGCGCGCCGTTTACAGCGAACGCCAGTTGCAGGAAGTGATGACCGATTTTTGGTTCAATCACTTCAACGTTTTCCTGCAAAAAGGCGCTGACCGCGTGCTGACGACGACGTATGAACGCGACGTGATTCGCCCGAACGTTTTCGGCAAGTTTGAAGATTTGTTGAAAGCGACAGCGGAAAGCCCCGCGATGTTGTTTTACCTGGATAACTGGATGAGTGCTGCGCCGAACGCCGAAATGCTCAAGCGCCGCGAACAACTCAGCAGGGCAATGGAACGCCGCCAGGCTCGACGCGCCGATAAAATGACCGAACAGGAAAAAGAGCAGATGCTCAACGCGCAAGGCAAAATCAAAAAAGCCCCGCGCGGTCTGAATGAAAATTACGCACGCGAAATCATGGAGCTTCACACGCTTGGAGTTGACGGCGGCTACACGCAAAAAGACGTTCAGGAAGTTGCGCGATGCTTCACCGGCTGGACGCTCAAACAGCCTCGTAATGGCGCGGAATTTTTCTTCAATCCGATGATTCACGACGATGGCGAAAAGACCGTGCTTGGCAAAAAGATCGCAGCGGGCGGAGGCCAGAAAGATGGCTACACTGTGATTCACATGCTGGCGACACATTCTTCAACAGCGAAGTTCATTTCCGCCAAGCTGGCTCGCAAATTCATCAACGACACTCCGCCGCAAGCTTTGGTCAATCGAATGGCCGAAACCTTCAAAAAAACTGACGGCGATATTCGTGAAGTGCTGCGAACGATGTTCACTTCGCCGGAGTTTTTCGCGGCAGAAAATTACCGCGCCAAGATCAAAACTCCGTTTGAAATGACAATCAGCGCCGTTCGCGCCGTTGGAGCCGAAACTGCTGGCGGTCCGCAATTTCATCGCTTGATCGCGCAAATGGGCGAAGCGTTGTTTATGGCACAACCGCCGACTGGCTATCCAGACACTGCCGAACACTGGGTGAACACCGGCGCGTTATTGGAACGCATGAACTTCGCGCTGGCGCTGGCCGCGAACAAGATTCAGGGTACGCGAACCAATCTGAAATCACTGGTTCCCGACAGTGGAACATTGTCGCCGTCTCAATTGGTGGATCGGTACGCAAAGCTGCTGCTGAAAGGCGAACTTTCGCCGCAATCTCGCGCAACGATTGATAAGAGTTTGAACGAACAACTGCTGGCAAAAAATGGCGAATCGAAAACTGCGGACGCCGCCAAAGTAGTTGGCTTGATTCTGGGTTCGCCGGAGTTTCAAAGACAGTAATTCGGTTTAGAGTACCCCCTATTAGACGGTTGCCGGCTGAAGTTGGTACTTTGAACAAAGTAGGAGAGGACAATGAACAGAAGATTTTTTCTGAAAAATAGCGGAATCGCATTGGCCAGCGTTGGCGCGGCCACGTTGTCGCCTTCGTTTTTGACTCGGACGTTGGCGCAAACCGACAAAACCGGTCGCAAGCGAATACTGATTACCATCTTTCAACGCGGAGCGATGGATGGGCTGAACGCTGTCGTTCCTTTTGGCGATCAAACTTATTACAGCCTGCGTCCGAGCATAGCGATTCCAAAACCAAAAGCCGGAGACTCGCTGTCGGCAATTGACTTGGATGGTTTTTTCGGACTGAACCCGGCACTGTCGTCGTTCAAACCGATTTATGACGCAGGCCAACTGGCGGTCATTCACGCGGTTGGTTCGCCAGACAGCACGCGGTCGCATTTTGATGCTCAGGATTACATGGAATCCGGCACGCCCGGCGTCAAAAGCACTACTGACGGCTGGTTGAATCGTTACCTGCAAGCCAACGCCAATCCAAAAGCTTCGCCGTTTCGCGGAGTTTCGATGGGCGCGAACCTGCCGCGCACAATGCAGGGCAAAGCTTCGGCGATTGCGATGAACAGTATCAACGATTTCGCCATCCGCGCTGGTGGCGGCGAAACCGGTCAAGCTTTGCAAGGCGGTTTTGAAGCGATGTATCAGCAAACCGTCAACGACGCTTTGCGCGGCACAGGCAAGGAAACTTTCGACGCCGTAAAAATGCTGAAGCAGGTCAACCCGACTCAATATCAGCCAACCGCCGGAGTCACGTATCCGCGTGGCCAGTTCGGCGACCGGTTAAAGCAAATCGCGCAACTCATCAAATCGAATATCGGTTTGGAAGTCGCTTTCACAGACATTGGCGGCTGGGACACGCACGCCAATCAGGGAGCCGGGCAAGGGCAATTGGCCAATCGCTTGATTGAATTTTCAAACGGCATCGCGGCACTCTATGCCGATTTGAAAGACCGCGCCGATGAAGTAGTCATTCTGACGATGACTGAATTTGGCCGCACTGCTCGTGAAAACGGCAATCGTGGAACCGATCACGGTCACGGCAGCGCAATGTTTTTGCTTGGCAATTCGGTCAAAGGCGGCAAGGTTTATGGCAAATGGCCGGGTTTGAAACCGAACGAATTGAACGAACAGCGCGATTTGGCCATCACCACAGACTTCCGCGAAGTATTTGCAGAAGTCGCCAAAACCCATCTGGGCGCAACCAACCTGAACACTATCTTTCCGGGATTTTCGGCCAACGCGGCGAATTTCAAAGGCTTGATTAAAGCCTGACCGTGTAAGTCAACGATCTACCTCGACGCATAGCCTGAAGCAGCGCATTAGAAGCGGGAGACGATTGTTCATCGTCTCCCGCATTTTTTATTAAACCGGGCAACCTGAATGGGTTGCCAGCACTTTGCCGGACAACGGGAAACTGTTTAGAGTCATCTGGAAAATTGCGAATCCGGATTGAAATTGACAGCTACGGTTTTTTCCTGAAAGCCGGGCAATGGGTGCCTAAAATCAAAGAGAATCGCAGACTTTTTCACTGGTGATTGCCCCGGCAACGAGCGGGAATCTTCGTGCTTGCATAGCTTTTAAGGCCGAGACAATGATCGGGAATCTTCGTGCTTGCATAGCTTTTAAGGAAAGATATACTTCCTGTCGTGCGCCAAACAGTCGCCATTCATTCATCACAGAAGCGACTGAAATCACCCCTTTTGCGCTTGGCTGCGTTCTCACCCAAAGTCGCAGACCCGAAGTTGTTTGTCCCCGATTCGCACCCTGTTACCTCATACTCGTTCGAGTTGATTATTCGATTGGTTGTTTGCCGTCATTTTGGAGGTCGCTATGATTTCGAGCCGTAAGGTTCTTTCTATTGCCGAACTGTTTCGCATTGCTGCTGATTCCTCTCGCCGCCAATTATGGATTGCCATGAGTTTGGCCGTAAGCCTGATTGTTGTTTTCGCATTTGGTGCGGGAGCAATGACCACCAGTTGGATTGGTGAAACGACCAAAACCAATGCTTCTTCCCTTTCAGTGATTCCGCCAGCCAGTTTTGCTCACGCCGTAACGCCGGTTGGTGCTGCATTTGATATTAGCGCGACTCCGGTGACAACGGTTTCTGCCGCAGCATACAACGACACGCTGGCGGTCGCGCCGGATGCCATCGTCGCCGCGTTCGGCAGTCAGCTTGCCAGTTCAATCATTGTCGCCACCGACGCAGACCCGAATACTCCCGGGGTGCAATTGCCGACCGAACTTGGTGGAACAACAGTCGAAGTGAATGGCCGAAAAGCCGGATTGTTTTTCGTCTCGCCGACTCAAATCAATTATGTAATGCCTTCGGCGACGGAATCAGGCATTGCCAACGTTGTGGTCAAAGCTGGCGCAACGACTTCCAACGGACAAGTCATGGTGGCGCAAGTCGCTCCCGCGATCTTCACCGCAAACGCCAGTGGCCGGGGCGTTCCTGCAGCAACAATCGTGCGCGTCAAGGTCAACGGTCAGCAAAGCACTGAGGCAATTTCGCAGTACAGCCAGCAAGCGGCCAAATTCATCACCAAACCGATTGATATGGGACCGGAAGGCGAGATCGTCGTCCTGGTTCTGTTTTTATCCGGCATTCGCAACGCCACTGATACAAATGGCGACGGCAACGCCAACGAAAGCGTGCGCGTTTTGATCGGCGGCACGGAAGTTCCCGCGCTGTTTGCCGGACGGCAGCCGGAGTTCATCGGTCTGGATCAAGTCAATGCTGTCGTTCCTCGCAGTCTGATCGGACGTGGAATTGTCGGCGTTTCGGTCAGCGGAACGGGATTTTCGACCTCGAACGTCGTTGATATTGAAATTGCCGGAAACGGCGGCGCTCAACCACCTGTCATCAGCGGCTTCGGTTCGACGAATGCGCTGGCGGGACAGGAACTGACAATCAATGGTCAGGGATTTTCCGCCGTCAAAGAAGAAAACACCGTAAGAATCAATGGGTTGGATGTTCCGACTGTGATGGAAGCAACGACGACGCAATTGAAAGTGCGGGTTCCATTCAATGTCGAATCCGGCACGGTCAGTGTTCGCACTCCGCAGGGCGAAGGGCAAAGCATCAGCACCTTGCAAGTAATAACTTCGATCAGCGGCTTTGTCGAAAACACAACCGGATTGCCGCTCAGCAATGTGACGGTCAAACTTTCCGGGTCGCCAATCACGACAACGACCAGTTCAAGCGGATCGTTTGTATTGCCGGACGTTGCATCCGGAGTTCATTTTGTCGAAATTGACGGAACGTCGCTGCCAAGCTCTCCGCCTTATCCGCAAATCTCGTTGAAGATCACTGCTCAGGCTAACCGCGACAATCAGTTTTCGCGCAACATCGCCTTGCAGCAGGAAACCGGCGGCAGCGGAACCATTGGCGGTTCGTCACTTGGCGAAAACGAATCCAACGACGACAACAACCAACCGCAAGCACAGCCAAGTCCTCAACAAGTCAGCATTCAAACCGACGAATATCAGTTGATCGTTCCGCCAGGAGCCAAGATCACTGGGCCGAGCGGGCAGAACTCGGCAAAATTGACGCTGACGCCACTCAGAAACGCGCGCACGCCGGTTGAATTGCCGCTGGGATTTCACAGTGCGGCCATCGTTCAAATCACGCCGTTCAATTACACACTGGATCCCGGCGCAAAACTGATTATGCCGAACACAGACAGGTTCCCGTCAGGAGCTTTGCTGACCTTGTTCGGGTTTGACCGTGAGGCGGGACGATTTGTCGAAATCAAAGGCGGAGCCAGAGTTTCCGCTGATGGCATGCGAATAGAAACCGACACCGACACCATCAAAGTCACCAGTTATTACTTTGCTTCAATTCTTCGCAATACGACGACTTTGACAGGCCGCGTAGTCAATACGACTGGCAAACCCGTAGCCAAAGCCCTGGTCAGAAGCAAAGGACAAATTGCCATCACCGACGGGAACGGCAGTTACGTGCTGCGTTACATCCCTGTCACTGATGGAGAAATCGTAACTGTGGAAGGTTCAATTTTGCTGCCAACGCTGAATGTCGTTAAAACTCCGAACGTCAGCGCGCCAGCCAAACTCGGCGACATCACCAAAATGCCTGATCTGATTTTGCCGGATGAAAACAAAAATAATCCGCCCGATGTTGACCTGCCAGACAGGCTGACAATTGCCGAAGGCAAAACGACTGAGCTGATTATGACGATCAAGGACCGTGACCCTGGCAACGTCATTGCCGAAACCAGTGTTTCCGGTGCCAGTTTTGTCTCGTTGGCCAGAATCGGTTTAAGCCCCAGTGCAAGCAGTTACTACCTGAGATTTTTGCCTGGCTTCAAAGACGCAGGCAATTACACCATCACAGTTACGGCTAGAGATAACCTTGGTGCGACTTCGACTGACACTCTGGCGCTTGTTGTCACCGACGTGAATCAAGCACCAACCGGAGCGGCTCAGACGGTCACGTTGGATGAAGACACGATGGTGGACATCAAATTGGGCGGCAATGACCCTGACGACAATCCGTTGACGTACAAGGTTGCGTCGCAACCAGCCAACGGCTCGCTGACTGGAACCGCGCCAAACCTGACGTACAAACCCAATCTGAATTTCAACGGCACGGATCGGTTTACATTCGTGGCGAATGACGGAAAGCTGGAAAGCCCGCCAGCAACCGTGGTGATTACGGTTCGACCGGTCAATGATCCGCCGGTGCTGACCGTTCCCGAAGCGCAAACCGTCAACGAAGGCCAGTTGCTTCAATTCGTAGTGTCAGCCGCTGATCCTGATCTCAATCAAAAGATCGCCATCACGGCCAGCACGTTGCCCGAAGGCGCAACGTTCACTGCCGCCACTTCTGGCGGGGGAATGCAATTCCGCTGGACACCGAATTTCACACAGGCGGGAACGTACACGATCACATTCAAGGCAACAGACGATGCGTCGCCTGCGGCCAGCGATATGAAAGACGTTCGCATTACGGTGAATGATGTTTCCAGCCTGAACATCCCGTCTGCTCAAACTGTCAATGAATTGCAGCAATTGACCTTTGACGTTTCGGCGACCAACCCGGCAATAACCGGCCCGGTGACAATCACCGTCAGCGGAATTCCAACCGGAGCCACAGTCGGCAGCCCGGCAGTCAACACAACTCAGTTCAAATGGACGCCGGATATTTCACAGGCGGGAACCTACAACATCACATTTCGGGCGACAATCAATTCGCCAGTCCCGATCACGGAAACCAAAACGGTTCAGATTACAGTCGTTGATGTCGTGCGCGACCTGAACCGCGAAAATTCGCAGTTCACGGCCTTTGGCGCAGCCGGAACTTCAGCAAACCAAACCGGCGACGGCGGAGATGCTCTGGGTGTTGAAATTGCGACGGGCGATTTGAACGGCGACAACGTGCCGGACATTGCGGTCGGAGCGCCTTTTGCCAACGGCGTAGGGCAAGACAGCGGCAAGGTTTACGTCTTTTTTGGCCGCGCCGGGCTGAATGGACAGATTGATCTGGCTCAGCAAAAAGCCGACGTGGAAATTTCCGGCGACGCTGCCGACGATCATCTTGGAACTTCGCTGGCAATTGGTGACATCAACGGGGACGGCAAAGAGGATTTAGTCATCGGAGCGCCACAAGCGAATGTCGGCGATTTCCCTGATGCTGGAAAAGTTTATGTCGTGTTCGGCAACCTGGCCGCGAACACGTCGGACACCGCAGCCAAGCTGGCAGGTGCGACCATTCTCGGTTCCCAGCGAAGCCTGATGCTGGGAACGACCGTGGCGTCTGCGACTGTTTACGCCAAAGGAAACGCTGCCGATGATTTGGTTGTCGGAGCACCGGGTTACGACGCGACAGCCGGCACGAACTCGCTGACTGACGCAGGCGCAATTCTGGTCTTTTTCGGCAGTCCCGGATTTGCTCAAACGATCAACCTTGCCAACACATCGCCGACTTACATGGTCACAGGCCAGGCCGCCGGTTGGGAGCTTGGCCAGTCTCTCGCCGTTGGCAATTTCAACGGCGAAGGTTTGGCCGACATCGCTGTCGGCGCTCCGCTGGCAAGTCCGAATGGAATCAAAGGCAGCGGCAATGTTTACATTCTGACCGTCGTCGCTGCCGAAGGCGTGAAGGCTGCTCCGCAAGCGGCTTCGGTGATTTTGTTCGGCACGGGCGAAAACGACAATCTCGGATCGAAACTGGCAATGGGCGATCTGAACGGTGATGGCAGGTTTGATTTGATAATCGGAGCCGCAGGCGCTGACGCCAGCCAAACTCGGCAAGGTTCCGGAGCCGTGTTCGTCATTTACGGCGGAACCACTCTGCAAGGCCGCCCTGCGGATTTGAGCATTTACGGCGCTGGCGCGATTCAGGATCAACATCCCGACGCGCTTGGTTCGTCACTGGCTGTCGGAGATTTCAACGGCGACGGCATCACAGACCTGGCAGTCGGAGCGCCCGGAGCAGACATCAGCGATCCGCGCCGCGATCCGCTTGGAGCGGTTTACGTGATTTTCGGAGCTAAAACCGGCCTGCCCGCCGTGATTGATCTGGCGACCAGACAAGCCGATTACATGGTCATCGGAGCCGATTCCGGTGACCGGCTAGGCTCTGGCGGATTGGCGATTGCGAATTTCAACGCCTTGGAGCCTGGCGATTTAATGCTTGGAATCCCACAAACCCGCAGCCTGAATAATTCGCGCGTTGGCGCCGGAGAAATTCGCGGGGTTTATGGCGTCAAACGGTAAAAAGTTTTCTGCTTCAGGTTTGACAAAAAACTGCTCGCTCAGTATTTTCGGTCTGACCAATTCAAAACCGATTTTCAAATGACTTATCGAGTTTTCAAATTCAAACAAACTGACATCGCCGCTAAATTCAGCGGCGCAAAATTGATATGTTGTTGTTGTCCGGCCAAAACCGATGAAAACCGGCTGCCAGCAGACATCAACATCACAGGTTGAGATTGCCAGAAAAAGAAAATCAACAGGCGCTCCGGTTTCACACAGAAACCGGAGCGTTTTTATTTTGCAGACAGCGCAAAATTTTCAGGAGAAAAATGAACGCGACTTCTACCCGGTTACAAGCTTCACCGATTCCCGACTTCATCGAAGACGAACTGGCCAATTACGAACAGCAGATCAAAAAATTCCGAGCCGGTTTGGTGGGCGAAACCAAGATGCAGAAGTTTCGGCTTCAATACGGAACCTACGCTCAGCGACAGGAAGGCGTTCAGATGCAGCGCATCAAAATTCCCGGCGGCTACTTGAATGCAGATCAATTGACTCGGCTGGCCGATGTCGCCGACAAATATGCCAGCGGCTTCATTCACTTCACCACGCGCGAAGACGCTCAGTTGTATTACCTGCTGCTGGAAAACGCGCCCGCCTTGTTACGCGAACTGGAAGAAGTCGGCATCACCACACGCGAAGCTTGCGGCAACACCGTTCGCAATATCACCGCCTGTTACCGCGCGGGTGTTTCGCACAACGAAGTCTTCAATGTGTATCCGTACACGCGCGCGCTGTTCAAATTCCTGCTGCGCAACAAACACAACCAAAACATGGGGCGAAAGATGAAATTCGCATTTGAAGGCTGCGCCGAAGATCATTCCGCGTTGGCCTTTCACGATCTGGGATTTCACGCCGTCATCCGCGAAGAAAACGGCCAGCTTCGTCGCGGTTTCAAAGTCCACGTCGGCGGAGGAATGGGCAGCGGCCCGATGATCGCTCACGTGTATTCGGAATTTTTGCCGGTTGAAGAAATGTTCAATTTCACGACGGCGGTCATTCGCATTTTTGACCGATACGGCGAACGCAAACAGCGAATGAAGGCTCGCATGAAGTTCCTGGTTCATTCGATGGGCTGGGACAAGTTCAAAGCTGAAGTGGACGCCGAACGCCAAATCATAGGCGAACTGCCGCCGCTGGCTGACTTTCTGGAAGAAGTCGTTGAGCCGAAACTTGTCGCCGGTCAAAACCTGAACGTGCTGCATCCGCTAACCAACGACGCCGGGTATCAGCAATGGGCGCAAGATTCAGTCATCGCCCATCGCGTCGAAGGTTTTCGCGGAGTTCATGTTCGCACAAAGCTCGGAGACATCACTTCTGACCGAGCGCGCGATTTGGCCCATGTCGCTCGCAAGTTTTCTTCAAACGAACTGCGAGTTTCAATCGAACAAAACCTTTTTCTCCCTTGGGTTCGTGTCGAAGATTTGCCGGAGTTATACAAAGAACTTCGCGGCATTTCGTTGGGTGACGCCGGAGCCGAAACCGTCGCCGATGTCACAGCCTGCCCCGGAGCCGACACTTGCCGACTTGGCATCGCTTCGGCAAAAGGTTTGGGCAATGCAATTTCCGAATCGTTTTTCACCGGCGCGCTTGAACCTTACCGCGAAACCAACCGCCACATGCGAATCAAAATCTCCGGCTGCCCGAATGGCTGCGCACAACACGCCGTCGCCAACATCGGATTCCACGCCGCTGCCGTTTCGCACGAAGGCCACAATCTTCCGGCGCACCTGCTGTTTCTGGGCGGGCAATCGAATCACGGCAAACCGCAAGCAGCGAAAGTTTACGGACGCTTCCCTGCTCGCAATGCCATCAACGTCGTCGAGACTCTGTTCAAACTGCACGATGCAGAAAAATTGGCTGACGAAGACTTCAACAGCTTCATCTCACGCATTGGCGACGCCCGCGTCAAAGAAGTGCTGGAACCGCTCAAAGCCATTCCGGCATTCGACACCAACCCGGAGTTTTACGACGATTACGGTCACGAAAACGAACAGTTCACAGTGCGTTCAGGCATTCGCGGCGAATGCGCCGGAACCACTATTGCCGAAGTCGTTCCGACAATCGAAACCGCGCAAACCAAGCTGGAACAAGCCAAAGCCTATTTGCTGCACGGCAATTACGAACAAGTCCTGGTGGAAGCTTACGAAACCGCAGCCGCAGCCGCGCGCGTACCGCTGTATAAAAAACTGGTTGACCCATTCACTTCGCTGGAAGCGTTGTGGGAATTTGAAAACCTGTTCGTGCTTTCGGGCAAAACCGGCGGTTCGTGGAAGAACTTGCAGGCAACGTTTGAAGCGGTGAAATCCGGATCGGCTGATGAAGCTTCAGCGCAGGCCGCGCTGGAATTGGCTGGAGAGTTTGTGAGCTACTGCGAAAGAGGTTTGATGCAATGAGTCTCGCTTTCAGCAATATACGGCTAACGGGTCGAGGTCATCCCAAACATTGCTCATCAAACCGTAGTTCCCGGTTTACCGAATTGAAAAATTACGGTGAACATTACCCGCGCGGCTGCTCGAATTGGAATCCGATTGAGCATCGCCTTTTTAGCCAGATCAGTTTGAACCGGGCCTGGACAACCTTCTTGAACATCACACTGTCCGCCCTCAATGGAACTATACAATTCGCCCGCGTGTTGCAGACGCTGAGGGGTTACTTGATGGCATCTACAAACCGGGAAGTTAATTTTTCATGCGTACTAAATCAGTTTTCACTTTGGTGTATGGGACAATTTGGAAAATTGTCCCATATTTACAGTTCAATAGCGCCTGATAATCCAGACACGCCAATGAAAAGCGATCTAAGATCGCAGTCAGCCAGAAAGCCCTGTATGAAAATTGCTATCCACTACAGGTTTTTTCGCTTTTAGCCCACGAAGCAAGGCCAGGCATTTATCAAAAATCGCTTCGTTTTCTTTGGACGTGACCACTCGCTCCGTCAGCACCTCCAACACGTCAATCCGATCTTTTCCAAAAGGCCGCCAGCGGTCGGCGAAGGTCGTGTTGTTCACGCTGACAAACACTGTCAGCGTCTTCACGCCCAGCGCAGCAGCGATGTGTTGGCCTGCGGAGTCATATCCGATGTATTGATTGCTGGCGGCGACAAGTCCGGCAAAGGCTCCGATGCTGCCGTCCCAGGCCACCACGTTGGCTTGTCGTAAGGCTTCAATGGAAAGTTCGGCTTTGTGCGCTTCAGGCGCTACCTGGCCCGGCTGAGTCGAATTATGGTTTCTATGACTTCGCCTTCCTTGTCAGAAGAAAGCTTGCCAATCCATCCAGAAATGACCGTTCCGGTTTTATCCGCAACAAGCAATGTGGGCGTGCCTGAAACCCTAGCGGACTTAAGCCGTGCTTGTCTGATGTCGTTGAACGGGACTTCGAGCTTCTTCAGATGCTCGCGGCTATTTTCAACAGAGTCGGGCAGCACAGCGACTATGGAAACATTCTGCCTGCCTGACATCTCTTTATTCAGTTTCTGATAAAAAGGCGCGCTCTCATTGCAAAAATGGCAACCTTTCTGCAATGCAACAACAAGTGTGTGTCCGTTGGCTTCCCAGTCTATGTCCGGCAAATCAAGTTTCTTCCCAAGCGGAACCTCGGCAGCAGAAGCTGACGAGCCTTTATCGGCAATCAAATACTTGTGAATCACCACTCCGACAAAAACAATGGAAACAATGATGATTGCAAGGCTAACGGCTCTATCCAGAATTTTATCCACAGCGCCTATCTCCTTTTCAAAAAACTCTATTTGCTATTCTTCGAATCTTCTTTAGAAAGCTGGTTAATAACGCCTTCACACATTTTCAATTGGAACATCGCGCGCAAGGTTTTATTTTCGATACTGTTGCTGGCTTCATGCATAACCAGCCAGTCGAGTTGAGCCATTTTTCCAATCTCAATATCTCGCAGCGCATCCTGAACACGCTCAGGCTCAAACCCCAGCGACATTTCAATCATGCCTATACCGGCAAAAATGTTCCTGTCGAACGGGAAGCGATAGCCTTTTTCTGAAAAGCTCACTTGATTGGCGAATCTGATCGCCACATTCAGTAATCGGCGTCCCTCGGACAAATCCTTTTCATAAAACCGCTCTGCAATTTTCAAAGTTGTCCTGATTATCGCAGTGCCGGGCTTGCTGGCGTTAAGAACATCCAGTGCATTCGAATAAAGTAGCAAAGCAACTTCCTGATCTGTTTTATCGCTTGTTTTATCCAGACAGCTTGCCACGCCAGTAAGCGCCTGCGCCCGCCAATCATCGCGCGATATGCGCCGGGCATCGCTTGTAGCTTGAGAAAAGTTCTTTTCTTTTATCAGCGCCTTGATGTCAGTGACGATCTTCCCATCTTCCACGAACGCCTTGCTTTCTTTTGTATTAAGCAGATGGAGAACTTTATCAACCATCTGGTCGCGCGAGTATTTCTCGTCTTTGATAAAGCCATTCAAAACGTCAAACGCGAGGTTAATCAATTCCCTTTCGCGCTTTGAACCGGAGGCGATGGCAGAAGCTTTATCGAGTTTTTCCTCAAAGGTTTCCGCTTGTGCCCGTTCGCTGCGTTCTCCGATTTTGAAGGAAACCAATTCTTGAATACTTTTCAGACTGGCATCGACATCTTTAAGCCTCTCAGGCAGCCACTTGGAATACAAGCCACGCAGACGCGAAGTAAAAAGACCGAATAGATTGTCCAAAGCGTTATTGGCATAAGAGGCCGAGCGCTCCTGCTCACGAGTAGCGCGAAGAGTCGCTTCGATATGCCTGAGGGAATTTATCTCCAATTCAAGAATTGCGGCATTGATCGTCGAATAGGCATCGTCTCTGCCAGTTATGCCGATTACAAAAGTCGCTAACATCGATAATTCATTCGGTTCAGCGACAATCTTTCCTGAAAGCGTCTGCTTAATTCGGGCAGACATAATCTCTCTCATCGCAGGGTCAAGGAGTGCCTTTCGAAAGGGCCTGACGAAAGCATTCGCAACTCTTCCGGTTTCGGCTACGCTATTTAGAATCAGGTCAACACCAGTGGGAATAGCATTATCAATCAATGCGGCTGCTAGTTCCGCCATTTTTTCCGCTCGTGCCTTTGCTGCTATAGAGCTATTACCGGCATGTAATTTCCTGATATTTTCCGCCGCGACATCAAGCGAACTCTGGATAAATTTCTCTGTTTTTTCTGGATCAAGCTTGCTGTAAAGAGCGATGAGTTCGCGCTCAAGCGCGGCAATCTTGATTTGTCCGTCTTCGCTTTGCTCTTTCTTTTTGCGTTCCAGAAGCAAGTCTTCGGCTTGAGCCACAATGTGCGAACTTTCATTCGGCTTTATTTTGGTTAGGAGCTTCGCGCTTTCCAGCCTGATCCTGATTTCGTCGAGCGGGTCATCAACATCCGCCTGTGTGCCAATAAAAAGAGCAAGAGCTACCGCCGCTGATAACCTCTCTTCTCTGGGTATCGGAGATGTTGACACCGCCGCCGTTTCATTAGGTTTTCTGGTTTCACCCTGTCTGACCTGTTTCTCTTTTTCAGAAGGCAATGAACGTGGCGTTGATTCTTTAGAAGATGTCTTTTTTTGTTGCGGATTCTGCGTCCCAGGTTTGGCTTGGGCACGAAATGCAGGCACGGAAATTACAATAGTCATTACAATTGCAAAACCAAGATATTTCATAATTTCCTCAAATGGCGCGAATAGAACAAGGCAAAGTTAAGGTTCATCGAACCAATAATTTTGAGTTGTGGAGTTAAGCTTATAGCCAAAGCAACGCGGAGATTAACCTTACGCCTGTTGCCTCTCCGCGTCACTTCGGCGTTTTGCACTTCAACAATGTGGTGTTGGGAATCAACTGAAAATACTTGATTGATTCCGTTCCTCAGAACGATCTGAATTCACCACCTTTCAGGGAAAAAGCGATCAAGACCCTGATTTTAGGTTACAGGACACCCTGACACGTCAACTTTCTCAAACCTACCGCTTTTATCGCAATCAACGAACTCATTCCAACAACGGTCGAAGCAGCAGGTATTACCGCTCGAACAACCTGCTTCGCAAAATTCTAAGTTATCCGTGCAAACACCATCTGCCTGCGCCGGAATTGGCATCTGAATACAAAACACCGATATCAAACAGACAACAAGGAGCGCAGACAACTTGAGACTGATCTTTTTCTTCATTTGGTTGATCTCCAGAAAAAAAGGTTGATGGAAATTCAGAGCAGGCCGATTGTTTCCCAGTCTATTGAGCATTCTATGGTAGAAGACACACCTATAACATCAACGATTGCTATCTCGCTGTCGCCCTTAGCCTCTTGCCAACATTGGCTCGGGTCACTTTACGGCTGCGTCTGAAGTAACGTACTCGGTCTGACTAAACCGAGACTCATAGCATCATTATGTAGTGTGGCATTCCCACATAACTCTGAAAAAACTTGCACCACCTCTGCGGTGATGCGGTGATGCGGTGATGCGGTGATGCGGTGATGCGGTGATGCGGTGATGCGGTGATGCGGTGATGCGGTGATGCGGTGATGCGGTGATGCGGCTCACTTCTACTCTGTACACGAGTTACTGTCAATGACTTTTCTGTTTAGATTAGCAGAAAAATCCACGCAAACCACTTTTCCATAAAACTTAAAGTTAGTGTTTTGCTATTTTTACTACATTCAAAACTTTAACAATGCTCTTCCCGAATGGCCGCCAGCGGTCGGCGAAGGTCGTGTTGTTCACGCTGACAAACACTGTCAGCGTCTTCACGCCCAGCGCAGCAGCGATGTGTTGGCCTGCGGAGTCATATCCGATGTATAGGTTGCTGGCGGCGACAAGTCCGGCAAACGCTCCAATGCTGCCGTCCCAAGTGACGATGTCGGCTTGGCGTAACAGGTCAGTGAGCAAGTCGTGCTTGGTGGCTTCGCTCAGTTCGATGACGGTTTTGCCTGCGGAGCGAACGGCGGTAACGATGCGGTTGATTTGTTCGCGCTCTTCTTCGGTCGCGCCTTTGTCCAAGATGATTTTGGAATCGGTGAGCAAGTTTTCAATCAGTTGCTGCTCGAATTCGTCGGAAACCCGTTTGCTGTGATTGCCTCCGACGCCGAAGCTGACCGCCACTAGATTGCGGATTGCGGATTGCGGATTGCGGATTGAATTGGTGACTCGCTTGCCTAACTCTTGATGTTCTTCCGGCAAAGCGACGAACGGGAAAGACGGTTCGGAATTGCCAATCAGTTCCCCGCTCCAATGAGCGGCAAGTTCGGCAATCGTGTTGGGAGTTCCGCCTTCAGGCGGTTGGTTTTCTACCGTCGAATCGCCTTCGTCAGAAGTCTGCCGCCTGAAGGCGGTACTCTGAACGCGATTGAAGGCGGTACTACGAACTTGATAGCTGCGGCTTTCGAAGAAAAAGTAGTTGTGATCGTTTGCCACCAACGGCAACAAACCAAGTTGCGTCAGCCGCGAATCGGGATCAATCACCCACACGCCGTCTTTGTTGAAACCTTGTCGCTCTTCGTTGACCGCCGCAACCACATCCAGCCAGCTTGTCAGCCGAGCAATCAAGCTGCCTCCGCGTTCGTAAGCTATTTCGTGAATGCGAATTCGCTCATCGCCTCCGTACAATTCGCGCAGTTTGCGCGAACCCAAGATGACAAATTCGGCTTCGGGCATCGCTTGCCGAAGCTTGGCGATGATGGAACTGGTGACGGCAACGTCTGCGCCAATGGTGACGCGGGAAAGCAGCAGGACTCTTGAAGGAGCCGGGAGTCGGGAGTCGGGAGTCGGGAGTTGAGTTTTGCGCGCCAGCAGGTCTGCCTCAGTAAGCAAGCCAAAGTGTTTCAAACCTTCATCAAGTCGTTTGCCTTCGGGTAAGCGGCGGCAGAATTCGATCACTTGGGCAAAGAGCCGGTCGTAAAGTCGGCAAGCCGCAGGTTCGAATGAATCGTTGAGCCGTTCGATCAGCATCGGAAACAACGCGGTGATTCCGGCGCGTGCAATTTCGTTTTTTGGGTCGGTGGCGATTCGGCAAATCAGCGTAATGGCTTCACGCAAACAGGATTGGTCGCGCTGAAATTGCTCAATCACCAACTCAGCCGCGCGTCCGGCCAGTGCCAATGCCGCTTCAGAAGTCAGACTTCCCTGCCCGTTCAGCGATTCAAACTCAACCAATTTGTGGTGGATTTCTTCGGTCGGATTCATCGGCGGAACTATAGCATTTCCGTCCGGTTGCGCGCATTGACAGCCTATAGGTCGGTTGTTAGACTCCGCGCTCTTCCGAACCAAGTTCCAAGCGTTGCCTGCTCACAGCAGTCAAAATCTGCGCTCAATCCCGACTGAAGGAGTTTTGCTTTTATGCCTACGTTCAATGGAATTCCGACGCCCGATGACGGCGGGCGAATCAGCGTCAACAACAACAAACTCGTTGTTCCCGATAATCCCACCATCCCGTACATCGAAGGCGACGGCATTGGCCGCGACATCTGGAAAGCGTCGCAGCGCGTGTTCGATGCGGCGGTCGAAAAAGCTTATGGCGGCAAACGCCGCGTCGTGTGGTACGAAATCTTCGCGGGCGAAAAAGCCTTCGACAAATTCAACGAATGGCTGCCGAAAGGCACGCTCGATGCGATTCAACATTTCATCGTCGCCATCAAAGGGCCGTTGACCACGCCGGTTGGCGGAGGCATTCGCTCGTTGAATGTGAGCTTGCGCCAGGTGTTGGATTTGTACGCTTGCGTGCGCCCGGTGCGGTATTTCAACGGCGTCGGCGCTCCGGTCAAACATCCTGAAAAACTGGACGTTGTGATTTTCCGCGAAAACACCGAAGACGTTTACTCCGGCATTGAATTTCAGGAAGGTTCGGATCGCGCAGCCAAGTTGATCGAGTTTCTGAAAGATTACGGTTATCAGGTCAATCAAGACTCCGGCATTGGCATCAAGCCGATTTCGATCACCGGAACCAAGAATCTGGTTCGTCGCGCAATTCAGTATGCTGTTGACCACAACCGCAATGTCGTCACGCTGGTTCACAAAGGCAACATCATGAAGTACACCGAAGGCGCGTTCCGTGATTGGGGCTATCAACTGGCGAAAGAAGAATTCCGCAATCACATCGTCACCGAAGACGAACTCTGGAAAGATCACAACGGCCAGATGCCCGAAGGCAAAATTCTGATCAACGACCGCATCGCCGACGCGATGTTCCAGCAATTGCTGCTGCGCCCGGATGAGTATTCGGTCATCGCCACGCCGAATCTGAACGGCGATTACCTGTCGGATGCTTGCGCGGCGCAAGTCGGCGGACTTGGCCTGGCTCCCGGCGCGAACATCGGCGACGCGGCTGCGGTTTTTGAAGCCACGCACGGCACGGCTCCGAAATACGCGGACAAAGACGTCATCAATCCCGGTTCGGTCATGCTGTCCGGCGTGATGATGTTCGAGCACATGGGCTGGCAGGAAGTCGCCGATATGATTATCAACGCCATCGTCAAAACCATCGAACAAAAGAAAGTCACCTACGATCTGGAACGCCAGATGGAAGGCGCGACGAAGGTTAAGACTAGCGAATTCGCTACGGCAATTATTGAAAACATGTAAATCGGTGGTCGGTGATTGGTGGTCGGTTGTCGGTTTCTGAATTTACCGACCACTGGCAACTGACCACCGGCAACCAGTGGAGAATTTATGGGCAGAAAAAAAATCACAGTCGTCGGCGCAGGAAACGTGGGCGCAACGACGGCTCATTGGTTGGTTTCCAAAGAACTCGGCGATGTTGTGTTGTTGGACATTGTCGAAGGAATGCCGCAAGGCAAGGCGCTTGATCTGGCTCAGGCTGGCCCGATTGAAGGTTATGACAGCCGATTGATCGGCACGAATGGCTACAAAGAAACGGCGAATTCCGATGTGGTCGTCATCACGTCTGGCATTGCGCGCAAACCCGGCATGAGCCGCGACGATTTGCTGAACACAAACGCTGGCATCGTCGCCAGCGTCACCGAAGAAATCGTCAAGCACTCGCCGAACTGCATCATCATCGTCGTGTCGAACCCGCTGGACGCGATGACTCAGGTGGCTTGGAAAAAATCCGGCTTCCCCAAAAATCGCGTGATGGGAATGGCGGGCGTGCTGGATTCGGCTCGTATGCGCTGTTTCCTGGCCGAAGCCTTGAACGTGTCGGTCGAAAACGTGACGGCATTTGTGTTGGGCGGACACGGCGACACTATGGTTCCGCTGCCGCGTTATTCGACTTGCGCTGGCATTCCGATCACCGAATTGTTGCCAGCAGAAACCGTTGATGCAATCGTCAAACGCACAGCCAACGGCGGAGCCGAAATCGTCAGCTTGCTGAAAACCGGTTCGGCGTATTACGCGCCTTCGGCGGCGGCGGTTGAAATGGTTGAAGCCATCGTTAAAGACAAAAAGAAAATTCTGCCCTGCGCCGTTTTGCTGGAAGGCGAATACGGCGTCAACGGTTTGTTCGTCGGCGTGCCGATCAAGATCGGCGCTGGCGGAGTTGAGGAAATCATTCAGATCAACCTGACCACCGAAGAACGCGCGGCGCTACAAAAATCAGCCGGAGCCGTTCAGGAATTGGTGACGTTGCTGAATTTGTAATCCCTCTTTGAAGCCGTTCAGGAAGTATGTTAGCTTCCGGCTCGACTGCCGCAGCCTCGCTGATAAAGCGAGATTGCGGCAGTCGTATTTTTTGAGTGAGCAGGTCAGTACCGCAGCAGTAGCAAGCGCGACTGAACCTGGCTGAAAGGACTTTAGCTGTGAGTGAAGAAAAAGAACTAACTGGAAAAGAAAAAATCCTTGCTGAGTTGAAAACGCTGGAATACGAATTCACCGTTGAACTGCCTCGTGCGCTGCGAACGGCAGCGGCTTTGGGCGATCTGTCTGAAAACTCCGAATACAAATATGCGCGCGAACGACAGGATTACGTCCGCGCACGCATTCGCCAACTGCAACAACAGATGGCCAAACTTTCCAGCATAGACCTGAGCCGGCTGCCGACAGACCGCGCTAATTACGGCTCGACGCTGTTACTTCGTGATCTGGACCGGGACACAGAGGTCACTTACCGATTGGTTACGCCTGAAGAAGCAGATTATGAAAAAGGACTGCTTTCGACTTCATCACCTATTGGCAAAAGCCTGCTCAACAAAGAAGAGGGAGACGAAGTAAAGGTACAAACTCCGGCAGGCACGCGCGTTTTTGAAATCGTCAAACTGACGACCATACACGATGAAGAATAATTTGAAGCTCCAAAGCCGCAAAGCTTCGGAGCTTCGCAAGTTGTAAAGCCACATGTGACGATGCTAAACTCCGCACCCGTTTGGGCAGGTTGGGCGTCTAAATCATTTCAATTCGATCACTAGAGATTGATTTTCCTGGAGGGCGTTGCGTTTGAGTTCCCGACTCGGTTCGAGTCTTGTCTTCAGTCGGTTGCTGAGAATTGCGTTGCTGGCGGTGATCTTTTTCGGCTGCGCGTTTTTGGTTATGTACATGACGTTGCGTGGCCGTTCGGTCGAAGTGCCAGACGTAACAGGCAAATCCGAATCTGAGGCAATTGATGTTTTGGACGATGCAGGTTTACGAATGAAGGTGACTGGCCGCGCGGCCAGCCCCCGGTTCGAAGCCAATCTGATCAGTGACCAATCGCCTGGCATAGGAACCATCGTCAAAACCGGCCAGATCGTACGCGTCAACGTCAGCACTGGACTGGCTACGCCAACACCGACACCGCCCCCAACGCCGAAACCGACTCCAAAACCGTCACCGTCGCCCGATGAAACTCCGACGCCGACTCCAACGCCTTCTGATGGGCTGTAAAGGAAATCGGCAAGTTCGTTTTTTTGCTCCGTTCTGAAAATCGAAGCTATCGCAGACATCAAAACTGATGGTTGAAATTGCGCCTTCCATTTTATCGGCAGACTTCACGCGGCTCGGTGAACAGATTGCCGCGATTGAACACGCCGGAGCGGCTTATGTTCATGTGGATGTGATGGACGGCCATTTCGTGCCGAACCTGACCATCGGACCTTTCATCGTTGAGTCGGTGCGCCGGGCGACTCAGTTGCCGATTGACGCGCACCTGATGATTGAAAAACCGGACAATTTCATCGGAGCATTTGCCGCCGCCGGAGCCAATCTGATTTCGGTGCATCCCGAAGCGACTTATCACTTGCATCGAACGATCAGCTATATTCATCAGGCCGGTTGTCTGGCGGGAGTGGTGCTCAATCCGGCAACGCCGCTGGCGATGATCGAAGAAGTTGTGAACGACGTGGATTATGTGCTGGTGATGTCTGTCAATCCGGGTTTCGGCGGGCAGAAATTCATTCCTTCGACTTTCAAGAAATTGCGCCGTTTGCGAACGTTGATTCAAACCAGCGGTTCACGAGCGCGAATCGAAATTGACGGCGGAATTGGTATCGAAAACGCGGCGGCTGTGGTTGCCGCCGGAGCGGAAATTTTGGTTGCCGGGTCTGCCGTGTTCGGCAAACCCGATCCGGCAAAAGCT
Organism: Acidobacteriota bacterium; assembly: GCA_033763255.1. GTDB lineage: Bacteria > Acidobacteriota > Blastocatellia > RBC074 > RBC074 > RBC074. The sequence goes on along the minus strand of JANRKX010000060.1, from coordinate 45,160 downwards.
TTGCGAGAGCTGCTTGATGCGGCTTCGGTACAGGCCAGCGAACGATCACTGGCTTAAGTGTTGGATTCAAACAACCCTGCCTTTGCTGGGCGGGTCAAGTCAGCGGGAGTAGTCCTTTATGAGATTCAAGACCTTTTTCCTGATCACGATGTTGTCCCTCATCGCAGCCGCTTGCGGTGGAAAAGACAAGGTCAAAAACGAAAATGCCGCCATTCCCGGACGCGACAAGGAATTGTATGAACAGGCGTCCACCAAAGCGCAAAAAGGTCGTTACGACGAAGCGCGACTGCTGTACAACGTCGTCATCACGACATACGCCGACAGCGAATACCTGCCGTTGTCAAAACTGGCCATCGCCGATTCGTTTTATCTGGAAGGCGGAACCAGCAATCTGGAACAGGCCATCGGCGGATACAAAGACTTCGCGCAATACTTCCCGACTCATCCGAAAATCTGCGATGTGAAACACAAGATCGCTCAGTCGTATATGCGGCAGATGGGTGCGTATAACCGCGACGCAACGAACGCCAAAAAAGCCTATCAGCAGTTGCTGGCCGCCGAACAAAGTTGCCAGCGGTCGGAAGTCCTGGCTTACATCCAACGCGACAAACAGGATGTTCAGCAGGTGCTGGGTCTTTACGAACAGACCATCGCCAAGTTCTACATTGACCAGCGCCATGCATACAAAGCTGGTGAAAGCCGGCTGCGAGACATCATCAACAACTATCCGCTTTTCGCTTATTACGACGAATCGTTGTACCTGCTGGGAATATCCCTGGTCGAACAGGAACAGCCTGAAGAGGCAGCGGAATACTTCACACGGCTTGTCCGCGATTACCCGAACAGCGAATTCGCCGTCAAAGGCAAAGATTATCTGGAAAAACTCGGCAAGCCGATTCCAAAACCGGCCAACGACAATCCCGCGCCGGAACGTCCCAACTTCATGGGCAAATTCGGTTTGATACTTGGTCGCAATGGTTTGGATATTTCCAGAGACGGCGTGTTGCTCAGCAAAAAAGGCGACGAAAAAGAAGACGTGAAGGAAGAAGCGTTGAAAAAACCTGCGGACGCGCAGAACGCCACCGGAACGCGCTCCATACGCGCCAACACTCGCGGAGTGGTTGATCCGGCGACTTCCAGCCAGCCGGTTCCTGTGCGAACGGTGAATACTCCGCCGAACGGTTCACCGGAAGCCGCTCCAGCGCCTGAAGCCGACAAATCCAAGACGGACGATTCCAAGAAAAATGACAAAAAGGAAAAAGATAAAAAGAAGAAAGGTGGCCTGTTCGGCATTTTCAAGTAAATGCCGGGAGCGACAATTCTTCAAATTGTCGCTATTCACCGGCAAGCACGTCTGAAAGAGCTTGGCGTAACAGTTTGAAAAATTGTCACACCGCAGCACGGAAACACAAGAACACGAAGAGCTTAGAAACTCTTCGTGTTTTTTGTTTCTTTGTGGTAAAAGTTGCAGCCAAGTGGTGTCCTAATCTTTAGTTATATCTGTTCGGAGGTTCATGTGGGCTATAAGATTCTGCTCGCTGACGATAGTGTTACAGTCCAAAAAATAATCACTCTGACTTTTTCCGATGAAGGTGTTGATGTTCTGACCGTCAGCAATGGCGACGAAGCAATCAGCCGATTGCAATACATGCGCCCGGCGCTGGTGATGGCCGATGTTTCGATTCCTGGCAAAAACGGCTACGAAATTTGCGAATACGTCAAAAATCACCCGGATATGAAAGACACGCCGGTCGTTTTACTGGTTCCGGCATTTGAACCGTTTGATGACGAACGCGCCCGTCGCATCGGAGCCGATCAGCATCTGACCAAGCCATTTCAATCTATCCGCACGCTGATTACGACGGTTAAAACCTTGCTCGAAGGGCATCCGCCGAAATTCGCCACCGGATCGTTGAACTCTCCGTCGTCACAACTTCAAGTTCCGGAAGTGGCCAAAGCTCAAGTGGCAGCAGCAGTTGTCGAAGCTGCGCCCGCCGCTCCGGTCGTTCACATACGCGAAACGCAACCATTCCCGGACGAACCCGAAACAGAAATTCCTGCCGCCGCAGAAATCGAAGAAATTGCCGAAGCTCCGCAAATCTGGAAGGAAGAACCGGTCGTCGAGGCAGAACCAATTTGGCAATCGGAACCGGTCGCCGAAGCTCCGCAAATCTGGAAAGAAGAGCCGGTTGTCGAATTCCAACAAGTTTCCGAACAGGTGCTGGAAATCGAAGCCGAACCCAGCGAAGTTTTGCCGGAACCTGAGCCGGTTTTCATCGCCGAAGCTCCCGCGCCAGTAATCGTCGTGCCCGAGCCGGAACCGATTATCGAAGAAGCTCCGGCAGTCGTTGCCGCTCCGGTGGAAACCTCAGTCGTTGAAATTCCCGTTGTCGCAGTTCCGGTCGTCGAAGCTGCGCCAGTCGCTCAACGTGACAACACTGGCGATTTAGATCACGTGCTGGATTTGGACGATGTGCTCGGCTGGCCGCCCGCGCCTCAAACTCAATCGGTTGAAGTCGCCGCAGCAGCTTCATCCGTAGCAGAATCCACGATCCCGCAAACTGTCATTGACGAAATCGTCAACCGCGTCGTCGCGCAGTTGTCCGAAAAACTGACGGCTCAATTGGCCGCTCAACTTGCGCCGGAAGTCGCCGGGTTGGTCAAACGGCAAGCTAAGCAAGGTGATGACAATGTCGGGCAATCAGCACGCCACGACGATTCACTCCTTGATCTAGATTAACTTTTGAAATAATCAAACTAAATTTAGGGGGCAAACATGCCAGCAAAGAAAGCAGCCAAAAAAGCGCCAGCAAAGAAAGCAGTCAAAAAAGCGCCAGCAAAGCCAGCAAAGAAAGCAGCAAGGCCTTTAAGAAGAGCAGCTAAGAAATCCAACGGAACTAGTAGCGGAGGACCAAGGATCAAATAAGTGAAACTCAAAGACGCCAGAGAAAATTATTATTACTACTCACAGAAAACGAGTGAAATAACCAGACAACTCGGACTGGCGGGTATAGCCTTGATTTGGGTGTTCAAAGTCGACTCCGGCGGTAGGCAATCAGTTCCTTTAGAACTGGTTCGTCCTGCCTGGTTAATTGTTTTAGGGCTTACCCTCGACTTTTTACAATACTCTTTGGCTTCAGTAGTTTGGGGCATTTATCATAGGCATAAAGAAAAAGTAGGCATCGGTGAAGACGCAGAGTTTCTGGCCCCTACTAGTATCAACTGGCCAACTATCCTTTTCTTTTGGTCAAAAATCATAGTTATGGGCATAGCCTATGTATATCTATTGCGTTTTTTAGCCAATAAAATTCTTTAGCCCCCTCTAGCCAAATCCCTAATCATCAATACTTCTCTTCCATTATTGCGCTTATAGGAGATTGGTTTGATCCCTTATGCTCTTGCGGTTGTCATTTGCAAATTGATTGGCGATACTCGCCGTTCAATTCTCATCAACCATTCATCACAGCAATCGCATGGAAATTCCAAAGACTTACGAACCGAAAGACGTTGAAGACCGCTGGTATCCGTTCTGGGAACAAGGCGGATATTTCTCTCCTGAAAGTAATCCTGATCCAAAAGCAAAAGTTTTTTCGATGGTCATTCCTCCGCCGAACGTGACGGGGTATTTGCACATGGGGCACGCGCTGAACCAGACGCTGCAAGACGTGTTGGCGCGTTGGCGACGTATGGCTGGCGACAGAGTTTTGTGGTTGCCCGGAACCGATCACGCAGGAATCGCCACACAAATGGTGGTCGAACGCCAACTGGCCGCCGAAGGCGTCAAGCGTCAGGATTTAGGCCGCGAAAAATTCGTCGAACGCATCTGGCAATGGAAAGAACATTCCGGCGGAACGATCCAGCGGCAAATGCGCGTGGTAGGCGATTCGGTGGATTGGTCGCGCGAACGCTTCACGATGGACGAAGGGTTGTCGAATGCGGTCAAGGAAGTTTTCGTGCGGCTTTATGACGAAGGTTTGATCTATCGCGGCGAGCGAATGATTAACTGGTCGCCCGGTTTGCAGACGGCGATTTCCGATCTGGAAGTCGAAATGAAATCCGTCAAAGGCAAGCTCTATCACATCGCTTATCCAATCAAGAACGGCGAGTCAGTTCCGCAACCGTTAGGGAACGAACTGGCTGAAGCTTACGCCGGTACGGAACCGCGACCGGTAGGAAGCGGGTTGCTTCACACTCCCGCCGGAGATTTCATCGTTGTCGCTACGACTCGCCCTGAAACAATGCTCGGCGACACGGCGATTGCGATGAATCCCGAAGACGCCACCGCCGAAGGCCGTTATCCATCCGTCGTCGGCAAAACCGCCTTGCTGCCGTTGGTTGGCCGAGAGATTCCTTTCATTCAGGACGAAGTCGTCGAAAAGGATTTCGGAACAGGCTTTGTCAAAGTCACTCCGGCGCACGACCCGAACGACTTTGCGATGGGCAAACGCCACAACCTGGAATTCATTCAGGTCATAGGCAAAGACGCCAAGATCACAGACGCTGCGCCGGAAAAATATCGCGGACTTGATCGCAACGAAGCTCGCAAGCAAATCGTGGCTGACTTGGAAGAACTAGGCTTGCTGTTGAAAGTCGAGGATTACACGCATAACGTCGGCCATTGCCAGCGTAGCGGAAGCGTCGTCGAACCGCTGATTTCGATGCAATGGTTCATGCGAATGAAGGAACTGGCCGAACCCGCCATTGCCGCCGTCCGCGAAGGCCGCACGAAGTTCGTTCCAGAAAGCACGGCGAAGATTTATTTCAACTGGCTGGAAAACATTCAGGATTGGTGCGTGTCGCGGCAATTGTGGTGGGGGCATCGCGTTCCTGCCTGGTTCACGCCCGAAGGCGAAATCGTCGTCGCGCGTGACGAAACCGAAGCGCGCGAACGATTGAACGCGCGCGGCCTGGATTCGACCGTCGAACTGACGGAAGAAACCGACGTGCTGGACACTTGGTTTTCGTCGCAGTTGTGGCCGTTTTCGACTTTGGGCTGGCCGGATGAAACCGAAGACCTGAAGCGTTTTTATCCCACCGAAGTGCTGGTGACAGGATTCGACATCATCTTTTTCTGGGTGGCGCGAATGATGATGATGGGGTTGAAGTTCATGGGCGACGTGCCGTTTCGCACCGTGTACATCAACGCGCTGGTACTGGACCCGCACGGCCAGAAAATGTCCAAAACCAAAGGCAACGTCATTGATCCGCTGGACGTGTTTGCAAAATACGGAACCGACGCAGCGCGATTCGGCCTGACGGCAGCTTCGACAGCCGGGCTGACGCTGGCTTTGCAGGAATCCAAACTTGAGAGCGCGCGCAACTTCGCCAATAAGATTTGGAACGCCACGCGCTTTGTGTTGATGAACTGCGACGAAGTGCTGGAAGCTCAGGAACCGGTGTATTGGGAGACAGAGCTTTCAGAACCTGAACTGGCCGACCGCTGGATTTTGAGCCGGTTGAATCGCGTCGCGTCAGAAGTCCACAACGCGCTGGGCGAATACCGATTCCACGAAGCGGCGGAAGAACTCTATCGCTTCTTCTGGAATGATTTCTGCGACTGGTACATCGAATTGTCTAAACCGTTCGTGACGACCAAAGAATCCACGCCCCAATCGCTGGCCGTCAAACGCCGCATCATTTATGTGCTGGAACGCAGCCTGCGCCTGCTCCATCCGATCATGCCGTACATCACCGAAGATTTGTGGCAACGATTGCCGCACAAAGGCGATTCGATCTGCACGGCGGAATTCGTTTCGCACAATTCGGCGCAACTCGACGGACGCGCCGAACGCGAAATGGCGTTGGTGATTGAAACGATCAGCAAGCTTCGCAACATTCGCTCGACGTTTAACATTGCACCTTCGGTTCAACTGAAAGCCAGCATAGCTCCAACGGATGACGCTGCTCGCACGGTGTTGGCTGGCATGAGCGACCACATCAAACGGCTGGCCCGAATCAGCGATTTGGAATTCGTCGAAACGCTGGGAAGCGCCAAAGGCTCTGCCCGCGCGGTGTTCAGCGGAGCCGAAGTCTCTGTTCCTCTGGAAGGACTGATTGACTTCGACAAAGAACGCGCTCGACTGGAAAAAGAATTCGGCAAGCTGACGAACGAACTGGCGGGATTGGAAAAGCGATTGAACAATCCTGACTTCATCGCCCGCGCCGCCGCCGAAGTCGTCGCCGAATCCAAAGCACGTTCTGCGGAACTGGCCGATCAACTTGCCAAACTGCGAGCGACTATTGATTCACTGTAAAACGCAACGCACGGAGATAAGCTGAGCTTTCCAGCAATGGGGAGGCGATAACGGAACAAACGGAAATAACGGAATAAACGGAATTTTCCGTCCGTTCCGTTATTTCCGTTTGTTCCGTTATCTTTACCAACCCTTTCCAGATGCTCAATCTGTGTTTGTATTAACGCCTTGGTTATTGGAGCACACAATGCAACTTTCTACCCCTGTAAAGTTTGGCAATAAGCTGACGCTGTTAAGCTTGGCCCTATTCTGGTTGCTTACCATTCAACTGCAATCTGCTGCGCAAGCTCCCGCGCCGCCTTCTGGATCAGCAACAGCAGAAGCCAAAACCGCGCGCTACTTCGATTCGATCAAAACAAATCCGTTGGAGGTGTATGCCTTCTTGCGCGAAATGCCGAAAGGCGGAGATTTGCATCTGCACTTGTCCGGCACGGTTTACGCCGAATCGTTCATCGAATGGGCTGCGACGCAACCTAACATTTGCGTTGATCCGGTGACGTTCGGGCTGGTGACGTGCGACGGCAGCGCGAATAAACCTCCAGCCAGCCGAGCCTTGACTGATGGCGTGTTGTATCGCCGGATGTTGTATTCCATGTCCATGTTGAATTGGGACAAGTCGGGTTTGAGCGGTCACGATCAATTTTTTGACGCCTTCGCCAAATTCGGCTCCGCCAGTGACACACCTCGGTTTGGTGATATGGTGGCCGAAGTCACCAAGCGCGCCATTTCCGAGCGCGTCAGTTATTTGGAAATCATGCTGACGCCCGACAATGGCAAATCCCGCGAAGCCGGGCGCAAGCTCGACTGGCCCAACAACGACCTGACCAAATTTCCCGCTGCGGAATTGATGGCTTTCCTGGCCAAAAAGCGCGAAGAATTGTTGGCGGGCGGCATCGTGCAACCGATTTCGCCGGGAACGACCAGCGCCATTCAGGAAACCAAAAAGAATCTGGATGAACTGGAAACACGGTTGCGCGAATTGCTGAATTGCGCCGACTCGTCAAAAGCCAGCCCGGCGTGCCAACTGCCGATTCGATATGTTTATCAAGTGGCACGTCTCAACGCTCCACGCGAAGCCTTTGCGCAAATGGTAGGCGCGATGGAAATCATGAAAGCCGAACCGCGCGTCGTCGCCCTGAATCTGGTGCAACCCGAAGATGCGCGATCCGCGATGAACAACTTTTCGTTGCAAATGAAGATGCTGGATTACCTGCATTCGGTCGCCGATTACAAAAACGGCAACGTCACGTTGCACGCGGGCGAATTGGCTCCGGGATTGGTTCCGCCCGAAGGCTTGCGCTTTCACATCCGCGATTCCGTTCAACAAGGGCACGCCAAACGCATCGGCCACGGCGTGGATGTCATGTACGAAGACAAACCGTACGACCTGTTGCGCGAAATGGCCGCCAAGCGCGTGCTGGTTGAAGTCTGTTTGACCAGCAACGACGGCATTTTGGGCGTGCGCGGCAAAGAACATCCGCTGCCGCTGTATTTGAAATTCGGTGTGCCGGTAGCGCTGGCGACGGACGATCTGGGAATTTCGCGCACGGAAATGACGCGCGAATATGCCAAAGCCGTCAATGACCACGGCCTGGATTACCTACAGTTGAAACGTTTGGCGCGAAACAGTTTGGAGCATGCCTTCATCGGCGGCGGCAGTTTGTGGCAAGACGCCAATCGCTTTTTGCCGGTTGCGGTTTGCCAGTCGGCATTGCAAAGCGTGACTCCATCGGCGGCTTGCCAGTCGTATTTGAATGCCAATGCTCGCGCCAAACTACAACTGGAACTGGAAAAGTCTTTCGCGCAATTTGAAAAAGACTGCTGCGGAGGTTCCACAAAATAAGCTCGGTAACACGATGATTAACGCTCAAGACATTCCATTAATTGACGACATTGCCGCCGGTTCGCTGGCCGAAGATTTGGGCCGCGGCGACATCACTTCGCGCGCGACGGTGAAGCCAGGACAACAGGCGCGCGGAAACTTCCTGGCGAAACAGGAATTGGTGCTGGCCGGATTGGAAGTCGCCGATGCCGTGTTCATGCATCTAGACCCGTATCTGGAAGTCGAAACGACCGCCGTTGACGGCGAATTGCTGCCGGAAGGAAAAGTCTTCGCTCGCGTAGTCGGCGACGCTCAAATGCTTCTGGCGGCTGAAAGAGTCGCGCTGAACTTTCTTCAACGCCTTTCCGGCATTGCTACGCTGACGCGCAAATACGTCGAAGCCGTTGCCGGAACCAACGCCAAAATCGTAGACACGCGCAAAACCACACCGGGTTTGCGAATGCTGGAAAAATACGCAGTGCATGTCGGCGGAGGTCACAATCACCGGCTCGGCTTGGATGACGGCGTGCTGATCAAAGACAACCACATCGCTCTGGCGGGCAGCGTGACGACCGCAGTTGCTCGCGCCAAAGAAGCCGCCGGCCATTTGCACAAAATCGAAGTCGAAGTCGCCACGCTCGATCAAGTCAAAGAAGCGTTGAAGGCGAAAGCCGACATTTTGCTGCTCGACAACATGACGCCGGAACTGATTCGCCAGGCCGTCCAACTGGTCGAGGCGCACGAACCTGGCGAACGACGCACGCTGCTGGAAGCTTCCGGCGGCATCACGCTGGCCAATGTTCGCGCTTACGCCGAAGCCGGAGTGAATTTGATTTCCATCGGCGCGCTGACGCATTCGGCTCCGGCGGTGGACATCAGTTTCAAGATCAAACCCATTTGAAGTAGGCAGAATACAGTAGACAGTAGTGTTGTTGATGATTGCTCACTATTGCCTACTGTATTCTGTCTACTGTCTACTTTTCTTATGATTACTTACAACGACATTCTCGCCGCTCGCCAACGCATTGCGGGCGTTGCCCATCGCACACCGGTTCTGACTTCGCGGCAGTTCAATGAACTCGTCGGCTGCGAAGTCTTTTTCAAAGCTGAAAACCTGCAACGCGCGGGAGCGTTCAAGTTTCGTGGCGCTTACAACAAGATTGCTTCGCTGACCGACGAAGAGCGGAAACGCGGCGTGCTGGCGTATTCGTCAGGCAATCACGCGCAAGCGACGGCGTTGGCCGCGAAGCTCTTTGGCATTCCGGCGGTGATTGTCATGCCGCACGATGCTCCGCAGATCAAAGTCAACGGCACGCGCGGTTACGGCGCAGAAGTCGTCTTTTACGACCGCTACACCGAAAGCCGCGAAGGCACAGGCGAACAAATCAGCCAGGAACGCGGCCTGGTGCTGGTTCCTCCGTTTGACGACGATTTGATTATGGCCGGGCAAGGCACGGCGGCTGTCGAATTGTTTGAAGATGTGCCGGAACTGGATTACCTGCTCAGCCCGTGCAGCGGTTGCGGATTGCTGGCCGGGTTGGCCGTAGCCACGAAACACCTTTCACCTTCGACTAAAATTTTCGGCGTCGAGCCAGAAGCCGGAAACGACACCTGGCAATCAATGCAAAAAGGCGAGCGCGTCGAAATCGAAGTTCCGAAAACCATCGCCGATGGATTGCAAACCACCGCGCCGGGCAAACTGACCTTCCCCATTGTCAAAGAAACGGTCGAAGACATTTTGCTGGTCAGCGATGACGAACTGATTTCGACGATTCGCTTCATTCTGGAACGCATGAAAGTGTTGGTCGAACCTTCGGGCGCAGCCGCAGCCGCAGCAGTTTTCCATCGCAAGTTCGATTTCACCGGCAAACGAGTCGGCGTGGTGCTGTCCGGCGGCAACGTGGATTTGACCAAACTGGCCGATTATCTGAACCGATAACCCCACCTAAATCGAAGCAAAAAACTTTGAAACAGGATGAACACGATTTTTTCGGGATGAACAAGATTCAGAACCGCCTGGAACGCTTCAAACGTTGGTGGTCTTGTAAATCCTGTCGGAAATCTTGTTAATCCTGTTTTGGTAATTGTGCCTCAATGTAGCCTGGTCTGATTTAGAAGCGGCTTTTCACAGCACGCCGCCTGACAGTCATTCTTCTTTTCACACAATCCCGCCGTTCCTTTACAGTCGCGGTTCCGTATCCGAAACTACGTCGCGCCAACTCAGAGGTAAAAACTTCACCGATCATTCTCACGCGATCACTCGATTGCGTTTTCAATAGTTCAGCAGTGAGCCGCTAACCCGGCTTGATCCATCGGCTTTGATGACTGTCTCACAGGAGGTTTGAATGAATGTCTCAGCGCGTCACACACGTATTGTCGTAATTTCTTTGCTTGGTTTGGTTTTAATAGGTTCCTGCTTGTTCGCAGGCGTGAAATTGCTGCAACAGTTTCAGCCACCACATCAAACCAACGCCATCAACAATGGCGAACAATCGGATTACAACCAGACTGAGCCAGTGCAAGCGTTTTCTGCCAACAGCGCAAGCAAAACAGAAATCGAGAGAGCTTCATTGATTGAGTCGCTGAAGCGCAAACGCGCCAGGCTGTTCGAAAACCGTTACGACAAACCGAGTGAGGCGTTGGAGTTTTTCCGTTTGAAACGTCTGGCCGAAGGGGAAACCGAAATTCCTGTCGAAAAATATCTGGCGGCGTATCGCCAGATGGAATTGATGCCGCAACACACGTTTGGCAACGACACGCTGTTGCCTTCGCGGAAACAGACAAGCAAGAACGCGGTGTTGCCTGCGTGGACTTCGCTGGGGCCAGGCAATGTCGGCGGACGCACGCGAGCCATCATCATTCATCCGACAATTCCGACGACGATTTATGCCGCCGGAGTTGCCGGTGGAGTGTGGAAATCCACCAATGGCGGCACAACCTGGTTGCCGGTTTCGGATTTGATTTCCAATCTGGCGGTCAATTCGCTGGCGATGGATTCGACCAATCCGAACACGCTGTACGCCGGAACTGGCGAGGGATTTTTCAATAATGGCGCAGTGCGCGGAGCCGGAATTTTCAAAACTACAGACGGCGGCACAACCTGGACACAACTGGCCGCGACGAACACGACGGACTTTCATTACGTCAACGATCTGATCGTCAGTCCCAACAACAGCAATCGAATTTATGCCGCGACGCGAACCGGCATCTGGCGTTCGACTGACGGCGGCACAGCCTGGACAAAGGTATTGAACGCGACCGAAGTCGGTTCGACGACAACGGCTATCAACGGCGGTTGTCTGGATTTGGCGGTTCGCACAGACCGCCCGACAGATTACGTGTTCGCTTCGTGCGGCAACCAGACGCAAGCCAGAATTTTCCGCAACACAGACGCCGGAGCCGCCGGAGCCTGGATTCAGGTTCACACAGAAAACAATGCCGGGCGGACTTCGCTGGCGATTGCGCCGTCGAATCAAGACACCATTTATGCGATGTCGGCGGCGTTGGGTGGAACCTTTGACGATGCGCTGCACGCGGTGTTTCGTTCAACCAGCAGCGGCGACGCTGGCAGTTGGACGCCGCGCGTTCGCAACACAGACGCGAACAAATTGAACGCTTCGATTTTGTCATTTGTCATCGCAGCCTTCGCCACGAATTGCGGATTGGACACCGCGAATACTTTTGGCGGACAGGCTTGGTTCGACAACGTGATTGCCGTTGACCCGGCTGACCCGAATCGCGTTTGGGCGGGCGGCATTGACCTGTTCCGTTCCGACGACGGCGGAGCCAACTGGGGAATGGCCGCGCACGCTTATCAATCGCGCACCAATCCGCAATACGTTCACCCCGATCAACACGCGATCGTTTTCCACCCGCAATACAACGGCGCGACGAATCAAACTGTTTACATCGGCAACGACGGAGGCATTTACCGTTCGGACAACGCTCGTGCGGCGACGGCCATAGGCAACAACGCTCCCTGCACTCCGTCGGCAACGGCGGTGACATGGACTTCGCTGAACAATGGTTACGGTGTGACGCAGTTTTATCACGGTTCGGTGTATCCGAACGGCGCGACGTATTTCGGCGGCACGCAAGACAACGGTACGATTCGCGGCAGCGATTCCGCCGGAACCAATGCCTGGAATGAAATCAATGGCGGCGATGGCGGACATTCGGCGGTTGACCCGACCAACACCAACACGCTTTACACAGCTTTCACAGGCATCTCGGTTCAGAAATCCACCAATAGCGGAACAACCTTCAGCCCAGCCACTTCCGGCATCAACGACACGGGATTGTTCATCACGCCGTATGTGATGGATCCCAGCAATCCGCAGCGACTGTTTTTGGGAGCCAGATTGTTCATCTGGCGAACCAACAACGGCGCGACCAGTTGGCAACAAGCCAGTGCCATCACGCCGGGTTCGGGATCGGTCAGCGCCATCGCAGTTTCGCCGACCAACGCCAATTTCGCGCTAGCGGGAATGAGCGACGGTTTTTTGATTCGCACAGATCAGGCGCTGACTTCCGGCGCGACGACGACCTGGCCTTCGGTGCAACCACGAAGCGGTTATGTCTCTTCTGTGGCTTTCGATCCGACAAACAAAGACATTGCGTATGCGACGTATTCAACTTTCGGCGGAGTTCACGTGTGGAAAACCGTCAACGCCGGAGCCGGTTGGACGGGATTGAATGGCACGGGTGCGGGAACCTTGCCCGATGTGCCTGTGCATTCCATCGTTGTTGATCCGACGAACACCATGCGTCTGTACATCGGCACGGATGTCGGCGTGTTTGCGTCAACCGATGGCGGCACGACGTGGGCAGTGGAAAACACAGGTTTCGCCAACGTCATCACCGAATGGTTGGCAATCAATTCCACCAGCAGCACGACGCAGTTGTTCGCGTTCACACACGGGCGCGGAGCCTGGCGCGTGGCGGCCAATCCGACCGGATGCAATTACGCGCTGACGCCATCGGCACAAACTTTCGATTCGACAGGAGGCAACGGCAACATCGCCGTCACAGCCGAACCGAACGGTTGCAACTGGACGGCGGTCAGCAACGCGGCGTGGATCACTGTCACTTCCGGCGCGTCGGGTACGACCAACGGAACCGTCGCGTTCAGCGTGGCGGCGTACACCGGCACGACTCCGCGAACCGGCACGATCACCGCCGCAGGCAAAACCTTCACCGTGACGCAAACCGGCTGCGCGACGATTGCGTCGGCGTCTCAATTCTTTGAAGCGGCAGGTGGAATGAGTTCGATTCCGGTCACGGCCACCAGCGGATGCACGTGGACTGTGACTGGCAATCCAAGCTGGGTGACGATCAATTCCGGCGCGGCGGGGACAGGCAACGGAACGGTGAATTTCACGGTTCAGACGAACGCCACAACCAGCGCGCGGCAAACCGTGCTGACGGTCGCCGGGCAGAGCTTCACAATTTTGCAAGGCGGCGCAAACGGCAGTTGCGCGGTGACGCCGATTGCCTTGAATCAAGCGATCAACGGAACGATTGCCGTCAACGATTGCGGCTCGTTACGCGCTCCGACATTTCCCACTGATCGGTACTCGTTTGCGGGAACCGCCGGTCAGCACGTAGCCATACGCGCTGATTCTTCGATCTTCGACTCCTTTCTGTATTTGATTGATCCGACCGGCGCGGTGGTCGCGTCCAACGACGACGGGGATTTTCGAACTAACGCGCGCATTCCTGCCGGAACAGGCTTGTTCACCTTGCCGATTTCCGGCACGTACCAAATCGAGGTGCTTTCTTCTCCCAGTTCGGTTGCCGCCGGAGCCTACACGCTCAGCTTGAGCAGCGGTTCGGCGAATTGCAGCTATGCGGTTTCGCCTGCGGAACTGAACATTGCGGCTGCGGGCGGAAGCGATTCGTTCAACGTCACCGTCACAGGCAGCGGATGCGATTGGGCTGTGGCGACCAATGCCAGTTGGATCACAATCACTTCAGGAGCGACAGGCAGCGGCAACGGCACGGTGAATTTTTCGGCAGCGGCCAATCCGGGATTTGCACGCTCTGGCGGCGTAGTTGTGGCCGGACAACTCGTCACCATCAATCAGGCCGGAACCGGCGCAGTGGCGACAGGCCGTTGGGCGACGCAATCCAGCGGCACAACCAATCAACTCAATCAGGTATTTTTCCTGGACGACAATCAGGGTTGGCTGGTCGGAGCGAATTCGACGGCGCGCGCGACTTCAAACGGCGGAGCGGCCTGGAACAGTTTCACCGTTGGCGGAACTTTGCAGAATTACCATTCGGTTCGCTTTCTGGATTTGAGCAACGGCTGGGTGGGCGGCGACCGTATGACCGCGATTACCAACAACGGCGGTTCAAGCTGGCCGCGTCTGGATTTCGCCACAGGCACACGCAATCGCCTGTTCCCTGTCAGCACGACAAACGCTTTTGGAGTAGGCGAACTCAGCAGCGGCGGATTTCACGCCAACACGCTGATTATTTTATCGTTGGGATTCGGCGGCGAAGCGCCTGCGCTTTCAACGCTCAGCAACTTGCGCGATGTTTATTTTGCCAACGCAGGCAATGGCTGGTCGGTCGGCGACAAAGGCCAGATTTTCCGGTTGACGAAATCCGGCAACACCTTTGACGAACAAACCGGCGCGACGACGCAAAACCTGTTTGGCGTGTTTGCGCTTGATTTGTGTACGGCTTGGGCGGTTGGCGACGGTGGTGTGATTTTGAAAACCACCAACGCCGGGCAAAGCTGGGCACCGCAAATCAGCGGCGTGACGACGGCTTTGCGTGACATCCATTTCATCAACGCCGATCGTGGTTGGGCGGTTGGCGATGGCGGAATCATTCTGGTCACGTGGAATGGCGGCACAACGTGGACGCCCGAAACAAGCGGCACGACTGCCGATTTGCGCGGAGTTCACACCAACACGATCAACGCTGTGTACGCCGTCGGAGCCAACGGAACCGTCGTCAAACGCACGCTTTGCAATTACACACTGTCGGCAACTATGGCTTCGTTTGCCGAAGCGGGTGGCAGCGGTTCGGTCAACGTGACAACGACCGCCGGTTGTCCGTGGACGGCGACCAGCAACGCCAACTGGATCACCATCAACAGCGGCTCGCCTGGCAGCGGCAACGGTACATTGAATTTCACAGTTGCAGCGAACACCGGGCTGGCTCGCAACGGAACGATCACCGTCGCCGGACAAACCTTCACGGTGAATCAATCCGTCGCCTGTCCGACGATCGCGGGCTTTACGCCTGCGCGCGGCGGCGCTGGCAGCAGCGTCGTCATCAACGGCACAAACCTGACCGAAGTCACAGCCGTCCGCTTCGCCAACAACGTTGCGGCGCAATTCACCGTGGGCAGCGCGACGCAATTGACCGCGACGGTTCCCGCCGGAGCCATCACCGGACCAATCACGATCAGCAAAACCGGTTGCGGCGATGTGCAAACGACGAACTTCATTTTCTGCAATCCGATCACGATCAACCCGGCGACGTTGAACAACGGGACAATCGGCGTGGCTTACAACCAGCCGCTGACCGCCACCGGAGGCACGGCGGCATACAGTTTTGCCGTGACCGCCGGAGCCTTGCCCAATGGATTGATGCTGTCCGGCGGGACGCTGTCCGGCACTCCGACGGCGATTGGCACGGCGAATTTCACCGTGACGGCGACCGATGCCAATGGCTGCACGGGAACGCGCGCGTATTCGTTGCAGATTTTGCCGACGGGTTACGAAGCCGACGTGTTTCCGCGACCGAACGGCGACGTGAACGGTCAAGTGACGATGAGCGATTGGACGCAGATGGGACGCTTTGCCGCCGGGCTGGATTCCATTGCAGCAGGCAGTGAATTTCAACGCGCCGATTGTGCTCCGCGCGCGACGTTCGGCAACGGCCAATTGAGCGCCAGCGATTGGGTGCAGGCGGGACGATACGCCGCAGGACTCGATCCGGTGGTTCCGATTGGCGGGCCGACTGCGCCGAGTTCGTTGACCGCAGACGAAGAACCGCTGAGCTTCGCCGCTGCTGAAGCTTCGGTGGTTCGCGCGGAAATGGTGACAAACAAATCGCTGGCTGGCGTTGGCAAAGATCAGCAAGTCATAAAGCTGATGGCGCAAGGCGGCGAAAACGCCTTGAGTTTCAGTCTGGTGTTTCAAAATTCATTATGGAAATTCCTTTCCGCCGAACTGACCGACGACACGGCAGGCGCGAGTTTGATCGTGAATCGTCAGGCAGAAGCCGAAGGCAAACTCGGCTTTATGTTCGCGTATCCGACCGGCAAGACTTTGCCGCCCGGAGAAATTCGTTTGTTCACTGTGACGTTCACTCCTGTGGAAGCTGTTGCCGATGCTTTGTTCGTGGGCTTCGGCGATGCTCCATTGGCGCGCGAAATCAGCGACGTGAACGCCAATCGTTTGCCGTCGAACTTCGTCGCCGATTACAGCTTTGCGGGGGCGACGGCGTGCGCGAACGTGTCCGCCGCCAGCTTTGCGGCTGACCGATTGGCAGCGGAACAGATCGTCGCGGCGTTCGGTGTCAATTTGGCGACAACGACTGAGATCGCGTCATCGCTACCGCTGCCGACTTCGCTCGGCGGCACAACGGTCAAAATCACAGACGGCAAAGGCGTCGAACGGTTGGCAGAGTTGTTTTTCGTTTCACCGACGCAGATCAATTACCTGCTGCCCGAAGGACTGGCCGAAGGCATTGCGCGCGTGACGATTACAGCAAACGGAAATGCGTCAATTGGTTTGATTGATGTTGCACCGGTTGCGCCGAGCCTTTTCACTGCCAACGCCGACGGACGCGGTCTGGCCTCAGCCGTGTTGCTGCGCGTTCGCGCCGACGGTTCGCAAAGTTACGAGCCGGTTACGCGCTTCGATTCGGTGTTGAATCGTTCGGTCGCAGTGCCGATTGTCTTCGGCGAACCAGGCGAACAACTCTTCCTGTTGCTGTATGGAACCGGCTTGCGCCATCACAAAGGCGCGATTCAGGCTTCTGTTGGAGGCATCGAAGCTGCCGTACCTTTTGCCGGTGAAGTCAGTGGCTTTGTCGGACTCGATCAATTGAACCTGAGCTTGCCGCGCAGTGTGGCAGGACGCGGCGAAGTTTCGATTCAAGTCAACTTCGGCGACCGAACGGCGAATCCGGTGACAGTGGTTGTTCGCTGAGCTTGGCGCAACCAGCCCAACACAGGGCAGCCTCGTCAGGCTGCCCTACTTTTTGCTGCGCCGCCTTTTGATGCTCGGCGTTGTGGTGTACCCTCTGCCGCAGTTTTTGCAGAAGTTTCATCCGTTTCCGAAACAACTCAAATCCACATTCTGAACAGGAGCACCCAACCAACAATGGCTGAATCCGCCGCTGCGCCTTCGTTTGAAAACGCCTCGAAGGAGTACAACATTTGGAGCGTCATCATCGCCTCCGCCGTCGGGACGATGATTGAATGGTACGACTTTTATATTTTCGGTTCGCTCGCTGCAATCATTTCGCCGCTGTTTTATCCGCCGGGCAACGACACCGTGGCAATGATCGCCTACCTGATGACGTTTGCCGTTGGCTTTGTCGTGAGACCGTTTGGCGCGCTGTTCTTTGGACGCATAGGCGATCTGGTCGGACGCAAGTACGCCTTTCTGGTGACGTTGCTGTTGATGGGCGGAGCCACGGCAGCAGTCGGATTTCTGCCGACGTATCACACCATCGGAATGGCCGCGCCGATCATTTTGATTTTGATTCGCGTGCTGCAAGGATTGGCGCTTGGCGGGGAATATGGCGGAGCGGCGGTTTACGTCGCCGAGCATGTCCCCGATCATCGCCGAGGGTTTTACACCAGCTTCATTCAGATCACGGCGACGCTGGGATTGTTCGTGTCGCTGGCGGTGATTCTGACGATTCAATTGCTGATGTCGAAAGAAGCCTTCAGCGCGTGGGGCTGGCGAATTCCCTTCCTGCTTTCGATTTTGCTGGTTGGCATGTCGCTGTACATCCGCTTGCGGATGAAAGAATCGCCGATCTTTCAGCACATCAAAAGCGCCGGAATGACTTCGGCGCAGCCGCTGAAAGAAGCCTTCACCAACCGCGAAAACCTGAAGCGCGTGGCAATTTCGCTGTTCGGAGCCACCGCCGGACAAGGCGTCGTTTGGTACACCGGGCAGTTTTACGCGCTGTTTTACCTGCAAACGATTCTGAAGGTGAATCCGCGCACGGCGAACATCATTGTTGCCGTGGCGTTGTTGCTCGGCCTGCCGCTGTTCACGATTTTCGGAGCCATGTCGGATCGCATTGGCCGCAAACGGTTGATGATGGCTGGATGTTTGCTGGCGGTGATTTGTTACTTGCCGATTTACAAGGCGATGGTGGCCGCGACGGGCAATGACATCGTCGCCGTGACTTCGTCGAAAGATGCTCGAACTGGCGAATACAAACTGACGGCTTCGACTCCGGTCAGGGATGCTGCCGGGCAGCCGGTGATTGATCCGGCAACCGGTCAGCTAAAACTCGAACCGGCCAAAGAAGCCTCCAACCCGAACGTGCCGCTGTTGATCCTGCTGGTGTTTCTGCAACTGATTTTTGTCTGCATGGTGTACGGGCCGATTGCCGCGTATCTGGTCGAAGCTTTTCCGGCGAAGGTTCGTTACACGTCTTTGTCGTTGCCTTATCACATCGGCAACGGAGTCTTCGGTGGATTGTTGCCGACGATTGGCCTGGTTTCCTGCGCCTGGACTGGGAACATTTATGCCGGACTGGCTTATCCAATGATCGTCGCGGGAATCACGTTTGTGGTCGGTTCGATCTATCTGAAAGAAACTCACCACAATCGAATCTGGGATGAGCTTCAAGGCTAAACCCAAGCAAACACTTTGAAACAGGAGTCGAGAAAACCTTCTGCCTTTGTTTCTTCTGACTTGGCAGTAATTCTCAATTTGGATGAAAGCTGGCAGAAAAATTGGGGCAAAAAGATTTCGGAGTTTTTTTGCCCCAATCTTTCTGCCGGTAAACGTTTCCTGCACTTCAAATTTAGAATTACTGCTGACTTGGGCAGAATCTGGCTATTTTGTCGCAGGCATTTCGGAAACTTGCCAGGCAACAACGCCGATGAATATCAGCGCAAACACTACGATCAGAACTACAAACAGGCTCGGCATCCAACTGTTTTTTTCCAATTCGCCAGCTTCGGCTAGCGCATTGGGTAAACGAAAATGGCTGTCGTCCTGACGCAAGATGCCGAAATTGTCTGCTGTATGGTTCGGGCTGATTGCCGTTGTTGGCAACGATAATTTGTCAGCTTGAACCGGCGAGCCAATCGCTACCAGTTTGGCCAATCCGCCTTTGACCGCGCGTTTTCGTTTTCTCAGCCAACGTTTGGCGACTTTGTTTCGTTTCATAGCCAGTTGATCCTGCGAAAGTAAAAATACAAGGCAACTCCGATAACCAGCATGAAACTGAGCGCGCCAACGTAACCGTAACGCGTGCCGAGTTCCGGCATAAACTGAAAATTCATGCCGTAGATGCTGGAAATCAGTGTGATGGACATCAGGATCGCCGAAATCGAAGTCAGTTGTTTCATAACCTTGTTCAGCCGATTGCCCGACACAGACAAATACGCATCCATCGTCGAACCGACAATTTCGCGCAAGGTGTCAATCGCTTCGACCACGCGGATCAGGTGGTCGTAAACATCCTGAAAGTACACCAGCGTTTCGCGCGAAAAAATCGGTTGATCGCGTTTCAACAGCATGTTGAAAATTTCGCGCACCGGCGAAACAGCGCGGCGCATAAACAGCAGTTGTTTTTTGACGCGAAAAATCTCTTCCAAAGCTTCGGGGTGGAAATCGTCGAAGATATGTTCTTCCAGGTCTTCCAGCCGGTCGGACAGCCGATCGAGCAGCGACAGGTATTCGTCCACGATCGTGTCAATCATCAAATAAGTGACGATTCCGGTTCGGCGTTCGGCCAAATCCGTGCGGCTTTGCCAATGTTTGCGAGCGGCTTCGATGGCGCGAATCGTCTGGCTGTGAACCGTGACAATGTAATTCGGCCCCAGAAAAATGTTCAGCTCGCGCAGTTCCAACTGATGGTCTTCGTTCAAACTGGCTTCGTACAGCACGATGAAATAATAGCCGGAGTATTCGTCAATTTTCGGGCGTTGGTGTGGATGGCGGCAATCTTCGATGGCCAGAGGGTGAAAGCCGAATTCGCGTGCCAGATCATCAAAATCCTGATCTTGCGGATCGGTCACATCCGCCCAGATGACCGATAACGGCTGTTGGCAAAAATCGCTGATTCGATCCGGGTCGTTGAATTCTGTGAAACCGAGCGAGGAGCGATCCAGCACCAGGGTGTTAATCATTCTGTCCTGATTCAGTTAGTGGAATTGATGAACTTGCCGCCGCCCAACACATCGTCCAAAGCTCGCAGCCGAATCTTTTTCACTTCGTTGATTTTTTCGATGATCGGTTCGCGGACGAGAAAAGGAACATCGCGGTTGACGGTGTCCAGATTACGCGACTGTTTGAAAATGGCCTGCTCGATTTTTTTCAGGCAGTGATTTCGATCTTTGATCTGCGAATCCGGCAATTTGCGCGTGTAATCGTTGGCGTAAATCACCAGTGAAGCGTACACATCCACATCGGTGACGGCGATTTCGAATTCATTGGCCTGGATGTTTTTCATCGCATTGGCCAACCTGGCGTCAGACACTTTCAACGTCGTTTCGACATGCGAACGCGGATTGGTTTGTTTGATGATGCTTTGGACTTCGTTTTCGCTCAGTTGGCGAGGCAACGCACGGTCATCGGGCTTTTTGTCCTGACCGCCGACCAGTGAAACCAGAGCAAAAACCAGCAACAGATTGAAGATCGTCTTTGACGGCATAACAACTCTTCGGTTTGGCAAATCAATTTGGGGAAACCAGTCGTGGGAAGTGCGGCGATAAAAATAGCACTCTCGTTTGGCGAAGCCAACCAACGTTATTGCTTATTCGCCTGAGTTTCCGCCAGGTCGCCAATGAATGGCAGTTTGAACATCTGGCCTTTGTAAGCTTGAAACATTGACCAGCCGGTTCCCGCCAACCACAACAGCGAGTGCAGGTTTGAAAGCGTCCGCGCCATCCGCCAAGGCAGCGGAATCCCCAAAATGCCAATCACGATGTTCAAGGCAAACATTGCAATGAAGAAAAAGATTGACTGATAGGCATGAAACCGGACGAATCGGTCTTTGCTATACGGCGGCAACACCAGAAACAAAATACCGGTCACGATAGACAACAAATAAGACAAGGTTCCGGCCGCGTTTGACGACAACTCGCCACCAGCCGAACGTGGCTGATAAGGCGGTTGATATGGATGTTGATATTGTTGCTGACCGAATTCCGGTTGCTGGTAAGGCTGCTGGTAATTCGGGGGAGTTTGATAAGTCGGTTGTTGATAAGCGGCTGGCGGCGGCGTTTGCGGTTGGGTGGGCAACAACTGAGTGCCGCACTTGTTGCAGAATCGCGCCGTTTCCGCCACTTGCGATCCGCACTGAATGCAGTATTTGGTCATAACTTTTCTCTGTCAGGACGCAGGGCACATCCAAATTGCCCCAGCGTTCCCCGAAAAAGCGGGACAATTTGGATGTGTCCCGCGAGTTTTAGAACGTCTGTCCGAACCGGATATGAATCGCGCCGCGCGGTTGTTGCAAAAATGCGCCAGGAACTCCCGGAACGGCGAACGATGGCGGGTTCAGCAAAAAGCCGTAATCCACACCCACAGGCCCCAGCGGAGTATTGAATCGCAATCCTGCACCAACCGTGTGCGACATGTTTTTCCAACGAATGTCGTTGATGCGCCGGAAAACATTACCCAAATCGTAAAAAGGCACAAGTCGCAGCCGCTGAGTCAGCGGATAACGCATCTCGAAATTGAACACAGCCAGCGCATCGCCGCCAATCGGAACCAGAGTCGGCAGGATGAATCCCTGCCCGGCAGCCGGAGTTTGATTGGCGTTGAACAGCACATCCTGCGGCCCGGCGGTTTCAAATCGGAAGCCGCGCAGAGTCGTTGCGCCGCCTGAAAAGAATCGTTCGCTGATCGGCAAACGGCGTTCGCTGTCTTCGATGGTTCCGTTGTTGTTGCGGTCGGTTTGGCGATAGGTGTCGGCCAGACCGATGCGCGCCGAAACAGCAAAAGTCGTATTGGCCAGCACCGAAGCGTAAGGCGCTACGGTGTGGTAACGCTGGTAGGTGCCGAAAAATTTGTTGAAGGATTCATTGCCGCCCAGCCTGTTCGACGCTATGG
This sequence comes from Acidobacteriota bacterium, assembly GCA_033763255.1. Taxonomy (GTDB): domain Bacteria; phylum Acidobacteriota; class Blastocatellia; order RBC074; family RBC074; genus RBC074. Next base: position 22,805 of record JANRKX010000060.1, on the reverse strand, counting down.
AATGGTCGGCGCTGATCAACTGACCGCGCGAAGGATTCAAAATGTTGTCGCGCGAATCGCTGGTGAAACCGACGGAAAACATTCCCAACCGTATGGCTTGTTCGTTGCGCGTAATTTCCGTGTCCGGCAAACCGGCGGTATTGAACAGCTTGGCGCGTTCCAGGTTGTACCGAAAACGCAGCGAAACGCGGTCGTCCAGTTTGCGCTCGGTTTGAATGAAAGCCGCGAATCGTTCCAGACCGAACGGATTGCTGTTCGGCACGTTTTCCAACTTGCCATCGCGGATTTGTCGCTGTCGCGTGAACGGCAACAAGTTGCCGTTACGGTCGTAAAAGATCGAAATCGTCGTCGGCAATCGCCAACTGAACGGTCGCAAATCGGTGAAAGACAGTTGCGCGAATTGTTCGCGCTGGCTGGCGCGCAATCTCAAACTCAACGCATCCAGCGAACCGCCCAAATTCGTGTTGGCGATTTCCACAAGCGCGCGCGCGCCGTCATCGGTGGAATATCCCAAACCGTAAACGAACAGCAGCGGTTTGGCTTCGGTCAGGTTGACTTCGATTTTGTGTGCCGAACCGTCAATGCCGTTCGCATCTTTGATCGGAACCGCGCGAATAGCGACTTCGCGGAACGCATTGGTCGCATACAAATCGCGTTGAGTCCGGGCGATTTTGGTCGGAGTCAGCACATCGCCCGGTTTGAAATCGAAATATCGCCGAATCCAGCCCTGACCGGTTTTGCTGGTTCCTTTGATTTCGATGTTTTCGACGATGGCGCGTGAACCTTCGTTGATTTGATACACCAGCCCGACGCTGTCATCGTCCAATTCCAGGATTTGCAATTCGGCGTTGGTTTCCAGAAAGCCGCGTTCAGCGTAAAGCTGTTTGATTGCCTGAGCGCCCAATCGCGCGCGCGTCAGCGAAAAGGCTTCGTTCTTTTGAATCGGCACAGCCTGACGCAATTCGTTCGCCGTCAAAATCGCATTGCCACGAAACGCCACATCGGCAATGTCGGATTGCCCGCCTTCGGCCACGTCGAAGATGACTATCAAATCATCGTTTTCGGGTTTGACGGCCAGTCGCGTGTTGACGCGCGCGTTGCGGTATCCGACATCCACCAGATAGCGGCGGATGTATTCCGCATCGCTTCGCAACCGCGAATCGCTGGTCAGCCCGCGCACGCTTCCGCCGATAAAGGGAATGTTCTGCAGATACGGAATGCCGCCGACTTTGCTTTCGACCTGAGACAACAAATCGCTGCGAATGTCCTGCCAGCGAATTAGCCGCGTGCCTGCGACGCGAATTTCTTTCAAGTCGTAAATCAGGTTCGGCGTCACGTCGTACATCACGCGCAAATCCTTGCTCGGAGCGCAATCCGCAGGTTCGCAACGCCACGCGACGTTGGCGAAAAAATATCCCTGTTCCTGCAAAAACTCCGTCAACCGCCGCTCGCCCAATCGTGCCAGCGAACGGCTGAAACCTTGCGACATCACGGGCAACAACTCGCGCAGTTTTTTGCCGTCGAGTTTCAAATCGGGAACCGGGCTGACTTTGACCTGCGCCGCTGGAAGTTTCGGGCGCGCAGCCGCAGGCGTGGACGCAGCCGCATCCGGCAAGATGTCCGGCGCAGGCGCAATGAAGCCCAACGAAAAGCGTTGGCGTCCGCGAAGTTCAATCGAAAACACGCCTTCGCGCACGCCTTGCCGAGCCGCGCTGCCGCCTTGCGTGTAAGTCGCCAATCCAGAAAACCGATTGGAAAAAGTGTATTCCGCCAACGCGGTTTGATCCTGTTCGGTCGCCAGATTCGTCGAATAGCTCAGGTAAATGTTGCGCGAAAGCTGCTGCCCGACGGTCAATCGCGCTGCCGGGTTGGCGTTGGCGCGAATCACCGGGTCAATCTGAAACCGGCTGAGTCCAAGCAATTGCTCCGTCGGTTTGGAAATGAAACCGGACGACAGCAACGAAGCCGCTGCACCGACTCCAGCGGAGTTCAGCCCTTGATTGCCCAGCGATCCGGTTTCGGTTCTGCCGGTGGTAATCAACGAGATGATTTCATCGCGCGTCAGTTGCGGTTCGGCGCGCAATTTCAATTCGATGGCGTCGGTTTTGCCGGACATATCCAGAACTACGTGATACCCGCCGATGTCCGATTCCGCGACCAGACTCAGCGAAGGTTCGCCACCGCCTTGCGGCAAAACCAGATCGCCTTTGGTAATTTCGTACCGCTGGCCGCGAAACCGCACTGCGCCGCTTTCGGTAACAATTCGCCCGCGCGCGTCCGGGTCGCTGAGCGTTCCGCCAACTTCAAAGTTCGCCGAACCGACGGCGTTGATCTGTTCGCCGCGCACCAGCAACGAATCGCGCGCTTCGACTTTCAGAGCCAACGTAATCGGCGGAATGATGGATTTTTGCGCGCTTCCGCCTGTGGCGTTAAACCCACCGAACGACAAATTGGCGCTGCCGCCGCCGATCAAATTATCCAGGTCAATTCGCGTTTCGTATTCGCCCAACGGAACCAGAATCGTTCCCGACAAAGTTTGTTTTTCCGGTGTGCCGGTCAGCGTCAGAGCGCCGTTCACCGACGCGGTGAATTCGTCATAAAAGATTTCAGCATTTGTCGCGCGAATGTCGAAGGTCCAATTTGCCGGTCGCAAATCCGCCAGCTTCATGCCGCCCGTGATGTCCAACGTGCCGTCGTTGGCTTCGGCCTTGAAACTTTCCAGCGTCAGTTGATCGCCGCTGAGCTTGATTCTCCCTTTTCCGCCGGAAACAAAAATCGGCAAATCAGTGGAGGAAAGCCCGAAGCCCGCAACATCTACCACGCCGCCCAGCACAGGTTTTTCAGCCGTGCCGGTCAGGTTGCTGACGATTTTGACTTCGCCGAACAAAGCCAATCCGCTGACAACGGTTGGCAACCGATCAAGATTGATCGAACCATTCAGGTCGAAATTCATGACGGCTTCGTCTTTCAATCCGATGGCGCCGCCCAGATTCAAATCCACACCTTGCCCGTTGATGCGCGTGACAGGCAATTTCAGTTGCGAACGGTCAAGCGCAATCGTCAGCGGTGTGGCGATGGTGATGGGATTGTCCAGCATGTCGAGTTTGATGCCGGTCAGCGTCAATCCGCCTCGTATCAAATCGGCGGTGGCGTTTCCTGCTTCGTCGGCGGTCGCGCCTTCCAAATGCAACTTGCCGCTCAAAGCTCCGCGAATCTGCGAACCCAGATCAGGCACAAACGTCGCAATCAACGGCGTCAAATCCAGATCAGCCAAATCGCTTTCGATGACGACAGGGCGACCGGGTTTTCGCAACTCGATGCTGGCTTTCAGAATTTCCGGTTTGCCGAACGCGCCAGGAGATTTGTCTTTGGTGACGGCGGCCAAAATTCCGGTTTCGAGTTCGGCGTCAATTCGTCCGCCGGGACTGGTGTGCGCCGTCAATTTCAATTCGCCGGCATCGCGTCCGTTGATGCGAACGTCTTTGCCTTTGGCGGTCAATTCGACCTTGAACGTTTCCCAATCGAGTTCAGGTTGTTTGCGATTTTGATCGGGTTTTTCCAGCTTGCCGACAATCTGGAAATTGGCGTCGGCGAAGCCTTCAATTTTGGTTTCCTGCAATTGCAGCGATTCGGCCAAACTGGCCAGCGAGATTTGATCGGCTTTGCCCTGCGCCTGAAAAGTAAAATCCTTCAGGTGGAAATTGCCCGTCGCCGTCAAATGCGATTTCGGCAACTGAACTTCCAACGGTTCCAGGAACGCTTGCTGGCCATCGAATTTCAAATCAGCGGTTGCCAGACTGGCTGGTTGGCCAGAAATCGTGCCGTTTTCCAAACTGATTTTGGCCGCGCCGCGCAACGCGCCTGGCAAACCGTTCAAACTGGCTTTGCCGGAAATGTCTCCGCCGATGAATTCGCCAGCGTCTGGCAATCCGGTCGCCGCCAAAATCGTTTCCAGGTTGATGCGATTGATCGTCGCTTCCAGCGTGCCGGTTTCGGATTTCGGATCGAGCGGCGCGAACAAATCGAATTTCGCCGATCCGCCATTGCCAGCCGCCAACGAACCATTGGCGATTCGCAATTCGTCTTTCGACACGGTCACACGACCGGAAAGCGCGCCCAGCAATCCATCGCGCAAACCGACGTTCGCCGCGCTGAATTCGCCGCCAACGGTCGCGTTTTCCAATTTGCCGGTGACGCTTCCGGTGAACTTCAGATCGCCCAACAACTGAGGTTCGTTTTCGACAATGAACGGGCGAGCTTGTTCAATCGAACGCGCGATTTGAATCAACTCTTCGGCTTGAGTTGATTCCAGCGACACGCGCAAATCGGATTCGCCGTCGTAACTCAGCTTGCCTGTGGCGTTGACTTTGGTGGCGGCGGTGGAAAGTTGCGCTTGATCGAAATTGAAAATTCCGTTGCTGGCAGTGATGGCGACGTCGCCGGTCAGCGGAATGGCGTCGTCGGATTTGTCGGATTTGCCGTCAAACTGCGCGGAAATTTTGCCGTTGATCGTTCGCGGATTCGCACCGACGAAATTCAATTCAACCGTGCCCGAAGTTTTGCCGCTGATCGGCGAATCCTTCATCTTGAAAGCCGCCAGCGCGCTGCCGGTTTGAATGTCTGTGAAACTGCCTTTGACCTGTTGCGCCGCGCCTTTGGCCATTGGCAATTTGTATTCGGCTTCGGCAGCGCCGCCCAGCGCGTTGGCTTTGATCGCCGCCAGAGTCAGCGCCGCGTTGTCGAACTCCGCATTGGCCGAAGCATTCGTGAATTCAACGCCACTGATTTGACCGCCGGGCAATCGCGCGTCGGCTGTCACCTTGTATTCCCTGCCGCGAACGGTCGTCGCCAATTTGCTGATCGTCAGGTTGGAAAGCTTGCTGTCCGTCCAACTGACGGCGGCGACGCTGGCCGATGGCGCATCGAATTTCGATTCGGTCGCTTTGCCGTTGATGTTGATTTCGCCGCTGATTGCTCCAACCGAAACGCTGTTGACTTCGACAATGTCCACGTTGATGACTTGTACGCTGGCGCGACTGACGGCCAGTTTCAAATCCTTCCCTGTTCCGTTGACCGCAACTTGTGGAAGCTGAACACCGCGCAGCCGCGTGTTTTCCACCAACAATTCGCTGACGGTCGCTCCGCCGTTGAACTTGTACTTTTGGCCTTCGCCTTCCAGTTTGCCGTTGGCGGCGGCCAGCCCGCGCATCAACACTTCCGGAAACGCGAAGCTCGCCAGTTCTTCCAGTCGGATTTTCGATTCCAGATCAAAGCCGTATTTCAGCGTCTTGAAATCTTCGACTTTGCCTTTGGCGACCACTTCGCCCAAACCGGAATTCAGTCGCAACTGCTCCAGGACGACTTCGCTGGCCGAAGCCTTTGCCGTCAAACTGAACTCGCTGAGTTTGGTTTCGCGGCCCTCGACGGCGACGCGGCCAGTGCCTGTTTCCAGTTTCAGATTGAACGTTTGCGCCTGACCTGCTGTTGGCTGCACTTCGATTCGCAACCTGCTCAGGTCGCTTTCAATTTTGTGCTGGCGGTCTTTGAAATGAACGGCGGCGTTGGTCAGCGCCGTCCGCAACTTCGTCGTGTCGAATTTTATCGTTTGAGACTTCGGCGGAGCTTCGTGAATGCCTTCCAGATTGCTGCGGCCTTGTTCGTCGAATTCTACAAAAACTTCCGCGCCGTCCAGTTTGATGGTTTGAATCTCGACTTCGCGGCTGAGCTTCGGCGCGTACAAATCGCGGATGTGAGTTTTGACTTCGATGCTGTTGACCGAAGCGATCAACTGACCGGTTTGCTGGTTGTAGACCTTCAAATCTTTCAACCGAGCGGTTTCGGAATCCCACGCAAATCCGAAGCTGCCGACTTCGCTCCGCAGACCGAATTCCGTCAGTTTTTTGGTGATTTCTGCGGCGACAAAACGATTGAATTTTTCCGACCGCAGCCAGTACCGGGCATAAGTTCCTGCCACCGCGCCGACCACCAGCAGACACAACAAGGCGATTAAGATTCGTTTGCGCCAGCGCGACGGTTTCGATTGTTTGACGGATTGCTCCAATGGCGTTTGATTCATCACTTCACTTGGAATTTAACAGCGGATAGGGAGCGCGCGCTATTGTTTACAAACTGGCGTAGATGAGCAAGTGAGGCAGTTCACGGTTCGCAGTTCGCAGTTTTCAGCTATCTGTTTTTAGGCGGAGTTGTGAGTTGGAAAGCTTTCAGTAAACTGCGAACTGCGAACTGCGAACTGCGAACTGCGAACTGCGAACTGCGAACTGCGAACTGCGAACTTAACAAATGAAAAGAATCATCGTCGGCACCGCCGGCCACATAGATCACGGAAAGACTTCGCTGGTCAAAGCTCTGACCGGAGTGGACGCCGACCGCCTGAAAGAAGAAAAAGAGCGCGGCATCACCATAGACATTGGCTTTGCCGACCTCACCGTTGGCGAAGTGCATTTTGGCTTTGTGGACGTGCCGGGTCACGAACGCTTCGTCAAAAACATGCTGGCCGGAGCGCACGGCATTGATCTGGTCATGTTGGTGGTCGCAGCCGACGAAGGCGTTATGCCTCAGACGCGCGAACATTTCGACATCTGCCGCTTGCTGGAAGTCAAAGCCGGATTGGTCGTCATCACCAAAACCGATATGGTCGAAGCCGAGTTCGCTGAACTGGTCGAAGCCGAAGTCAGCGAATACGTCGCCGGTTCTTTTTTAGAAAGCGCGCCAATCCTGAAAGTCAGTTCGCGCACAGGCGAAGGCATCGAAGAATTGAAAAAGACGCTCGGCGTGTTGGCCAAAAAAGTCGAAGAGCGCGACGAACGCGCGGTCGCTCGATTGCCGATTGATCGCGTGTTTACGATCAAAGGCTTCGGCACAGTCATCACCGGAACCTTGATCGCCGGACGCATCGCCATCGGCGACGAATTGGAACTGCTGCCTTCGGAAAAGCGCCGTTCGCGCGCGCGCGGTTTGCAAGTTCACGGTCACGCGACCCAGGAAGCCAAAGCCGGCGAACGCACCGCCATCAATCTGCAAGGCATCGAATTGGATGAAGTCACGCGCGGGCAAGTGCTGGCTCCCGCCGGACGATTGCAGGCGAGTTCGATGTTGGACGTGAAGCTGACTTTGTTGAAATCCGCGCCGCGCAGTTTGCGCTCGCGTTCGCGCGTGCATTTGCACATCGGCACGGCTGAAGTTTTGGCTCGCGTAGTGCTGCTCGGCCAAAATGAATTGGCTCCGGGCGGAACCTGCTTCGCGCAATTGCGATTGGAATCTCCCGCGCTGGCTCTGCCGACAGATCATTTCATCGTCCGCAGTTATTCGCCCGCCGTCACCATCGGCGGCGGAGTGATTGTTGATCCGTTGCCGCACAAACATCGGTTGCGCGAAGGCGCAGCAGTCGTTTCGTGGCTGGAAAAACTGGTCGCGGCTGACGAATCCGAACGCATCGCGTTGTTGGTGGAAATGGCTGGCGAACGCGGAATGAGTTATGCGGAGCTTGCCGCTCGTTCCGGTTCGACCGACGAAACGATCAAACGAGCCGCCGATCAATTGACCAAAACCAAACGCTTGATTGCTGCCGTCGCCAATCCTTTGCTGCTGATTGCCCGCGCAGACTTTGAAAATCTGGCCAAACAGGTTCGCGCCTTGCTGAAAGAATTTCACAGCCGCCAGCCGCTGGAATCCGGCATGAGCCGCGAAGAAGTCCGCGAAAAGATTTTTGCCAACTTATCGCCAGACATTTTCCGCGCGGTGATTGGCCAACTGGCCGACCGCAACGAAGTCATCGCCGAAAAAGATTTGCTGCGATTGGCAACGCATCGCGTGGCGCTTTCTACCGAAGAGCAAGCCGCCAAAGATCATCTGGCCGAAATTTACTCGCGCGCCGCGTTGCAACCCATTTCACTGGACGAAGCCATCGCCCAGGCCGGTTCGCAATTCGGCATTGACGCGGCTCGCGCTCAACGCTTCGCTCAGATGCTGGTCAACAGCGGCGAACTCGTCAAAGTCGCCGACCTGATTTTCCATCGCAGCGCGATTGACGGTTTGCGCGACACCTTGCAACGGCACAAAGCCGAACACGGCGCCAAACTGGATGTCGGCGTGTTCAAAGACCTGACAGGCGTGTCACGCAAATACGCAATTCCGCTGCTGGAATACCTCGACCGCCAGCGAGTGACGCGGCGCGTTGGCGATGCGCGCGAAATTCTGTAATTGAGGTGGAATAATTTTCCAAATTGTTCCACCTGGCTGCTGAACCGGGACAATTTGAAAAATTGTCCCACCGCCTGTTTCGGCGCGTTGGCGATGCGCGCGAAATTCTGTAAGCTGCCGCTTCCCTTCCAACTCCCTCAGACTGTGTTCACGAACGCATCCCTGATAAATCAAACTTGAATTGACGGAACAAGCCAGCGGCTTGTTCCACTTTGGAGGAAGTATGCTCAATTTCGTAATTCGTCTGTCGTGTTGTTTGCTTTTGATTGGCGCGATGTTGGTTTTCGGAAATCGTTCGCGGCTTTTCGACCAAACCGCATCAGCGCAAACGACCATCCAGTTGCAGCAATTCGCCACAGGCTTTTCGTTTCCGATTCTGATGACCAGCGCGCGCGACAGCAGCAATCGTATTTTTATAGTCGAACGAACCGGCAAAATTCAGCTGATGACGCCAGGAACGACTTCGCCGCTGCCAACGCCGTTTCTGGATTTGACGGCAAAAGTTTTGACAACAACCGGCATCGGCGACGAACGCGGATTGCTCGGACTGGCTTTCCATCCGCAGTTCAAAACCAACCGGCGATTTTTCGTGAACTACACGCGACGCAACGACGGAGCGACGGTAATTTCGGAATTCACGGCTTCAGCAGCCAACGCAAACGTCGCCGACACAACAGAAAAACCGATTCTGACAATCACTCAGCCATTTTCGAATCACAACGGCGGGATGATGGATTTCGGCAAGGACGGTTTTCTGTACATAGGCATGGGCGACGGAGGCTCGGCCAACGATCCGGGCAATCGGTCGCAAAACATCGAAGAGTTGCTGGGCAAATTTTTGCGAATTGACGTGGACACTCCGAACGGAGCCGTGCCGTATTCGTCGCCGTCCACCAATCCATTTTTCGGCGCGACACCCGGACGCGATGAAATTTATTCGACCGGCTGGCGCAATCCCTGGCGTTGGTCCTTCGACCGGCAAACCGGCGAACTGTACGCTGGCGATGTCGGCCAAAATGCGATTGAAGAAATTGACATCGTCACGCTGGGCGGCAATTACGGCTGGCGAGTGCTGGAAGGAACGCGCTGCACAAACCTCGGCCCGGCGGCTTGCACCACGCCGGGCTTCGTCGCGCCGATTCACGAATACGCTCAAAGCGGCGGTCGCTGTTCGGTGACAGGCGGTTATGTTTATCGCGGAACGCGCGCGACGTTGACGCCGGGCACTTACGTTTTTGGCGATTACTGCACCGGAGAAATTTTCCTGCGCGAAAACGGCTCAGTGCGAATGGCGCTGGATTCGCCTTACTCCATTTCATCCTTTGGCGAAGACGAATCCGGAGAGCTTTACGTCGTTCATCTGGGTTCGGGAGCGAACGGTGCGGTTTACAGAATCGTCAATCCGAACGCGACAGCCACTACGGCTACCAGCGTTTCGGCGGCGAATTTTCGCAGCCCGCTGGCGCGCGAAAGCATCTCCGCAGTTTTCGGAACTGATCTGGCGGTTGTGACTTTGCCAAACAGCGGCGGAACTTTGCCTACGAATTTGGGCGGCACTCAAATCAGTGTCACCGACAGCGCCGGAACCAGCCGAGCCGCGCAGTTGTTTTTCGTTTCGCCGACTCAAGCCAATTATTTGATTCCGGCGGGAACGGGTTCGGGAACGGCTACGGTGACGATCACCAATTGGAGCGGCGCGTTGTCGCGCGGAACCGTTCAGATCAATCCGGTCGCCCCTGGATTGTTCACCGCCAATTCCAGCGGGCGCGGAGTTCCGGCGGCGGTCGCCGAACGAATTTTAGCCAACGGTTCGCGCAGCACAGTGCCGGTGGCTGCCTTCGATGCGACGCAAAATCAGTTTGTGCCCGTGCCGATTGATTTGGGAACGGCAGCCGATTCTGTTTTTCTGGCGGCGTTCGGCACGGGCTTTCGATTCCGCAGCGCGTTGACCGCTGTCACCGCCATCATCGGAGGCACGCCCGCCGAAGTCAGCTACGCCGGCCCACAAAATGATTTCGTCGGGCTGGATCAAGCCAACGTCCGCATCCCGTTCAGCCTGGCCGGGCGCGGCGAAGTGGATGTGGTGCTGACCGTTGACGGCGTTCAAGCCAACATCGTCCGCATCAACGTCAAGTAACAGACAACGGCGACTCTTTTTTCCGCGACAGAAAAATGTGAGGCAGAAAAATGGCTATTGAAATGGCAGCAGTTCTTATCTTTCTGTCCCACATCTTTCTGTCCGCAAACCTGGCGCTGCCAGCAACTTTTTGTTTTTGAAATGTGTTCTGACATCAGGTTTAACGGCAAATTTTTACTCGACACGTAACCAGTCGAACGTCTCGACGTTTATTGAGGCGTTCGACTATAATCCCGCCCGGTTCAACAACCTGTAAATTCCGTATCCCCAAAGAGTTCAGCAAGCGTGAGACAAAACGAAAGATGGCGAGTTTTAGAATCAGAACACCAGCCGAATACATGAAGCTGTTGTGGCGACGGCGATATTTCGTGCTGGTTCCCAGCGTGGTGGTGGCGTCGGCAATGGGCTATGCGATTTACAAATTGCCGAACGTTTACGAATCGCGCACCACCGTCATCGTTGACCCGCCAAAGGTGTCATCCAGTTACGTCCAACCAGTAAACCAGATTGATTTGAATTCGCGGCTGAACTCGATTCAGAAACAAGTCACCAGCCGCACGGAGTTGCAACGTCTGATTAACCGCTACGGGCTTTACCCGGAACTGATGGCTCGCAACACGCCCATCGAACTGGTGATTGACGAAATGAACAAATTCATCTTCGTTCAGCCGTACAGTGCGTCTTCGGGAATTTATGCTTTCCAGATTTCGTACCGCGGCCCAGACCCGCGAACCGTCCGCGACGTGACGGCAGAACTGGCGGCGCGATTCATTGATGCGAATTCCGACGAAACCCGGCGGCAGGTGTACACCACGATTGATTTGTTGGAAGGTCGCATCAACGAAGTCAAAACCGAACTGGAAAAAATCGAATCCGCCCGCGCGGGCTTTCTTGTCAGCAATCCCGACGCCGTGACGGGACAGGAGCAAAACATGCTCGGCCAGATGAATTCTTTGAGCATGATTCGCCAGTCGCAGCAAAATTCGATTGATTCGTTGCGAAGCCAGATCACAATGAGCGAACAGGTGCTGGCCAATCTGAAAACTCAGGAAAGCATCGAACCGGAAACTCCGCTGGCCGCCGGACAAACCGAAGGGCAACTTCGCGCCAAGCGCGCCGATTACGAAGGCCAGTTGAAACAGTTGCTGATTACTTACACTGAAAAATATCCCGAAGTCATCAAACTGCGCGTTCAGATCGAATCCATCAACCGCGAACTGGAAGACTTGAAAGCCAAAACCGAACTGGAACGACAGACCAAACGCGCCGCCAAAACTGCCAATCCGCAAATCGCACAACTGGAAATCAAACTATCTGCCGACCGTGCCGAACTGGTTCGCAAAAACGGCGAACTGGAACAAACCAATCGCCAGTTGAACGAACTGCAAAGCCGGTTGCGTAACTCGCCGATTCTGGCCACAGAAGCGACCAAGATCGAGCGCGATTACAACACGCTGCGAAAACGGTACGAAGATTTGCTTTCGATGCGCGACAACGCACGGTTCGGCGCAAAGGTCATCAACGATTTCAGCGGCGAAACTTTTCGTATGGCCGACCCCGCCAATCTGCCAGAAGCTCCGGCTTCGCCCAAACGAAACATGCTGTACCCAATGGCGCTGGTTGTCGGTTTGCTGAGCGGGTTGATCGCCGCCGCCGCCATCGAAACCCGCGCGCTGCTGACCATACGCGATTCGCGCGATGTGACCCATTACACGCAACTGCCGCTGCTGGTTACAGTGCCGAAGATCGTCACTGAACAGGAACTTCGTCGCCAGCCGATGCTCAACGCAGCAAAGGTTTTCGGCATCTTTGTGCTGATTCCGTTGGCGGCATTTTTGCTTTATCAAGGAATCAAAATTTCGCGCTTGCTGAGCATGGTCACGGGGAGTTACTGATTGAATGCCTTTGCACCTGTACCCGAATGTTTTGGCTTCAGGCTCTGTGCCTGCCAGTTGGCAACCAGTCAAAGGCGGAACCTTGAAGTATCCGGTTCGGAATGCGGAGGTGCTGAATTACCTGAGACAGTTGTTGCCGGGAAGATGGCAAAAAGTCATCAAACAAGGAAACATCGGCGAAGTGCATTACTTTGAACACGAATCCGGCCAGGTTGCCGGAGTGAAATTCTTTTCCAGTCAAAATTCATGAACAGACGTATCAACCTGAAAACCTTACTTTCCCAACCGGGGCATACGCCTGACGGACAACTTTCGCTCTTTGCGATTGTCAGCCTGGGCGTTCTTGAATCGCTGGCCAACGGATTGATAACTGCCAGTGAAGCCGTGCGGGATTTTTTCAACGCAGATAATTGCCTGTTCGTTCGGCAAGTTCTGGGCGACGAAATGGCCGATGAATTCATGAGTCACGGCGTGCAACTGCCGGATTTGTTTGAAGCTCTGCCCTCTGAAAAAGTCCAGCGCGAATTTCACCGCGAACTGGCGACGATGCGTTCACTTTGCGTCAAGCTCCTGGAAGAAGAAAAAGTTGCTGCTTAACTCACGGTTATGTATTTACAGTTTTACGGACTCAAAGACATTCCTTTCAGCCTGACGCCTGATCCGCGTTTTTTGTATTTCACGGCCAGTCACCGCGAAGTGATGGCCAATTTGCATTACGGCATTCAGCACGGCAAAGGTTTGATTGTGGCGACGGGCGAAGTCGGAACCGGCAAAACGACCATGTTGCGCGCAATGATTTCGCGGCTGGATCGCAGCGTGCTGACTTCTTACCTGTTCAATCCGGGTCTGACCGTGCCGGAGTTGTACCAACATCTGGCGGCGGATTTTGGATTCGCGCCGTTCACATCAAAAGCCGAAGCTCTGCAAAAATTCGGACGCTTGTTGATGATGCGGCATTCGCGCGGACTCAGAACCGTTCTGGTCGTGGACGAAGCACAAGGATTGTCGCGCGAATTGCTGGAAGAAATTCGTCTGCTGTTGAATTTTGAAACGTACACCGAAAAACAGTTGCAGATCGTGTTGACCGGCCAGCCGGAATTGCGCGCATTGTTGAACAGTTCCGAATTGCGGCAGTTGAAACAACGAATCAGTTTGCGCTGCGAAATCAAACCGATTAAAGCCGACGAAATTTCCGGCTACATTCGCACGCGGTTGAAAGTCGCCGGAGCGACGCGGTTGGATTTGTTCACGCCTGATGCCGTGGCACTGGTGTATAGAGCTTCGGAGGGAATTCCGCGACTCATCAACAACATTTGCGACAACGCCCTGCTCAACGGTTTCGCGGCAAACGTGAGGACGATCAACGCCGACATCATTTCCGAAGTCGCCGAATCGCTGGACTTGCTGCAACCTATGATCGAAGACGATCCGCTGGCCGTGATGGCGGGCGCTCTGCCTCCAATGCCTGTCATGCGCGACGAAGTCGTTATGAACTGGCAGCCGGAACCGGAAATGCCAGAGTTTGACGATCCTCGATTGAACGTGCAAAAACCTTCTCGCCGACGGTCACAACGTCGCCGAGAAGGTAATCGCCAGCAGCCGCAACCCGGCGAGCCAGTCCAGTTAAAGGTCGTTCCACCACCGAACGAGTTTGAAGAAAAGTCGAAAGCTGGATGAGCAGGTAGAGTTTGACAGAAAGTAAGGACTTGGAAGCTTCGCGCTTTTATCACAGCAAGCAGGGACGCTTGCGTACCCAGAGATGAGCAAAGTCTTCGAGGCGCTGTTGCGCCAGCAACAATCCGAACAAAACGGCAACGCCACGCACGATCCGCTGGCGGCGGAAACCGGCTCGCCGGAATCGTTTTCGGCAAACGGCGAATCGGGCGAAAGCTCGCTCGATTCAATTCCATTCGAGTTGCCGTCGGTGATTGGAACTCCCGTCGGGCCGCGCTCGAACGAAGGCGCATTGTTCGCCTCGCTTCATCAACCGGCTGCTCCCAGCGAAGCTCCCAAACCTGTCAGATCGAATGGAACCGACAAACAGGCGGTTGAATCTACTCGACTGACTTCGGAAGAAGTCCGAGACATTGCGGACCGGCTGAAAAAAGCTCCGCCGGTCATTCGCCAAACTGCGGTCGAACACGAAACATCATCAACGGAGTCCGAAGTCGCAGTTGCCGACTCCCTTTCCACGACTCCAAATCCTTCGCCAATCGCCAATCAGCAATCAGAAATCCGCAATCAAAAACGCCAGCACGAAGTCCGCGTCGAACCGATTGTCCAATCGCGTTTGCATCCGCGCCTGATCCTGCTGACCGATCCGCAAACCGCCGAATGCGAACAGTATCGAACGCTTCGCACACAGTTGTTTCATGCGGCGGAAAAGAAAAAAACACAGGTTGTCACCATTACCAGCACGCTCGCCGGCGAAGGCAAGACTTCGACGGTCATCAATCTGGGTTTGGCCATCGCGCAATCGGAAAAGCGCGTGCTGATTATTGACGGCGATTTGCGGCGACCGAACGTCGCAGCATATTTGGGCGTACAGCCGAAAACTGGTTTCGGCGAGACTTTGCGCGGCGAAACCAATCCGCTGGATTCGCTGTTCACGTTGGAAAACCACGAAATGTACGTGCTGGCCGTCAGCCGCGAATCGGCAAACCCGACCGAATTGCTGTCCAGCGAACGGCTGGTCGAAATGATCGCCGAATTGCGCGGCTACTTCGATTTCATTTTGATAGATTCGCCGCCGGTGTTGCCGTTTGCCGACGCGCGATTGCTGGCGAATCAAGCCGATGCTGTAATGCTGGTCGTCCGCGCCGGAATGGCTCAGTATGAAACCGTCGAAAAAGCGGTTGAGGCATTGCCCGCCGCCAAAATGCTCGGCGTCGTGTTGAACGACGCGGAAGTGTTTGAAGAGGCCGGGTATTACGATTATTACTACAATTACTCCCAACGAAACCGCCGCCGTTCGTGGTGGCAAAAACTCCTAAGCCCCATTAAAAAATCTCCCTCAGGAAGGAAGCTGAAGTTGTAACCTGGCGACGTGGATCGGAGCCGCCATTGCGGTCTCCCCCTGCCAATTACCAACCACCAGCCACAACTCAAGTGATTCGTCGAAACATCTGGTTCAAAACCCTGACTCTGTTTTTGGTCGAAACCGGCATTGCGATTTCTGTTGTTCTGCTTGGCCTGTACCTGCGATTTCCCAAATATCTTGGCTCAATCCTGATTGACCAACGCGGCATTTATAAAATCGCGCTGACGACCTTTGCCTGCCAGTTCATCTTTTACCTTTTCGATCTGTACGACGTCGCCAAACCCAGATTGCGGCGCGAACTGCTGACTGACATTTTTCAAGCAGTCGGAACTACGCTGATTGTTCTGGGCGCAATTTTCATGCTTCGCCCGACTTTGCTGCTCGGTTACGAACAGGAAATCGAAGGCGTGGGCGTCGCACGAACAGGCAACGGCGTTCCGGTGATTGCCCTGATTCTGGCGCTGGCGCTGATGACCGTCTGGCGATTGAGCATTCACTGGTTGATGCGGAATCCAATGCTCGGAGATCGCATCTTGATCGTAGGCACGGACAAACTGGCAACCGATGTCGCTCACGAAGCCATGTTGCGCCGCGATCTGGGTTACAAAGTGGCCGGTTATGTTTCCGAAGACGCGAAGCTGGTCGGAACCAGCATTGTCAGTCACAACAACTCGCTGGATTTCGGGCAGACTTCTTTTACGCGCGACGTGCTGGGTTCGGTTGATGAACTGAACCGAATTGTCGAACAGGAAAAAATTGATCGCGTTGTCGTCGCATTGCAGGATCGGCGCGGCCACATGCCAGTTGACCAGTTGCTGAAACTCCGACTGCAAGGCCAGGCCGCCATCGAAGAAGGCACGGCGCTGTATGAAAAACTGACCGGCAAAATCAGCGTTGAAATGTTGCGACCAAGCTGGATTATTTTTTCCGGCGGAGGTAAACGCGGCACATTGGCGGGTTTGATTCGGCGATTGTTCAATCTGGTGATGGCAACCGTCGGTTTGGTGCTGTCGTTGCCGCTGGCGATTTTCGCCGCCATAGCCATCAAACTGGATTCGCCGGGTCCGATTTTTTACTCTCAGGAGCGTGTCGGCAAAAACGGGCGCACGTTCAAGATCATCAAGTTTCGTTCAATGCGACAGGACGCCGAAAAAGCTGGCGCGCAATGGGCGACTGAGCGCGACCCGCGCATTACGCGCGTCGGCAACTTTTTGAGAAAAACCCGCATTGATGAAATCCCGCAGTTCATCAACATTCTGCTGGGCGATATGAGTTTCGTCGGCCCACGAGCCGAACGCCCAGTTTTCGTCGAACAACTCAACGAACAGATTCCGTTCTATTCGCAGCGCCATCTGGTCGAACCCGGTTTGACCGGTTGGGCCCAGGTGAATTACGGCTACGGCGCATCGGTGGAAGACTCAATGCAGAAATTGCAGTACGATCTGTACTACATCAAAAACGTCTCGCTGCTGTTCGACATCTGGATCATGTTCAAGACAATCAAGGTCGTCTTGTTTGGTTATGGAAGGTGAGGAAAGAAAGCTTCTTTCACCGCAGAGGCGCTGAGAACGCAAAGATGGCGCAGAGGTGATTATGAAAGTAAACGATTTGACCTGGAAGATTATCGGAGCAGCGATTAAGGTTCATAAGTTCTTGGGACCAGGTTTGTTGGAATCTGCCTATGAGGAATGTCTTTGCAAAGAACTGGCGCTGAGAGGAATCAAGTTTAAGCGTCAATATCCGATCCCACTTGAATATAAGGGAGTAAAGATTGAAAAGGCTTATCAGCTTGATTTGCTGGTTGAAACACTGTCGTTGTTGAAATCAAATCTGTCGAAACAATGCACCCGATCTTCGAAGCGCAAACGCTCACTTACATGCGGCTTGGTGGATGGAAAGCAGGCCTTTTATTTAACTTCAAGGTCGAAATCTTAAAAAATGGTGGCATCAACCGACTTGTCCTTGGGCTAAAAGACAATGATGAAGTAACGCCCGATTGAGGCGCATTGTCGAAATCTCTGCGCCACCTCTGCGTTCTTCGCGCCTCTGCGGTGAAAAAGCTTTTCTTTGAATGTTTCTCGGAGCTAACAATGAGAACTGTAATTTTATTGATCGTAATTTCTTTCTCCCACGTTTTGACACAAGCTCAACAACCCAGCTTGGACAAAGCGTCGAAGTCACAGGAAAGCAAACCTGCGGACAAAAAACCTGCTGAGGCTCAGAGCAAAACCATTCCAGACGCTGACCGTCAGGCGCTGCGCCGCGAAACTCAGTCCGAAGAAGAAGCGGCGGTGTTGCCTTACATCAACAACTTTTTTGCGACGACGAGGCTCGGCCCCGAAGACGTCATTTCCGTAGACGTGTTCGACCAGCCGAATTATTCGCGGATGAACATAGTCATTCCGCCGAACGGAAAAATCAGCTACCCGCTGATCGGCCACATCATCATCGCCGGTCGCACCATCGAAGAACTGGAAAAAGAGTTCACCGAAAAACTGTCGGAATACATACGCGAGCCGAAAGTTTCGATTCAGATCATGCAGGTTCACAGCCTGAAGTACATGGTCATCGGCGATGTGGCTCAACCGGGAATTTATGAAATGACGCGACGCCTGACCGTCACTGAAGCTCTGGCAAAAGCCGGCTACGTTACGCGCTTCGGCAATTTGTCGAAA
The DNA here is from genome assembly GCA_033763255.1 of Acidobacteriota bacterium. Classification (GTDB taxonomy): domain Bacteria; phylum Acidobacteriota; class Blastocatellia; order RBC074; family RBC074; genus RBC074. Next base: position 4,838 of record JANRKX010000060.1, on the reverse strand, counting down.
GTCAGCGTGCTGCGAATGCAAAAAGAAGGCACGACCGCGGCGATTCCCGTGAACATGAAAGAAATCGAGCGCGGCAAAGCACAAGACGTGTATCTGATTCCCGGCGACACTGTGGTTGTTCCGGGCAACAAATTCAAAACGGTTGATAAGCTGATGAACATCACAATGCTCGCTTCGTGGATGCGAATCATCGTGCGATAGATTTTCGATTTATGGAGAGATGGAGATGTTTTGGAAACCAGTTTTTAAGTATTTGAGCCTGATGCTTCTCTCCGTTGTGGCGTTTTTCCCGCTCACCAATTCCGGCGCGCAGATTCAGTCGCAACGCGGCTGGACACAACAATCCAGCGGGGTGCTTTCAAAACTGAATGCCATTGTTTTCGCCAATCGCCAACGCGGTTGGGCGGCTGGCGGCAACGGCATGCTGCTTTCGACGGAAGACGGTGGGCAGCATTGGCAACCGATGCTGTTGCCGCCAAAGATGCGAAAAGAACCGCTGCTTGATCTGTGGGCGAACGACAAACAGTTGCTATTGCTCGGCGAATTTGGCTTGTTCAATCGCCGCCCGGATATTCAATGGCACGAACGAGTCTTCTTGCTGCGCTCCGAAGACCGCGGCGCCTTGTGGATGGACGCTCAATTGGCTCGGCCTCCTTTGCAACCGAATCAATCGCTGACGATCAAGAAAACCACCAAAGACACACTGGAAATCGAAGAACCGAAGCCGCCGCCCGACCCAGTGTTGTTGCGGATGGCGTTTGCGGATGAACGCATAGGCTGGGCGGTTGGTGAACTCGGCACGATTCAAGCCACGGCGGACGGCGGCGCAACCTGGAAGCTGCAAGTCATTCAATCGCGGAAAATCCTGAACGACATTTCGGCAATTGACGCTCAACGAGCCTGGATTGTTGGCGCTGCCGGATTGGCTCTGCACACCGAAGACGGTGGCCAAAGCTGGAAAGAGCAACCAACCGGCATAGCGACAAACTTGCGCGCGGTGCATTTCGTTGACGCCAATCGCGGCTGGGCGGTTGGAAGTGGCGGCGTGATTCTTTCAACAGTAAATGGCGGCGCTCGCTGGCAACCGCAAAACTCCGGCACGCAGCAAACTTTGAACGACGTGTATTTCGTCGGTTCAAAAGAAGGCTGGGCTGTCGGTGAGCGCGGAACTTTGCTGCACACGACCGACGGCGGCACAACCTGGCTGGAAGAATCGCCCGGCACGCGCGCCAACTTGCAGCGTGTGTTTTTCGTCGCGCCGGACTGCGGTTGGGCGGTTGGAACCAACGGGGCGATTTTCAGTTACGGCGCGAAAGATTCCGAACGCCCGACAATCAAACCCAATCAATGAATGCAATCACAATCAGCAATGGTTATCGGCCCGGAGCTTTGGGCAAAATCGTCGAACTGCACGGCGTGTATTACAGCCGTCATTGGAACTTCGGCCTGAAATTTGAAGCCGAGATTGCTGCGGGACTGGTCGAATTCCTAGCGCGCTTCGATCCGGCACACGATGGTTTCTGGCTGGCGATGGACGGCGACCGAATCGTCGCTTCGATCACTATTGACGGCAGTCGCCGCGAAACCGATGGTGCAAAACTGCGATGGTTTATCGCCGACGAAACTTACGCTGGTCAGGGGCTGGGCAATCGGTTAATGACCGAAGCGATGAATTTCTGCCGCAGCAAAAATTTCAATCGTGTTTACCTTCACACGATTGCCGGACTTCACTCCGCCCGGCGGCTGTACGACAAATTCGGTTTCAAGCTTGTCAAAGAACACCCGTCAGAAACCTTTGGCGCCCCGGCTCTCGAACAACTGTTCGAGGTTTTTCTGACCGATTGAGTTTTATGCAAACACCTATCAAACCCGAATCCGATCAACTGACTTACGGCAGTTACCTGCGTGTCGAAGATTTGATCCGGCTGCAACAGCCGCAATCCGCGCCGCCGCATCACGACGAACTGCTGTTCATCATCATTCACCAAACGTACGAACTGTGGTTCAAACAACTGCTGCACGAACTGGATGCGGTCGTCGCCAATTTGCGAGTCGCCGCCGCGAATCCTGACGCCGACGAAGTTTACGAAGCCGCGCGTTTGTTGCGCCGTTCGACGGAAATCGCGCGCGTGCTGGTCGAACAGTTCACGATTCTGGAAACGATGTTGCCGACGCACTTTCTGGCGTTCCGCGACAAGCTGCGCCCGGCCAGCGGATTTCAATCCGAACAGTTCCGCGAAATCGAATTTTTGTGCGGCCTGAAAGACGAAAAGATGTTGCGCTTTCACGAAGCTTCGCCGGAAATGCTGGCGCAGCTTCAACGGCGACTGACCGAACCTTCATTGCGCGATATGTTTTTTGATGCGCTGGCTTCGCTTGGCGTGATGTCGGAACTCGCTGCCGACGCCAGCGAAGAAGAAAAGTACAAAGCTCGCGCCAGGGCGATTCTGGCCATTTACCGCGACGAACGCCGCAACCGCGATTGGATTGATGTCTGCGAACGGCTGACGGAATTTGACGAACTGATCGTCAGTTGGCGATTGCGGCACATTCAAATGGTCGAACGAACCATTGGCGTGCGGCTGGGCACGGGCGGCAGCAGCGGCGCTTCGTATTTGAAAATGACGCTCGACAAAAAATTCTTCCCCGAATTGTGGGAAGCTCGAACAATGCTGACCGAGGCCTAAAACCTGCAAACTGCCACCTAAAACCTGATTATGAAACTTGCCATTCTGGACATTGACGGAACGCTGACCGACACCAGCCACGTGGACACGATCTGCTTCACGCGCGCCGTCGCCGAAACGCACGGCGTGACTGACATCGGAGCTTCATGGACAAATTGTCCGCACGTCAGCGATTCCGGCCTGACGCATCAAATCTTCGTGGATCATCTCAACCGCGAACCGACCGACGAAGACTTGTCCCCGCTGAAAACGCGCTTCTTTGATTTGCTGCATCACCATCACCAACTCGACGCCGCTCACTTCGCCGAAATTCCCGGAGCGCGACAGATGGTTTCGCAGCTTGCCCAAAAAAACGACTGGGTCATCACCATCGCCACAGGCTGCTGGCGAGGTTCGGCAAAGATGAAGCTGGCCGCCGCCGGAATCGAACTGGATCGTTTCCCCGGCGGGTTTGCCGAAGACGCTCGCCCGCGCGAAGGCATTGTACAAACAGCGATTGATCGCGCCCGGCAGCATTACGGCATCAACCGGTTTGCCAAAGTAGTTTCGGTCGGCGACGGATTGTGGGACGTGCGAACCGCCGCCAATCTCGGTTTGGGTTTCGTAGGCATCGCCAACGGCGAACGCGCTCAAACGTTGGCCGAAGCCGGTGCGCGCCACATCGTCGGCGATTACCGCGACTTGAATGGCTTTTTTGAGTTTCTGAATTTGGCTGAGACGCCGAATCAGTACCGCGACCGGTAGGGAGCGGGTGTGGTCGAATGTACCCGCTCTCTACCGGTCGCGGTACTGACCTGGAGGATTTTATGGACGAACTTCTTTCTTATCGCTCGCAGTTTCCAATTCTGGAAAAATCGCTTTATCTGATTAACCATTCGCTGGGCGCAATGCCGCAAAAAACTTACGACCGGATGCAGGATTACGCCAACGCTTGGGCGACACGAGGCATTCGCGCTTGGGCGGAAGGCTGGTGGGAAATGCCGCTGACCGTCGGCGACAAAATCGCTCGCATCATCGGAGCCGCGCCGGGTTCGGTGGTCATGCACCAGAACGTTTCCATTTGTCAGGCGATCATCTTGTCGTGTTTCGATTTGTCCGGGAAGCGAAACAAGATCGTGTACGAAGCGATGAATTTTCCGTCGGTGATGTACGTTTACGACGCTCACGCCGAGGCAGCAGGCGCGAAAGTCGTCCGCGTGCCCAGCGATGACGGCATCACGGTTGACACTCAACGCATGGTGGACGCGATTGACGAAGCCACATTGCTCGTGCCGATGTCGCACGTGCTGTTCAAAAGCGCCTACATTCAGGACGCCAAAGCTATTGTTGAAAAAGCTCACCGCGTCGGCGCGTTGGTTGTACTGGATACTTACCAATCCGCCGGAACCGTTCCGTTCAACGTGACTGAACTCGGCGTAGATTTCGCCACGGGCGGTTCGGTCAAATGGCTGTGCGGCGGTCCAGGAGCCGGTTATTTGTACGTTCGCCCGGATTTGCGCGAACGCTTGAAGCCGAAAATCACCGGCTGGTCGGCGCATCAAGCTCCGTTCGCCTTTGAGCCGGAAATGACTTACGCCGAAGACGCGCATCGCTTTTTGCATGGATCGCCAGCGATTCCGACACTTTATGCCGCCGAAAGCGGATATGACCTGGTCAACGAAATCGGCGTCGAGCGCATTCGAGCGAAATCCATTCGGCAGACTTCGCGTCTGATCGAACTGGCGAACGAACAGGGCTGGCGCGTGAATTCTCCGTCGAAGGCCAATCAACGAGGCGGCTCGGTGATTTTCGATGTCCCTCACGCCGGAGAAGTCGTGCGCGAACTGGCAAACCGCGAAGTTTTAGTGGATTACCGCCCCGGCGCAGGCATTCGGATTGGCCCGCATTTTTTCACTTCGGACGAAGAACTCGACCGCGTAGTTGTTGAAATTAAAGGGATTCTGGATTCCAGAGCTTACGAAAAACACATGACTGCCGCTGGAGCGAAGTTCTGAATTTTTAGTACATCACGGCGCTGTTGCACGAATGAAGACTGCCGCTGCGGGAGCGGCAGTCTGGTAAGCTTTTTGTGCAATGAAAAAGAAAACCGCTTACCGCACCCGCAACTGGCCTGAGTATAACCGCGCTCTCAAACAACGTGGAAGCCTGACG
>JANRKX010000059.1:0-26703 GCA_033763255.1 Acidobacteriota bacterium | reverse complement strand
GGTCAACGGTCAACTCCGCGATAAACGGTCAGGTTGAAAATTTATTCGTAGTTTCATACGGCAGTAGTCATCATTCCGTAGTTCCTCAAACACGCGCCGCCGAACTGACAAGCGTTGGTTGTCCGAAGCGCGTGTCCCGTTAAACGGAAGTTGCTTCAACCATAAGGGGAGATTTTATGGATGCTACCGGGTTGTTGGTCTTTTTGCTGGTCGGAGCTGCGGCGGGTTGGATTGCAGGCAATCTGATGCGTGGCGGTGGATTTGGCCTGGTTGGAAATATCGTCGTGGGAATCATCGGAGCGTTTTTGGGGAGCTGGCTGCTTGGCCTGCTGAAAATTTCAATCGGCACAGGGTTGCTGAATTCTTTGGTTACGTCGGTCATTGGGGCAGTCGTTTTGCTCTTTTTGGTCGGCCTGATCAAGAAAGCTTGAATTGAAAATTTCCAGTTTCCGGTTTCCAGTTTGTCAGGCTGGAAACTGGCGACTGGAAACTAAGAACTGGAGAGTTATGCAGTATCGAAAAATTGGTCTGTTCTTGTTGTTGCTGGCAGTTTGCGCGGCGACGGCGTTGGCTCAGCAATCGTCAAAGCCAAAGCGTCCGGTCAAAAATCCTCCGCAATATCCCAACATCATTGATCTGGACAACAAGGATGCGAAACCGGAGGCGAAGAAACCGGTCAACGCCGACAACGCTGAAGCGCAGCAAGCCACCTCGGTTCAGGTGCAGGCGGATGCGCTGACCAAAGCCTTTACGATCATCGCCGAAGAATTGAAATCCCTGTCGCAGGAAGTCAAAGCTCTGAATGTGCGCCAGCAATTGGAAATCGAATTCCTGCGAATGAATCGCGTCGAACAGCGAATCGCCACTTACGAAAGCACTCTGCGCCCGATCCGGGAACGCATTGCTTTGTTGGAAGCGGAAGACCAGACTTTGCAGCAATTGATGACGCGCGAGTCTCTGCTGGCACAAACAGCGACCATCGGAACTTTCAACCGCGACGCGACTATGGCTCAAATTCGTTATCAGCACGAAGCTCGTTTGAATCAGGTTCGCGCCGAAGTCGAAAGATTGCGCAGCCTGGAAACCAGCCAGGTGCAATCGCTGGAGATTTACCAAAAGCTGAGCGATGAAATCGAAAAGAAGATTCAGCAGGCCGAAGACAAGTTGCGGCAGTTTGAAAACAAAAATTCTCAAGCTGCCAAATCCGAAACCACTCAACCCAACCCGAATCAGGAGAGACAATGAGCAACGAACAAATGAAGCGCAGAGAGTTCATCCGAAACACGGCGATTGCCGGATTGAGCGCGCCGATCCTCGCTGGCGACGCGCTGGCCAGCCAGCAGGGCGCCAAACCAATGGGCAAAGCTCGCCCGGTGGTGATTTCCAGCGCCAACGTCAATCGCGGCGCGGACGGCAAAGTCTTCAACGGCGGCATTGATTGCGTCAGCCGGGCGATGGACATTTTGAAACGTGGCGGAGACACGCTCGAAGCCGTAGTCGCTGGCGTCAACATTGTCGAAAGCGACCCGCGCGACAATTCGGTCGGTTACGGCGGTTTGCCGAACGCCGACGGCGATGTCGAACTGGATTCTTGCTGCATGCACGGCCCTTCGCGCAGAGCCGGTTCAGTCGCCAGTTTGCGCTACATCAAAAATCCGGCTTCGGTGGCCAAACTGGTTTTGGAACGCACCGATCATATTATGTTAGTCGGCGAAGGCGCGCTGCGGTTTGCGCTGGCTCACGGGTTTAAGAAAGAAGATTTGCTGACCGAAGATTCGCGCAAAATCTGGATGAAGTGGCGCGAAGAAATGAGCGACGACGACACTTGGGGGCCGAGTCCGAAACATCCGAAACCGGCCTCAGCTTCGAGCAGGAAAATCGCCAGCACCTTGACGACTCCGGCGGACATTGCCTTCAACGAATGGGCGATGGATGTCATTCGCCGTCGTCCGACCGGAACGATCAACTGTCTGGCGGTGGATGCCAGCGGAGACATTTCCGGCGTGACGACGACTTCCGGCCTGGCGTGGAAGATTCCCGGTCGCGTGGGCGATTCGCCGATCATCGGCGCGGGTTTGTACGTTGACAACGAAGTCGGCGCGGCTGGCTCCACAGGTCGCGGCGAAGAAAACATCTACATTTGCGGCGGTCACACGATTGTCGAAAACATGCGGCGAGGCATGAATCCGACCGAAGCCGCGTTGGACGTGCTGAAACGAATCTCTCACCGGTATGGCGACAATCCGACGGAACTGGCCAAGTTCAACATCACGTTTTACGCCGTCAACAAAGCTGGCGAATACGGCGCGGCGAATCTGTGGGGCGGCGGCAAATTCGCCGTTCACGACGGCACACAAGCCAAAGTGCTGGATACGGCTTACCTGTACGAAAAGAAAAAGTAGCATCAGGCTGGTAATTGATGTTACGCGATTGCAGATCAGGTAAAGCGTTTGGCAGTTTCTTCGTCCCGGTAGGGACGGTTGAATTTAGCGCGGCGTTTCAACGCCGGGTAGCAGAGCCTTTCTTTGTCGCGTCCTGTAAGGACGCTTGAACCTTGTTCTGGCCGAAACTCAAGCGTCCCTACAGGACGCCGATTCATTCGCTGCTTTTCCCGGCAGTGAACTGCCGGGCTAATATCAACCGTCCCTACCGGGACGAAAACCGTGTCAAGCCCAATGTTCGATTCCTTAGCGCGTAACATCAGCGCAGTAAATAATCGAAGGAGATGACAACGAAATTATGAGCACTGCGGAAATTGCCAACGACTCACTGTACGCCGCCAAACCCTGGCTGAAGCATTACGACTTTTGGGTAGACCCGAACCCAAACATGCCGCGCCAGCCACTGTACCAGATTTTGCAAATCGCCAGCGTCAGTTATCGAGATAAACCGGCGACGGCGTTTCTCGGCGCGTTTCTGACTTTCGGCGAAGTCAAATCGCAAGTGGATCGGTTGGCAAGCGCGCTCAGCAAGCTGGGAATAGCGAAAGGTGATCGCGTAGGCATCATGCTGCCGAACTGTCCGCAATACTTAATCAGCTTTTTTGCCATCGTTCGGCTGGGAGCAATTGTCGCCAACATCAATCCGATTTATACGCCGCGCGAAGTCGAAGCCGTCGCCAAAGATTCCGGCATGAAAGCCGTCATCGTCTTGGATTTGATGACGCCGGTCGTGCTCGGCATTCGAGCGAACACGCAAATTGAAAACGTCATTGTCACCAGCTTGCAGGAGTATTCCGCCAATCCCGAAATTGCGCCTGCCGCTCCGGCGGGAACCTTGTCGTTCAAACACCTGATCGAAACTACCGAAGTCGCCTTGCCGCGAGTGGCCATCACGCCTGAAGAAGATGTCGCCGTGTTGCAATACACCGGCGGCACGACAGGTGTTCCCAAAGGCGCGATGCTCACGCATTTCAATCTGTATTCCAATGTCATTCAGTCGTACATCTGGGGCAGAGAACTCACACAATCCGGCGACGAACGCTACTTGATGGTCATTCCGTACTTTCACATTTACGGCCAAACGGTCGGGATGCTGCTTGGAACCTGGAACGGTGCAATGCAAATTCCCGTGCCAAAATTCGATCCCAACGCGCTGATTCAAGCCATCAAAACTTACAAACCGACGTTCTTTCCCGGAGTGCCTACGCTGTACATTTCCATGCTCAACCATCCTGAAATCAAAACCTGCGGTTTGGAATATGTGCGGCGATTCAACAGCGGCTCGGCTCCGTTGCCGGTAGAAGTCATCGAACAGTTTGAACAATTGAGTGGCGCAATGCTGTATGAAGGATATGGATTGACCGAAGCTTCGCCGACAACGCATTCGACGCCGACGCTGGCTCGGCGCAAACCCGGCAGCATCGGGCTGACCTATCCGGCGACCGACGCAAAGATCGTTGATCTGGAAACTGGCACGCAGGAAGTACCGCTTGGCCAGGAAGGCGAGCTTTGCATTCGTGGGCCGCAAGTGATGAAAGGCTATTGGAACCGTCCTGACGAAACCGCCATCGCGCTGCGCGCCGACGCTCAAGGAATCTGGCTGTACACCGGCGACGTGGCTCGTATGGACGAAGACGGGTACTTTTACATTGTCCAGCGCAAGAAGGACATGATTATCGTCGGCGGTTTCAACGTGTATCCGAACGAAGTCGAAGACGTGTTGTTCACACATCCGGCAGTGCTGGAAGCCGCCGTCATAGGCATTCCCGATCAATATCGCGGCGAATCGGTCAAAGCCTTTGTCGTGCTGAAACCTGGCGCTTCGGCCACCAGCGAAGAGCTTTCTGAGTTCTGCAAAAACGATCTGGCGAAATACAAAGTCCCGTCAATCATCCAGATTGTTCCCAGCTTGCCCAAGAGCGCCGTCGGCAAAGTTCTGCGGCGGGAGTTGCGGGAAATGGAAAAAGCTGATTAACGGTTAGGGCTTGATGGCGAATTTTTCAAAGCGCCGATAAAGCGCGGCGCGGCTGAGTCCCAGAGCTTCGGCGACGCGGCTGATGTTGCCGTCGTGGTGTTTCAAGGCTTTCAAGATCATGGCGCGTTCAATGTCGTCCAAAGTCATTGCGCCGACTTGCGGCAAAGCATCCTGGCTGTCTTCGTGAGTTTCGGCGCGCGCATCCATCGCCATCATCAATTCAAAATCTTCGCGTTCCAAAACATCTTTACCGCTGACCAGCAACGCGCGTTCGATGACGTGGCGTAGTTGGCGGACGTTTCCCGGCCAGGGTTGTGCTTGCAGCCAGCGCATCGCGGCTTCGCTGATCGAAAGCTCCGAGCGGCGATACACCTTGGCCAGGTTTTCCAGAAAGCGAGCCGCAATCAGCGGAATGTCTCCGGCGCGTTCGCGCAAACCGGGTAGGTGAATCGCAATCAGGTTCAGCCGATAGAGCAAATCTTCGCGGAATTGGCCGTGCGCGACCATCTCGGCCAGATTGCGATTGGTGGCCGACACCACGCGAACGTCCACCGTGCGCGTTTGGCTGGAACCGAGCACTTCGTAAGTTCGATCCTGCAACACGCGCAGCAATTTGACCTGCGCGCTGGCATCCAGGTCGCCAATTTCATCCAGAAAGATCGTCCCGCTGTTGGCGATTTCAAACCGCCCTTTGCGATCCTGTTTGGCGTCGGTGAACGCGCCTTTGACGTGACCGAACATTTCGCTTTCAAACAACTGCGCCGGAATGCCGCCCAGATTTACTTTGACCAGCGGAGCTGTTTTGCGATGGCTGTTGCGGTGAATGGCTTCGGCAATGAGTTCCTTGCCGGTTCCGCTTTCGCCCGTAATCAGCACCGAAGCGTCAGTTGCCGCAATGCGTCCGATCAGTTCCAGCACGCGCAGCAGTTTCGGGTCGCTGCCGGCCATATCCGTGAATTCGTATTGGGCGTCGAGGTCTTCGCGCGTGAGAGTTTTGCTGGTTGATTTGGATGATTGCGCTTCGGCCAGCCCCAGCGCGGTGCGGACGGCTTGCAGAATTTGCTGATGCGTCCAGGGTTTGGTGATGAAGTCGGAAGCTCCGGCGCGAACGCCTTGCACGGCCAGTTCGATGGAACCCCAGGCGGTAATCAACACCACCGGCAATCGAGCGTTGCGCGATTTGATTTCGCCCAGCAATCGCAGCCCTTCTTCGCCGCTGGTCTGGCGAGAAAAGTTCAGGTCTTGCAGCACCAGCGCAAACGGCTGGCTTTCGATCAGGCGCAAAGCTTCAGCGGGCGACGAAACGGATAGCGAGGCGTACCCAGCCTGTTTCAACAACAATGCCAGCGAAGCCGTCACCGACGGATCGTCATCCACGATCAGAATCGGCGAAAGGGGAGCGAAAGGTTTGCTGGGTTTGTCTGCCATCGAAAACGTTACTGTCTGAATATGTGGTAAGTCAGCGCCCCTGCATACACGACCATAATCACGCCGGGAATGATGAATTCCCACGACCGTTCCGGCGTGACGCGGTTCAGCATTCGCAGACCGTGTTTGGGATAAACGAAATACAGCAAGCCTTTCAGCGTCCAGCCCCAGCCGAGAACGGTCAGCACTGCCGGAATGCCGCTCCAGACGTTGTGAAAGCCGACGATCAGCGACCCAATCGGCAGATGCAGCAGCGCAGTGTAAAACACTCCAACTTCGCCTTTTTCCCGCCAGCGAATGAAAAACTCCGCCCAGGCTCGATGCTGGAAAATGTGCGACAGGCCGATGACCAACAGGTTGATTGCGACGACTTTTTGAATTGCGAGTTCCATAGGGCTTGGTGAGTTACTGCCTGTTGAGCAGGTTGGTCGTTGGTTCAATGACACTCGGCGGTTCCAGGTGGCCGGTAGTAGGAACGCTTGTTGGAGCTTGCGGTTGGACAACCGGGGCTTGATAACTCGGCAGCGCGGCAGGAACCGTTGGCAAGGCAACAAACACCGGCTGAGCTGCTGCCGGTTGCGAATAGTCTTCTTCAAACAAACGGGCGTAAAGCATTCGCACCAAGCCTGCAAAAAGAACTATGGCCGGGAAAGCCATTGGTTCGGGACTGCCTACCCCAATACTCAAGCCTAGAAAAATCGGAAAGAGCGCAACGCAGGCGAACAAAAGTTTGCCGCCTTGTTTCAATCCATTTTTTCGCGGAGATGGGTATCTGGGCGCGACAGCCACTTGCGGAAGAGTTGGCTCAACCATTCCGTTGTGAGCCAGCAGTTGCGCCACCCCATCCAACCGAAACCCACAATTGCGGCAAAACCGCGAGCCTTCCTGACCGGCATGAAAACCACATTTCGGGCAATGCATTGTTCGTAAACCTCACAGCGAATGAATTTGAAACTTCCTGAAGAGTCGCCGAACAATACGAAAATTGCGCGAATGGGTTCAGCTATTCGTAATGCAGCGCCTCAGCGGGCTGCACTTTAGTGGCCATCCAGCTTGGATACAAACCACAGATGACTGTCAGCGCATAAATCACCGCCAGCGAAATCACGATGCTCAAGCTGAACACGCGGCTGTTGATGTCGCCGATCACATCCAGCAGCGGAAATTGCACGACGGCGGCTACGCCAAAGATCAAACCGAAAGTAGCGATGATGACCAGTTCGGCCAGAATCTGTTTGTGGATTCGGCGAGCGGTCGCGCCTTTGGCTCGGCGCAATCCGATTTCTTTGGTTCGTTGAGTCACGTTTTGCCACAGCACGCCGGTCAAACCCATCGCCACCATCAACATCAAAAATCCCGCAACCAGCCCTCCGGCAATCAGCGGAGCTAGTCGAAAGGTATTCGCCGTTTCGCGCATTTTGGTGACGGGTTCGATTTCAAACGACCAGTCTTTGGCGACGGCCTGCAATCGTTTGATGACCTTTTCTTCAAACTCGGCAGTCGTACCGGGGCGAACTTTCAGCATCAGACAGTTTGGTTCGCGGCGCATTTGATTGTTCAGCAATTGCCGCTGGAAAAGGAAATTTTCCGGCGCAGTGTATTCGCCGTCTTTACGGAATTCATTGATGACGCCGACCACGCGCATCGGCGTACTTTTTTCTTCTTCCTGCTTGGGCGGCAGGTTGGGACGACGCAACTCTTTGCCAAGCGGATCAAGTTCGCCAAAGACATCTCGGCTTAGCTTTTCGTTGATGACGACCGGGCGATAATTTGCGCCATCGTCTTCTTTGCCGAACCAACGCCCACGAGTCAGAGTCAAACCCAGCACTTGCGGGTAATCGTCTGAAACCAGGTTTACGCCGTAGCGAATCAGGTTGGAATCGTCGCCAATAGCTGAGGTGTCCGTGCCATCTCCGTAAGGGGACACCGTGCCAGTCGCCACGCTTTCGACTTCGCTAAATTCTTTCGCCGCGGCCATCAACTGTTTGAAAGTGGCGGCGGCAGGCGGATCGGCTTCTTCCGTTGGTTCTTTTGGCGCGTTGAGGTCGGTTTGAGTGTTTTGCGAAGAATGCGAACCTTCGGCGCGCTCATTCATTTCCACGGCGACTCGCCAGACGTTTTCATAAGTGAAACCGAGCGGCTGGTTGTAATTGTCCACGTAATAAACCGCCGCCAGCACGACGCCGAACAGCACGACGAACGAAAAGAAGATTTCGACCGTAATCAGAAAATTGATTCGCTTGCGATTCCAAACCAGTTTCAGCAGATGTTTCGTCATCGAGAACCTCCCGCGCCTTTCAACGCTTGCACCGGATTCAGCCGCGACATCTTCCAGGCCGGATACACGCCGGAAAACAATCCGAAGAACAGCGCCGTCAACAATCCGTAAACAAAGAACCGATAGTTCAAATGGAATTCGGCGTAAGGAATCAAACCGCTGTCGGCAATCAGTTTCAAGACGAACTGCGAACCGAAAAAGCCCAACACGCCGCCGATCAAAGTCAGCAAAACGTTTTCGGTGACGAACTGCCCGACCAGCGTCCACGAAGATGCGCCGAAGGCTTTGCGGACACCGATTTCGCTGGCGCGTTCCAGAATGCGGCTGACGTTGATGTTAATCAGATTGACCGTCGGCAAAATCATGAACAACACCATCAGCGAAATGATGATGGCCAACAATTTTCGCGGCTGGCTTTCCATCTGTTGCGAAGGAATCATCATGCGCGAAGCGAACTCGAACATCGTGTCTGCGCCGCCGATGGCTGTGTTGAATTCGCGTTTGTCAGGGAATTCAACGCCAGGCAGCCTGGATTCAAATTCAGATTTGATACCTGGCAGATCAGCGGAGCTTTTGGCCAGAATCGCCGCTTGAAATTCGCCGCGCAGCAATTGCGATTTGTAGGCATTCGTCTTCGATGTGCTGATCGGAACCCAGATGTCAGAAAATGGATTGATGCGGAAAATCGGGACGTTGCCGACTACGCCGACCACACGAAACTGCTGACCGTCGGCTTCGATCATTTTGCCGACTGCCGATTCGTCGCCGAAAAACTTCCGCCGCGTAGCCTCGTTGATGACCGCCACAAAGTTGGCGCTCTTTTCGTCTTCGACGGTGAACGGCCCACCTTCCAGAAACTGAAAGCCCATGATTTGCCAGAACTCGCCGTCAGTTCTTTTCAGGAAAGATTTGATCTTGCCACCTTTCCAAAACGAATAAACGACGTTTGGTGTGGTGTAGAGTGAAACCTTTTCGACGTTCGGCAAAGTCCGCACGTAACGTTCCAAAAAGACATAACCTGCCGGACCGGTTGATTGGCTTTCCGGGCCTTGCAGTCGAATTCCCATCACGTAAAGCGAACGGTCAGCCTTGTCTTCGGGCGGCTGCGGCGCAAACACGTTGTCGAACAGCGCCGTCGCCACCATCAAAATAATCAGCGTGAAGCTGATGGCGAACAGGCTGATGAAGGTAAAAAACTTTCGCCGCAGAAAAACCTTGAATGCGACTTTGAGATAGTTTTTGAGCATAACCCGCCTCCTCGTTAGCTGACCTGCCGCCCGTCAAACAGCCGGACGACTCGTTCGGTTTTTTCTGCCTGACGCGGATCGTGTGTGACCATCACCACCGTGGTCTTTTCGTTTTCCTTCAACCCGCGCAGTACGTCCATGATTTCGTCGCCCATCTGCGAATCCAGATTGCCAGTGGGTTCGTCGGCCAGCAGGATGCGCGGATTGCCGACGATCGCGCGGGCGATGGCGACGCGCTGTTGCTGGCCGCCGGAAAGCTGTCCGGGGAAGTGATGGACTCGCGCGTGCAGCCCGACGCGATCCAACGCGCGCAGCGCCAGTTTTCGCCGTTCGCCGCTGGAAATTCCTTTACGGTACAACAGCGGAATTTCGACGTTGTCCACCACGCTCAGGTCGTTGATGAGGTGAAAGGTCTGAAAGACAAAACCGATTTCTTCGTTGCGAACGCGCGCCAGATTGCGGTCGCTGTATGAAGTCACGGGTTTGCTGTTGAGCGCGACTTTGCCGCCGGTCGGCACATCCAGCAAACCGATGACGTTCAACAGCGTGCTTTTGCCGGAACCGGATGGCCCCATAATCGAAATGAACTCGCCTTCGTTGACGGCCAGATTGATGTTGGTCAGCGCAACAGTTTCGATGCGCTCGGTGCGATACACTTTTTCAATGCCTTCAAGCTGAATCATTCTTTGCTCCAGACTGTTCGTCGTTTCGTCTGAAGACCAATGGCATCAAATTCAGGAAATTAACCATCAGCCATTCGACATTAGCCATTATCTGGCGGGTAGGAAAATCATTTCCCCTAACTGTTAATGGGCAATTCGCAATGGGTAATGGCTAATGACGGATTGAACTTAAAGTCATTGGCCACAAGGCAAAACTACGAACGCGCTTACTTTAGTTTTATTTCTTTCAGGTGCAGATACTCTTTCATATCGGAAATGATGACTTCGTCGCCTTCGATCAAACCTTGCAGCACTTCGTATTGATCGAAGCTGGAAATGCCGAACCGCACAGCCGTTTTGATGGCTGTGTCGCCGCGAATGACGAAAACATCCTTTGAACCTTCGCCGCTGGCGAATGGGCCTTTCTTGATCCGCAAGGCGTGCTCTTTGCGGTCGGTGGAAATCAGCACGTCCACGCGCAAATTGGATTTCAGCAGGTCACTGGATTTGTCTTCCAGCGCCACCAGCATCGTGATGACTCCGTTGGCGACGGCGGGGTTAATGCTGGCGATGGAGCCGGGCAATTGGTCGTCATTGATTTTGACTTTGACCGGCAATCCGGCGTTCAGACGGCTGGCGTGAATATCGGAAACTGTCGCTTCGACGCGGAATGTGCTGAGGTCGGCAATGCGCGCCAGCACAGCGCCTTTTTGAACCGTTGCGCCTGCTTCTTCAATCACCCAGGTAAGCACGCCGTTGCGGTCTGATTTGGTGGTGGCCAGTTCCAGTTGGCGCTGAGCTTCGGCGCGTTCCTGTTCCAGCGTTTTCATTTCCAACACCAAACCTTCCAATTGTGTTTTGGTCGAAGCCTGCGAATTGCGTTTGGTGTCTTCCAGTTGTTTGAGTTCAGTGCGCGTTTTTTCTTCCAGCAATTCCACTTCGCGCAGCTTTTCTTCGGACAGCAAACCTTGTTTGAACAATAAGCTGTTGCGCGCTGTTGCTGCCTGCGCGGATTTCAACTCCAGCGTTTTGATTTGAATGTTGCTTTGCAGCCGGATCAAGGTGTCTTCCAGATCGAGCCGCGCTTTGGATTGCTGGTTTTGTTTGAGTTCGATTTGCTGATTGAGCTTTTCAATCGCCAGGCGCGATTCGTTCAAATCCAATTCCAGAATCGGTTCGCCTTTGGCCAGAATCGCGCCCGGTCGTTTCAGGATTTTGACGACACGCGCGTTGAGCGGCGAAGACAACACCTGCTCGAATTCCGGCACGACTTTGCCCGAAGCAGTGATTTGCGATTCCATAGGGCCAGCATCAACACGAGCCGTTCGAATTTGCGTGCGTGCGACTGACGATTTCAACAAGCTCGGCCCCCAAACGAACAGCGCAACGACCGCTGCAATCAGCGCGATGGTCAGCACCGACCGGCGAAGCCATTGTTTTCTTCGGTAGGAAATTTCGATCTCTCTGTCCATGCGGTTGGTTCTCCGCGACGCAGAACAGCAAACGGCAGGCCAGGCGAAAAAGGTGTGTTTAGGCGGTCAAAAAGGCGGGATGTTGTGCGGACGTGTACAGCCTGCTGTTCAGAAGCGAACAGCAGGCTGTGGGAAGATTTATCCGACAAGTTTTTTCAGCAGAGCGATCTGTCCGGCGTGATAAAGATCGTGCTGAACGACTCCGTGCAGCATCGCGTAATTTGAATAACTCTGGCCTGCCGCCATTTCTTTCAACTCCGCATCGTCAATCTGTTTAATGCTGTCGCGCAGCGATTGATTGCTGGCCGCCAGCGATTCCAAAGTCTTCTGCCAAGCCTGTTCGCTGGCATCCGCGACAGGCGGAAAATTGACTTCATCAGGAACATCGCTGACCGGATCGCCTTCCAATCGTCGTTTGGAAATCTGTTCCCACGCGATGATGTGATTGACCAGTTCCCAGATGCTGTGCGCTCCGGCAATCGGACGTGCGGCAGCTTGTTCGGCAGTCACGCCGTCCAGCAATTCGCGCAAGCTGGGGCCATGCCAGGCTGGGCCTTGATTGGCTCGTTTCAACTGACTGTTGATGCGATAAGTTTCGGTCATTTCAATTCTCCCTTCTGGTTTTTATCAACGCTGCGCCGACGAACAGCAGCGCCAGCGCCGACAAGATTCCGCCGAATTTTGCCGCTGGAGCCGTGTAACGCATTTCGACGATGTGCTTGCCTTCGGGCACGATCAACCCGCGCAGCAAGTAATTCGCCGTGTAAATATCAGCCAGTTGGCCGTCAATCGTCGCTTGCCAGCCAGGAAAGTTCATTTCGCTGACAACCAGCGCAGCTCGTTTGTCGGCGTTGGTTTCAATCACTAACCGATTAGGAGCGTGCTTTAGTAGTTTGGCTTCGGCTTGAGAAAACGGTTCATCTATTCCCAGCCTTACTTTGGTTAATGGCGGTTTTTCCAACAAAGCGATTTCGCGTGGATTGAATGCCTCTTTGCTTTCGCCGCGAACCGCTTTCAGCGCGTCTTCTTCGGTGACGGCTCTGGCTTTGGGAACCATCCAGACGCGCGGCAGCGCGTTCGGATTTTCAAAAATTGTCACGCTGTCGTGGTCGTAAACTTTGCGCCAATGTTCGGGCAGCCGCTGCCGCAGCACATAAGCTTCCTTGCCAGCCGAATCGTAAAGCGTCGCTTTCCAGATAATCAGCGAAGCCAGATCATCCACGTTTTTCACTTCGACGCGATCCACCAACACCTTTTCGCCCAAGTCGAATTTCGTTTGAAAGCGCAGCGCCTGAAAAGAGTTTTGAGCGTCCACCGGTTGGCTGTCGAAGACCGCTGGCCGCGAATGACGAATGGTGGCTTTCACTTCCGGGCGTTCGTAAGCCCATTCGGCGGAATCAACTCCGGCTTTGACTTCGCGTTCGATGGTGCGCCCGTCGGCTGTGTGAAGAATGATTCGCCCTACGGTTCGCCCCTGTTCCAGGTGAACCGAATTCGCCAGCGTCGTCACGAGCGACAAACTATCAACAGCTTTTGGCGCGCCGGTCAGCACGCGCGAATTGCCTGCGATCATATCCACTTTGGCTTCGGCAACTGCGAATCGTATGCCGTCTTTGGTAATGGCGTCCGTCGCCGGAGCGTTGAATTCAACCAAGTGCCGTACGTTGAGCAAATCCAGCACGCGCCAGTTCGGGCTGAGCATTTGCGGATCAAGCGGCGCACTGAACGACGGCGTATCGAACGACCAACCAGCTCCAAAAGCCTGGCTATAACGTTTGGTCATCAACGGTTCGTAACCGGCGGCGTTGTGAAACCCTTGCCGAGCGGCCAGGTTGTGCGGTTCGTGGCGCAATAGGTCAACGGAAAACCCGGGACCGAGCGATGTGTAAATGCGATTTTCTTGCGGCGGGAATTTCTTCAGAAACTCCGATGGCGGCGAAACTGAATTGAAAGACACGACAGTTTTGTTTTGCGGCATCCACCAGTTCAATCCCATCAGCCGCTGTTCCCAGTAACAAGCCATGAAAATCACTGCGACCAGCAATGCCAGCCGCCAACGCGATTCCGCCATCTTCAAACCAAACCACACTGCTGCTGCCAGCAACGCCGTGTAAGCCAGCTTGGATTTCAGCAGCGCACTTTCGGTCAATCCGACTGGCCAAAACGATTCGCCAGCATCAACCGGTTTGTTCGCCAGTTTGATGAGCACAATGCCAGCCGCGACGGTCAGCACGATCAACGCCACGCCAATCCAGCGAACGCGCCGAGTGTCGGTAAGCTGTTTCAAAAAACCGGCTGCCGCATCCCAACCAAACGCCGCCAGCACCGAAACCGCCAGCGTCCATTCGTAAGCATGTCGCCAGGGGATGCGAAACAGATTGATGACCGGAATGCGAAACGCCAGCCGATACAGCGGCGTGTGGTCGCCCATCATCAGCAACAGGCTGAGCACAGCAATCAGTAACCAGAAAAATGTTCGGCGATGGTTGGTGGGCGAAAAGCAGGCCGCGACGATGGCTACGATGGCGAAGAGAACCGCCAGCAATGGCACGTATGCTGTCGCTTCGTAGTTGTGGTGGTAAATCGGATTGATAAGCGATTGCCAGAATTGCTTGGGCGCAAACGATCCGCCGTTGAAAATTTCATAAGTCAGCGTGCGGCGAATGCTCAGCCGTTGCGCCTGCATGGTTTCGGCGATTTGAAACGCCGCCAGACACGCAGCCAAGCCAACCCCGCCAACGCTGACGAAAAAAGGTTTCCAGCGTTGCCACGAAAACAATTTGTCGTCGGCAATCAAGCTCAAGAACAAACCGTAAGTCAGCGCAATCAAACCGGCGTACAAAAAACCTTGTCCCAAACCGGTCAGCACGGCCATCGCATACGCCAAGCCCGCGCCGATCAAACAGCGAATAAACGAACGAGTTCGCGCGCGCTCCATGGCAATCAGCATCAACGGCATCCACATGACGGCGTTGGTGAACATCGCCGTTTGTCCCAATCCGCTGACCATAAATCCGGCGTACGTGAAGCTCAGCGCACCGAGCAATCCAGCCAGCCGACTGATGCCAATTTCTCGCAGGTAAGCAAAGAGAAAGATCGGAGCCAGCAGATACGGCGCAAGCACGTAAATGTGCTCAGCCACGTGGCCGGGCATAACCAGATAAAACCAAGTCAGCGGATACCCAATGCCGAGTTGCGCCATCGAAAGCAGCGGATAGCCCGACAAAATGTGCGGCGTCCATAGCGGTAACGTTCCTTGCCGCACCATCTCCCACGCGACTTTTCGCATCGGGTAGCTGTACACCAGCGCGTCGCCGCTGACGAAGTAGTAGCCGCCAAAAATGCCTTGCCAAAAATAGACGACGAATACGCCAACTATTGTCAGCAAGGCAAAGGCTTCAGCTTTGAGTTTTTTGAGCTTGCTCATCTGGCGCGGTGAAAAATTTCGTGTGCTAATATGCGCTCGAAACCATACTTGGGTTATCAGAAAAAACAAAGCGCATTTCAAAAAAGGTGTTGAGCAAATCGTATGGCCGAAGATTACCTTTACGATGTGTTTATCAGTTACCGGCATAAGCCGCCGGTGTTGGATTGGGTCAGAAATCATTTTTACCCGCTGTTGGATCAATGGCTGCCGAGCGCAATGCCAGTCGAACCCAAAATCTTTATTGACTTTGATGAGATTGAGATTGGCGCGGCTTGGCCTGCCAAATTGCGGCAAGCTCTCAGACAATCGCGCTGCATTCTTTCCGTCTGGTCGCCGGAATACTTTCGCTCCGAATGGTGTCTGGCCGAATGGCAGACGTTTCGTGAACGCGAACGTTTGCTGGAATTGGCGACAGAGCAGCAACCTGATGGGCTGATTTACCCGGTCGTCTTTTCGGATGGAGAACACTTTCCGCCGGAAGCCGTTGGCACTCAATTACAGGATTTGCGCGATTGGAATACGCCGCATCAGGTGTTCAGGGAAACGGCGGCTTATGTGGAGTTCGACAATCAAATGCAAACTCTGGTCAAAGGTTTGGCCAAAACGATTGGCCGCGCCCCGGCGTGGCAGGATTGGCCGATCATTACTCCGCCCGCGAAGCAGCAGGTAATCGTCAAATTGCCGAGGTTATGAATGCCTGAAGGAACAGTAGTCACATTTTATTCATACAAAGGCGGAGTCGGTCGAACGCTGGCTCTGGCCAACATCGGCGCTCTGCTGACTCGCTGGGGCTTTAAGGTGTTGTGCGTTGATTGGGATTTGGAAGCGCCGGGATTGCATCTGTATTTCGAGCGTTGGGTACATTCCGATTCGACTTCCGAGCAAACACTTCGCTCAGGATTGACGGAATTGATTCACGATTACGTTGACGGAAAACAGCCCAAGTGGACGGATTTTCTGACGGAAGTTCGCTTTCCACATGCTGTTCAGCCGATGAAATTGATGACCGCTGGCAAGCTGGATAAATCTTACGTCGAGCGCATGCAAGGGCTGGATTGGAAAGACCTTTACGAAAAACATGAGCTTGGGAATTTCCTTGAGAAGCTGCGTTCAGAATGGAAAGAAGCTTTTGATTTCGTGTTTATTGACAGTCGCACAGGCATTACGGACATAGGCGGGATTTGCACAGTCCAGCTTCCTGATTTGATGGTGCTGCTGTTCACCGCCAATTTGCAGAGCCTGCGCGGTTCGCTGGATGTGGTCACTCGTGCGAAAGAGGCTCGCAAAAGTCTGCCGTTTGATCGAGCGAAGTTGTTGGTTTTGCCAGTGGCGACTCGGTTTGAAATGCGTGTGGAGTACCAACTAGCTCAGGAATGGTTGAAGACTTTCGCCAATGAACTGCGAGAGATTTACGCCGAATGGACTCACAAAGACGTTACGGCTGAAGAACTGCTCAACCACACGCGAGTGCCTTATTTGCCGTTTTGGAGCTTTGGAGAGAAGTTGCCAGTCATTGAAAAAGGCACAGACGATCCCGACGATATTGGTTTTTCATTTGAAACGCTGGCGGCTTTGGTAGCTCAACGGTTTTCGTATAGCGATGTGCTGGCAACTAACCGTGATTCTTTTGTTGCAGCAGCAAGAAGGGCACAACCCTTAAACGGAGGTATCAGAAAACGAAGTGGAAAATCAGGTAAAGCAATTAAGGTCTTTATTAGCTACTCAGGTAAGGATGAAGCTTATCTTCATCAGCTAGAGACTCACCTCAAACCTATTGAGCGACAGGGGCTAATTGAAATCTGGGATTACTATCAAAATGCTCCCGGTGAGTCCTGGCACTACGAAGTTGAACGGAATATGGATGAGGCAGATGTTGTTTTATTGCTGATAAGTGCTGACTTTCTCGCGTTGGATTTTATGTATGACATTGAAATGCGCCGCATTCTCCAACTCCATCAGTCAGGACAAATCGTTGTTATACCGGTTCTTCTCCGGCCCGTAAGTTGGAAAGGCTCACCCATTGAAAATCTGCAAATGCTTCCAGAGGGCGGAAAACCGGTGGCGACTTGGCCGAATGCTGATGAGCCATTGGCACAAATCGCCCAAAAGATTCAGGAGTTGGCTGTGACCCTTACTCGCTCAAAGAGTCACAGCCAGTGAAGTAAGGGATGCGTTTCCTCTTAATCCCTAGTCAGTTGCCGATACTTGATGCGATGTGGTTGATCGGCGTCTGCGCCGAGTCGTGCTTTGCGGTCGGCTTCGTATTCGGAGTAATTGCCGTCGAACCAAACGACTTTGCTGTCGCCTTCAAAGGCCAAAATGTGCGTGGCGATGCGATCCAGAAACCAGCGGTCGTGGCTAATGACCACGGCGCATCCGGCGAAGTTTTCCAGAGCTTCTTCCAGCGCGCGCATCGTGTTCACGTCCAGATCATTGGTCGGTTCGTCCAGCAGCAAAACGTTCGCGCCGGATTTCAGCATCTTGGCCAAATGGACGCGGTTGCGTTCGCCGCCCGAAAGCATGCCGACTTTCTTTTGCTGGTCGCTGCCTGAAAAGTTCAGCCGCGACACATAAGCCCGCGAATTGACCAGCTTGGTTCCAAGCTGAATCTGATCCTGCCCGTCGGAGATTTCTTCCCAAATGGTTTTGTCAGGGTTGAGCGTGCGCGATTGGTCTACGTAACCAAGCTCTACAGTCGCGCCGGTTTTGAACGTTCCACCATCGGCTTGTTCTTGGCCTGTGATTAAACGAAACAGAGTGGTTTTGCCTGCGCCGTTTGGGCCGATGATGCCGACGATGCCGCCCGGAGGCAGTGCGAATTCCAAACCTTCAAACAGCAAACGGTCGCCATAACCTTTGCTGACGTTGTTCGCTTCGATAACTACATCGCCCAGACGCGGACCCGGCGGAATGTACAACTCAAGCTCTGCGGACTGCTTCTCGCCTTCCTGTTTCAGCAAATCTTCGTAAGCCTTGATGCGGGCTTTGCTCTTGGCGTGGCGAGCTTTCGGCGACATTCGCACCCACTCAAGCTCGCGCTCCAAAGTTTTCTGGCGCTGCGATTCGGCGCGCTCTTCTTTGCGTAGCCGTTCCTGTTTCTGTTCCAGCCACGAAGTGTAATTGCCTTTCCACGGGATGCCTTGCCCGCGATCCAGTTCCAGAATCCAGCCCGCGACGTTGTCCAAAAAGTATCGGTCGTGAGTGACGGCGATGACCGTGCCTTCGTATTTTTGCAGGTGCTGTTCCAGCCAGCCTACGGTTTCGGCGTCCAGATGGTTGGTCGGTTCGTCGAGTAACAGAATGTCTGGCTTTTTCAGCAGCAAGCGACACAGCGCGACTCGGCGACGTTCGCCGCCCGAAAGCACGCTGATTGAAGTGTCGCCGGGCGGGCAGCGCAAAGCGTCCATTGCCATTTCCAGCCGCGCGTCCAAATCCCATCCGCCCAATGCTTCAAGCTTTTCCTGAACTTCGCCCTGTCGTTCCAGCAGCTTGTCCATTTCGTCGCCGTCCATCGGCTCTGCGAATTTGTCGTTGATGGCGTCGAACTCTTTCAGCAGGTCAACGACTTCCTGAGCGCCTTCTTCGACGATTTCGCGGACGGTTTTTGATTCGTCGAGCTTTGGCTCTTGTTCCAGATAGCCTACGGAATAACCCGGCGAGACGTGCGTTTCGCCCTGAAATTCAGTGTCCACGCCCGCCAGAATTCTCAGCAGCGAAGATTTGCCGGAGCCGTTCAAGCCCAGCACGCCGATCTTCGCGCCGTAAAAGTAACCGAGGTAAATATCTTTGAGGACAGCTTTCTTGTCGTAAAACTTGCTGACCCCGACCATGGAGTAAATGACTTTGTCAGGTTGTTGGCTCATTGTTTTTTGCTTTGTTGGAAGTTGTGCTGTTAAGGCTGGCATCTTGTCGCACGGTCTGGCAAATGGCAAGACGCTTTATTTCGTTAATTCACGTCGGATGCGGCTCAAAATTCCGCACAGCATTTCGATGTCGTATTTGGTGGGATTGAGTCGCAGCAGGCTGCCGCGAAGCCGTCGCGTTAAGTCCGGTTCATTGCCCGGCAAGACGAAATCAATTTGCCGCAAGACTTCCAATGAAAGCTGCACCATTTCTTCGGTCGCTCTGGCCGTAGCCGTTTCGGCGGAGCGGGGAAGTATCTCGGCTTGCGCCTGATTGCGGATCAGTTCGTAACAACAAATGGCGACGGCTTGCCCCAAGTTCATCGAAGGGCAATTCGGCTGAGTGGGAATGCTCATCACTCGATGGCAATGGCTGAAATCTTCGTTGGTCAGGCCATGCTTTTCCGAGCCGAAAACCAACGCCAGTTTGTAATCGGCTTCGGACAGAGTGCGGCTCAGATCAAGAGGCGTAAAAACGGTTTGTTTGCTTTCGACGCGAGTGTGGTCAGTTGTGCCGATGACCAGATTGCAATCGGCAATGGCTTCGCTGAGCGTGGAGAAAAGTTGCGCGCTGGCCAAAACATCGGTCGCGTTGACTGCCGAAGTGACTTCGTTCCAATTTGGCGGGTGAACTCCGACGACGGCCAGATCGCCGAAGCCGAAGTTTTTCATTGCCCGCGCGACGGCTCCGATGTTGTTCGGGTCGCGCGGGCGAACCAGCACGATTTTGCAATTTGACGGCGGCATAATTGGAATCGTCGTTTGTTGGCGACGGGCTACACGTTGAATCGGAAGTGCATTACGTCGCCATCTTTGACGACGTATTCTTTTCCTTCTGATCGCAACAAGCCTTTTTCCTTCGCCACTTTTTCTCCGTTGCAAGCGATGTAATCGTCGAAGGCAATGGTTTCGGCTCGGATGAAGCCGCGCTCGAAATCGGTGTGGATGACTGCTGCGGCTTTCGGAGCCGTGTCGCCCTGATGAATCGTCCAGGCGCGAACTTCCTTTTCTCCGGCGGTGAAATAAGTTTGCAATCCCAACAGGTGATATGCCGCGCGAATCAACCGATCCAATCCGGCGGATTCAATGCCGAGCGATCCCAGAAACTCCGCTCGCTCTTCTTTCGACAATTCGGAAAGCTCGGCTTCGATCTTGGCGGAAAAGGTGACGACTTCGGCGGGTTCGCCTTCGCGTTCGATCACTTCGCGCAAGGCTTTGACGTGCTTGCCTTCTTCGCCTGCCAATTCGGCGTCTACGACGTTCGCGGCATAAAGCACAGGCTTGGCGGTCAACAGGCTGTACGATTTCAACGAAGCCAATTGGTCTTTATCCAGCTTCGCCGAGTTGATGGTTTTACCTGCGCTCAAAATTTCCAGCACTTGTTCCAGCGCAGTAACTTCGGCTTTGGCTTCCGCGCCTCCGCTTTTGGCGGCTTTGCGAGCGCGATCCAGACTCTTTTCCACCGTAGCCAGATCAGCCAGCGCCAATTCCAGATTGATCGTTTCGCGGTCGCTGACCGGATCAACTTTGCCCGCGACGTGAATGACATCTTCGTCTTCAAAACAGCGAATGACGTGAACGATGGCGTCGGTTTCGCGGATGTTGGCCAGAAACTTGTTGCCGAGTCCTTCGCCTTGCGAAGCGCCTTTGACCAAACCGGCAATGTCTACGAATTCGACGGCGGCGGGAATAGTTTTTTGTGGTTTGACGATTTCGGCCAGCTTATCCAATCGCGGGTCAGGCACTTCGACGATGCCTATGTTTGGATCAATCGTGCAGAAAGGGAAGTTGGCGGCTTCGGCTTTGGCCGAAGTTAGAGCATTGAACAGAGTGGATTTGCCTACGTTCGGCAAACCGACGATACCAGCGCGTAACATAAATGATGATTCCTTGCTGAGATGATTGAAGTAAGCCGGAATGTATCAGCCCGCAAGGAACTGTTGCAACTCTGCTTCCGTCGGCAATCCATCACGCGCACCCATTTCGCGGCATTGCAGAGCGGCGACGGCGTTGGCGGTTCGCATGGTGTCTTCAATGCTCAAGCCTTTGCACAAACCGTAAATGAATCCGGCGCGAAAAGCGTCGCCCGCTCCGGTGGTGTCTTTGATAACCGGAGGGCGAAATGCCGACGAAGCGACAAACTCACCTTCGACAAAGGCCAAAGCGCCGCGCGAACCTTGCGTCATTGAAACCAGGTAACAGCCGTACTTTCGGTTCAGAGTTTTCAACGCTTCGCTTTCGTCCATCGTTCCGGCGAGTTCGTTGGCCAGCCCCTGCGAAGTAATCAGGCAATCCACCAGCGGCAACAGTTCGTCAATTCCCGGATACGCCGTGTCCAAATCAATCGTCGTCACCATTCCGGCTTCGTGCGCCCACTTGGCGGCCTGAATCGCCGCCGGAGTGTCGAAGCCGTCCAGATGCAAAACTCGCCCGCGCGTGATTTGTTCGCGCTTCAATTCTTCGGGAGGAACGCGAGTGCCGTCGTCGTGATACCACAGAATGGTTCGTTCGCCGGAAAACTGTTCGATGATGATGACCGCGCCCTGCGTTTTTGCTCCGACGGCGATTTTGACGCCTGTGCAATCCACGCCTTCTTTTTGCAGCGATTCGATCAGCATGCGGCCTTCGTTGTCGTAACCGACTTTGCCGACGTAGCTGGCTTTTAGCCCCAACCGCTGAGCGCCGACCATTGCCGACGAAACCTGTCCGCCAGACATTTGCTCGTGGCCGCTCAATCGGACTTTGGAGTTGAACGAAGGAAAGCGCGGAATCGTCACCAGATGATCCACCGCGTTCAGACCGAATCCGACCACGTCGAATTCTCGATTTTCAGGAAGAGTGAAGGAAAAGTTCATGGCCGCTTTTTAGCGTAACTCGGCGAAATCTGCCAATTGTGGTTTACTGCGGTTATGAAGATCACGTTCGTTTTGCCGATGTACTTGAACTCGCCGTCGGGCGGATTCAAGGTCGTGTACGAATACGCCAATCGGCTGGCGGCGCTCGGCCATCAAGTCGCGGTCGTTCATCCGCGCACGATTGCGCCTCAATCTGGACTCGTTGAAGCTGTCAAAAAGCGGCTGTGGAAATTCAAGCTCCGAAACATTCCGAATAGAAAGCCTCTTCACCGCAGAGGCGCAGAGAACACAGAGGACGCGCAGAGATTGTGGCAAAAGACTCTGCGCAACCTCTGCGACGCTCTGCGTCTCGGCGGTGAAAACGCCTCACTTCGGCTGGTTCCATGGTTCAAGGTGAACGACAACGTGAATCTGATTTTGGCGACCGACTTGAACGAGCAAAACATTCCCGATGCCGATGCGATTTTCGCTACGGCCAGCGACACGGCGTTTCCGGTGGCGGCTTGTTCGGTCAACAAAGGCAGGAAGTTTTACTTGGTGCAATCGTATGAAGCCTGGAACCTGCCCGAAGAAACCGTCATCGCCAGTTGGCAATTGCCGATGCACAAAATTGTCGTCTCGCGGCAGTTGCAGCAAATCGCCGCCAGCTTGGGCGAAGCGCAGCGAACGACTTACATCCCGCTGGGGTTGGACGTTTCCGTGTTTCGATTGCTGACGCCGATTCACGAACGGCACGAATTGCGAGTTGGCATGCTGGCGCATCCCAACGAAGTGAAGGGAAGTCGTGACGGGCTGGCAGCTTTGGAACTCGTCAAAGCGAAGCTTCCTGATTTGCAAGTGGCGTTGTTCGGAACCGAACCTCGATTGGATTTCATTCCCGAATGGATGAGTTACGAACGATTGCCGTCGGCTGAAAGGCTGGTCGAGCTTTACAACTCCTGCCGGATTTTCCTGAATCCGGCAAGAGCCGAAGGTTGGGGCTTGCCCGCTGCTGAAGCGATGGCTTGCGGCTGCGCGGTGGTTTCCGCCGACAACGGAGGCATTCACGAATTTGCGGTGGACGGCGAAACCGCCTTGATCGTTCCGATCCAGCGACCTGATTTGCTGGCAGAAAAGATTCTGGCGCTGATTGATGACGACGAACTCCGGTGGCGATTGGCTGTTGCCGGACATCAATCCATCCAACAGTTTTCGTGGGAGCAAGCCGTCAATTCGATGATTGAAGTGTTGTCATGACCTTTACCAAGTCAACAGCAATCTATCGGCGACAATTTCCTTTTCCAGAGTTTTCCCGCCCATTTGAAATCGCTTAAGCATGGATCGCCCGCAGTTCACCAAAACCTCACGGGCAAAGAGTTTCTCAGGAACCGGGATGTCACAAATAAACCCGCCTGACCTTTTTGTACCATCAATGCTCAGAGCCACGTAAACTCCTTTCCGTTTACACTGTCCGATTACTTCCAACAAACGGGCAAGGCTGAATGACTGTGCGCCGTAAAGAATTGACTGAGTGAAGGTGTAAGGCGGATCGCAGTAAATCAAATCGCCTTCAGTCGCCTCGTTCATCGCTTCTTCATATTCTTTGTGCAGAAACGTTGTTCCGGCTGTACGCCAGTGCCACTCATCAACGCGTTCGGCAAAAGACTCCGGGCTAATTGGATCGTGAACTCCGCAAGGCGTGGACATGTAACCGTCATTTTGCCGAAACCTGACAACTCCGCCATAACAGGAGCGGCTGAGAAAGAGCAGATCAGCCGGATTAGGAGCAGCGTTGTAGCTGGCTTTGACCTCTTCATAAATCTCGACTTTTTTTCCTGTCCGCATTGCTTGCCAACGCTCTGCATACCATTGCTTTAGTTTGTCCGGGTTGGCACGCAGCGTTTGCCAAATTTCAATCAGAGGCTTGAAGCTGTCAGAAGCCATACAGTGAGCAGGAGCCAATGTGCCCAACACTGCACCACTGCCGAGAAAAGGTTCGCAGTAAGTGCAGAACTTTTCGGGAAAGTACGAAACTATTTCAGGAGCAAATCTCTGCTTGTTGCCTATCCACTTGAGCAATTGACGGCGCAGAGGCCGGACGCCTTTGGCGTCTGTACGCAACAGTGGGGATGTTTCGAGCAATTGAAGTTGTTGATGAGGCATATTAAGTTCTTTCCTACACAAACCATATTCCGTTTTGGAATACAAATCAAGTGCCATTAACCTCTGTCCGATGGCGAAATTCACCGGTACATCCGAACAACAAATCTTACAAGAACTACTGCGCCAGACACGGCAGGACGCCGACTTGAAACAATCGGAATTGGCGGAAAAGCTCGGACAAACTCAATCATTTGTTAGCAAGTATGAAAGCGGGGAACGGCGACTGGATTTGCTCGAACTCGGTCAGATTTGCGATGTTCTGGGGCTATCCCTTTCGGAGTTTGTGCGCAGGTTTGAAGAGATGATTGATGAAAGCAAACAACCTGTTTCTAAATCAGCCAAAGCACTTTTGGGCAAACGTCAGAAGCATTAGCCAGCATATCGGTTACACCGAGCGCGGGACGGGGAAGATCAAAGTTCCAGTGATTGAAGAAATGGCGACCGCGATGAGTCAGATTGGCCTTAGTTCGACTCATTTGCTCACAACGCGAAACCGCGTCACTAAACTTGGGCGAACATTGCTGGATTATTTTGCTTATCGCGCCGATGTGCTCAACAACTATGTTGAGCCGCGCTTGATGGATGTTGCCGCCGCCAGACAGATTTTTGAGCAATTGAAAGCTAGGCATAACCCCCAGTGCCCTCTCCCTCTCAACAAACAAAAAAGTGAAAAGAAGGCAGAGGCCTATCTCACCTGTATTGTGAACATTCTTATCGAGGCACAGGCAGCAGGGCAGCCATGTGATTATGATCCTCGTGAACTTACTGCCGTCACCAAGGGCGACCAGCCATTACGCACACTCGCCCGCCGCGTTGATGGAGCTTTTCCGTCAACGGTCAACCCAATAGCTGTCTGGGAAATCAAGGAGTATTACTACACTACCACTTTCGGCAGCCGAGTTGCCGATGGCGTTTATGAGACTCTGCTTGACGGCCTTGAGTTGGAAGAACTGCGCGAGGAAGAAGGAATTGACATCAAGCACTATCTGATCGTTGATGATTACAAAACCTGGTGGAGCATGGGGCGTTCGTACCTTTGCCGGATAATTGACATGCTGCACATGGGTTATGTTGATGAAGTTTTGTTTGGTCGTGAGGTGGTTGAACGGATGCCAGATATTGTTAAAGAATGGGTCGCGTTGGCTCAGCAACATCGTCAGTAAGAAAGGCTGCCTATGACGCTGGACGAAAAACTGGACAATTTGCCGACGCAGCCCGGCGTGTACATTCACAAAAACGTCAAAGGGCAGATCATTTATGTCGGCAAGGCGAAAAGCCTTCGCAATCGTGTGCGGCAGTATTTCCAAAGCTCACGGGTGATGGACGCCAAGACTCAGGAACTGGTCGCGCGCATCGCCGACATCGAATACATCGTCACCGATACTGAAATCGAAGCTCTGGTGTTGGAATCCAACCTCATCAAACAGCACAAGCCGCGTTACAACGTGATGCTGAAAGACGACAAGTCTTACCCGCATCTGAAACTGACTACGCCCGAAGAGTTTCCTCGCATCTTCAAAACTCGGCAGGTCGAAAAAGATGGCTCAGCGTATTTCGGCCCATACCTGCCAGCGTCATTGGCCGATAAAACCATCAAGCTCATAAATCGGGAATTCCAGCTTCGCACGTGTTCCGACGAAGTGTTTGAAATCTACAAACGCGCCAAGCGGCCTTGCATGGAATTTCAGATCAAACGCTGTGCAGGGCCTTGTCAGAAAGATTTGTGCAAACCGGACGTTTACCGCGAAACCGTCAACGACGTTCAATTGTTGCTTGAAGGCAAGGACAAAGAACTGGCCGCACGGTTGGAAGAGCGAATGCTTGTAGCTTCGGAGGAATTGCGATTCGAACAGGCTGCGAAATGCCGCGACTTGCTGCGAACCGTTCGCGCGCTCAGCGAAAATCAGAAGATGATGGGCGACACGGAACTCGACGTAGACATTTTCGGTTATCACCGGGACGGAAATCAGTTGGCGTTGCAACTGTTCACAATGCGCGAAGGCAAGATCATCGGGCGGCGCGAATTTTACTGGGAAGACATCGCTGTTGACGGGTTCAATCCCAGCGAATTTCTGGGCGAGGTTTTGGGGCAGTATTACACCATCGGCAATTACATCCCGCTGGAAATTCATGTGCCTGTAGATTGGGACGACCGCGAATTGCTGGAACAAGCCTTGACGGAAAAACGAGGCAAGCGCGTTCGCATTCTTGATCCGCAGCGCGGCCACAAACGCGAGATGATTGATCTGGTCGAAAAGAACGCCAAGATAGGTTTTGACCAGCGATTCCGCGTCATCAAACCCGACTGGTCGAAAGTGCTGATCGAGTTGCAGGAATTGCTGAGCTTGCCGAACTCACCACAGCGAATCGAATCGTTCGACATTTCGAACATTCAAGGTTCGGAAAACGTCGCCGGAATGGTCGTCTGCGAAAACGGCGAGATGAAGAAAAGCGATTACCGCAAGTTCATCATCAAGACAGTCGAAGGCGCAGACGATTTCGCTTCGATGCGCGAAGCTGTAAGTCGCAGGTATTCGCGATTGCTGAAAGAAATAAAGCAATTGCCCGACCTGGTGTTCATTGACGGCGGCAAAGGCCAATTGTCAGCGGCGGCGGCGGCAATGCACGAACTCGGTTTGGCCGACGTGCCGATGGTCGGCATTGTCAAACCGCGCGGCAAACACGAAGACATCAGTCATTTGCTGGTCAAAGGCAGAGAAGGCGAACCAGTCTTTCTGGAAAAAACTTCGCCAGTGATGCGTTTGGTGCGAATCATCCGCGACGAAACGCACCGTTACGCTGTAAGTTTCCACCGCCAACGCCGTGCCATGCGTGACTTTCAATCCGAACTGACTTCGATTCCAGGCGTCGGCG
>JANRKX010000058.1:0-44565 GCA_033763255.1 Acidobacteriota bacterium | reverse complement strand
ACCGCACGGGTCGAACAAGCAATGCTCAAATTTGCGAACGCCCCACAAGAAATCCTGGCACTGTGCGGCTTGCCAACCGAACTGTCGCTGACCGTCTGAAATCGTCAACAAGGAAAAACATTTTCTTGAAAGCTATAGGTCTTCTGGCTTTGGCGGTACGGATTGATAGGCTCCGGCGGCTTTGAGCAGTTCTTCGACCAGTGCGCGGCGTGAAACGGTTGCGCCACTGTCCAAATCAACGATCCGCAAATCCTGAAGATGATCGTCGCTGATGTGTGTTATCAATTCGTACCAGCGAGGGTTTTCTTTGACCACCAGATTGACCGACTGGCCGCGTTTCAAAAGCAGCAGGATTTCATCCCGAACTTCCAACCAATGCGGAACATCCGCGCCCAGATCGGCTTCGCAAGCCAGCATCAGCTTGTCCCACCATTCGGAGTTTTTCTGGTCGGTCAGGTTCACCCACAGCGGGTCAGGGATTTTGATTTCATCCGGCAATTGGCAGCTTTGCAGTTTGACCGGAATGGTTGAACCGTTGGCGAAGTCTGGATCGCGCGCAATGGCTCGGCGCATTTCGTGTTGGCAATGATTGCTGGCCAGATAATCGGGAGTCAGCACTAAAAGGCTGGCGTCGGCTCCGTCCTGTTCGGCGTTCATTTGCCTGACCGTGCCGATTCCGGCTTTGAACCGGTCGCGGTCAATCAAAGCTTCAGCGCCACCCGCGTCCAGGCACGGCTTCAATCGTTGCCAAACCCAGTCTTCCTGTTTGTGGCTATAGCTGATAAAGATTTTTTTGCTCATCGTTGTGGCTGGTTCAAAAATCGTCTTCGTCGGTTTCGGGTTCAAGCTCCTGTGTCGCCAATTCGTGCCAAAGCCTCAACACTTCTGGGTTTGCCTGTGCTTTCAGCAAACACTCTTTTACCGGATTGGGATCGGATTTGAGGTCAGGAAAAGCCAGAAGCAGAACAACCAAATCTCGGCGGTCTGTCCAGGATTTTGATTTGCCTCGGCGTTGGTGATGAGAGATGACTTTGCTGGCGATCAATTCGGCAGGTGGCAGCACCTGAATATCTTCGATGATTTGAATCGGCGGCAGCGACGCGACTGACCTGACATCCACCAGATGCCGGTTGCCGGTTTTCTGTAGTTGAAAGATTCGATAGCCAAGTCCGTCTTTGATTTCGCGGACTCGGACGGCGACGTGAAATAACCGGCTCAGGTGATCGCGCAATTCTTCGGCTAAATCGGCTGCGCGGGTGGACATCAAATCCACATCCTGAGTCGCGCGCGGTTCGTTGACGTAAACGTTGACGGCTTGCGCGCCGAACAGAGCTACGTCGTCGCGCCCGCGCAGGAAGTCAATCACCGCGTTCTGAATCGTGGCCAGCGGCAGAGCTTCTTTCATCACGATCTCCCGGAAGTTGATTGTGTCGGCGACAAACATAAGCTCACAGAAGTTTGGTGAAACCAGCCTGTTCAAAATGGCGATCCGAAGTGAAGGCTTCGGAAATCTGTTCCTGCTCCATGACGATGAAACTGGTGCAATCGGTCAAGCCCCAACCTTTGTCTGGACGTTGGCAATACAAGTTCCAGGCTTGGTTTAGCAAATCGCGACTTAGAGGAATGATTTCAATATCTTCTGACTTCCTAATGCCTTCAATATAACCAAAAGCGTTGGAGCGGAAAGGGGGCTTGGACAAGCCGTCGGCCAATTCCAGGATCACGAACTCGCTGGTTATCAGTTTTCGTTTTTGCAGGCGTAGCTGAGACATTACTTTCATCGCAGCAGGGCGCGAGCCGTCGCGCAGATTGAACAAAGACAGCCAAGCGGCTGTATCCACAAAGACTTTGTTGGGGAAGATTTTATTTGCCATAGTCGCCACGCTTTGGAGTGCCGTACAGGTAATGGTCGTGTTCGTGAGCTAAATCACCAATGCCAGTGTCCATTGCGAATTCTGCGATTAGCTTCATCAACGGGTCATAGCCCAATTCGTCTGTTGAGTCATCAAGTAAGTCACCATTTACTGGAATTACTTTTTCCGTGATTGGCAATGTTTCCTGTAGCATCTCCATATCTGAATCTTCCAGGAATGTGACTATTACCTGCTGACCATTTCTGCCTTCAATTTTGGTTGTAGGAATGACAACGCCATTTTGAAACTGGCCTTTTACTGACAAAATCATTTTTGCTCCTTTCGTCCCAACGAAAATGCGGATCGAAGATAGGTTTATCTTCGATCCGCATTCTACTTTCGCCGATTGCGATTTGACTAGGCTGTCGTCGTTTTGGCAGCGCCTTTATCCGCCAACGCCGCGTGGGCAGCGGCCAGTAGCGCGATGGGCACTCGGTACGGCGAACAACTGACGTAGTTCATTCCCACCTTGTGGCAGAAGATCACGGATTCGGGATCGCCTCCGTGTTCGCCGCAGATGCCGACTTTCAGGTTCGGTTTGGACGAACGGCCTTTCTGGATGCCGATTTCGACCAATTGGCCAACGCCGGTTTGATCCAGCACCTGGAACGGATCGTCGCCGTAAATCTTCTTCTCGACGTAAGCCGGCAGGAATTTGCCGGAATCGTCGCGGCTCAGGCCCATTGTCATTTGCGTCAGGTCGTTCGTGCCGAAGCTGAAAAACTCTGCGACTTCGGCAATTTGATTCGCGGTCAGCGCGGCGCGCGGAACTTCGATCATTGTGCCGACCAGATATTCGACCGTTTGACCCGTTGCCGCGAAGACTTCATCGGCGACGCGGCGCACGACATCGGCTTGCAGCTTCAATTCGACGACGTTGCCGACCAGCGGAATCATGATTTCCGGCTTCACCGTTTTGCCTTCTTTTTGGACGATGACGGCGGCTTCAAAAATGGCGCGCGCCTGCATCTCTGTGATTTCGGGATAGATGATGCCCAGACGGCAGCCGCGATGACCCAGCATCGGGTTGAATTCGTGCAGCGAAGTCACTTTGGCTTTGGCTTCTTTGAACGGCATGCCGATCTTCGAGGCCAATTCTTTCAGCGTCTTGTCGTCGTGCGGAACGAATTCGTGCAGCGGAGGATCCAGCGTGCGGATCGTGACGGGGAAACCGTCCATCGCCTGGAAGATGCCGACGAAATCTCCGCGTTGCAATTCCAATAAGGCAGCCAACGCGCCTTTGTACAAGGCTTCGGGTTTGGCGATTTTCTTTTCCAGGTCTTTGACGCGCTTGGCCGATTCTTTCGAGCCGGATTTTTCAGCATCAGCGCGAGCCGTAGCCAATTGCGCTTCCAGGTTTTTGAAATCCGACGAAGACAGAATCATCTGGCGGACGCTGTCAATGCGATTGCCTTCAAAGAACATGTGCTCTGTCCGGCACAGGCCGATGCCTTCGGCTCCGAATCCGCGCGCGACTTCGGAATCGTGCGGAGTGTCAGCGTTGGCGCGCACGCCCAGCTTGCGATAATCGTTGACCCACTCCATCAGCGTTTTGAAATGGCCGCTGATTTCGGGATTGATTAGCGGGACTTCGCCGGTGATGACTCGACCGGTGGAACCGTCCAGCGTGATTGAATCGCCTTTTTTGACGACCAAATCGCCGACCGTGAATTGCTGGTTGGCGTAATCAACCACCACTTGATCGCAACCCGCCACGCAGCATTTGCCCATTCCGCGCGCCACGACTGCCGCGTGCGAAGTCATACCGCCGCGCGAAGTCAGAATCGCTTGCGCCGCGACCATGCCGTGGAAATCTTCCGGCGAAGTTTCGGTGCGGACGAGGATGACTTTCTTGCCGTCTTTGGCCATTTCTTCGGCTTCGTCCGGATCGAAGACAGCCGTGCCGGACGCCGCGCCGGGCGAAGCAGGCAAGCCAGTAGCAATGACGGTCAGGCTGGCTTTGGGATCAATCATCGGGTGCAGCAATTGATCCAACTGCGCGGGTTCGACGCGCTGAATGGCTGTGGCTTTATCAATCACGCCTTCTTCAACCATTTCAACGGCAACGCGAACGGCGGCTGCGCCGGTGCGTTTGGCGTTGCGCGTTTGCAGCATGTACAGCTTGCCGCGTTCGATGGTGAATTCCATGTCCTGCACGTCTTTGTAATGGCGTTCCAGGCGGTTGGCCAGTTCGACGAACTGGTTGTACATCTCCGGCATTTCTTCGTGAAGCTGCGCGATTTTCTTCGGCGTGCGGATACCGGCGACCACGTCTTCGCCTTGAGCGTTTTGCAGGTATTCGCCGTACAGGACTTTTTCGCCGGTCGAAACGTCGCGGGTGAACGCCACGCCCGTGCCGGAATCTTCGCCCATGTTGCCGAAGACCATAGTTTGCACGTTGACGGCGGTTCCCAGATTGTCGTCAATCTTGTTGATGCGGCGATAGTCTTTGGCGCGGCGGCCATTCCACGAAGCGAAGACAGCCTTGATGGCGTATTTCACCTGTTCCAGCGGATCGGTCGGGAAATCGTTGCCGGTTTCTTTTTTGACGATGGCTTTGTAATCGGCGACGACTTTGGCCAGAGTTTCTTCGCCGACTTCGGTGTCGCCTTTGACGCCGAGTTGTTTTTTGTAGCCGTCAAACACGTGCTCGAATTTTTCGGAGTCAATGCCGAGCACGATCTTGCCAAACAACTGAATGAAGCGGCGATAAGCGTCCCACGAAAAGCGTTCGTTGTTCGTCATGCGAGCCAGCGCAGCGCGGGTTTCGTCGTTCAATCCCAGGTTCAAAACGGTGTCCATCATTCCGGGCATGGAAAACTTTGCGCCCGAACGGACAGAAACCAGCAACGGATTGTCCGTGCCGCCGAACTTTTTGCCGGTGACGGCTTCGACTTTGGCCAGAGCTTCCTGCGCCTGATCCCACATGCCTTCGGGGAACTGTTCGCCAGAGGTGTAATAAGCGTTGCAGGCTTCGGTGGTGATGGTGAAGCCGGGCGGGACTGGCATTCCGGCGTTGGTCATTTCGGCCAAGCCGGAGCCTTTGCCGCCGAGCAGGTCTTTCATTTGGCCTGTGCCTTCGGTTTGGCCGTCGGCAAACAGGTACACGTATTTCGTACTCATTGTTTTTGCGTTTTCTCCATTGAAATTGGTTGTTGGTGGTTGGTTGCTGGTGGTTGGCCAATCAAAGCCGACTACCGACTACCGACTGCCGACTACTGTGATTTCCGCCGGTCGCAACCGGCTTAGAACTTCATACGATCGCGGTTCGCGTTCCAACGCGCGCGCGATCAATCGTGTGGCGATGTTGCCGACCTGATTGAGCAAACCTGGCTCGCGGGTCAGCGACAAAAATTTTGTGGGGGATTGTGTCAAGATTTCCTGAATGGTGCGCCAGACCGCCGGACGTAACTCATCGCCACGCTGTCCGCTGCAACTCAAACATTGCGGCATGCCTTCGTTGGTCAGGTAAACAGCTTGTTCACCGCTCAGATCTTTTTCGCAAAGCCCGCACCTGCGCCAATCCGGGAAAAATCCCGCCAGTTTCAGCATCCAGATTTCAAAATATCGGCAGATTTCGTAATACCTTGCCAACGGCATCAGGTTGTCGGTTTCCGCCTGGCGCAAGGCGTCCAGCGAAGCGGCAATCAGCCGATACGCTGCGTCGTTCGGTTCGTGGTCGAGCAAAAACGAATCCACCAACTCCGCCCAATACTGCATCACGCCCATTCGTTCGCTGCTGATTCCGGCAACAAACTGCGACCGTAAAATTTCGCAGGCAGAAATCGAAACCAGGTCTTTATTTTCTTTCTCAAAATAGGTCAGCGAGACTTCCGTGAATGGTTCCAGGCTGGCTCCGAACCGACTGCGTAGTTTTCTGGCTCCGTGCGCGACGCCGCGCAGCTTTCCAGCTTCGCGGGTAAAGAAGACGCAAATTTTGTCGGCTTCCTTGAGCGAGAAGGTGCGGAGCACAAAAGCTTCCGTGTCGTGCAGCGGCATAATTTTTTGCAGCCAGTAATGGGAGATTCGAAGTCAGCGGCGAATTAAGGCGCGTAGTCTAAACTGGCTTGACCAACTTCTCAACCGTCGCTGGAATCGTTGGATTACTTTTTGGTTGGCGCTGACTTGGTTTTGGCGGCAGGCGTTGGCGTGGCGGTTGGCTCCGGTGTTGGTTCCGAAGCGAGGTCGCGTTTGTCTTTCAGCGTCACGCGAGACTTGCCGTACATCAACGGATGGCCGCCGGGAAAACGAGTCACCCAAACAGCGCCTCGCCGAGGGTCATCGCCTTCGCCTTCGACCACGCCAAGGTATTTACCGCTTTCGGTCAGGTAAGCATGTTTGCCGATGGCGGGATTTTTTGGCGGCGGCTGGTTGCGATACCAGGAAACTCCGGCAAAGATGCCGCCCAGAATCAAAATGATGACGAAGTGTTTGAGCAGCTTGAAGAAGAATTTCCAGATCAGCCACAGAAACGCCAACAGCAGCAATCCGCCGCCCAGCACGAACCATTTGATTGAGTCCCACTCCATAAAATTACCCTCCAGGTTGACTGAGGTTGTGATTCCGGCGAAGCAGGGAAAAGGCGGCTTCGCGCTTTTATTAAAGCAGTCGCGGCCGACTGCTTACCAAAAACCAAAACGGATTGCGGATCAGGCAAAACCTTCAATCCGCAATCCGCAATCTGAACTCCGCATTCGAATTTAGAGCGGCAAAAAGTACAGCACCCAGGCGATCAAAAAGCCCACACCGACGAAATAGCCGAAGACTTTCAATCCGTATTGGATGCGTTCTTTCGTCGTGTGATGTTCAGCCGACAAAACGGCGAACGCGACTGACACCAGAGAGCTAAACAAAATCAACGCCAGAAAATGAGTCATGCTTTCCTCCCAACGCCGATGTCGTAAGCGTCCATTACCGACAGCATGTTCAAGGCTCCGGCGACGCAGAAAAAAGTGTTGCCGTATTCGTAAGTAACTTTTGCTGCTTGCGCCTCAGTTACTTGAAAGCCCCAGTCGTTGGCCAGGCAGACAAAATACGGCAAGCCGATGCCGACATCCAGAAAGCTGAAAAACCAGGTCAGCCAGTCTTGCGATTCGGGTTTGTACAAATGGCCTTCCATCGCAAAACCCAGCGCAAACATGATGATGATGACCGCGCCGATGAGCGCGCCGCGCACATATTTGCCAAGCACAACGTGCCCCAATCCCGGCAAAACAAATCCGGCCACGCAAGCCGCAATCGTTTTTCCAGTCGAAGCCGGTGTCGGCGCTATTAACTGTTCGCTATACAAATTGTTCTCCGTTGAAAAGGCGTGATTGAACTTATTAAAACGAGCCGGGATTCTAGGTTTGCCTTCCGCAGACTGTCAAGAATCGCTTCCTTCAGGCTCTATCGCTTCTTCTGTGTAGAACTCATTCGGCGGATCGAATTCCACGCGGTCGTAGATTTCAGCAAGTTTCAACTGGCAATTGATTGAAGCAATATGAAGTTCCTTTTCCAGCCCGGCGACTTCAGTCATCAACCATTGGCCAGTTGGTTGTCGCTCAAAATGTTCGATCAAGGGGTGAGTCTGCCAGACCAGCACATAATCGGTCAGCGATTCGTTGTAGGTTCGCAGCCGACGAAACTTTTCGCTTCGGTCGAAATCACCGGTTGAAGGCGAGAGAACTTCAAAGATGACTTTGGGGTTGAGCAGTACGTCGCCAACTTTGTCGTGCAATTGTGGCTCGCCGCAAACGACTGTCAGGTCAGGATAAGAAAAAAGCCCTTTGATGGAATTGGCGATGGTTTGTTCGCCGCTCCGAACTTTCATGTTTGGAGAAAAGCCCTGACAGCGTGTTCCTTTAATCTTTGTGCCAACCTCAGCGATTAAGTTGAAGTTGATGGTGCTGTGGCGAGGGCTTTCGCCAGCCATCGCGTGAATCACGCCGTCCATGAATTCGTGGCGCTCTTCGGCTTGGCGTTCAAATTCCAGGTATTCGGCGACTGTGCGAAGCCGGTGGTCAAGTTTTGCTTTGGGAGTTGCCATCGCTCAGCCTCCTTGAAAGTTCACGCGGTGATTTTAACTTTTCGCGCCGCGTTTGAACCAGTCAGCAAACTTTTTCAGCCCGGCTTCGACCGGAGTGTTGGGTTTGTAACCCAACAACCGAGCCGCTTTGCTGATGTCGGCGTAGGTGCGCGGCATATCGCCTGGCTGGGCCGGTTGGCGATCAATGACGGCTTTTTGGCCGAGCGCGCTTTCCAGCAGTTCGATCATTTGATTGACCGTGACGGTTGCGGATTCGCCCAGGTTGATGACTTCAAACGGCGTGGCTTCGTATTCCACCGAAGCCAGCACGCCCTGCAAAATGTCGTCAATGTACGTGAAATCGCGTTCGGCCAGTCCGTCGCCGTAAACCGGAATCGGGCGTCCGCTGGCAATCAGCCGCGCGAATTTGTGAATCGCCAAGTCGGGACGTTGTCGCGGGCCGTAGACCGTGAAAAAGCGCAGGCAGGTAATGTTGATGCCGTGCAGGTAGCTGTACGTATGGCAAAGCAATTCGCCAGCGGCTTTGGTCGCGGCGTAAGGCGAAATCGGCGAAAGCGGCGCGTCTTCACGAAACGGCGCTACAGCCGTTGGGCCGTACACAGAACTCGACGAACCGAAGACGAATTTCTTGATTCCGTTTTTGTGCGCCAAATCCAGCAAATTGACCGTCCCGGCGATGTTCACTTCTTCGTAACCGCGTGGGTCAACCAATGAAGGCCGCACGCCGGCTTTGGCAGCCAGATGAATGATGACGTCGAAATGTTCTTCGGAAAAAACCTGCCGCAGCGAATTGAAATTGCGGATGTCGGTTTCAATCAACCGATAAGCCGGATGGCGTAGGTGATTTTCGATGTTAAAACGTTTTGTGTGTTGATCGTAAAATTCGTCGAAATTGTCTACGACAGTGACTCTGGCAGGGTTTTGCGCCAGCAACCGATCCACCAAATGCGAACCGATGAAGCCCGCGCCACCTGTGACCAAAAAGCGTTTCTTACTCATAGCGGGCGGACTTATAACATACCTTGCGGCATAATTCCGCCAGCGGGCAATCAAGTTTTTCTTCTTACAACTGAAACCTTGCGGCTGGTGTTTGCACTCACTGGACGAAACAAAAATTGACCGGTGAAGTGGTAAAGACGCGATGAGCAGTTTGGATGAAAGCCTGAGTGAACATTTGAAGGCTACGGCAGAGATAAGAGATCGAAGGGAGAAGATGGAGTTTTCGGAAATATCTCCGGGCGTGGTGGCGCGCGCAAAGTGCGGCGATGAGGAAGCTTTTCATCTGATTTTCAACCGCTATGGCCGACCGGTTCTCAGCTTCATTAACCATCACGTCCGGAACCGGGAACTGGCCGAAGAACTGGCTCAGGAAACTTTTGTCCGCGCCTACCGAAATCTGGGCGGATTGAAAGACGACTTGAGGCTTTCGACATGGTTATTTGGGATTGCTCGGAATGTGGTGCGCGAATCGGTTCGGCAGGCTCGGCGCAACGAAAAGAAAGTCGGGCTGGACGAACCGGAGAGTTTGAAGCTGGAATCAGGGTTTGTTTTGCCAGAAGGTAACATGCTGGACAGAGAATTGACCGAAACGATCCATCGCGCGTTGGCCGAATTGGACGACGACAAACGAATTGTTTTCAGTCTGAAGATTTTTCATGAAAAAAGTTACGAAGAGATCAGTTCAATCACAGGCCATTCGATTGGCAAACTGAAAACCGATCTTCATCGCGCGCGCGCCGAAATGAGAAAACGAATTGAGCCGTATTTGAGTACACAGTGATCAGAGTAATCAAAAAACTACTGTCTACTTTGCCTATGAATTGCGAACACTGCCAATTGGAACTTGAAGATTTTCTGTACGGCGAATTGACCGAACGTGCGGCTGCCGAAGTGCGCCAGCATCTGGCGACCTGTACGGCTTGTGTTGCCGAACGCGCTCGGCTGGAAAGCGAAAATTCGCTGTTTGCCGAGTTTTATGAACAAACGGCGATTGAACCTGCCGCCGAAAGCTGGAACGCGATTCGCGCGCGCATTGCGACGGAACCGGTTCTGGCTGGTCAGCAGGAAAAAGCCGTTTGGTGGCGAACGATGTTCGGTTGGCTGCTGGTTCCTTCGTTGGCGAGACAAGTCGCGTTTGCGTTGATGCTGGTGGCGGTTTCAGTGATTGCAACTCTGTGGGTGATGCGACGCGATGACGGCAACCGGCTTGCCGAAGTGAAGCCGACTCCGACAGAGATGCCGCAAACCATTGCGCCGGAACCCGTGCCAGCGCCCAAAAACGAACTGGCCAATGTCAGGACTGGAAAGCCAAAACCGCAACTTAAAGGCGAGACTCTTAAAATTCGTCAGTTGAGCGAAAGCGAAGTGCTGGCTCAGCAACTGGCGCGAACCGAGCGCGAATATCAAAACACGATCAAGCTGTTGGAACGCGCCATCGCCAAACGCCGCGACAGTTTTGCGCCCGAAGCGGTCAAGAAATACGAAAGCAGTCTGGCGCTGATTGATAGTTCGATTGTTCAGAGCAAACGAGCGTTGACACAGCAACCGGATGATCTGGCGGCGCGACAATTCTTACTGGCGGCGTATGCCAAAAAAGTCGAGTTGATGCAGGTGATTGCCATGCAGTAGCAAATCTGGAGTGCGGCGATTTGTCGCCGCTTTGCCTTCGCAGCAGAGCGATTAGTTGAACTGGATGGTTTTGTAAAAGAACGCCAAAGCTGCGCCAAGTCGCAGCACTCCAAACAATAGGTGAAAAGAGAGATGAAAATTCGAGAGGGGATCAAAAACTGTTGGTTGGCGTGTGTGTTGATTTTGCTCGGCGCACAAATCGCCAGCGGCCAGGACAGGGAATTTCACCAGACTTACGATCTGGCGGAAAAAGGCTCAGTGGCTATTTACAACACCAGCGGTGCGGTTCGCGTTTCCAGTTGGAATGAAGCCCGCGTCAAAGTGGACGCCGTCAAACGCGGACGCAACGAAGCGGATTTCGCCAAAGTTCAAATCGAAGTTTCGCCCAAACCGGAGCGTGTCGAGATTCGCGTGATTTATCCGAGCAGGTTCAACTGGCGAGGCGGCGGCGTTTCGGTGGATTTCGATGTCAAAGTTCCGCGTGGCGCTACAGTCAATCCGGTCAACACAACCAGCGGAGATTTGACCATCACCGGGCCAATTGAACGAGTAGCGGCTCGTGCCACCAGCGGCAACATTTCGGTTCAAGACATTACGGACACAGCCAATTTGAATTCGACCAGCGGCGACGTGACGGCGGCGCGAATCGGCGGCGAGATTCGCGCAAATGCCACCAGCGGAACGTTGACGATCACTGACGCCGGTTCGCGCGTGTTTGCCACGGCATCCAGCGGGGCGGTTCGAATCACAAATGCACGTGACGATGTCAGCGCCACAGTCAGTTCCGGCGACATCAAACTGGAAAAAATAGGCGGGCGGGCGATTGTTCGCTCCAACAGCGGTTGGGTGGTCATCAACGACGTTGGCGGAGATGTTCAGGCCACCAGCATGACCGATGATGTCAGCGTCTCGAAAGTGAAAGGCCGCGTCGTGGTTAGCGTCATCAGCGGAAACATCACCTTGCGCGAAATCGCCGAAGGCATCAAAGCGACTGCCGTCAGCGGGGCGGTCAACATCAGCGATTCGTCAGGCCGGATCGAAGTCGTCTCAACCAGCGATTCGGTAATTCTGACCAATCTGGATAGCAAGGAAGTCATCGCCAAATCCACCTCCGGCAACGTCCAGTTCACCGGGAAAATTCATGAAGGCGGTAATTACGAACTGGAAAGTTTCAACGGCGAAGTCCTTTTGACTCTGTCGCCTGAAAGTCATTTCACGGTTTCGGCTCAAACGTGGAACGGGTCGCTGAATACGGAATTTCCGCTGCAACTGACGCGCA
This sequence comes from Acidobacteriota bacterium, assembly GCA_033763255.1. Taxonomy (GTDB): domain Bacteria; phylum Acidobacteriota; class Blastocatellia; order RBC074; family RBC074; genus RBC074. Next base: position 32,717 of record JANRKX010000058.1, on the reverse strand, counting down.
GCACCGGCGGAAACTTCCTGACCGGCACGGTTGGCAAAGGCGGCGCAGACATTCGCCTAAAAAGTTTCAATGGCAGCGTGCGAATCAGAAAGAGCACGCGATGAAATCAACAGAAAAGCAGGGCAGTTTGGATTTGCCCTGCTTTTCAAGAAGTCCATCTTTTCAGTGGCCATCGTGCCCTGAAACAATCAAAACCAGTGGGACAATTTGAAAAATTGTCCCACCTGTTCGGAGGAGAACGAGATGAAAATCCTATTTGCCTGTTTGGTTTTGTTGGCCTTTGGGCTGACGTTTATTGATTCGCCAAAAGCCATTCGGCACTTGGCGGCGCACGATCACGACAAACATTCGACTGACTCATCGCATTCGGTGGATGGCGTTGAAGTCAGCGATCAGATCAACAAAACGGTCACGCTGTCGCCGGGATCGAACGTTCGCATTTCGGGGTTCAACGGCAAAGCGACAGTCGAAACCTGGGACAGCGACAAGGCTGAAATCAACATTCAGGTTAGAGCCTCCAGCCAGGAAGCTATGGAGCGCAAACCGGTCGTCATTGAACACACCGGCAACACTTTGGTCATTAAAACCGAAAACGACCGCGAAGGCGGTAAATGGGGGCGCGAAAACGGTTGGGTTCGCCACGACGTGAGTGTTCGTTTGCCGCGCAGCAGCAATTTGAAAGTTTCGGGAATTAACGGCGCGGTCAATGTCGGCCAGCTCACCGGCGAAGTCGGCGTCAGCGGAGTCAACGGTCGCGTCAAAGTCGAACAGGCGGGAACCATTGCCGAATTGAGCGGCATCAATGGCGGAGTTTCCGTTTCGATGATGCGTTTTGGCGAAGGTGGATTGAAAATCAGCGGCATCAATGGCGGAGTCGAAATCGGCCTGCCCGCAGAAACCAATGCCGACGTGGACGTTCGCGGCATCAATGGCGGCGTGGATTCCGATCTGCCGATTGCGGTCATCGGCGAAGTTCGTCGCGGCCAATTGACCGGCAAACTGAATGGCGGCGGCGCTCCGATCAAAGTTTCCGGCGTCAACGGCGGAGTGAAGTTGCACAGAAACTAACCAAAATCTGTCAGCGGTTTTTCAATTTCCAGTTTTCAGTTTTGGGCTTCCAGACTTGTTCAGTTTTCACTTTTCGGTGAACTGAAATCTGTAGGCCGCAAGCTGAAAACTGGAAATTTGTTTTTGCGGTAACTTGATGATTTGAATGGAACTTTAGACCCGTCGTCTCGTAACTAGCCAGTGTTGAACTTCTTCATTGAAGTTCGTTTTTGAAACTCATAAAGTCCGAAAGCGGACACAACATCACCGCATCCCGATCAGCGGTTCTTGATCAACTCCACTATTGAAGCGAAGTTAGCCGAGCAACGATTTCGGCACAGTCTTTGTATTTATCGTCCTGAAAAAAGTTTTCTATGGTTCGTTCAACCGATAGACGGTTAAGCAAAAAATGAGTTGAGCGACCAATCATCAACAGGCAGAAGTCGAGGGAGGAACGACATGATTTCCGAAGCTTTGGGAAGAGCCAACGGCTCTTTGACACTGAAACCGCGTCCGGCTTTGACCTTGGTCGGAACACCGCGAATTTTTTCTCTGGATCAATACGAATGTTTTATCGGCGTCAGCCCGAATGTCACAGACCTGAAACAATTCATCAGCGTTCAGGCATCGCAGCAAAATCCCGAAAAGGCGACTTTGCTGATTGCCGAACGAGGCTTGCGGCAGGAACAGATCGCCCGAATGTTGCATCAGGCCAGCGAAAATTGGGCGCAACCGTTTTTCGCCGTCAACGCTCACAGTTTGGACAGCGACGCCTTGCATTCGTTGTTATTCGGCCCGCGCGGCATGATGGAAACCTGCCAGGAAGGCACGATTTACATCAACGAACTGACTCGGTTGCCAGCGATCTTGCAGCAGCGTTTTGCGGCTTATATCGAAGAACAACGCTGGCGCGGGTTTTCGGGCGGCAGAAATTCCGGCAGTTTGGTCGGCCACAAAACCGGGCCGCGATTGATCTTCGCCACCGAATGCAATCCGAACGACATCAAAGCCGAAAATCGAATCGGTTATGGTCTGGTTGAGTTGCTGAAACCAGCCGGGTTTATCATCAAACCCTTGCGCGAACGCAGCGAAGACATTCCGTATCTGGCGAATTTTCTTTTGGCCAGAATCGTGCGGCGACTGGGCAAAGGGCAGCACGAAATCACCAGCGGAGCGATGAAAATGCTGGCCGATTACAGTTGGGATGCGAACATTGACGAACTGGAATCCGCATTGGAAAGCGCCGTCAACAACACACAGCCCCAGCAGATAGACGAAACTCTGTTGCCTTCGCGGGTTCGATACGCCGCGTTGAAATCCATTCCGACGACGGGAATTGACCTGCCGCAGATGGTGGATGATTTTGAACGCAACTTGATCGAAACCGCTCTGCGCCAGACCGGCAACAACCAGACAAAGGCGTCAGCCTTGCTCGGTTTGCGCGTGCAAACTCTGAATATGAAGCTGAAACGGTTTAAGGAAAAAGACGGCCTGTTGGACGGTGACGACGCTTAACCGAATTGGCGACAAGCAAAAACAAAAAAGGTGGGCAGAAAAACGTCGAATTTTTCTGCCCACTTTTTTTGTATTCAGCACGTTCAGGCTTACGCCTGTTCGTAAGCCTGTTTCAACCAGCCGATCAATTCCTTGTCCACTTCTTTGGCGGTTTCGACGCGAACGCGATGGCTGACCATTGAATTGAAACTGCCCGAAGCTTCAAGTTTGCCCGACGGAGCCACGCCTTTCAGATTGATGCCTACATCCACGCGAGTTTTCGTCGTCGGTTGAATCAACGCGAACTGTTTGTTGCGCCGCAAACTGACGTAAGTTTTCTTCGGAGATATTTCGACATCGCCGCCGAATTTGCCAACGGCTTTGACCAGTTCATCGTAAATCGGTTTCAAGCCAGCTTTTTCGCCGGAGTATTGAGCCGCCACCGGATCATCAGCCGCTGCCTTTCCTTCTTCGCTTTGCCCTTTCAACGTATGAGCCACCAGGTTGGCGTACCCGTGACCAAGTTCGTGATCGGTTTTCAGAAACTTGACGATTTCGCCGTGCTTTTCCAGCTTGGCGGCTTTGGCGATCTTGACCCATTCGTCCAGAGACTTGCCGGTTTTTTCCTTCAAGTTTTGAATCATCGTCTGCGTTGCTTGATCTATTTTGTCGGCCATAAAGCTCTCCTTAAATGCCGGTGCGGAACCGAGAGTGGTAGCGACCAGGTGTTTCGAAATATGCTTTTTCAAGTCACCCAGTCGCTACTATCCTGGTTCCGTACCAATGTTGAAATCCAGCCTCTGCAATTGCTTGCGCCGCAGAGGCATTCAAAATTCCACGGCGAAGCCGGTAACGGATGCGCCAGATAATCAAAAGTGATTTCTTCGTTGTCGGCAATGTCTCGAACGGCAACCAGCATCCCCGATTCGTCAAAACGTCCGTTTGGGTCACAAGAGTGATTGGACAGGTGCATCGGCATCACTTCCTGAGACCAGTAATCGAAAGGATAAATTGCTTCGCCCGCCGCGTAAGCTTTGGTGGTGAACAAAGCTTTTTGTTTGTGCGTTGAAAATTCGACGACGCGGAATTCTTCAAAACCTGGCACTGTCATTGGCTAGCCACCCTGTTGGCGTCTCCGCTCTTCTTCTTCCATCTTTTTCCGCAAACTCAAAGGCCGCATGTCCGTCCACACTTCTTCAATGTAGGCCAGGCATTCGGCTTTGGTTCCTGATTTCCCTGCGTAATTCCAACCCAAAGGCAGTTCTCTGTGATCCGGCCAGATGGAATACTGTTCTTCGTGATTCACAACCACTTTGTAAATGGTCTTGTCTTCTTCATCTTCCCAACTCATAAAACCTCCTGTTGATCTATTTCATGACCACCAGGCCGCTGGCAGTTTTGTTGATTCGTGTCGCCATCATCCTGACCAGTTCGGCATTCGTGAACGGTTGCCAGCCGTGAGGTTTCATCGGTCGTCCGTATTCAAACACGGCTTCGGATTTGGGATTGTTTGCGGCTTTCAGAAAATCTTCCAGGTGATACACCGCCAAGTTCAGATAGTAATTGTCCATGTCGCCGCAATACACGTGAATTTTTCCGACCAGATCGTTGCCGATCTTCGGCCAGTTTTTTTCCAGGTTGTAGCGCAAATCGTAGCCATTGTCGCGCATGTACAACGCGACTTCGCGGTCAATTTTGCCAGTCAGCCGATCCCAGATCGGACGCGGATAACCGTCTTTGCCGACCGGCCCGTAAGCAGCATCCCACGCGGCAATCTGTTGCCCAGAACGAACGTTGCTGCCGAGCACTGCTTCCAGCCGACACATTTCGCGCATCGTCAGCGTCACTTGTCCGTCGGCGTTGCGAGACAGCGGACGAATAAGTTTTGCCCAGTCTCCGCTTGGAACTTCAAAGGCGTTGTCGTCTTTGTACACGTCCGACATCTGGTAATAGCGAAAATCTACCGGGTCTGGATAAAGCGACCAGACGCCGTTGAAAAACTTCGGATGGAAGATTTGCAGCGCCAGCGATTCCCAACCGCCGGTTGAACCGCCGGTCAGCACACGCGCTTCAGGTTTGGCGATCAGACGGAATTTTTCTTCCAGATACGGGATCAACTCTTGAGTCAGCGCGTCGCCGTAAGGGCCGTTGTTTGCCGAATTCACTGCGTAAGAATCGTCGTAATAAGGCGTCGGATGTTGAAAGGTGACAGCGACCATTCGCGGAAAATCGTCAGACATCCAGGCTTTGGAAAATTCGTGACCGGGTTCGCGCGCGCTGCGAGCCAGCCGAGTTTTGCGCTGTTCTTCGGTTTCTGGCGGAACTGTTCGCGTCGTAAAGCCAAACGGCGGGTTCAATCCAAAATGCCCTTGGATATAAATCGCCGGGTATTTCTGACTCGGATTTTGATCGAAGCCTTTCGGCAACAGCAACGTCGCACCCAGATAAACCGGACGCCCCCAAAACTCGCTGAGCATCTTGCTCTGAATCTTGACGCGCTTGACCCACTCAGTGTCGGGCGGGACGACAACCGGCGGAATCTTTTTTGTCAGGCTGAGTTTGAGGTTGAATCCGGCAGCCGGATCGAGCCGCACGCGCTGGACTTCGCTGACCAGATTGCCGGGCGAGCGATTCCACTGCTGGCCTTCCCACTGATCCCAATGCACCCAAATTTTGTGACCGTCTTTGCGATGGACTTGTGTGTAAACGTTCAACAGCGCCTGGACGTAATACTCGCCCGCGGGCAACTGGTTCAGGCTTTCGACCGGATAACCCAGCACCGAAGCGTCAATCACGGCGTTTTCGCCCGGTTTCAGCGCGTTCACATCCAGGCCGTAAAACGGCACAGAAGCGTTGTACGAACCGGCCTGAAAGCGAGGTTCAGCGCCTGCATTTTTCGAGATCATCACAAACACTCGCCCGGTGATCGGTTCGCCGTTGAGCGAAGCCGGAAACGAAATCTCGAATTTGGTTTCCGCCGCCGCCTGGCTTGAACGTAGCGCCCACAACGACAAACAAACCACGGCAACCGCCGCGATCAACAAACTTCGCTTTATATGAATTTTCATCAGAATTCCTCCTCATTGGAGACCTAAACTGTTATGTCGTAAAACTTCAAATACGGGCCACTCTCCCCTGAACTTATCATCAGAGCGATGCTTTCAAGGAAGGCATTGCGCTTGGCCGGATCGTATCGAACGCCCCACTGCGTATCCGTCGTGAAGCCGCCGCCGATTCCAACATTGCCGCCTTCAAGAATTGGCAGGTAATCTGCCGCGCCAGCCAGAATCTTCGTTTCAACCTCAAGCGCAAAGGTGTCGGATACCTGATCGAAGGGAAGCAGATGCGCGTAAGAAAGCCAGGGATCGCTTTTCGCAAAACTCTCAGAGACTTCAAAAGGAACCGGATGGTCAGGGTCGCCCATCAGCAAGCCCTGGATTCCCTGCATGGCGCGGTCGTCCGTCATGAAGTTGATCGCTTGAATCCCTTTTTGCCAGCCAAAAATGGTCATTGTCAGATGGTGCCAGCGGCCATGCCTGTAAATAATCGCCCCATCCCCGCGAACTAAAGCGACGTCCGAAGTTTGTAATGTCTTGATTGCCTTTGCCAATTGTTCGTTCATCGAATTCCTCAGGTTTCGTGTTTGGTTGTTTTCAGATTCACGGCTCGACAAAGCCTGCCTAAAACATCTTCAGGAATGCCTTTGTCCGTGGGGCCTTCTTCCAAAAAGCTGGCCAGACTCTGAAGCTGCGCGCCTGTACCGCCGTCCATAGTGTTATGACGATGGCCATACCAAAGCAGCCCGTCTGCTTGCAGACTTACGCCTTCGTGTCCCCATTGATTCACGTTCCAATTCCAATCGTCACGCGATTTCAATTCGGCATCAGTCGGCGAAACGGTCAGAAAGCCTTTGTACCTCGCTTCCCATTCCGTCAGCAAAGGTTCTGTCGGCAACTCCATTGCCAGCAGAGTAGGTTTGCCAATCGTGTACAAAATCTGCCGGGTCGAACTGAGAACTGCGACATCGTAAACAAACTCGGTGGACGGCAACTTGCCGCCAAAAAACTTGCCTTCGGCTGGAGCCCAGCATCCGGCCCAATCGTCTCCTGTCAACGCCAGCAGCTTCGAATCCGCCGACCAATTCAGATAACGAACACCAGTTTTAGCGACTTCATATTTCTGGCAATCCAGCCGATACAACTCGGTCTTTGTTTTATATTTCGTGACGCTTACAAAGCCTTGCCGCGTAGCCAGAAATTTCCCATTCGGAGACAGTTTTCTGCTTGGCCCGCGATGAATTGAATCCAAAAGCGTAACCGGCAGATCGTTGTTTCTGGCATTCGCCGGGAAAACCAGCGAAGGTATGCGGCGAGAATTTGTCTCATCTTTGTGGTGTGCCAACAAGCCATCTTTCAGGTTCCAAACCCAAAAGCCGCCGAATACATTTGCCGCCGCGATTCTGGAGGAATCCGGCGAAAACGCCATGGATTGAATCTGCCCGGTGAAGCCCGAAACTTGAGTCAGCATCTCGCCGCTCGACAAATCCCAAACCGTTATCGGGGCAGGCGCAAATCCGCCACAGGCAATCAGTTTTTCGTCGTGAGAAATGGCAATTGCATTGATGCCTGAACCGTGCCGGATTTTGTCGAAGGGAGGAATATCCATAACGATCAAGTCGCGTCACACATGCACAGTAAAGTCCGCCACTGAATAGTTTCCCGCCGGAGCGCCCGCTCCGCCCAGCTTTTGTCGAAGCGCCATCAGTGTTTGCCCCAGCATATTTTGTCCTGAACCATCGTGATCGTCGCTCCAGTAATCGTCCCGTCCTTTTACTTCGTTGTGTTCCAACAAATAAGCATCGCCTGTCGCCAGCAAAGCTTGCTGAAACGACGGGGCGCTAAATTTCTGAGCTAGCACCGCTTTCATCGCTCCGTCACGCCCCAAGCTGGCGTAACTGCCGTCCGGATTGTGCAATCCTTTTTTGATGTGAAAGGCCTCGGTTCCTGTTTTTGCCGCTTCAAACATGGCCAGATCTGCGGGATTGTTCCACCACTTGGTCGCCTGAAAAGCAGCTTCGGCGTTATGAAACGAAGCTGTCACGTCGTTGATGGTCAGCGAAAAGCTGCAAGGAAAAAAATTGGCCAAAAACTGGCCGTGATAGAGCGTGTCCCATGAAGCGTTTCGATCGGGGTAATAAAAAGCGATCAAGTTGTAAGACTGGCCGTTGATCGTCACCTGTTTCGGGTTAGATGGTGCGATTGAAGATTGGTTCATAAAATGTTTGGTTACTCGGTTTGTTTTGGAGTTTATCGGATTGTTGTGATTACCAGGCCGTTGTGAATTACACCGGCCATTGAAAACACAGGTTGTAACCATCGGGATCGGTTACGTACAACTGCTTCATGCCGTATGGCGCGGTGGTCGGCGGATTGGCCGCGAAGCCAGCCGCTCGCAAATGGTCGTAAGCCGCATCCACGTTCGGGCAGCCGAAATACAAACACGTGTCGCTGTGAGCGAATGTTCTGCCGGAATCAGGCGATGGCGGGCGCGAAGGTTTTTCATAAGCCGTGTTGAGCATTAACTCCACGCCTTGTCGTCGCAACATCACCCAGTCCCAATCGTCGCCCGGCGGAGCCGAATGCACGATTTCAAACCCAAGCACGTCGCGGTAAAACGCAATCGAAGTCGGCATATCGAACACTTGAATCAGCGGCGTCATGCCTTGAATTTCCAATGCCACACAAACCTCCAATCAGTTTTGCCGTTCGCCCAGACAGTAACAAAGCCCGTCCGGCGCGACGACGAAGAAGACTTTCCAGGTTGTGTCTCCGTGTTGGTCAAGACGGAAATCTGCTTTTTCGTTGCTCAAACCATTCGACTTCAATTCGGCAAAGGCGGTTTCGACATTGTCCACTTCAAAAAAACACCCTTCCTGCGTTGGGTCTCCGCCGTTTTCGGCCAGGCCGATGGAAATGTGATCCCGATGAAGCACGGCAGTTTTGTGTGGAGATTCGCTGCACGCGATGGTGCGAAACCCCATCACCGTTTCGTAAAAGGGAATTGCGCTTTCGACATCGGCCACCGGCAGATTCATTTCGTCAGCCGCGTACGGCCAGGCGGTTTTGAACACAGACTTCATCGTTACCTCTTTCGATTCTCAAATCAGTTGTTTCAGTTCTCTGACTTTTTCAGCCAGAACGACGCCATCGAGTCTTTCACCTTCGCGGACGGCTTTGCCGACGTGGAATTCGCGTATGCCAGCGGGTTTCAGCAAACGAATGACTTCGGCATCGGTTCCGCCACCGACCAGAATTTCAATTTCCGGCTGAGCTTTTTCTTGCAGCATCGCAAAGTCTCTGACCTTGTCGCGCCAGGCTTTGCCGCCGCCGCTGGTCAACACGCGGTCAATTTGCGGATAAGATTTCAATTGCTCAATGGCATAGGCAGGGTTCGGCAATTCTTCGATTGCGCGATGAAACGTTGCCTTCAGTCTGGGCGCAGACAACAACACTCGTTCCATCAGATCGAGGTCAAGGATTGCTCCGCGCTCTCCGTAGAGTAAAAAGCCAAGCACCAATCCTTCCACGCCGACTTTGGCAAACTTCCAGGCCGCTTCACAGAGCCGTTCAATTTCAAGCCCATCGTAGACTTCAAACGGCTCGCTTTCGCGCACCATCACGCGCAAAGGAATTCTGACGCGCGCGGCAATCTCTTTGACCATCTCCAACGGCGGAGTCAGACCGCCGACTTCGTAGTGGCTGATGACTTCCAACCGATCAGCGCCGCCCGCTTCGGCGGCAATGGCGTCTTCAACTGAACAAACGATGATTTCCAGCATCTTCAGAATTTATGGCTTCTCTTTCTTTTTCAATTTATCCAGAACGCCTTTCAACAAATCCGCCGGTTTTTTGTCGGCGGGTTTTGGTTCCTCCGGCTTGTTGGGATCGGCGGGAGCAGTCTCGCCGGGCTTTTTCAGGAATTGGTCAACCAGACCTTCTTTCAAATTGTCTTTGAGCTTTTCTTTGGCTTTCGCTTGCAGCAGCGACGAATTCAGACCGAACACAGGCTGTTTCAACGAACCGGACATTTTGATCGGCAACACGATGCCGCCTTGCTCCATGAAAAAATTGCCGACCACCGAATTCAATCCCGTGCCGAGCGTGATCGGCGTTCGTCCGCCTTCGCCCGAAGCGCCACCGGGCATCACTCGCTTGGTCAACGTCGGGCTGAGTTTGGCCAGAATGTCATAACTGACCGAAGGGTTGTCGCCCAATTGCAGCCAGCCGTCGCCGCCGACCTGCATGTCGTCCATCACCAGTTGCAGCGCGTCGGTGGTCAGCTTGCCGCGATCAAATCGCAGGTTCGTTTTCAGTGATCGAAACGCCGAGCCAGCACCAGCCGTAGGCAGATTGACCAGCTTGCCCAGCACTTCAACCTGCTTCATCAAATCGAAGCTGCCGAGCTTGCCATCGTAGATAGAAATGAACCCGTTGCCGGTCAGCGATTGAGCCAAGCCAGCCGCATCGTTGCGTCCACGAACGTCAATCGTTCCATCAGCGCGGCCATAAATCGAACTCGCCGAACCGGACGAAGCCGTTAAAAACTGATTGATGTCCAACCCGCCAAATTTTCCGTTCAGCGCGACTTCGGGCGCAGCACCGTTCTGGTCAATTCGCACAGTGCCTTGATAACTGCCGCCGTAAAGTTTCAGCGACAGCGGGCTGAGCAGAATTACGTTGTTCGCCATCAAAACTTTGGCTTGAACGTTGGAAGCGGTGATTGAATCCAGCACCAATTTGCCGACAGCCAACTGGCCTTCGCTGCGAATTGGCGACGAAGCTTTGCCGGATTTCGATTCGGTCATCGCCGCTTGCAACTCGGCAACGTTCAGTTGATTCGCTCGCAGGTCGAAACCCAGCGCCAGCGAGTTGAAGTTTTTGACGGTCAACCATCCATTCGCCTGGCTTGAACCGAGTTGCGCTTGCAGGTTGTCAATGCGCGCACTGTCGCCGGTGAAGGCCAAATCCGCGTTGGCAATTTCCAGCGGTTTTTTCAGCGAAGAAGGTTGCAATCGCGCGCCGGACAATTTGCCCTGTCCGTTGATTCGCGTGATGGAAGATTTCGGATCGAGTTCGTGGTCTATCGTTGCAGTCAGATTGGCGGTTCCGCTGCCGGTCGCATCCGGGCGAGCGCCAAAGGATTCGGCGATCTTCAGCAAGTCATCAACTTGAGCGCCGCTGGTCGAAATTTCCAAATGCGCTTTTGGCCACGTCTGCGACGAACCGTAATCGCTGATTTTCAAGCCGCGAAAATCAACCGTCGTTTTCGACAACGTCGCTCTAAACGGCGAAGCGGTGATGGCTTGCGGATCGGCGGTCAGTTTCAATTCGGAAACCTGAATCGCTTGCGGCAAAGATGCGCTGCTGAATTTCAAGTCACGAATGTCGGCTTGTCCGTTGACGGCAAAATTGTTCTGGTCGCCGGTGGCTTTCAGATTGACGGTCGCGGCTCCGCTGGCTTTGGTTCCGGGCGGTGGCCCGAAGCCAAACGCATAAGCCGATTCCAGCAAACTGTCCAAAGCCATGCGGTCGCCTTTCAACTGCAAATCAAAATTCGGCGTGGCGGGCAATTTCGTGATCTGACCTGTGACGCTGGCCGCAGTGTTGCCGAGTTTCAAATCAGCTTGATCGAGTTTCAGCGAGAATTCGGATTCGGTTTCAGACTTCTTTTCGGATTTCAGCAGCAGCTTGAACGCCGCTTCGACGGGTTGTTTGGCGGCTTCGACGCCTTCGATCAAACGAAGCTGTTCGGCTTTCAAATCGCCGCTGGCGTTCAATCCTTCGGCGAGTTTTCCGGCGAGTTTGGCATCCACCGTCAATTTTCCTGCGCGCGTAGATTGCGTTCCGGCCAGTGCTTCCAGGCTGGAAATTTCCACCGCGTCGAGTTTAACGCGAGCGTCAATCGGCGTGCGGCTGGCGTCTACGCGATCCATCGGCCCGGCGGTTCCGGCAATTTCCAACTGGCCAGCTTTGTCGCCGGGAATCGTCAACCCGATCAGAAAGCCGAACGAACGGCGTGGCGAAAAATCATCCAGCGAGATGTTCACGCCGGTGTAGCTTTTTTCGACCGGCGGTTCCGTTGTGCGATCGGTCAATTTGAAACTGCCGTTTGTCAGCAATAAATCAAACGGCGTTTGCTCGCTTTCCTGGCCGGATTCCTGCAAAGGTTTCAGCGTGCTCCAATTCCATTTGTCGGCAGAGGCTTTGATCAGCGTCACTTGCGGCTCAACCAGTTCGATGCCGGAAACTTCAGGGTTGCCGCGCAGCAACGACAGCAATCCCATTTGCAGTCGAACCGATTTAGCGCGAACGAAATCGCCCTGCGCCAATTGCGGATCGTCGCCGATGGCCAGATCGTCCACAGTGACTTTGATCGAAGGCAGTACGCGCAATCCGAGTTTGCCCAAACTGACTTTGCGGCCTAGCTGCTGTTCAAGCTGGCTGACAATCTGGCCGCGATAGGTGTTGACATCCAGCAGCAACGGCAGCGCCAGCAATCCGGCGAACAACAGCACTACCAAGCCAACCAGCACGATGGCCGGTTTGAACCATCGAGACGTGCGAAAAGAATTCCAGAACGAATTAGGCATGATCGTTTCCCGCGTTAAAAGAGATTGTTCAGTTGCAATGCCAGCTTACTCGTTCGTTTGATTGGTTGCCAACAGTTCAGGCCAAAAAACAAAACCGCCAATCAGCGCGAATGTTCGCTGATTGGCGGCAATGTTTTCAGTTTTGATGATGAAGCCGCTCTTTAACAGTCGCGGTTCCTCAATAGCTTTTAGAAGCCGCGCGAGACGGAAAAATAAGTCATGCTGCGTTCGTTGCTGCGCCCGTAATCAAGTCGGATGGCAGTGCTTTTGCTGATGCGAAATTGGAATCCTCCACCGGCGGCGGCTCGCCAATTGGCCGAATCGAATTTGTCATTTGCTCGAATGGCGGCGTTCAAAGCTGAGCGGTTGTCGCCCCAGACTTGTCCGAAATCTCCAAAGACAAACACATCCAGGCCGCGACCTTTCTGTCCGTTCCAGATCGTTTGGCGAGGTTCCACCGCCAGCAGCAACACGTTGTTGCCGCGAAAACGGAAGTTGCGAAATCCGCGTCCGTGACTGCGCCCGCCGAAATACGATTGTTCGTAAAACGGAATCTGGCTGCCGCGTTTGGGGTCTTTCAGTTCGGCGTAAGCGCGCATTGCCAGCGAAGTGGAATCGCCTCGAACAGGAATATAGACACGGCCGTCCAGTTCAATTTCATTCCAGCCGTAATCCGAAAAGGCTTCGTTTTTCAGTCCGTCGTAAGAAGCTACCCGTGCAAATCCATACGCGCCTTTCGGCAGACCGGCTTCGTTGTTACGCAGGTCGAATTCGGCAAACGCGCCGTAGCTGAAAATTTTGGCGTTGTTGTTCAACCCCGGCAACCAGCGTGTGGCGTCCACGACGTTTGCAGGGCGAACGCCAGTGAACAACACATCAACAGGGATGTCGTTGTCGTCCTGGCCTTGATAGGCCGAAGCGTTCGACACACGCGCATAAACGCCGACCTGGCTGCCTTTGCGAATGTCGTGAAACAGCGAGGCGTTATAGCTGCGCTCTTCAACGTCATAGTTGGTTTCAGGATTTTGAGGCGTGCGAGGCCCGATGTTGAAGAAATTGTCTTGAGTGCGGCGAAGGTAATTAAACCAGACGCTGGCATGCGTCTTATCGCTGAAGACTTTCGGAACGTAAGCTTCGCCTTCTACGCGGCGGTAAAACCGGGTTGAACCCAGCAACTTGGCGCGAAAAATCACGCCGGGAATGGTGTCCGCTGTGCTGAATTCCAGGCCGAAGCCGAAGCCTGCGCCTTGTTCAAATCCTCCGATCAACGCGCTGATGTGACCGCCTGCGAATTCGATGGCTTGCAGATTTTCACGGTCGTGGGCGGTGCGGTCGCGCGAAGTCGTTTTGACTCCGGTCAATTGAGTGGCGGCGGTGCTGCCCAGGGGAATGATTCCGTAATTGCCCAGTGAACGCGCCAGTTGTTGGGAAGTCAGCGTTGCGTTTTGAGTGGTTGTGGTTTGGGCAAACGCGATTGAGGCGATGATGGAAGCTAAAGCAAACGGAGCCGCAAAAGTGTAGAGCATACAGGCGATGCTCTGGCGGAGCGATTGAATCATTGTTGTTCTCCTCTGAGGGGTTGTTTGTTTTGGGGATATTTTTTCATGAGCAAAAAACTCAACTGTCAGTTACGAAATCAATCCTGAATCGGATTCGGCAAAAAGAGCGGCGAAGTGTACAACTCTTTACAAGTCAATAAAACCCACCATTTTGCGTGCTTCGCTCTCGCCAGTTGGCGATTACTTGGGCTACACTCCAGCCACTGCCGAGCCAGTTGGTTGTGAGCATAGAAACATTCTCAATGCATGAAATACCTCTGTAGCGTGGGATTATTCCGCTTTGCCGAGTTGTGTTCATTGCTTTCAAGTAGTTCGGAGGCTTGATGAATCGTCAGGAATTGCTGCGCATCTTGGCGCTTTCCAGCGAGTTCAAGGAAGGCGATTTGTCCGTCGGCGGCACGGCGGATACACAATTGCGGGCCGAAGCCCGGCGCAAACTTGCCAATTTGCGGCTGGGCGAAATCGCCAAAACCACTTTTGTCGAAGACGACCTGAGCGAATTACTGGCGCAATCGGCGAACAAAACCTTGTTGATGGAAGTCGCTTCGCTGCACATCGGTTCGGTCAAACGCATGCTGCTCAGCGGCAGCGGCGAAATGTGGTGGCAGCGATACCGCGACGCATTGTCTGCCGAAATTATCGCCGCCGTCGTCAAATTGATGACCAACGACGAACTGGCCACGATCACCAATACGTTTTTCAATCCGCTGCAAGGTGCGACAAGTGACGAACCCGTTCCCATCGGGTCGCCACATCATTTGGGTTCTTACATTCAAGCCAACAACCCGCGCGACAACGAAGAAGAAATTCTGTTCACCATTCTGGAAGGCCTGACATACGGTTGCGGCGACGTGCTGATCGGATTGACGCCTGCAAACAACGACGCAGAAACGATCACGCGCCTGGGGCAATTGCTGGCCGCCATCATCGGACGGTTGAATCTGCCTTCGCGGTTTTGCCTGATGACCGGCATTACCGCTCAAACCGAAGCCCGTTCGCGTTTCAAGCTGGATGTCGCTTTTCAAAGTCTGACCGGAACGTCGAAAGCGTTGACGGCGATGACCGGTTTGAATGTCACAGAATTGTTGGAACTGACTGCGAGTTTTGACGGCGTGTGTTTCGAGACCGGACAAGGTTCGGAGTTGTTGGGCGATGCCGCCGAAGGCGTGGATATGGCTACGCTGGAATCTCGCGCGTTCGGATTTGCCCGTTGTTTGCGCCAGCAGGTTGAACGGCGGCAACAGCGTCCGGCCTGGATTGTGGCCAATTCGCTGGTCGGATTGAACAGCCAGCAGGCGTTTCGATCCGGCGAACAAATTCTGCGCGCCAGTTTGGAAAGCAGCGCCACCGCCAAACTTCACGGCCTGACGATCGGTTTGGATGTTTGCACAGCGTTTCAATCCGGCATCGAACCGGCGACTTTGCGCCAATTGACCGCGCAAATCGCCGAACAAGCCGCCCCGTCGTTTTTGAATGCGATTGCTGGCAACGCCGATCCGCTGCTTGGCCATTTGACGACTTCGTTCCGGCAACATCCGGCGCTTCGAATTGCCCAAAACAAACGGATCGCTTCGGCGATGTATCGGCGACTGGATGAACTAGGAATCATCAATGGCGGCGGTCAACCGGCTGCGAATTCATTGGCAACTGCTCGGTTGTATTCACAATTCGCCCAATCAGGCGGCAACGCCAGCAGTGACGAAACTCTTCAAGCTGAGGGATTGAAAAAACTCGAAAGATTGAAACAACAGGGCCTCGATCTTGGTTACGGGCATTTGCCGGATTATTCCGCGCCCAAAGAAGTCGAGCGTCGGTTGGAAAACGTCTATTCGCAGGCTCGGCGTGGAATGCACGCCCGGCAGGATTGAACGCGCGCAAACAGGCAGAACGGCTCAGGCAGACCATCGTCGAAGCTTTTCTGAATTTATCAAAACTTCCCCAGATTTACTTTTCAGGAGAATCAACCATGTGGAATGAGTTCAAGGAATTCATCAACAAAGGCAGTGTCATGGACCTGGCCATCGGCGTCATCATCGGCGGAGCTTTCGGCAAAATCGTGTCGTCCATCGTTGACGACATCTTGATGCCGCCCATCGGCAAGCTGCTGGCGGGGATTGATTTCAAAACGCTGAAGTACGTCATCGGCACGCAAACGGGCGAGGACGGCAAAATCACCGAAGTCGCCATCAAGTACGGCAACTTCATTCAAACGGCGATTGAGTTTCTGATTATCGCCTTTGTCGTTTTTCTGATCGTCAAAGCTTACAACCGCATGCGAGCCGCCGCGCCGCCTGCGCCGCCACCGCCATCGGAAGTGTTGCTGGCTGAAATCCGCGACTTGCTGAAAAAGTAATCCGACAAACACCAGTGGGACAATTTTCCGAATTGTCCCGCTTTTCAATACCCGATTACATACTGCTGTTTCAGTTCCTCGACTATTCCGGGTTGGCGACGAAACGATACCCAACGCCGCGAACCGTCAGCAGGTGACGCGGTATCGAAGGTTCGTCTTCGATCAGTTTTCTCAGCCGCGCGATGAAATTGTCAATGGCGCGTGTGTCCGTGTCTTCGTGCAAGCCCCAAACTTCTTCCAGAATGTTGCGGCGAGAAACCGGCTTGCCTTCGTGGCGAATCAGGTAACGCAACAGATCGGCTTCCATCAAAGTCAGCTTTTCGACGCGATTGCCGGCGCGCAATTCCAGTTCGGCGAAATCAATCATCTTGTTGGCGAAACGAAATTGATCGCCGCCGTTATCCGGCGAAATAGTTTCCTGCGATAGATGAAACCATTCCCGTCGCCGCAGCAAACCGCGAAGCCTGGCCATCAAAATCGCCAGTTCAAACGGTTTCGGCAGGTAATCATCTGCGCCGGCTTCAAAGCCTTTCAGCACGTCTTCGGCTCGGTTGCGAGCCGTCAGCATCAGAATCGGCACAAACTGGCCTGCCTCTCGCAACTCAGCGGCGACTTCAAAACCGTTTTTGCCGGGCAGCATCACGTCCAACACGACGACATCGAAATTTTTTGGAAAACCGATCAATTGGTCCAGCGCCGTTTCGCCATCGGCGGCAATTTCGACTTCGTAACCTTCCGCTTCCAGATTGAACCGCAACCCGTCGGCCAGATGTTGTTCGTCTTCGACAATCAGAACTTTGCTCATTGATTTTCTTTCGCTCTCGGCAATTGAATCGTGAACGTGCTGCCCAAACCTTCGCCTGCGCTTTCGGCAAAGACTTTTCCGCCGTGTTTGTTGACCACCGAACGGACGATGAACAATCCCAGCCCAGTGCCTTTGACTTTGACGCTGATGCGTCGAGGCACGCGATAAAACCTTTTGAACACTTGATCCAGATACCCGCGCGGAATTCCGGCTCCGCGATCGGTGACGCGCACCGAAACGCGCCGGTCGTCAATGTCTGCGACTTCGACGGTGACGTTGATTTCTTTGTCGGAGTATTTGACGGCGTTGTCTATCAAGTTGGAGATGGCTGCACGGAATTCTTCGGCGTCGCCTTTGATTGTCGCAGGCCGTGTCAGCGTTTCCACATATCGCAAGTTTGTTTCGTTCAGATGCGTGCGTTTGCGCGCCAGTTCAACGCAATCCTGAACCAGATCGCCCAGATTGAAAAGGCTTTGTGGCGCCTGAGCGCGACGTTCGCCGGTGCGGCTGGCTCGCAAAACCTGTTCAACCGTGTGCAGCAATCGGTCGCTGTCTTCCAGCATGATTCCGTAGAATTCTTTTCGTTTGGCTTCGTCAACTTCCCGGGTTTGTAGCGTTTCCAGATACAACCGTATCGAAGCAATCGGAGTTTTCAGTTCGTGTGTAACGGCGTTGATGAAACTGTCGTGCTGTTCATTGCGACGAATTTCCCTCACCAGAAAAATTGTGTTCAGCGCCAGTCCGGCAATAATCACCAAAAAGAAAATCACCCCGAAAACCAACAAAGCCACTTGCTGCCAGGAAAACACAATCCAGCCGACATTCAACGCCGCTGCCAGCACCACCAGACAAATGCCCAGCACGGTGAAAAAGATAACGGATTTTTTTCGGTGACTCGCCAATCGCATCGCGGTCATTGTAGGCAAAGCGCCACAAAAAAGGTGGGACAATTTTCCAAATTGTCCCACGCCTGCTAAATCAGAGCCTCCCTGGCTAACCCAAGCCTGCCGGTTGATGAATGTGCCAATTTGGAAAATTGGCACACAATTGACTTATATTGTCGCCGTCTTTTGGCGACACTTATGCGAATTGCTGATTCTTTCATTCTGGCCTGGCTGATTCTTCCCGGAATCATGTTTTTAACTGTTGGTTGCGGAGCCGCTCCTAAAGCAGTCGCCGAACGCCGCAACCCTGCGCCAACCGCTACGACTGCCGCATGGAACGATCACGACGAAGATGGAATTCCCGATGCTGCCGAACTTCATTCCTTCGACGACCGAATGAGTTTTCGCCGCTGGTTTGCCGCAATTGCGGAAATGCAGTTTTATCAACTGAACGAACGTTGGAGCGAAGACCAGCGCGATTGCGCCGGGTTGGTGCGCTTTGCGTGGCGAGAAGCTCTGCGGCGACACGACCGGATTTGGTTTCAGGCAATGGGACAGGGCTATGAAGCTGTTGCGCCCGACGTAAAAGCAATCTCGCTGGAAAAAAATCCGCTTGGCGAACGGCTCTTTCGAACGGAATTCGGCGCTTTTGCCGAAGGCGATTTGGCTGGCAAGTTTTCCGAATTCGCCGATGCCAAAACCTTGAAGAATTACAATTCTGAATTTGTCACACGTGACCGGCGACAATTGGCGCAATTGCAACCGGGCGACCTGCTGTTTTTTCATCAACCCTGGGTGCAGAAATTTCCTTATCACGTGATGATCTTTCTGGGCGAAGCGCGCCACGCCAGCGAAGGCGCCAATGATTGGGTGATCTATCACACCGGCGCTTCGGCGGATGACAAAGGGGAGATGAAGAAGGTTCGACTGGCCGTGCTGGCCGAACATCCGAATCCGCGCTGGCGACCTGTTGAAAACAACCAAAACTTTCTGGGCTTTTACCGGCTCGAGATTTTGAACTGAACATTGCAATTGCCCATTACGCATTGGCCATTCACCATTGACCGACGAGGGGATAACCTTTTTACCTCGACGATTAATGCTCAATGGACAATGTCGAATGGCTAATGTCGGGTGAGTTATGAAACTGCGAAAACTTCTCAGCACAGTGAGTGTTTATTTGTTGGTTGGGTTGGCGGCGGTGTCGGTTGCCGCGTTGAAAATGCAGGCGCAAGGCGATCAACCTGCTGCACCAGCGGCAACGGCAACGCCACAAGTTTCGCCGCAGCCCGGAGCGACGCCGGTGCAGCCTACGTTTTCACTGGCGACCAATCGCACGTACGGCACGCACGAAAAGGCGCGGGTGTACATCAACTATCAGGGAATCAATTCGCTGGATTTTCGCGTTTACAAAATCAAAGACCCATTCAAATTCTTCAAACAACTGGCCAACCCGCACCAGATGGGCGAAGACGACCGCGAATACGTCAGCGCCGTCACAGAGACTCAAACCCGCAAACCGTCCTTCCTGGAAAAGCTGCGCGATTTCAAAAGCACGATCTATTTCGCGTTCAAAGGGTATTTCCGTTCGCAGATTCGCCGCGAAGCCCGCACCACGTTCAACGACAAATACCGTTCCGGCGAACGATTGCCGATTGATCGCGCCAGTTACGCGCAAATGCCGCTGCTGAATCCCGACCAGTTGGAAGACAGTTTCAAACAGCTTTTGACGCCGCTCGACAGTCGCTGGGACACGCGGATGGTCGTGCTCGGCGAAAAGAAACCCGGCGTGTATCTGGTCGAAGCCGTCAACGGAAAGTTGCGCGCGTACACGATTGCCGTCGTCAGCGACCTGACGATGGTCACGAAGATTGCCAACTCCGGCGAAGTGATGGTTTACACCGTTGACCGCAAATCCGGCGAACCGCGCGGCGAAGCGTCGGTCGAAATCGTCAAAAACCAGAAAGTCGTGGCGACGAGCAAAACCGATCAAAACGGATTGATGCGTGTCACCGTCAAAACCGAAAAGCCAGCCGATGGCGGCGCAGATGTTCCCGCCGATCCTGAAGCGGAAGTTGAAGAAGAAGTCTCCAACGAATATCTGATTTTGGCCGACCGCAAAGGCGATTTCGCTGTCTCGGATTTGGCCTCGTATTACTTCAGTTGGAACGAAGGCGAAACGCCGTTCGGCAGAATCAACAGCTACATTTACACAGATCGCCCGGTGTATCGCCCCGAACAAAAAGCCTACTTCAAAGGCATCCTGCGCCAGCAAACCGACGACGGGTACAAGCTGCTGGAATCGCGCGCGCTCAACGTCACGATCACCGATCCTGACGGCAAAGAGATTCTGCAAAAAGTTCTGACGCTGACTCCGCGCGGGACGTTCAACGGCGAAGTGGATTTGCCCGCCGGAGCGGCGCTCGGCGGGTATCAGATCGTGGTCAACCTGAATGGCGTTGAAGCCGCGCGCAGTTTTTTTGAAGTCGCCGAATACAAAAAGCCCGAATACAAAGTGAAGGTTTCGACGCCGAAGCCGTTTGTCGCCGTTGGCGAAAAGACCAAATTCACCGTCGAAGCCAAATACTTTTTTGGCGCTCCGGTCAAAAACGCCGACGTGAAGTATTACATCTACCGTTCGCCGTATTACCCCTGGTGGTGGGCTGAAGAAGACGACGATTTTGCCGACAGTGACGAAGATGCGCCCGGCTATCACGGGTATGGCAACGACATGGTCAAGGAAGGCGAAGGCCGGTTGAATGAAAACGGCCAGTTGGAAGTCGCCTTTGACGTGCCGCCGCCCGGCAAAGACGAAAGCCGCGATTACACTTACCGGCTGGAGGCTATGGTGACGGATTCGGCTCGGCGCGAAATCGAAGGCAAAGCAAGTTTCGTCGGCACGCGCGGCAATGTTTCGGTCACGGCCAACGCCGACCGGTACGTTTATTACAAAGGCGAAACCGCCAAAGTCCGCGTTCGCGCGCGCGATTACAACGGAGCGCCGGTTGCCGCCAAAATCGGTTTGAAGTTTTCGCTGACGCGCTGGGAGCGAGTCGAAAAAGAAGACAACGGCTACAAATACTTCGAATGGACTCGCAAGTTTGACAGCACTTCGACCGGCGAAGTGACGACTAATGCTCAGGGCGAAGCCGTTTACGAATACCGCGCGACGGCCATCGGCGACATAGACATCAAAGCCGTCGTCACCGAAAACGGACGGGAGATCGAACACGACGCAGGCGGTTTGTACGTCACCAGCGAAACCGAAGGTTGGGTCAACAACGCCTGGCGCGACGAAGGTTCGATCAAATTGCAGCCGGACAAGAAATCGTACAAACCCGGCGAAACCGCCAAGATTCTGGCCTTGTTGCCGAAAGACAAAGCCCATCTGCTGGTGACGACCGAACTCAATTCCGTGCTCGAAGCCAGGCACGTGTTCGCCAACGGACGCGCGACGATGATCGAATTGCCGATCAAGGATTCGTACGCGCCGAACATTTATCTGAGCGTGACTTTCGTCCGCGACGGCGAAATGTTCGAAGCCAGCAAGAGCATTTCGGTTCCGGCGGCGAACAAATTCCTGGACATTCAAATCGTTCCTGACAAACGCGAATACAAACCGCGCGATCCTGTGTCGTACACGCTCACGGCGAAAAATCAGGACGGCAGCCCGGCTGCCGGAGTCGAGTTGAGTTTGGGATTGGTGGACGAGGCGATTTACAGCATTCGCCCGGATACGTCGGGCGACATTCGCCGCCAGTTTTATGGACGCCGCTACAGCAGCGTTTCGACCAGTTATGCTTCGGCGTTTCAGTTCACGGGCTATTCCGGCGACAAGAAAATGGAGTTGGCGCAGAACAAACGTTCGTATCAACTGGCCGACTTCAAGAATGAAAACCAGTACGCCGATCCGAAATTCACGCGCAAAGATTTCCGCGATACAGCTTTCTGGCAACCTGACGTAGTCACAGCCGCCGACGGCAAAGCCACTGTCCGAGTGAACCTGCCCGACAACCTGACGACGTGGCGAGCGACGGCGCGCGCGGTGACGGCGGATTTGCGTGTAGGTTCGAAGGTGGACAAGGTCGTTTCGCGCAAAGATTTGATTCTGCGATTGGAAACGCCGCGCTTCGCCACCGAAGGCGATACGGCGACGATTTCCGGCATTGTTCACAACTACCTGAAGAGCGACCAAATCACCGAAATTGAATTGAAAGTGGTGGGCGCGCAATTGCTCGATCCGGCCAAACAAACCGTGACGATTGCCAAAGACGGCGAACAACGCATCAACTGGCGCGTTTCGGCGCAGCAAATGGGCAACGTGACGTTGACGGCTATCGCCAAAACCAAAGTCGAATCCGACGCCGTGGAATTGCCCATGCCGGTGGTTCCCGCCGGAACTCGTCTGACCAAAGGCGAATCGCTGGCCGCCAGCGAAGAGAGTTTGGACAAGCAGATGTCGTTCGTCCTGCCTGGCAACGCTCACGCACAGGCGCGCACGCTGCGCATCGAAGCTTCGCCGTCGGTGGCCGGAGCGATGTTCGGCGCGCTGGATTATTTGACGACCTATCCGTATGGCTGCGTCGAACAAACGATGTCCAGCTTTCTGCCGAACGTGATCGTCGCCGGAGCCGTGAAAGACGTGAAATCGGCTTCGCTCAGCACCGGCAACGGCCTGCGAAAGAAAGTCCAGCGCGGATTGGATCGCCTCTACGGATTCCAGCACCAGGACGGCGGTTGGGGCTGGTGGAAAGACGACAAGACCGATCCGTTTATGACGGCGTATGTGCTGGACGGTTTGACGATGGCGAAAAACGCTGGCTTCAGCGTCGAAGACTTTCGCATTCAGGACGGGCGCAAGAAAGTTCAGCAACTGCTCGACACAGGCAAGATGGAAGATGGCACGCCCTTCGACCTGGAATCGCGCGCTTACCTGTTGTACGCGCAACAAATCAGCGGCGGAGCCGACACGCGCTACATTACAGATATGTTCAATCGGCGAGGCGAAATGCAGCCGTACGCTCGCGCGTTGCTGGCGTTGACCTTGAAGTTGCGAAACGACAACCGGGCTTCGCTTGTTGCCAGCGACATCGAACGCTCGGTGCGTATGAGCAACGCCGACGCTTACTGGCCGTCGAAGCGAAAACCGATGTTGGATTTCACCGAAGAAAACGATCTGGAAGCGACCGCGTGGTCGGTGAAGGCGCTGGCGCAGGTCAATCCGAACAGCGAAGTGTTGGCCAAAGCCGCTCGGTGGTTGGTGGCGCATCGTCGCAACGGATATTACTGGGACACGACGAAGCATACGGCGTTTGCGATTTACGCGCTGACTGATTACCTGAAAGCCAGTCGTGAATTGACGGCGGATTACACGCTGGAAGTCTGGCTGAACAGCGAACAGGTGCTGACTCGGCGCGTTACCGCCGCAGAAGCCGCCAGCGGTCAGCCGATCATCGTCGAACGCAAAGGCGGCAGTTTGCCAGCGTCGAATTCCGTGCGCGTGGTCAAACGTGGCGCAGGCGTGGCGTATGTCGCCGTGACTGTGGATTACTTCACGAAGGAAGAACCGGTCGAATTTGCGGCCAGCAATCTGAAACTGACGCGCGAATATCTGCGGCTGAGCGTGGTTGAGAAAAACGGCCAGCCGACCTGGCAGCTTTCGCCGCTGACCGGCGAGCTTCGTTCGGGCGATTTGATCGTGTCGAAGCTGCGCGTGACCGGCGCAAAAGCGCAATACCTGTTGATCGAAGACCCGATTCCGGCGGGTTGCGAACAGGTCGAACGGTTCAGCGGACTCGATCTGACTTATCGCACGAACGGTTGGAGCGACTGGTACAGTCAGCGCGAATTCCGCGACCAACGCACGGCGTTGTTTGTGGATTACTTCGATGGCGACGC
Source organism: Acidobacteriota bacterium (assembly GCA_033763255.1). Classification (GTDB taxonomy): domain Bacteria; phylum Acidobacteriota; class Blastocatellia; order RBC074; family RBC074; genus RBC074. The sequence continues at coordinate 9,028 of JANRKX010000058.1, read as the reverse complement.
GGTGTTTCAGTACGCGCTGCGCGTGCAAATTCCGGGGCAGTTTCGCGTAGCTCCGGCGCGCGCAGAATTGATGTACCAACCCAGCACACGCGCGAACACGGCGAATTACGGAATGACCATTTTGGACAAGAAGTGATTTTGGGAACGCACGCACCCTCGCGTGCTTGCTCCATAGGAAAACTAATGCTCAAAGACGTTTTCACATCCATAGGCGCTGCGGCGCAAAAACTCTTCACGAACTTCGGCGCAGTGTTGATTGCGCTGCTTTGTTACACGGCCATTTGGGCGGCGGGCTATTTCTTCGTCGTCATCGGCCAGGCAACGCAGTTTCAGGTCGTGCTGACGGTCGTCATTTTACCTTTGATGGCGTTGGTGTTCTTTTTCCTGTTGCAAGTCATCGGCCTGAGTTATGTGCGCGTAGGCGTTGGCGCGGGCTATTTGCTGAAACGCGCGCTCAAGGATTTCTGGAAACTGCTGATCGTCAGCTTGCCACTGATTGCGCTGGCTTACGGATTATTCTGGCTGTTCGGTTATCTGGACAAAAAGTTTGTCACCGATGTCGAGACGCCGAAACGCTGGATTGAATTGTCGTTGATTGCCGGACGCTGGTTGCTGCTGTATCTGGCTTTGCCGTTGCTGGCGATTCACTGGTGGATGGCCGCCATCCGCGAAGGTCTGGGCGGAGCCATCAAAGGCATTGGCCGTTCGCTCGCCGCTGCGTTTTCGCCGCGTTCGGTGTTGATTTACGTGCTGGTGCTGGCGGTGTTCGGCGCGCTGGCCTGGTTCGTCGCCTTCACCCAAACGCACGTCAACAGCAACTGGGGCGAATTGGTTCTGGTCGGATTGCGATTTGCGCTGGCGTTGTTGCTGCCTTTCATCGGCTGGATGCTGACGCTGGGCGCGATGGCTGAAATGACTACGCGGCGCGCCTTGACCGAAGCAATGAGCGATTTGAACGTTTGAGATGAATTCTGATTCACCACAAAAAGCACAAAAGGCACAAAAGTCATCCAAACGGCTTTTGTGCCTTTTGTGCTTTTTTGTGGTGGGAGTTTTTTTCTCCGCCTGCTCTTCACCTGCCTCTGAGAGCGATTTCAAAGTTACTGCTCAAACCGAAACTCAGCCCGCCGAAGTAATCTCTGACGACAAATTGCAGCAACTTGCCGCCGAAGCCTTGGGCGAACGCGAAGGCGCGGTCATTGTCATTGACCCACAAGCTGGAAGACTGCGCGCGGTCGTCAATCCGCGTCTGGCATTTGAACAAGCCTATCCGCCCGGTTCGGCGATCAAACCATTCACGGCGTTGGCGGCGCTCAGAGCCGGATTGCTGGATGCCGAAACTCGGCGGCAGTGCCAGACTCGTTACGCGCGCGAAGGCTTTGAAATTGTCTGCTCGCATCCGCGCAGCACAACGCCGTTCAATTTGCCGCAGGCGCTGGCGTATTCCTGCAACGATTATTTCGCGCACATCGGCGAACGATTGAGCGAAGGAACGTTCAATGCCGCGTTGACCGGATTCGGATTCGGTCAGCGAACGGGCGTTGCCGCCGTCGAAGCCGCTGGCAGTTTGCCGCGGGGTGATTGGCGCGTGCAGTCTGCGCTTGGCGATGACGACCGGTTTTTGGTGACGCCGGTGCAATTGCTGATGGCGTTTGCCGCGCTGGTCAACGGCGGCGACCTGTTTCGCCCGCAGCAAACATCGGACGAGGCGTTCACTCCGACGAAACTCGCGCGGATCAACATTTCAGCCGCCCATCGCAAAATTCTGCTCGAAGGCATGCGCGGCGCGGTGAATTACGGCACGGCGGAAAAAACAGGCTTGAGCAAATTGCCGCAGTACGTGTTTGGCAAAACCGGAACTTCGACGGCCAGCAATGGCTTTCGCACGCAAGGCTGGTTTGTCGGCTTCGCGGCAGACAAACCTGCGACAGGAGTTCCCGCACCGCAGCAAGTGAAGTTCGGCGTGCTGGTCTTTCTGAAACGCGCGCACGGTTCGCAAGCGGCGGAAGTGGCCGGGAAGGTTTTTGATTGCGGATTGCGGATTGCGGATTGCGGATTCAAGACTGGCGAAGTTCGCAAAAACAGTGAGAGCCACAACTCAGAAACGAATTTGCACCGCAGAGGCGCAAAGAACGCAGAGGCAGCGCAGAGTTTTTTTTCAATGCGAAATCTCTGCGAGGCTCACCACCTCAACAGAAGAGAGAATTCTGAGCAACTCGGCCTCCCTCTGCGCAACCTTTGCGAACCTCTGCGCCTCTGCGGTGAAGTCGCTTCCAAGTTTCAACCAACTGCGTTCACCGCAGCCAATCCGCAATCCGCAATCCGCAATCCGCAATCCATCAAGGTTCGTTCCGTCAGCGAAAACACCACGCGCGAATTGCCGCTGGAAGAATATCTGGCCGGAGTTCTGGCCGGAGAAGCGAGCATCGAAACCGAGTTGGAAGCCCTGAAGGCGCAGGCAGTCGTCAGTCGAACTTTTGCCGTTCGCAATCTGGGGCGTCACGCGCGCGAAGGTTATGATTTTTGCAGCACCACGCATTGCCAGCGGTTCGTCTTGCCGAAAGCGCGATTGCACGCCAAAGCTCGTCAGGCTGTCGAAGCTACGCGCAGTGAAATTCTGCTGGATCGCAAAAACCAACCGGCGGACGTGTATTTTCACGCGGCTTGCGGAGGCGTGACGGCGAATCTGGAAACTCTGTGGGGCGGCGAAGCTCCGGCGTATTTGCGTGGGGTTCGAGATGAGTTTTGCGTTTCGATGCCGCATCGAAACTGGACGCAGACGATTTCCGCCGCGCAACTCGCCAAAGCTTTGCAAAGCGACGAACGAACCAACGTCGGTTCGCCACTGAAAAATGTGACCGTCAGCAAGCGTGACGCCACTGGTCGCGCCGAAGAAATCACAATTGAAGCCGCTCGGCGATTGACAGTTCGCGGCTGGGATTTCAAATTGATTGTCGGGCGCGCGCTTGGCTGGCAGATGGTCAAAAGCTCTCGATTCGAGGTCGCCCGCAACGGCGACGGCTTTGTGTTTCGCGGCAGCGGCTTCGGTCACGGGCTTGGTTTGTGCCAGGAAGGCGCTCACGTGATGGCGACGCGGCGAATGACTTACCGCCAGATCGCCAGCTTCTATTTTCCCGGCGCCCGGCTGAGCGGCGCGCAATCGGTTCGCCTGCCAACACCAAATCAATTGACCATTGACCGATTGGAGAAAGCCTCCTTTACCAAACCGATAATGGTCAATGGCCAATGGCCAATGGCTAATTTGTCGGTGGCGGGCGAACTGGTCAACAAACGATTTCAAATCCGCTTTGGCACAACCAACGATCGTCGTGAAGTCGAAGCTGCGTTGAAGATTCTGGAAGCAGCCAGAACGGATTTGATCGGACGATTGAAAACCGCTTCGTTGCGATTGGACGAAAGCGTGCCGTTTGAAATTGTCATTCATGCGACGACGGCGGAATTCATCGCGGCAACGGGGTTGTCAGGTTGGGCGACCGGCGCGACGCGCGGCAGGCGAATCGAGCTTCAACCGTTGGCATTGTTGAAAAAGCGCGGCGTGACGACAACGGCGCTTCGTCATGAACTGGCGCACGCCGCAATGGAGGTGTTGGGAAAAGGAAAATCACCGCGCTGGCTGGCCGAAGGTTTGTGTTTGCATTTTGCGGGCGAAGCGGCGGCGCTGGCTCGCGTGCAGATCAAACAATCTTTGTCGCGCGAAGAACTCGAACGACGATTCAATGCCGGAGCCTCAGCGGAAGAAACACGGCAGCTTTACGCTTTGGCCTGGCGCGAAGTGCAATCTCTCATCCGCGAAAAAGGCGAAGCTTACGTCTGGCAACTGGCCACAAAATCGAAAGAGGCGATGAAAGCATGATCAAAGTCGAACAAGATTTGACCGAACTGGCGATTGAAGTTGTTTTGCGCTGCATTCAATGCGACGCGCCCGTGCCCGAAGCCGTCTGCGGGCGGAAAAGTCCTTGCCCGTCGTGCGGCTTTCCTTACCCAATTGGCGACTGTTCCGATCTGGCAGAAAACTGACACATAAATGATTTTCATCGCGCTATGCGAAAAATTAAATTGACAGCATTGGAAAACGGCGTGTATAAGCGACGCCAACCATGAACTGCATGGTTAAACGCGAAACCAATAACTTGTACACAAGGAACATCAATGGAAAACGCAACCAAGATACGTCGTTCAGTTTTCTCTGGGCTGCCCATCAGTCGCAACCTACACGTTGAATCATTTCTGTCCGCGCCTTCCTTCTTCCACACCTGCCGTCTGCACCCTGCCAAAAAATCCTGCTGTTGTTGTTGCTGTTGTCGTTAGTGTCTTTCGCTGCATCCTGATCGCAGCAAGTTTCCCTTTTCATCCAAAATTTAGAGCCTGATTGACGCCGTGCTGTACTCGGTTTCTGAGGCGACCTTTCCGATTTCGCGGATTTTGCCATTGGCTTAGCAACTCGCTGCCAGCAAGCGCGTCATCTTTGTGGTTGCCGATTTTCGCCGAACCGATTGGTCAGCGTTGGCAGTCATTACTTTTTCTGGCGTTGTGCGACTAACGCACCGCTGAGGTATTGTTATGAGCGTCAAGTTTGAAATTGCCGATTGGAAATTCGAAATCACTTTGAAAGAACTGGTTTGCCAGCCGGTTGGCAAAAAATCCCGAAAGGTCAGCCGCGATTTTGCCGCTGACCGAAAAGAACCCAAAAAAATCATGGCAAGAAACAAGGAGAAGCTACATGAGCTTGATTACGCCGCACGGCGGTAAATTGATTGACCGCGAAGCGCGCGGCACTGAAAGAGAAGCATTGCTGCAGGCTGCGGTTACGTTGCCCAGCGTCACCATCAACGCACGAGCCGAAGCCGATTTGGAATTGATCGCCATCGGCGCGCTTTCGCCGCTGGAAGGCTTTCTGGGCGAAGCCGATTACTTGTCGGTGCGTGACAATCGCCGATTAGCCAACGGATTGGTTTGGTCAATCCCTATCACGTTGTCGGCGACCGCCGAAGAGCGCGCTCGGTTGAATGTCGGCCAAGACGTGGTGCTGAAAACTCGATCCGGTCAGGTGATTGCGATTTTGCATCTGGCGGAGATTTACAGTTACGACAAACAACGCGAAGCCGAAGCCGTGTACGGAACAGCCGAAGACAAACATCCCGGTGTGCAGGTGCTGTATTCGCAAGGCGAATTTTTGCTCGGCGGCAAAGTCAGCGTGCTGGATCATCCGAACGGCGACGAATTCAAACAGTATCGGCGGACTCCGGCGGAAACGCGCGTGTTGTTTACCGAAAAAGGCTGGCAGCGAATCGTGGCTTTCCAGACTCGCAATCCTGTCCATCGCGCTCACGAATACATTCAGAAATGCGCGATGGAAACGGTTGACGGTTTGTTGCTGCATCCGATTGTCGGCGAAACCAAAGCCGACGACATTCCGGCGGATGTTCGGCTGCGCGCGTACGAAGCGATTCTGGAAAATTACTATCCGGCGGATCGCACAGTGCTGAGCGTGTTGCCCGCCGCGATGCGCTACGCCGGGCCGCGCGAAGCCATTTTTCACGCGACGATTCGCAAAAATTATGGCTGTTCGCACTTTATCGTAGGCCGCGACCACGCAGGCGTTGGCAATTATTACGGCACGTACGACGCGCAGAAAATCTTTGGCGATTTCACGCCGGAAGAGATCGGCATTACACCGATGTTTTTCGACAACACATTTTATTGCCGCAAGTGCGATGGAATGGCTTCGCTGAAAACCTGCCCGCACGATCAATCGCATCACGTCAGTCTGAGCGGCACGAAAGTCCGCGAAATGCTGGCCAATGGCGAAATTCCGCCGCCGGAATTCACGCGCAAAGAAGTTGCCGAAGTTTTAATTGCCGCGTTGCGACAGCCGTTGAAAGCGGCAGCGGCGTAAACAACTTACTTCGTAGCTGGTGCTTTAGTTGATGGACTCTCCTTGGGATGAGCGAGGAACCATCTTCGCTCATCCAATTTTCAACCGAGCACGGCTGCATCAGGCGGCGTAGCCAAGTGGTAAGGCGAAGGTCTGCAAAACCTTTATTCATCGGTTCGATCCCGGTCGCCGCCTCCAAATTTTGAAAAGGAAAAAAGAATGTCACAAGGATTCACACTGTGGTTTACAGGATTGTCAGGCGCAGGCAAAACGACTTTGACCGAAGCCATCGTGCCGGAGCTTCGCGCTCGCGGCGTCAAAATTGAGGTGTTGGACGGCGACGAAGTTCGTACGAACCTGAGCAAAGGACTCGGCTTTTCCAAAGAAGACCGCGACACGAACATTCGCCGCATCGGATATGTTGCGCGGTTGCTGTCGCGTAACGGCGTTGGGGTGATTGCTGCGGCGATTTCGCCTTACCGCGACATACGCGACGAAGTCCGCGCCAGCGTCGAAGCCGAAGGCGTCAAATTCGTCGAAGTTTTTGTCAAAGCGTCGCTTGATACGCTGGTCGCTCGCGACGTGAAGGGTTTGTACAAAAAAGCCATCGCCGGAGAAATCAAACAGTTCACAGGCGTTTCCGATCCGTACGAAGAGCCGCTCAATCCCGAAGTGCTGGTCAGCAGCGACAACGAAACTGTCGCCCAGAGCGCGGCAACGATCATTGCCAAGCTCGAAGCGTTGGGTTTGGTTACTCCGCTGGCGGCGCGAGCCGGAGGCGCTTAAATGCAAACGGGCAAGGTTTATCTGGTCGGAGCAGGGCCGGGCGATCCGGGCTTGTTGACGATCAAAGCGCGCGATTTGTTGGAATTGGCCGATTGCGTTGTTTATGACGCGCTGGTCAATCCGGAAATTCTGCGTTTCGCCAAACCGAACGCTGAATTGATCGGCGTTGGCAAACGCTGCGGCCAGTTCAGTTGGTCGCAGCGTGAGATCAACTGCCTGCTGATTGAAAAGGCGCACAAGCATTCGGTCGTTGTTCGGTTGAAAGGTGGCGATCCGTTCATATTCGGTCGCGGCGGAGAAGAAGCTCTGGCGTTGGCCGACGCGCAAATTGATTGGGAAATCGTTCCGGGCGTCACTGCCGGATCATCTGTGGCGGCTTATGCCGGAATTCCCGTCACGCATCGGGCCTACAGCAGTTCCGTCACGTTCGTCACCGGCCACGAAGACCTTGCCAAAACCGAATCAACTTTGCGCTGGCAACATCTGGCAAAAGGCGTAGACACGTTGGTGCTGTTTATGGGCTTGTCGAAACTCGGCGAAATTGCAGAACAATTGGTCGCCAATGGGCGCGCCGCCGATACGCCTGTGGCGGTGATCAGTTGCGGTACTTTGGCCAGACAACAAACCGTTGTCGGCACTCTGAATTCAATCGCTGACATTGCTCAGCACCAACCGATCAAGGCACCGGCCTTGATCGTCATCGGCGAAGTCGTGCGGCTGCGCGAGCAGTTGCAATGGTTCGAGGGAATTGCGGATTGCGGATTGCGGATTGCGGATTCTGCTTTGCCACATTCTTTTGCCGAACCGTTGCGACTGGCCAGACGAAGCGCCGCTTGATTCCGCAATCCGAACTCCACAATCCGAAATTGAAATATGCGTTATTACCCGATCTATCTCGATCTGGCTGGGCGAAGTGTGCTCGTCGTCGGCGGAGGAACCATTGCGGAAGGCAAAGCTTCGCAACTGGTCGAAGCCGGTGCGCGCGTGCTGGTCGTCAGCCCGACGCTGACTGAATCGCTGAGCAAGCTGGCGGAGCAGGGAAGGCTTGTCTGGCGGCAGGCAGTGTTTGCCGAAGACGACCTGGAGGGTGTCTGGCTGGTCGTCAGCGCGACAGACGATCAAACGGTCAACAAGGCAGTGGCGAAAGCCGCGGCCCAGCGCAATTTGTTGTGCAACGTCGTGGATCAACCGGCGCTGTGCAATTTCATCACTCCGGCGTTGGTGACGCGAGGTGGCATTCAAATCAGCGTTTCGTCCGGCGGCGGCAGCCCTTCGGTGACAAAGCGCGTGAAGCGCGAAATCGGCGAATTGATCGGCGACGAATACGCGGAGTTGCTGGAACTTGCCGCCGAAATGCGAGCCGAAGCCAAACGCCTGATTTCCGAATTCGAACCGCGCAAACAAGTCTTGAGCGCATTTGTCGAATCCGAAGCAATTGAATTGTTGCGCGCTGGCAAACGCGACGAAGCTCGGCAATTGGCGTTCGACCTGCTGCAAAAAGCGGTTCAAGCCAGAAACGCGGAGAAAGAATAATGACAGCAGTAAAACAGATTTCCGTTCACGAAGCCGAAGTTAATCTTCTGGCGGAACACTTTGAAACGCGGCGCATCGAAGAACTGTTGGAGTGGTCGGCGGCGCGGTATTCGCCGAAACTGGTCATGACCTCCAATTTTGGAGTGGAGGGCGTTGTCTTGCTGGATCACTTGATGCGCGTTGAGCCGGAAACCCCGGTGATTTACCTGAACACAGGGTTTCAATTTTCCGAAACCGACGAAGTCAAAGAACGATTGCGCGACCGGTACAAATTCCAGTTGATCGAAGCACGCTCAGTCTTAAGCGTCGAAGAGCAGGGTCGGATTTACGGCGAACGCTTGTATGAAACCAATTCCGATCTGTGCTGCCGCATTCGCAAGGTCGAACCATTGCAACGTGCGTTGGCTGGGTTTGAAGGCTGGCTGGCGGCATTGCGCCGCGATCAATCGTCGACGCGCGCCGCCATCAAAATCGTCGAATGGAACGAACGCCACCAATTGGCCAAGATTCATCCTTTGGCCAAATGGACTCGGTCAGAGGTGTGGAGTTACATCGTCAAACACAATTTGCCGTACAATCGGCTTTACGACGACGGATACACCAGCATCGGCTGTTGGCCGTGTACACGCCGGGTTCAGGCAGACCAACCCGAACGCAGCGGACGTTGGGATGGCAGCCGCAAACAGGAATGCGGAATTCATTTATGAGGTTTTTACCTGTTTGCGGTTTCCGCTTTTTGAAGTCGGGGAGGCGGCGATTCCTTTGGCTTGAGATCAAAAAATTGGCTGGAAATGATGAAGTCGGAATTCCGTC
>JANRKX010000057.1:0-55345 GCA_033763255.1 Acidobacteriota bacterium | reverse complement strand
TTTTGTGGCTCATTTCTGGGTTGGCGAACAAGTCACAACAGGATTGCCGGACCTTACTGGCCAATCCTGTGACCGAAAGGGAAGCTTACTTCCTGTGTTCTTCAATGTAACGGAAAGCGTCGCCCACGCTCTGAATCTTTTCGGCTTCTTCATCAGGGATTTCGATGCCGAACTCTTCCTCAAATCGCATCACCAACTCGACGGTGTCGAGCGAATCCGCGCCCAGGTCGTCAATGAACCGCGCGCTCTCGGTGACTTCCGCTTCGTCCACGCCGAGTTCATCCACAATGATTTGTTTTACCTTTTCCACGATTGAATCTGCCATGAATTCCTCCAAGTAGTGTTTGGTTAATTGATAGTTGAAAATTGATAGTTGATAGTCGGGCAAACAGTGTGACTATCAACTATCAATTCTCAACAATCAACTCGTTCACATGTACATTCCACCATTGATATTGATTACCTGACCGGTGACATAGCCTGCCTCATCTGAGGCCAAAAACGCAACCGCATAAGCTACGTCAAGATCGGTTCCCGGTCGTTTTAACGGAATTTGTTCCAGCATTGCATTTCGCGCCGCTTCGCCAAGAACGTCGGTCATCGGAGTTTCGATAAATCCGGGCGCAACCGCATTGACGGTGATGTTACGCGACGCATATTCGCGCGCTACGGCTTTTGTAAATCCGATTAATCCGGCTTTGGCCGAAATGTAATTGACCTGTCCGGCGTTGCCCATCTGCGCGACGACCGAAGTCAGATTGATGATGCGACCTTTTCGCGCTTTGGTCATCATCGGCAACACGGCCTGAGTCATCTGGAACACGCCGGTCAAATTGGTGTTGATGACGTCGTCCCAATCCGTTTGCTTCATTCGCAGCATCAACCCATCGCGGGTTATGGCGGCGTTGTTGACCAGAATCGAAATTGGGCCGAGTTCGGCGCCGACTTTGGCGACGGCAGCTTTGATGTCTTCGACGTTGCCCATATCGCCACGAACGGCGAGGGCTTTTCGATCTTTGGAGCGGATTTCCTCAGCGACGGCTTCGCATTTTTCCAGCGTGCGAGCCATCACTGCCACATCAGCGCCGAGTTCGGCCAACGTCAACGCTATAGCTCGGCCAATGCCTTGCGATCCGCCCGTCACCAATGCAATTTGTCCTGAAAGATTGAACATTGTCTAGTTTGATAAGGCTTCAAGCGTTGCTTGTAAGCTGGTTTTATCTTCAACGTTGAGCAGTTTTACTTCCTTGCCAGCATCTTTGGCAATCGCTTTGACCAGTCCGCAGAGAACTTTCCCGGGACCGACTTCGACAAAGGTTTCGACGCCTTCGTTCAGCAGTTGCAACACGCTGTCCGTCCAGCGAACCGGAGCGGAAATTTGCCGAATCAAGGCTTCGCGCGAAGCGGCTCCGTCGGTGACGATTGCCGCATCCACATTGTTGACGATAGGGAAGCTCAGATCGTTGAAAGTGGCAGTGTTCAACGGTTCGATCATTTGTTCCTGAGCAGGCATCATCAGCGAAGAATGAAACGGCGCGCTGACTTTCAGCAACATCGCGCGTTTGGCTCCGCGAGCTTTGCATTCTTCAACGGCTCGTTCGACGGCTTCTTTGTGTCCGGCGATGACGATTTGCGAAGGCGAATTGAAATTCGCCGGGGCACAGGCTTGGCCTTGCCCAATGCTTTGAGATGCTGCCGAGCAGGCCTCAGAAACCTTTTCGGCGTCAATTCCCAAAATCGCCGCCATTGCGCCAACTCCGACTGGAACGGCTTCCTGCATAAACTCTCCACGACGACGCACCAATTTGACCGCATCCGTCAGACTTAACGCTCCGGCGGCAACCAGCACCGAATACTCGCCCAAACTGTGACCGGCGACGAAATCGGGCTTGATGCCTTTTTCAGATAACGCGCGAAAAGCGGCAATCGAAGCCGTCAAAATTGCCGGTTGCGTGTTCGCCGTCAGTTGCAAATCTTCTTCAGGGCCATTGAAGCAAAGGCCGCTCAAACTGAAACCTAGCGCCGCGTCCGATTCGTCAAACGTAGTTTTTGAAACCGCAAAGTTATCTGACAGGTCGCGCCCCATTCCTGCGTGCTGTGAACCTTGACCCGGAAAAATGAATGCCAGTTTGCTCATACAGAGTAGTTGGTAGTCGGTAATCGGTGCGGTTTTTCCAGCGAATCCCGATTACCAACTACTGAATCAGAGTAATCTCGCTGATTTCGCTTTCGATGCGCGCGCTTAGGTCTTCTTTGACAAATTCTTTGGCGACGCGAATGGCGTTGCGAATCGCTTTTGGAGTCGAACTGCCATGACAAATCACGGTAATCGCTTTGCAACCAAGCAGCGGCGCTCCACCGAATTCCGAATAATCCAGCCGCTTTTTGACGCTTCTAAATGCCTGCCGCGAAAGAATCGCACCGGTTTGAGTCAGCAAAGTTTGTCCAAGTTCGGTTTTCAGCAAGCCCATAATCGCTTCGACCAGGCCTTCGCTGGTTTTCAGTATGACGTTGCCGGTGAACCCGTCGCTGACAATCACATCAACATCGCCTGTGAAAATGTCTCGTCCTTCGACGTTGCCGATAAAATTGACCGGAGCTTCTTTCATCAAATGCAGCGTTTCTTTGGTCAGGTCGTTGCCTTTGATGTCCTCTTCACCAATGCTCATCAGGCCTACGCGCGGGTTGCGAACGCCCAGAATCGAACGCGAGTAAACCGACCCCATGATGGCGAATTGCTGCAAATGCTCCGGTTTGCATTCAGCGTTTGCGCCAACGTCCAGCAACACCGTGCCATTGCCTTTCAGCGTGGGGAAGATGCCAGCTAGCGCGGGACGGTCCACCGAAGGCAAAGTTCCCAACATCAACACCGAAGTCGCCATTACCGCGCCAGTGTTTCCGGCGCTGACCAATCCGTGGGCTTTGCCTTCGCGCACCAATCGAGCGGCGACGCGAATGGAAGAGTCGCGTTTTCGCCGAACAGCTTGCGCGACCGGGTCGTCCATCGTGATGATTTCGGTGGCGTTGACGATTTCGATGTGGAGTCGTTGTTTGCGAGGATCGGGAACGCCCTGGCGCGCCAATTCCGCGCGAATCTGTTCTTCGCGCCCGATCAGCAAAATACGAACGCGCAGGTCGCGCGCAGCCTGGATCGCGCCTTCAACCTCTATGGCGGGGGCGTTATCTCCGCCCATAGCGTCAACAGCGATGGTGGTGAGCATTGAAGCCAAGCAGGATTCTTAAATGTAGAAGCTGGCGGCAGTAGATAAACGAAAGGCGAGCGCCGTAACGGTTTCGATACGACGTTCGCCTTTCAGATTTTTCAGAATTGTTCTTTGCCTTCGATCACAGTTCGTCCGCCGTAAAATCCACAGCGAGGGCAAACGCGATGAGGCAGTTTTTTGTTGCCGCAATTCGGGCAGTTGGACAATTGAATTCGGCTCAGTGAATCGTGCGTGCGGCGTTTGCGGCTGCGCGATTTCGAATGTCGTCGTTTAGGATTCGGCATGGTCTATTCTCCAATATAAGCTATAAGTTCAATCAGTTTTCGTTTTCCGAACTGTTTTTCAGATCGGCCAGGGCCTGCCAACGAGGATCAATCGGTTTCTGGCAGTTGCATTGTTCAAAATTCAAATCTGCGCCGCATTGCGAACACAATCCGCGGCAGTTTTCCTGGCAAAGCACTCTGGTCGGCAGGCTCAGTTCCAACTGTTCCAGTACCAGATCGTCAACATTGATTTGTTCGTTTTCGTAAACCACCAGATCAAGGTCGCGGTCGTGCAATTCGGTTTCGCCAACGTGGTCTGCGCCGAGGTCTTCTGGAACGTAAATCAGGTCGAAGGGTGCATCTACAGAAACTTCAACTTCGGTCAAACAACGGTCGCAGGTGACAACCAAAGCGGATTTTACAGTTCCGCGAACCCGCATATCCATTCCGGCGCGATCTACGCGCCCGATCACCAATGGCAATGCGGTAATTTCAAATTCATGCTCGCTGGTGTCGAGTTCGCCCGCTAAGTACTGATGATTGAATGGCAATCCATCAGCAGGCAAACGCGATAACGAGATGAGCATAGTTCCTCTTTGGATATTCCGGCAGCGACGAAGCGCGTAATTATATTTTCGGTCAAAGGTTTGTCAACCGAGTGAATTTGCGTTTCGAGGAAGTAGGGAAGAACTCTCGGCGATCAGTTTATCACCTTGATCTCGCACAGCTTCCAGCGCAAGTTGAAAGCGTTCGAGTTCCGTTTCGCTGTTTCCGTCTTTGACCAAAATTGGCTGGCCGATGACAACAACCGCCTGAGCAAACGGTTTTGGAATTTCGATTCGATCCCAACTTTTCAACCGCCAACAACGATTCAGCGAGATTGAAAAGGGAATAATCGGCGCTCCTGATTTTGCCGCCAACAGCAACGCTCCGGGTTTGGCGACGTAAATCGGCCCGCGCGGTCCATCAACGGTGAACGCTGCACTTTTGCCTGCTCGAACGGCGCGAATCATTTGAATTAAACCGGCTCGCGCGCCGCGCGTCGAACTGCCTTTGGCCGTGCCGTAGCCGAAGCGTTGAATGAAGCGCGCGATGTATTCCGAATCGAAGCTTTGCGAAGACATGACGACGATGCCTCTGCTTTTCCAGAAATATGTCGCTGTCGGAATGCGGTTGTGCCAGAAGCAATAGATCAGCGGCTGATTTTCGGCCAGCGGTTGAAGATGTTCGCCACCAACGATTTCAAATTTCAGCGTGGCTCCGATGACGCGAATCAGCCAGAACAGCAAAAATCCCGCCAGTCGAATAATCACACGCTGTTTGAGCGTGTACTGATCCAGACTGGCGAAAGAATAGAGTCGTTCGTCCATCTGGTCGTCGGTGATTGCCGGAGCGGTCTGGTTTTCTTCAGTCGTTGCCATCCGTTTTCATCGGCTCATTTACTCTTCGTTTTCTTCCCGGTAAGCCTTCAATTTGTTGTGCAGAGTTTTCAGGCTGATGTTCAGCAAATCCGCTGCGCGAGTTTTGTTGTTGTTCGTACGGATCAGAGTTTTCAGGATCAACTGGCGCTCAGCTTCATCCAGCGAAATTGGCACGGGCAAGGTGATCGAGTCTTCGTTTTTCAACGAACGACCATCGAACATCTGCGGTGAAAGATGCTGTTTTTCGATTCGCTGACTGTCGCAAACGATGACGGCGTGTTCGATCACGTTGCGAAGTTCGCGCACGTTGCCGGGCCAGGGGAAGCGCGAAAAGATTTCCAGCACTTCGGTCGAAACCAGTTTTGCCGGGCGATTGTGGCGATTACTAAGTTCTTTGACCATGTATTCGGTCAGCAGCGGAATGTCTTCGCGGCGCTCGCGCAACGGGGGCAGTTTGACGTGAATGACGTTCAATCGGTAAAGCAGGTCTTCGCGCATTTCGCCACGGCGAACGGCTTCGTGTGGGTCTTTGTTGGTTGCGGCCAGTACGCGAACGTCAACGGGAACTTCTTTGGCGCTGCCCAAGCGGCGAACTTTGCGTTCTTCCAGCACTCGCAGCAACTTGGCCTGTAACATCGCGGGCATTTCGGCGATTTCGTCCAGAAACAGAGTGCCGGTGTTGGCCAGTTCAAAACAGCCTTCGCGTTTGGCAATCGCGCCGGTGAAGGCTCCGCGTTCGTGGCCGAAGAGTTCCGATTCCATCAGGCTTTCGGGAATCGCCGAACAGTTGATGGCGACAAAAGGCCGCGAAGCGCGCGGGCTAAGCTGGTGAATGCTTTGCGCGACGACTTCTTTGCCGGTTCCCGATTCGCCTGTAATCAGCACCGACACGGCTGAACTGGCGACCTGTTCGATGGTCGTGTAAATCTGCCGCATGACCTGAGAATTGCCGACCAGCTTGCCGAACACGCCGTATTCGCCGAGTTGTCGCCGCAGCCGAGTGTTTTCCAACCTCGAAGCCGCTTGTTCGATGGCGCGTTGCAACACCACACTCAACTGGCGAGTGTTGATCGGTTTTTCAAAGTAATAAAACGCGCCTTCTTCTTTGACGGCGCGAACCGCGTCTTCGATGCTGCCTTGTCCAGTCAGCAGAATGACGGCGGTTTCCGGGTGTTCTTCGCGCAACCGATTCAGCAATCCAAAACCGTCCAAGCGCGGCATGAACACATCCGTCACCACGGCTGTCGGGTGAAACTCGGCGGCAATTTCCAACGCTTCCAGTCCATCGCCAGCCGTCTGCGTTTCGTAACCCCAAACTGAAATGATCTCGCTCAAACCGACGCGAGCCGCTTGTTCATCGTCCACAATCAAAATTCTTGCTCTGTCCATCATAGGGTTGCGAGTGTAGCAAGCAGAGTTCGGCTTGCCAATAAAAGCTGGAAATTACTTTCGGAACGTCTTTACATCGTTTCAAAGCCCGCCGCGAAGATACGCGATGATGTCGGCGAGTTGCTGTTTGGTCAGCGTCTTTTCGTAACCTTCGGGCATTAGAGAAATCGTCGAAGCTCGAATTTCGGCAATGTTCTTTCGCAAAATCGTCACGTCACGGTCGGCGTTTCGCAATGTCACGGCTCCCGAAGTTTCGTTGGCCAGAATGCCGTCTTCGATGCGACCGTCTTTGGTTGTCAGGATGTAATTGACGAAACGGCCTTCGATGGCTTCGCTGGGATTCATGATCGAATTCAACAACTCTTCTTTGGTTTTGTTGTTGATGCCTGAAAGGTCAGCGCCAATCCGCGGACGCCCTTGCTGAGGCACATGGCATTTGGCGCAAGTTGAGCTGAACAAGTCACGCCCGCGCATGACGTCGCCGGTCAGTTTCAATGACTCGGCGTAGCTGGCAACGATGGCTTTGCGTTCGTCGGTTTCCGATTTGAAAAAGGCTTGCGCGCGCGCCACCACGTCTTTGTCTGGATGGTCGAAAAGCTTCGCCTGCATTGCCGGATCAGCCATCGTGCGCTCGATCTTTCCGTCTTCCAAAGCTTTGAGCAGCGCCTTCATTCGTTCGCGGTCGCTGAGCAACGCGGCCAGAGCTTTTTGGCGAATGTCCGGCGAGAACTTTTGCCATTGCCCGATCAGGTTCGACGCGATGTTGGCGTCGTCAAACGCCGCCAACGATTCAATCGCGGCAGTTTGCAACTCCGGCGAATTTTGATCTGCCAGCAGTTTTTCCAGCACAGACGAAACCGCAGTGAACTGGCCTCCGCGCAAAGCTCGCACAGCCGTGACGCGAGTTTTGACAGGCAAGCTAGCGTTCTGAGCATCGGCCAGAGCCTTTTGCACCAATCCTTTCAATTCAAAAAATCGCGCTGTTTCCCAAGTCGCTTTTTGCAAGGCTTCGTTGTCGCTGCTGAGCAATTTCATCAACACAGCTTCGGCTCCGGCAACGCGCAGATTTTTGACATCGGCCAGCTTCAAGCCTTTGCTCAATCCGTTGAGCGTCGGTTCAGCGTCATTCAGTCCTGTTACCAGTTTCAGCAAGCCAGCCAATTCGTTTGCATCGTGCTTGCCTCCGATCAAGGCAGCCAGTTGCGAAAACAGTTGTTTGTTGTCGAAGTCTGAATTCTTCTTTCGCAGCAAGGCAAAGAACTGCGCGGCGGAATCGTTGACTGAACTCAAAATCGCCAAACGAAACCATTGATTGTCGCCGTGTTTGATTGCCAGATCGGCCAGCACGTCCAAAGTGTTTGGTGTTTTGATTTCTCCCAGCGTGAAAGCCGTTTGGAACTGCACCTTCACATCGGCATCGCCAGCCATTGCCAGCACTGCGGATTGAGTCGCTTTTGATTTCGCAAAGCTTTCTGCCAACCGCAAGGCGTGTTCGCGGACGCGCGGATGCTGGTCTTTGAGCGCCGCCAACACCAGAGATTCGTCCAGTGCCGACAAACCTTCCAGCGTCCACAGCGCGTGAGCCTTGCCAAGCGGCGATGTGGTTTCGGCAACCAGCGTTTTCAAAAACGGGATCGCAGTTTTGTCTTGTCGCTCAACCATCAGCCGCTGTGCCGTCGTTCGATGCCAGCCGTTTTCATGCTCAAGTGTTTTAACCAGTTCTTCGGTGCTGGCCGAACCGAGCCGCGGTTTCAGGTCGCGTTTGGCTCGCGGATTTTTTGCCGTCAGTTTGTAGATTCGCCCAAGCGAATCGCCCGCGTAAAAATCCATGCCCTTTTTGATTTCTTCTGGAATGGATTCCGGCGTTTCGATGAACAGGCGGTAAATGTCCATGAAGTACAAATTGCCGTCGGGCGCGTTGGCGAAATTGCACGGGCGAAACCATTGATCTTCCGAAGCCAGAAACTCCACGCCTTCTTTGGCGCGAGAGGCTTTGAACGTCATGCCATCGGGCGTCAGCGTGTCGCGGTGGATGAGATTGGCGCTGACTTCGCCGTTGAAAATGCTGCCGCGATATTCGGCTGGCCAGGCGTCTCCGTTGTAAACCGTGCCGCCGCTGGCTCCGCTGAAATATCCGCCAACGTGTTCCGTTCGATTCAATCCTTGTTCATCGTAACGTTGCTGGCGCAAAACGGTTCGTTGTTTGCGCCATTCCTGTGGCCCGGTCAGCGGAAAGATTTTGCCAGGAGACACGCCGCCCTCATAAATGTTCAGCGCGACAGCGGGAACTTCCAACAATGGAGCGCGGCTCAGGTATTTGTAAGGCAAAATGACGTGGCGCAAATGAGTGGTGTTGTCAGTAATGAATTCGTTGCCCCATTCGTCAAAGGTCAGTCCGAATTGCGCGATGCCTGAACTGTTTTCAGCCAGGTCTTTCGTCGGGTTGAAGCGAAAATCTGTTCCGCGAACCAACAAGGCTTCACGCTCCGGGTGCGCCGGAGAAGTGATGCGGCCTTCGCGCCCGTGATTGGCGAAGTAAATCCAGTTATCAATGCCATAACGCGGATTGGTGATGCGCGCTTCGGGGTTCACTTTCGGGAAGCCCGTGAAGAGCACTTGCTTGATGTCGGCTTTGCCGTCGCCATCGGTGTCTTTCATCCAAAAAATGTCAGGCGCGCTGGTGACGATCACGCCACCTTTCCAGGGCAAGATACCGCTGGCCTGCAGCACTTGATCGGCGAAAACGATGACGCGCTCATATTTGCCGTCGCCGTCGTTGTCTTCCAGCAATTTGATGCGCGAACGAACTGGCTTTCCCGGCGGAGGATCGTCCGGGTAATCCAGCATTTCGGCGACGTAAATGCGCCCGTTTTCGTCAAAGACCATTTCGGTCGGCGACATCACCTGTGGTTCCGTCAGGAAGATTTCAACGTTGAAATCTTCGCTGAGGTGCATTTTCGCCAACGATTCCTGGGCGGTGTAAGCAGGCTGTTCGGCGCTTTTTTGCGAAGACTTGCTGCACGCTGCGGCAGCGAACAACAACAGGACAACAAGAACAATTCGAGTTTGTTTCATAGGGCAGGTTTGATGAGTAAGGATTGCAACCACAAAAAGCGCAAAAGACACAAAACTGATCCTGCTTGTTTTTGTGAGTTCTGTGACTTTTGTGTTGGAGCGGTTTGATTACAGTTCAGCTTTGGCGCGCGCCAGTTCCTGGCGAACCTGTTCGGGAGCGGTTCCGCCGGTTTGTCGTTTGCCCGCCAGCGAACTTTCCAGCGAAATGGCATCGAACAAATCCTGCTCGAACAACGGCGAAAACTGTTGGCATTCGTCCAGACTCAGTTCGCCGAGTTCCTTGTCTTGTTCGATGGCGAACACGACGATGCGACCGATGACTTCGTGCGCTTTGCGAAATTCCAACCCCTTGCGTACCAGATAATCAGCCAGGTCGGTGGCGTTGGTGTAATCCCGAATCGCCGCCGCGCGGGCGCGTTCGCGGTTGAGTTCGATGTTGCGCAGCACGGTCGCCGTCACGCTCAAACTGTCGGACAAGGTGTCAATCGTGTCGAAAAGCGTTTCCTTGTCTTCCTGCAAGTCTTTGTTGTAAGCCAGCGGCAGGCCCTTTGCCATTGTCAGCATGGCCATTTGGTGGCCAAACACGCGCGCCGATTTGCCGCGAATCAATTCCAGAGAGTCGGGGTTTTTCTTTTGCGGCATTAAACTGCTGCCGGTGGAAATGGCGTCACCGAGTTTGATGAAGCCGAATTCCTGCGTCGAATAAATAATCAAATCTTCGGCCAGCCGCGACAGGTGCATCATCGTCAACGCCGCGAAGCTGACGAATTCGACGATGTAATCGCGGTCGCTGACGGCATCAATGCTGTTGCGCGTCACGCCGTCAAACCCAAGTTCCGCCGCCATCCATTCGCGATCAACCGCAAAGTTCGTTCCGGCCATCGCTCCCGAACCGAGCGGCAAAACGTTGACGCGCTTTTTGACATCGGCCAGCCGCGCACGGTCGCGCGACAGCATTTGAAAATACGCCAGCAGAAAATGCGCGAACAGAATCGGCTGGGCTTTTTGCAGGTGCGTGTATCCGGGCAGCGGATCGTTTTCGTAGCGTTCGGCCAATTCGATCAACGCGCGTTGTGTGTCGCGGACGATGTCGTCCAGCCGCTCGATTTCGCCGCGCAAAAACAATCGCGTGGCAACGGCGACTTGATCGTTGCGGCTGCGTCCGGTGTGCAACTTGTATCCGACCTGGCCGATCAATTCGACCAGCCGCGATTCGATAAAGCTGTGAACGTCTTCGGTGTTGGAAAATTCCGGGAGGTTCAGAAAGGCAGGGGCAGCGATCAAGTCGCCGATTTTTTGTAAGCCCTGAGTGATGGATTCGACTTCGGCATCCGGCAGCACGCCCGCTCTGCCCAAAGCTCGCGCGTGAACGGCGCAGGCTTGCAAGTCAGCGAAAATCAGTCGGCGGTCAAATCGAAAGCTGGCATTGAATGCAGCAAAGTGTCGGTCGGTTTCGCCGGTGAATCGGCCTCCCCATAAATTCATAGTTCGCAGTTCGCGGTTCACAGTTCGCAGCCGATTGCTCACGTGAACTGTGAACAGCGAACTGCGAACTGCGACCTCAATTCGTCCTTTTCATTACGTGAGTATGTACAAGTTTGATGACCAGATCGGCTTCTTCCTGTTTGCCGCTGCCGGGCGCAAATATGAACTGGCGCCGTTCGCCCGTGATGGTAATCAGGCTGCTGCTGGGAGTCAGGATTTTGGAAATTTCTTTGATTTGCGTGCCGCTGACCGTGATCAGAGGTTTGTTGGCCGGATCAGTCATTTCCAACTGGCCTGGGCGAATGCGAAGCCAACCGGTACGCGCGTCTTCCCAGCCGGTTTTTCCGTTTCGCAGCCGAGCCATACGTCGCCACTGTCCGTCGTAAGAAATTTTGACGACCGCCGCGCCGTTCAACTTGATGGCTTGATCCATTGCTTGTTCGGCTTTGGCAACGTCACTTTTGTTGTACAGGCTGATGATTCCTATAAATTCAAACGCGCCGGGGCGGCTGCTGTCCGCTTTGGTCAACTCCTCCAGCTTGGCAAGCGTTTCGTCCGCCGAAGCCGCATCGTTTTCGCGGTAATTGATGACAATCTGATTGAAGCGTTCGTTGTACACATTCGCCGTCAGCCCGACGCGAATGACTTTCAGTGAAAACGGCACAGCGGTTTTTCCGGCAGCGCCGCCGACTCGAACGCGGTATTCACCATCGGCTGGCAAACCGCCCGATGCCGATTTGAGTTTGAAAATGCCCGTCGCCGAGTCTTTGGTGACTGCGACTTCGGCTTTGTCTTTGTCCAAAATCTGCAAACCGAGATTGGTGTCGGCGCTTTGCAACTGGAACGTCAGCAAATCTTCGCTTTTGGCGTTCAGGATGTGATCTTCAAACAGCCCACCGCCAGGAGCTTTTTCGGAACCACGCGGATCAATTCGCCCTTTGACTTCCTGATCGAACGCCAGCGTAGGCGTCACCGGAGCCGCAGGTTTGGCAGGAGTTTTCGCGCCAGGTTTTGGCGCAGGCGTCGGTTTTGTGCCGGGTAATTCGCCGGTTCCACTTTGCGCGTAAGTTCGGTGGTTGGCGCTGAATGGGGCTGCAAGAATCAACGCCGCAATAGCGACAGGTAAAGCTTTCAACAGATTCTTCATAATGCTACATCCCTGAAGAAAAGCCCGGTTGAATCAGTCCGCATCTTTGGCGAGCCGAAAGCCGGTCTTGGAATAATCCGGGGTGACGGATTTAGGCCAATCTTTGCGCGAAGCAGGCCAGCCGCTGCGCAGCGTTGCCGTCGCATCCGCAAAAGGAGTGTTGAACGAACCACCGCGAATCACTTTCAGGTTCTTGTATCCGGCAGCGGGCGGATTGATAGTGCCGCCGGGATAAGCCTTGTAATCGCTGGCCGTCCATTCCCAGGCATTGCCGATCATGTCCAAGGCGCCGAACGGACTCGCTCCGGCGGCAAACTGGCCAACCATCGAAAGTTGATTCAATCCGGCGCCGTCTTTCAAAACGTTGGCAGCGCCGTCCAGCCATTTCGCTCCCCACGGGTACAGATTGTCGGAATTCGACCCGCGCGCGGCGTATTCCCATTCCTCTTCCGTAGGCAATCGCTTGCCAGCCCATTTGGCAAAGTCGTTGGCGTCTTCCCAACTGACATCGGTGACGGGAAGCTTTTCGCTGCCCGCCGGAACCGTTCCACCGTTCCACGAAGGCGGCGCGGCGTGACCGGTTTGAGTCACAAACGATTGATACTCTTCGTTGGTGACTTCGGTTTTGCCGATGTAAAAAGCCTTGAGCGTAACGACGTGCGGCGGAGCTTCGTTTTCTTTTCCGCTGTCGCGCCCGACCTGCAACACGCCATTGATGACCAGCACCATGCCTTCCGGCGTAGATGCTTGCGGAAATTGATTGCTGGAAGCGGCTGGTGAAGTCGAAGTCGTCGCGGATTGCGAAGTTGAATTCGTCGCGGTTTGCGATTGCGGAGTTTCGTCTCCGCCGCCAAGCATCCAAGCGCCCAACACAGCCAAAATCAGTAACAATGCTCCGACGCCAATTAACAACGGCGTGCGCGATTTTGCCGGAGCTGGTTCAGCGGTTTTAGCCGCTGTAGCCGGTTTCGACGCTGGCGATTTGGCGCTTTCGGCTGGTTTGGCTGGCTCGGTCTTGTCCTTCTTGCCTGCTTTTATTTCTTGTTTTGGCGGTTTGTCGGCTTTGACGACAGGTTCTTTGGCAACCGGAACCGCAGGAGCGACAGGTTCCGGTGTTTCCATCACCTGAGTTTTCAGATCAACCGTTCCGAGTTTTTGTTCGCCGGTAGTTTTCGATTTGGTTAGAACTTCAGTTCCAGCCGAAGGCAGGGACTCGGTTGCCGATTTTCCGAGCGTGTCCGTCGCCGAAGGGCTGACCACAGTGTCGTAACTTTGCCGCTGCGTTTCCACACGAGGCTGCCCGCCTGTATTCGCGGCTGGTTTCAACACTTCCGTTCCGCGTCCATCAGGCGTGGCCAACGGAGCAACAGTTTTCTGTTCGCCTGAATCGCTGAATCGCACGGTCGAATTTTCATAATTCGAATCGCTGCGAATTGCCAGATCGAAATCGCGCGTCAATTCAATGGCATTTTGGGGACGCGAATTCGCGTCTTTGCTCAATGCGCGCAGCACGACATTTTCAATCGCCGGGTTCAGCGCAGGATTCATTTCGCGCAAAGGGCGCGGTTGTTCGGTGACGTGTTTGATCGCCACCCCCGTCGGAGTTTTGGCGACGAAGGGCACGACGCCGGTCAGCATTTCGTACAGCACAACGCCCAGACTGTAGATGTCCGAACGCGAATCGGCTTCTTCGCCCTGGCACTGTTCGGGCGACATGTAATGCGGAGTTCCGATGACCGTGCCGACGTTGGTCAGGCGTTGTTCTTCTATGCTGAGTGTGTCCAGCGCCTTGTCGGCCAGCTTGGCGATGCCGAAGTCCAGAATCTTGACGTGGTCTTCGTCGTCGTGAGTGTCCAACAGATAAATGTTATCGGGTTTGATGTCGCGGTGAACGATGCCATTGCGATGACCGGCGTCGAGTGCGGCGCAGGCTTGGCGCATAATTCCATACGCGCGTCTGGGCGCTACCGTACCTGATTCCACCAGCAACTGGCGCAGGCTGCGACCGACCAGCAACTCCATGACAATGTAAGCCGTGCCGTCCGTGTCTTCGCCGAAATCGTGAATGACAACTGCGTTCGGATGATGAAGCATCGCGGCGGCGCGAGCTTCGCGGTAAAACCGCTGGCGCGTTTTTTCGTTTTCAATGACATCCGGTCGCAAAACTTTGACCGCAACCGTGTCGCCGATGTGCAATCGGCGAGCGCGATAAATTTCGCCCATGCCTCCGCTGCCAATGCACGAATCAAGCTGGTAACGCCCGCCGAGCACTCGCCCGATTTGCGTGCCAACGGCCATTGGTTTGGCGGATTCGCCGGAATCAGACGACGAGGCAATTCGCGTCTTCAGGTGATCGGTTGCAGATACGGCGGTATCGTGAGACGGGGCTTCGGGCGGTGTCAGTTTGGTTGCGACTAAACTCGCTCCGCAAGCGTCGCACTTCGTCGCGCCCGAAGCCAATTTAGTTCCGCAGTTCGTACAATAAGTCATGAATCTTTGTTCGACTCCCTTTGCTCAATGCAAAAGTCTAAAAAGCAATAGCGTACCGGCTGTTTGATTTGGCGAGGCAAAAGAGCATTCCCCCCAAAAGCGTGCGTAGTCTAAATCAATCGCCGCGAGATGCAAACTAATGTTCAAGTCGCTTCAAACTGTCCGCCGCCAACGCGCGAACGATGGCTTCGGCAGTGTGTTCTTTCGGTTGAATATGAACCTCCAGCCCGTGCAACCGTGCGGTGTCGGCGGTAACTGGCCCGATGCAAGCCACTCGGCAATTTGTCAGATGCGGAATCAAGTGGTCTGTTTCCAGGATTGCCGCCAGATTCGTAATCGTCGAAGGACTGGTAAAGACGATGTAATCGGCATTGGCGTTTCGGATCAACTTCATCGTTTCTTTGCTCGCCGAAGCAGGCAACACCGTTTGATATGCTTCGACGACTTCGACGTAGACACCGATTTTCTCCATCGCCGGGCGAATCACATCGCGCGTGGTTTTTGACGCAGGCAGCAACATCCGCGAACCTCGCAACCGCTGGCTGACGCCGAATCGTTTGATGAACTCCTCGACCAGCGATTCCGCCGTGAATCGTTCGGGCATCACGTCCACAGAGATGTTTTCGCTTTTCAGCTTTTCGGCGGTTTTGCGTCCGACGGCGCACACGCGATGCGACATCAACTCAGCCCGCCCGTGGCCAAGCTCGTCCAGCCGATGCAAAAACCATTCGACGGCGTTGGCGCTGGTAAACGCCAGCCAGTCAAACCAGCTTAAATGCACCAACGCCCGATCAAGCTGTTCCCAACTTGTTGGCGGTTTGATTTCAATCGTCGGACAGGCGATGACCTGTGCGCCGAGCTTTTCCAAAAACCTGACCATCTCGCTGCTTTGTTTCGGCGAGCGCGTGATGATGACTTTGCGCCGGGCCAACGGTTGTTCGGCATTCGACACGGTACGGGGAGCGTCAGCGACCTGAGCTTCACTTGCTACGTGCGTCTCTGTTGATTCTGGCGTCACCTCAACAGGTTTGGCAGGGGAAACAGTCTGAGCAAACGGCGCATCTGTCACCGAAGACGCAGGTCGCTGACGCTCCCCGTACTGCAACAGATCGCGCGCACCGGCTTGAACCAAAGCTTCGGCCAATTGCGCGCCAAGCTCTTCGGCTTGATGCGCGGAACCTTCCAGTTGCTGACGAATCACCTGCTGGCCGTTCACGTCCGCGACCAGAGCTTCCAGCGTCAGTCGGTCGTTCGTCACCAATCCAAGAGCAGCAATCGGAACGGCGCAACCTCCGCCGAGTTCGCGCAACACTGCGCGTTCAGCTTCGGCGGCAAACCGCGTCGGCCAGTGGTTCAGGGCTTCCAGCAACAAATTCGTCCGTTGATCGTCAATGCGGGATTCGATGCCCAGCGCGCCTTGCCCAACTGCGCTCAGCATTTCGTTGGCGGGAATTCGCGCGGAGATGCGGTCGGCCAATCCCAACCTGATCAATCCCGCCGCAGCCAGAATGATCGCGTCGTATTGGCCTTCGTCCAGTTTGCGAAGCCGGGTGTCCACGTTGCCGCGCAGTTCAATGATTTCCAGGTCAGGCCGCAGATGCAGCAACTGCGCTCGGCGCCGCAAGCTGCTGGTTCCGACGCGCACGCCTTTTGGCAAATCACCAATCGAACCGAAAGAATCAACCACGGGGATCACGGGGATTTTCAGATGGTTTGTTGGTTTCGGTTCTTCGTATGCTTGGTTCTTTTCGTCGCTGCGATTTTGCCCGGAAAGAAATCCTGCCAATTGCCCTGATTCTATTTCCCCGTGTCCCCCGTGGTTGCCCTGTCTGGCCAACAATCCATCCCGAACAATCAAAGCATCGCGCACGTCTTCGCGTTCGGTGATGGCGGCGATGTGCAATCCGTCGGGCAAGGTCGTCGGCAAATCCTTCAAGCTGTGAACGGCCAAATCAATCCGCCGATCCAACACGGCGTCTTCGATTTCTTTGGTGAACGCGCCTTTGCCCGCGATTGCCGTCAACGAAGCTTCGCTGAGTTTGTCGCCTGTGGTTTGAATGACTTCCACCGCGACCACCAAGCCCGGATACAATCGTTCCAGTTCCTGTTTGACCCAATTGGATTGCCACAACGCCAGCTTGCTGCCGCGTGACCCGATAATCAAATTTGGCATGACAGGGATTAAACCAGCAGGAAAACTTCAACGCAAAGGCGCGAAGAAACAAAGGCGCAAAGGGATTTTGCGCCGGAATGACATTTCGAGATCTGAAAGCCCTTCTTGCCAGAAAACTCCTTTGCACCCTTGCCGCTTTGCGTCTTTGCGTTGAAAACGCTTCTTGGGCCAATTGTCGGCTTCGGGGTCATTGAGTATAGTTGCCGCTCGCAGAAAGCAGTTCAAATCTATCAACAGGAGTTCAGCCCATTACGCATGGCAAATTACGTCAGCCAGGTCGCAGAACACATTCGCAATGAAGTCCACAAAGTCATCGTCGGTCAGGACGCCATCATTGACCAAATCCTGATTTGTTTGCTGGCCGAAGGTCACGCCTTGTTGGAAGGAGTGCCGGGCACAGCCAAAACCTTGATGGTCAAAACGCTGGCGCGCATTCTGGGCGCAGGCTTCAACCGCATTCAGTTCACGCCGGATTTGATGCCTTCGGACATTACCGGCACGAACGTCTTCAACGTTTCAACTTCGCAATTCAGCTTGCGACACGGGCCGGTATTTACAGACATTTTGCTGGGCGATGAAATCAATCGAACTCCGCCAAAGACACAAGCCGCCTTGCTGGAAGCGATGGAAGAACGTCAGGTGACGATTGACGGCGAAAGCCATTTGCTGTCGCCGCTGTTTCTGGTGCTGGCGACGGAAAATCCGATTGAATACGAAGGAACCTATCCGCTGCCCGAAGCTCAACTTGACCGATTCCTGTTTAAAATTTTGATTTCCTATCCCAGCGCCGAAGACGAACAACAGATCGTCGCCAATTGGCAATCGGGCTTCAACGCGCGCAAGTTGGAAAATGTGCCGCTGGTGATGGTGGATGATCCGGCAGTCATTCCGCAGTGTCGCGCCGAAGTTCGCAAGATCAACGTCGAACCCAGCGTCCAGAATTACATAGTCAATCTGGTTCGGCGCACGCGCGAACATCCCAGTTTGTTGTGGGGAGCCAGCCCGCGCGCTTCGGTGGCGCTGCTGCTGGCCAGCAAAGCTCTGGCGGCATTGCGTGACCGCGACTTTGTTACGCCCGACGATGTGCGCGACGTGGTTCATCCGGCATTACGCCATCGCATACTGCTGCGTTCGGAAGCCGAAATCGAAGGCGTGACCGAAGAAGCCGTGTTGGACGAAATCATCAACGCCGTCGAAATCCCACGCTAAAAATCAAAAGGCAAATATCAAAAGTGAAAAGGCAAAAGGTCGGCGCTTTTCATTTTTTGATCTTTGCCTTTTGCCTTTTGATTTTCCCAAATGATTTTCACTCGAAGGTTCTTCATTCTATTTGCGCTTGGTGTGTTGCCGTTGGTGGCGATGTGGACGGGCTTTGCCGTGCGAACGAATTTGAAGTGGTGGTTGTTGGGATACGATTTGTTGCTGCTGGCACTGGCGTTCGTTGATTACAATCTTACCGAGAAGAAATCTCAGATTGAAGTTCGTCGCGTTATGCCGCGCCGCTTCATGATCGGCGAAGAAAACGAAGTGCAGTTGCATCTGACGGTCAAACTTGCCAAGCGGCGTTCGCGCGCTCCGTTGTTCACGATCAAAGACGAATTTCCGCCCGAACTGGAATTGCGCGGGCAGCGATTGTTGACGGCGAAAACTCGCCGGTCGCGCAGTGGCGAAGTCGAGGCAATGGTCGGTTACAAACTGTATGCGGCTTCGCGCGGAGATTACGGTTTCGGCAATGTCGCGTTGCGCTGGCGCTCTCGGCTTGGGTTGGTCGTCAAACAGGTCAGTTTGCCTGCGGCGGAAAGCGTCAAGGTTTACCCGAACATCAACGAAGCCAAACGCTACGAATTGTTCGCGCAGCGCAATCGCCAGTTGATGGCCGGAATGCGCCGCACACGATTGCGCGGACAAGGCCGTGAATTTGAAAGTTTGCGAGATTACGTGCTTGGCGATGAACTGCGGCATGTTTCGTGGACGGCGACGGCTCGGCGCGGAAAACTGACAACCCGGCAATACCAGATCGAACGCAACCAGAACATCGTGGTGATGATTGACGCCGGGCGGTTGATGACTTCGCGCATCGAACATCTGTCAAAACTCGATCACGCCATCAATGCTGCGCTGGCGATTGGCTACGTGGCGACCAGCGGCGGCGACAACATCGGTTTGCTGGTTTTCAATCGGCAGGTTGTCAGCTACCTGCCTCCGCAACGAGGTCACAGCCAGTTATCGGCAATGACCGAAGCTCTGTACAACGTCAAAGCTCAGATGATCGAACCGTCATACGCGCGAGCGTTTCAGTATTTGTCGCAAAACTGCAAACGACGTTCGTTGGTGGTGATTCTGACGGATTTGGTTGATCGTGATGCCTCGGCGGAATTGCTGGCTTACACAGCGGCATTGCTGCCTCGCCATCTGCCATTGATCGTCACCATTGGCGACAACGATCTGCGCGCGTTGGTCGCCACCGAACCAAAAGCCGTCGCGGATGTTTACAAACAATCAGTCGCCGAAGAATTGCTGCAACAGCGCGAAGAAGCTCTGGCCAGAATTACGGAACTGGGCGGATTGGTGCTGGATGTTCAAGCGGGTCAGTTATCGTTTCAATTGGTCAACAAATACCTGCAAGTAAAAGAGCGAGGGTTGCTGTGAAAGCAGCCCTCGCTCTTTGCGCTTCGCCTGTCAAAAAAATCAGTTGATCAATCGAATGGTGAGCGGATACCGATAACCTTCTCCGCTGTTGGCTTTGACGGTTCCTATCAGCGTCATCACAATTCCGAAGAAATAAAGCGCAATCAGCAAAAAGAGTCCAATGACGACAAGAATCAAAATTCCGCTGATAACGGCGTAAATCATCAAACTGATTTGGAAGTTCAATGATTCTTTGGCCTGGTCAGCGACGAATTGCGACTGGTCTTTTTTCATCAGCCAGATCACCAGCGGCGCAATGATGTTGCCGAAAGGCAGAATCAAATAACCCAGCAACGCCGACAAATGCGCCAACATTCCCCACGTGCGTTCATCTTTCGAGACGGTGTACATAAATTCTCCTCCACAGATTTGAGTTGAGAGTTTTGTCGAATGCTTTTGACTGCAAGCGGCAGCAAGTATGCGGAAGGCCGTCAGGATTCTCAAGAATCAACGCGAGTAATCAGGAATGCGAAGCGCTTCAAAGTTTCCGCTGACAGCCAAAATCTTTTCCTCTATACTCCGTTCACCCTTTTCCAAAAAACACTTCCAACACATCACGAAGGAGCCAGCTATGACTCGGTGCCAACGTTGTTTCGGAGATTTGTCTGAATTTGCCGTTTTCTGTCCGAACTGCGCTCAGGTTCACGAACCGGATTTGTCGCAATTGCTGAATCAAACGGTTGGGGGACGGTACAAGCTTTATCGGCGTTTGGGGCAGGGCGGGCTTTCGACTGTGTTCGCCGCGACCGATTTGCAGAGCGACAACATCGTCGTCGTAAAGGTGAGCGACCCGGCGCAATTGGTGCGGCGCGAATTGAGCTACGCGATTGACGCCGAAGCCGCGCGCAATTACTGGCACGAAATGCTGGAACGCATGCGCCACGAAGCCGAAACGCTGACCGGCATTGACCATCCGAACATCGTGCGGTTGTTCGACAGCGGAATGATCGGCGATGACTTGCGATTTGTGGCGATGGAGTTTTTGCGCGGGCGAACCTTGCGCGAAGAGTTGGACGCTCGCGGCAGGCTAGACATTGCCGAAGCCGCCAGCATCGCGCTGCAACTGTGCGACGCGCTTGGCGAAGTCCACGCGCGCGGCATTGTTCATCGAGACATCAATCCGCGAAACGTAATGATTGCGGATTGCGGATTCTGAAGCCAGAAGGCAATTCCAACCGCTGATTAACAATTTTCAGGACGTTGATGCGACACGTGATTCCGCAATCCGCAATCCGCAATCCGCAATCAAGTTGATTGATTTCGGCATCGCCAAATTTCCCCAGCCGCCCGGAGCGCCGCCGTTCACGCAGCATTCGGTTTTGAGCGGAACTGTTGCCTACGCTTCGCCGGAACAATGCCAGAGCCGCGCGGTAGATCATCGGTCGGACATTTATTCGCTGGGAGTGATGCTGTACGAATTGCTGACCGGTGAACGTCCGTTCAAAGGTCGCACGCCGACGGAAATCGCCATTCATCATTTGCAAACCGAGCCGCAACCGCCGCGCCAACTCAATTCGGAAATTCCGCTGAATCTGGAAAAGACTATTTTGCGCGCGTTGGCCAAAGCTCCTGAAAATCGTCAGCAAAGCGTTCAGGAACTTGCCGATCAGCTTCGAGCCGCATCCAGGCAGGTGATCGTTCCGCTTCTGCCTGAAGTTTCGGCAGACGCCGTTTCAGGCGATTCCAGTTCGGAAGATGATGCAACGTTGGAGCGGTTGACGCTGGTTCGCCGTCGTCGGCGTAGAGTTACCGTTGCTGCCGCTGCGTTGGCGCTGATCGTGTTGGCAGGGGCAATGTTCGGACGAAACTGGCTGGCTTCGCGCACGCTGCCACTGCTGTCCGGAGCTTTACCTGTCGCGTCGCCAACTCCGGACGGCGGTATTGCCAGCGATTCCGATTCACTGGAATTGGCTGCACAGCTTCCCGGCGATCCGTTAGCGGGTGGCGTTGCGTCAAAAACCGTTTCGTCGCCTTCGGCCAATCCGCCAGCGCAAGCGACCGGTTCGCCAACTGCGGCTGCTGGCAATGCTTCGGCGACCGGTTCGGCAAAAATTCAAACTGCGCCAGTGGCTTCGCCGACAGTGAGCGTGGGGAAGGTTTTGCCAGCAGTTACGCCAGCACCGACTCCGGCAGTTGTTGTCGGCAAAACGCCACCGAACCACACATCCACGAATCGTTCGGAAACTGCACCTGCTTCGTCGCAGGCTGAAGAGCGCAAAGTTTGGCAACGCGAACCCGATCATTCAACGCCAGCGTCGAACGGAACCATCCCGCGCGAAGAACCGCCTTCGGCAAAACGGGATCGAATCGCCGAAAATCGCCGTCGCGATGAAGAACCTTATCGCCGCCAGCCCGAAACACGTGATACGGACTCCGACGGAAACGAATCGGGTGATGGCGGTCAGGACTCGCAGCAAATCGGACCGAAACTGATTCAATGGAGCGGCAAAGTTCGAGGCGAGCGCGAAATCGTTATTGATTTGCCGGGAACGCCCGGCACGCTGGAAATTCCGCGCGTGTACCGCAACCGCGTGGGAATGATCGAACCGCCCAGCGTATCAAACCGCTGGCGTTGCGCGCGGCTGCGCGTTTTTGGCGAAGGCGGCATTTCGTTCGTCGTGCGTTGGTGGCCGGGTTCCGGCCAAAATTCACGAATCGCCGGGCATTGAGTTTTGAGTCGTTCACAAAGTGCAAGTAACATTGGCGCATGAGCGTTTCGGCAAACCATCGGTTTGCGTCGGGCGTTCATCTCGGTTGACGGGCGGATTGGAAAATCGGCTTTACATTCAGGAGAACACAATGAACTTGCAAACTGTATCTCAGCCATTGTCGGCAAGAATTTTTCATCATCTGGCAATTATGTTTTTGCTGGTTGTGTCGTTGGCAAACTGCGTCGTCGCACAAATTCCGGCGCAAGGTTCGCGCTTGTCTGTCGCGCCGCTGGTTCCTGGTGGAACTGCCGCAATCAACAAGGACACTTCGGTCGAAATCAAATTCCTGGACCCGCGCGGAACTCAAACCGCCGCTCCTGCGAACATCAAACTCACATTGACGGCGACTGTGCTCAATGATTTGAACGCCGCCAAACGAGTCGCTCAGTGGCAAACCAAATCTACGTTGGACAGGTCAGGAATCTTTCTCGCCAAAACCAGCGACGCTGCCATCATTCAAGGTGAATTTCCTGCCGGAGCCAAAAGCATCTGGATCAGCGTCAAATCCGAGCGCGGAGGCGTTGTCCGTCTGTTTGCCGAAGCCGAAGGCGTCATCACCGGCAATGCCGCCATCAACGTTCAAGGGCCGAGCAGATTGGCCATTGCAACAAACCCTGCTTCGATTTCGCGTTCGACCAGCGCGAAAGTCGAAATCTCGCTGCTGGATTTTCGCGGCACCAAAGTCAAAGCCGATACGAATTATCAATTGACCGTGACTGCCACCTTGTTGAGTAGTTTTAGCGAAATGACGCAAGCCGCTGCTCAGACAAACACTGCTGTTCAACAAACCGCTCGATTCAAAACGGTTTTGTATGCAAGGTCGCTGGAGGGGCAAACGCTGACTCTGGCCAAAGGGCAGCAGTGGGCGAAAGTGTCAGGAACCTTTCAAAAGGACAAAGACAAAGTTACGTTGACGTTCCGAAGTGCAGTGCCGGGAACGATACGGCTGTACGTCGAATCTCCAGGCTTGGTCACTGCCGGTTTTCCTGTGGCTGTGGCGTTACATCAACCCGAGCGACAGCCGTCGGAGCGGCAGTCGAATGATTCGATGAATCTGTTCAGTTTCGATTTTCGACAAGCAAAATTGATCCCGGCGTTTTGGCAACCACCGGCTGTCGTTCCGGCGCCTGTCGAAGTTCCAAAACCTAGCCGCCTGAAAATCGAAGGTTACAACGTCAACGATGAAATCAGAGATTCATATCGGTTCAAGGTTTTTCTGCTCGATCAAAACG
The DNA here is from genome assembly GCA_033763255.1 of Acidobacteriota bacterium. Lineage (GTDB taxonomy): Bacteria > Acidobacteriota > Blastocatellia > RBC074 > RBC074 > RBC074. The sequence continues at coordinate 32,047 of JANRKX010000057.1, read as the reverse complement.
AGCTGCCGATCAAAGCTACGCAAGAAATTCCAGTTGCACTGAAACTGGGCGGAACGACCAAAGGCAAAGTTGAATTTACTCAGCAATCAGTCAGCATTCCCGCCGGGAGCAGCGTGAGTTTGCCGGTCGAATTGAAATCGAATTGCCATCCGAACGTGGATTTGATTGTCGAATCTCAGGTGTCGGGCATTGCATCGGATCATCTGGAACTGGTTTTCAATCCGCCGCGTCGGGCGACATCGCTGAAAGTGGTTACTTCGCCGGGACGGCAGATTGCCAGCGGATTGAGCGCCATCAATTTGTCCGTCACTGCGTTCAACGATTGCGGAGATGTCATCACGGCTCAGGACGAAAACCTTGGCGCTGGGCGTTCGGTGTTTTTCACTTACGACCGGTACTTGAGCTTCGACAAAGAAGACCCGGTGTTGTTCATTCCCGCCGACAAAGCTTCGGATGTGAAGAAAGTGTATTCGTCGCATTCGGTCGAACAGATGGAAATCACCGCGACCGATCAGATCAGTCAGGTGCAGGGAAAAACTCCGGTCACGTTTTACTTCCCCTGGCGAGAATTGTTCGCCGCCATGTTGGGCGGATTGATCTGGCCGTTGATTGCCGCGTTGCCGAAATTCGATGTTAAAGGCTTGATCCGTGGCGGATTCAGCGGAATCGTCATGTTCGGATTGGCGCTATTCGGAGCCATCGTCACCGAACAAGCCAAACTGGGAGAATTGACTGTCAACCTGTTGCGACTGCCGGTCAGCAGTTGGTTCCCGGCGGCGATTATGGGCTTCATCGGATATTCGATGCTGCAAGGCACGCTCAGCCTGACCGCCATACTCAAAAAAACGGTCGCCGGAAAAACACAAAGCGAAGCCTGATTTTCAAGTTTCGCTTTGCTTATCGCTTCACCTCTTTTTCACCGCTATCAATTGGATCGTCCGGCGTTTCCAATCGGGTCGCCCGGCGGAGTCGGTAACGCACGCGATGGGCTGCGAACGGCGTCAGGGCGATTCAGGAATCGTTCGATGTCTTCCTGCGTCGCTCGGCGATGAGCGTCGCCACTCGCGGTTTTCAACATAGTGCTCAAACTTCTCAGGCCAGCCGATGCTTCCGCACGAACCAACGGTGAAGCGTTTTCATCGCTGGCCAGATTCATCAGCTTTTGCACCGTGACGCTTTGGACTGTTTGTTGAATCGTGCGGTGCTGCGGTTTGGCCGGAGCTTTCCAAGTCGCGGCGATGATCGCATCAATCACTTCCTTGAAATCCGGGTTTGCCGGATTTTCCGAATGAAACTGAATCAATCGAGCCGCTCGGCTGGGATTGAGCAAGGCCCCGAGCGAAATGTCCGTAGCAATCGCCGCCGCTGCCAACGGATCAAAAGCCGGATCGGTTCTGCGGCTGAAGTATTCCGCCGTGCCGCCTTCGTAACCGGTGGCGACGGGCGGAATCAGGTCTAGGATGTTTTGCGGGATGGCGAGTTCTTCGACTTTGATCGTGTCCAGAATCGCTTTCAACGCTTCGCGCTGTTTGGCAGGCGCGACGATTTCGCGGAATTTCGCGGGGCTGGGGCCGCTGCCGGTTTTCATCGCGTAAGTGAAATACAGCCCGCCGAGCGATTTTGCCGCCGACACTGTTTGATAGCGGTGATGCAAATACAGCGGCAACAACTTTGCTTCGAGCGCGGACATCGGCTGGCCGGCGTTGATGCTTTTCAATCCGAAATCTTTCAGTCCGATGCGGCGAACTTCCATTTCGTGGCGCAGCGTAGCAATCGGGTCAGAGCCGTTGTCCCAAACGCTGGCCAGTGGGTGCGCCGTCCAGACTCCGCGCGCGTCTCCGTCGTCAATGTAAAGCATTCCGTCGCTGATGCCTTTTTGAATGATTTTCTCAAGCTCCGCTCGCTCACGCGCGCGGTACTGTTCCTGGCTTTCGTCTGGGCCAGCAGGGAACTCGGCGTAAGCGAACGTGACAGAGAATTTGTCGAAGCTTCCGATGCCGACGGCATAAGCGTTCGACAAATCCAGCTTGCCGTTTTTGATCTCGACCAGCGGCGCGGGGTAATCCATGACGGAGCCTCGGTTGTAGCTGGACGCCGCGAAGTTGTGCGCGAAGCCGAGCGTGTGGCCGACTTCGTGCGCGGACAACTGACGAATGCGCGCCAACGCCATCGCCGCTGAATCCGACGCCGGATCAACCGTTGCTGCCGTCAAGTAATCCACTTCTGGCGAATCGCCCGCTTCGCATCGCTGCAACTCATCGCCCATCGCAGTGTTTGGCGGAATCATTCCCGTGCCCAACAGCACATCCTGCCGAATTCGCAAACTGCCCAGCGTGACATTGCCTTTGATGATTTCGCCTGTGCGCGGATCGTTAATTTGCGAACCGTACGACCAGCCGCGCGTCGAACGATGCACCCAGTTAATCATGTTGTAACGAACATCCATCGGGTCGGCGTCGGCGGGCAGGACTTCCACGCGGAAAGCGTTTTTGAAACCGGCGGCTTCAAAGGCCTGCGCCCACCACGAAGCGCCTTCGACCAGCGCGGAACGAATCGGTTCGGGCGCGCCGTTGTCCACGTAATAGACAATCGGTTTGACGGGTTCGCTGACGGCGGCGCTGGGGTCTTTTTTCTGCAATCGGTGGCGGCGAATCCAACGCTGTTCAATCGGCGTGTTGAATGGCGAAGCGTAATCGTAAAACATCAAATCGTTGGCGCTGACTCGCGGATCGTATTGGCGCGGTTTGTAATTCAGGTCTGGCAGTTCGACGAAGGAATGATGCTGGCGAACCGTGACCGCCGCCGTCGAAGGCGTGACGCTTTGCAAAAAGCGACCGGCGTCTTCACCGGTGAACGTCACGACCGTTTCGACTTCGGAGTTTTTCGGAAAGCCTTTGGTGCGTGGCAAGTAAAACGCGCTGCGCGATTCGTCGAAACGATAATTGCCTTGCCGCATGCGGCGGAGTGTTTCAGCGACTCCGGTGGCATCGCGCATAAACAGCGGCGTCGCATCCACCAACACGCGATTGCCTTCGGCGGCTTCGACCTTGAAGCCCCAAATCACCGACCGCGCGAAAGAATCGGCGACAGCTCTGCGTTCGGCTTCGTCATTGGACAACGCGCGGAACCGATAATTCGGCTGAATCATCAAAACCTTTTGCCCCGTGCGCTCGAAGTACACGACCTGCGAAGTTCCCAAGCGACCACGATCCAAGCCAATGTCATTCGATCCGACTCCGGCGGGCAGCGAAGTTTGATAGAGCATCTCGGTGTTGAAGCGCGAAATCTCCATCCACATCTTTCCCTGCGCCGAGTCCCAATACATCGGCACGTAGCCTTCAATCTTTTGCAGGTTGGCGGTTTTGGCTGCGATGGTTGGCGGCGCTTGGGCAAAAGCTGGCAGAGCGCAGAGCAATAACAAGGTGACAAGAATGATTCTTTGCATGGTTTCGTCCTCAAAAGGTTTGAAGCATTGCGGCCTTTTCGTTCACAGCCGTCAGACTTGGTGCTAAGATTCGCGCGTTATGGTTCCAGCAATCGCTACCAAAATTACTGCAATGGAAGCGCAAGGCGCGGCGAATGGTTTTTTACTCGATCATTTGCCGGATCGGTTTCTGGCAATTGAACCGCATTTCGATTCATCGGCGCGCGCGTGGCGATTGCCAGTAGTGATTGCTTATCCGTTCATCGGCCCAATCGGAGAGGTTGGGGAAATCTCAGTCAACGTTTCAGACGAAGCGATTATTTCTCACACGCCGTTCGACGAAATGATGTCGCGCGCGCGCATACTCTACGACCAACACCGTGAAGCCATCGAAACCGCCTTCTCACAGGCAAGAAACTCATGATTCTTGCGTGCCAGCTTGCTTGAGAATGGTCTTGCTCGGTTTCGGGCAAGATGTCTCAGAGGCGGAGTTGCGTCAGCTTTGTGATTGCACTTTTGCCGGGACCAATGCTTTGAAAGCAGTTGACGCCGCTCGCCAATTGGGTTTTCCCGGAACAGTCAAACACAATATGACGCTAAAAGAGTTGGCCGCTGTCGTGGCAGATGGTTACTTCCCAATTGTCTTTGTTGAAATGAAGCCAATCACGAACGTTTACGAACCTCATGCCCTGGTCGTTACAGGAGTAAATGATTTTTCTGTCGAAGTGATTGATCCTGCTTTGGGCGAAGCTCGCATTTTGGCTCGCTCTGTGTTTGACACTGCCTGGGCGTTACGTCGTCGGTTGGCCATCATCGTCAAGCCGTGACAACGGATTATTTCCTTTCGATTCGGTATAGGTGAGTTCGCGTTCTCAGGAAAAACGCCTTGCCTGCAATCGCCGGGGAAGCCAGGAAGCCTTCGTTCAGATTGTTTTCAGCCAGCTTTTCAAACGTCCTGCCGGGTTTGATGACCGTCGTTTTGCCTTCTTCGCTGAACATCCAGATTTTGCCGTCGGCATAAACCGGCGAAGACGAATACTCGCCGCCGATGCGCTGTTGCCAGACGATTTCGCCTGTTTTGGCTTCGACGCAAGTGGCTATGCCTGTGTCGCCGATCATGTAAATCAGGTCTTCGATCAGCAGGATCGAAGGTTTGTTCGAAGCTCCGCGTTTGACTCGCCACGCGACGTGAGTGTCTGTGATGAGGCCGTTGCCTCCGGTGCGTACGGCGTACAGTTGGCCATTGGAAAATCCCGTCGGATAAAAAATCATTCCGAAACCAAGCACTGGCCGTGTGCTGGCCGAATGCTGGCCGCGTTCTTCGACGCGCCAAAGCTCCTTGCCAGTGAAAGGGTCGTAGCTGTAAGCGGCTTTTGCGCCGAGACTAATCATTTCCCAGCGACCATTCAGTTGGATCACGTGCGGTGTAGCAAAAGCTTTGCGGAAATCGCCTTCGGCGGCGGGTTTTCCGTTTTTGTCCAGGTCTTGGAAGTCAATCGAACGATTCGTCTGCCAGATTGTCCGGCCAGTGTTTTTGTCCAGCGCGACGACGAATTGGTGATCGCTGCCGTCAAAGTGCATCAGCAGCATGTTTCGGAAAATCACTGGCGAAGACCCGGAACCGCGAAAGTGGTTGCACTGGAAATCTCGGCGCTCCCAGATGACCTTGAAAGTTTTGGTGTCAATTGCCGCCGTTCCCGGCGAACCGAACGTGATGTACACGCGGCCTTGTTCGATGACAGGCGTTGGCGAAGCGTATGTGTTGAACGGGTGAGCGTATTGCGGCTGAGCCACGTCAAAGAGTTTGATGTCGCGGATGATTTTGCCCGTGTCCCGATCCAGGCACAGCGCGAAAAGCTGCCGTCCGTCTTTGCTGGCCGAAGTCAGCCAAACCTGTTTGCCGAACACCACTGGCGAAGACCAGCCTCGGTCGTGAATCGGAGTTTTCCAAACGATGTTTTTGCCTTCGCTCCATTCGGTCGGCAAACCTGTCGCGTCGGAATGGCCTGTACCATCCGGGCCGCGAAACTGCGGCCAGTTGTCGCTGGCAAAAGCAAATGGCGAAAGCAGGACGAAAAACAGTGTGAGCACAATTCTGGTCATTGAACATTCCCCTCGGTTGAGTTCAGCAAAGTCAGCAATTGATTCAGATTGGAGATGACCGCCGGTGAATTGTCGGCGGCCGTTTGGCGATTCAGCAAAATTCCGCAAAGCCCGGCAGCTTGCGCGCCTTCGAAATCTTCGCGCGGGGAATCGCCAACGTGCCAAGCTTGCGACGCTTCGATTCGGTGATAGGCAAGCGCCGCGTCAAATATCATCGCATCGGGTTTGGCCGCGCCGACTCGTGTCGAGATGTGAACCGAATCGAAAAACTGAGCCAGTTCGCAACCGCGCAGCACATCATCCAGCCGCGAATCGAAATTGGAAATGACTCCGAGTCGAGAGCCTTGCCGTTTCAATTCCGTCAGTGCTGGAACCACATCATCGAAAACCCGCCACAGTTTCGGTTGACGGAACTGTTCAAACACATCGTCAAAGAATTCGTCAAAGTGCGAAAAACTTCCGCAATCGGCAAACACGGCGCGAACCAGATTTCGCCACCAACCTTTTTCCATTTCGCGCAGCTTGTCTTCATCCGTGCCCGCCGGAAACGCCATCGGCGGTTGCAGCCGAAACCAGCGAGCGAAATTTTGCTGCAACTGTTCGGCATCGGCTTCGCAGCCATACTGGCTGGCGATGCGACTATAAATTTCACCGACGCTGCCGCGCACTTCAAACAGAGTTCCGGCAGCGTCAAAGAAAATCACTTCGGGGCTATTCAATTTTGCCCTCGCTGCCGTTTGTCGTCATCGCAATTCGGGCCATCGCCAGTCTCGGTTAGCACCAATCGCACTTCAATCGGTTCGTCAGCAACAATCAGCTTGACCAGCGGAGCGTGTACACTGCCTTGATAATTTTGTGTATTCGGCTCTCTCACGAAAGCATCGGCCTTGAGGGAGTAACTGAAACCTCTGAAACCAATGAGTTTGAAATTTCCTTGAGAATCGGTTCGCGTACTCAGTCCAGGAGCTTTGAATTTAAACTCATTCGGTTCCAACTCAATTGGGCAATCAAAAGAAATGTAGGCGTCAGCTACAGGCTTGCCGTCAGGCCAGACAACCTTTCCTGTGATCGTTTGGGTTTTGAAAATTGTTGGGAGTTTGAATTTAACCTCGTCACTCTTTTTGTCTGTTGCGACTGTGATGACTTCGGCTTTGGTTTCGTCAGAAACTCCTGGGTAGAAAAGGTTCGGCTGAGCATCCTCGTCCGGGCGCAGATAAACTCGATATTTCCCGGCGGAAAGCCCCGTGAATTCGAACTTTCCATTCTTGTCGGAAGTTACGGTGTCGGTGAATGTTTTTTCGGCAGAAACAGACTCTACTTGCAAGCTGATTGATTGTGCAGGCTGGCCTTGCCCATCCAAAACTTGGCCATTGATAACCCCGGAAAAGTAGACTTGAGCCAAAACGTCATTACAGCTTCTTTCCTTAATCTCAATTTCAGCTTGGTGAGTCCCCGCATACCCCTTTGGCCAAATTGCCTTCACTGAGTATTTACCTGGTGGAAGGTTGTCAATCACGGCATCTCCATCATTATTCGTAACGACTTCATATTGAGAATTGCCTGCCCCGGTTATGACGAAGGCCACGCCTTTGGCCGGAAGGTCTTCTTTTTTCCTGACGGCTGAAACAACAAGTCTACCGCCAATTCCGCTTACGGGGATGCTTCGCAAGAATGTCAGTGCGGTTTCAGTGTCCCAATAAAAATGTTTTCCACTAAATTTGTTTGACTCGTTTTGATCAGGCTGTTGAGGCACAATTAGTCGAGAGGGGGTACAGGGGCCAATTATTAACTCTCCATTGTAATCGCTAGCGAAGATCAAGTATCGCTCCCCAGGTAGAAACCCTTCCCACTCACAGCTTGAGTTTTTCATCGTATTGATGAAAACGATAACTTCTCTGCCTGAAACTCCTTTGAAGGCTTCTTCAACTTCGAAGCGAGATTTTCCTGCTTCGTAATGCACGATTTTACCGGATGGATATTGGGTCGTGCTTTTTTCCGTTCCGCCAATCATTCTGCCAACAAAAACTGTTTTTGCCCTGCCATAGGCTTCACAAAGAGATAGATCCTTGCACGAACAGCCGTAGGCTGTGTCAGCAAAGGCAACAAACAGCAGGGAAAGAATCGCAATCATGAATTTGGCTGTTGGCTTCATAAACTTCCTCCGTGAGTGAAAACGACCTCAGATTGGAAAGGCGCTCCAATCTGAGGCAAGGGTCTTTGTCTGCTACTTTTTCGTGTAGCGGCATTTCGAGTTGTCGGCTTTCAGGTAATACGACTTGAAGTTCGTCGCTTTCGCGTCCATGCAGCCAACCAGATTCAGCAATTCGACTTTGCGGAATTCAATCGGATGGCTTTCGCTTTGCAGTGAAATGTAGCCTTCGCTCAAAAGCATGCCGTCTTTTTTGACTGCCGGGTCGTGGCCGCTGACGTTGCCGCCGCCGATTTGCGGTTTTTCGTAACTCAGAACGGTTTCGCCGTTGACCATGTGTTTGATCTGTTTGTCGCCATCCACCAGGATTTCAGCGCGAACCCATTGGTCGCCGTCGTACGTTTTCGATTTGGAGTTGATGCAATGCGGCGTGAACAGTTTTCCGTCCATTTCGACGTTGGTTCCGGGCGTGCAAAGGTTCGCCGTCGTGCGCGGGCCTTTGCCCAAACCGCCGAGCAATTGCGCTTCGATGGAAATGGGGAAGTCCTGATCCTTGCCCATGCTTTCCGGCGATTGGCAATGAAGCATGATGCCGCTGTTGCGCGTCGCCCAGCCGGGTCCGCCGGGACACTGTTCACCTAAGAAACGATATTCGGCGGCGATGATGTAATGCGAAAACTTCTCCTTGAAAAACATGTGGCCGAAGCGTTCGTTGTATTGATCGTATTTCTCGTAGCCGACTCTGATGACGCCGTTTTCCACGCGGAAGGTGTTGCCGAAATTGTCGCCCAGCGCGTACCCGCGAATTTTGATCTTCCAGTCTTTCAAATCTTTGCCGTTGAACAATTGCCGCCATTCTTTTTGGTCGGGGTCGTTTTTGGCTTTTTGGGCGTGCGTGGTGGATGTCGGCGTTTGGAAAAGCAAGATCGCCAGTCCGAGGTAAAAGCAAAGCGCGGCGCAATAACGCGTGTGTTTCATGGTTTGTCTCCTGGTTTTGTTGTTGGGATAGCGGGAGGCGCAGCAGAGATAACGGAACAAACTGAAATAACGGAAAGGACGGAAAAGTATTTGGTCAACGGTTTGTTTTCCGTTTATTCAGTTTGTTCCGTTATCTCTTTTTGTCTCACTGTGCTAACCCATTCATTGTGGTTACGTTATTTCAATCCAAGAAGCCGCTCGGCGTTTTGGTGATACACCTTTTTCAAAATTCGATCCGGCAAGCCGATGCCGTAAATGCGCCAGCGGCCTTGCGGCGGAATCGGCGCCGGAGCGTAATCGAAATACTCGTCTTCGGTTTCCAGAAAGCGGTAGTAAATCTCATAAAGCTTTTCGCCGAAAATCTGTTGTGGCGTTTCTTTGCCATACGGCACGGCGTCCGTGCCGAACAAAATTCGATCCTGATATTTGTCGAAAAACTTGCGTGCGGCGCGCGGTTGCCGACCGAGTTCGCCGATGCGCGCACCAAATTCCACCGCGATGTTCGGGTGCCGATCCATCCATTCCGAAACCCAAGCCAAATCTTCGGCGTTGCCGACGTGCAAAAAGACGAACTGGGTTTTCGGATGCCGTGCCACGACACGCAAACGGGCTTCGTGCAGTTCGCGGTTGTTGGGAAAGTCTCTGCCGTGAAATGACCAGTCCGGATGCGCGTTGAGTTCTTCAAAGCGTTCGTTGAAGCGGTCAATCGGCAAAAAGAAGGCTTCCGGATCGGACGTGTGAATCGCCACGGGAAACTTCGCTGCGGCGCAGGCTTCCCACATCGTATCGAAACGGCGGTCGTCAATTTGCACCAGCTTGCCAGTTCCCGCCGGTTCGCGCAGAAACAGCCCCAACGTCTTCAGCACCTTCAAACCTTTTGCGCCAAGTTTCGCGGCGCGTTCGATTTGCTCCGCCTGGAATTTTGAATAGCCCGGTTCGGCGGATCGTTTGAACCACGGTTCGGTGAAGGTGATGAAACGGTCAGGATTCGGTTTTTGCCAGTAGTTCAGGTTTTCTTCCAGCGCAGCGCCGAATCCACCGGTCAGATTGACCATCGTGCGGACGTTTTTGCTGTCCATCACCGGCAGAATTTCTTCGCGCTTGGCGCGGAAGCCGGCTTTTTCCGTTTGACCGGAAGTGTTGGTGAACGACAGGTGCGTGTGGAAATCAATGACCGGAAAGCGCGCTCGCGCCACGCGCGTTTCTTTGACGTGAAGCATGCTTTTCGGTTCGTACTCGTTGATAGGCAATGGTTGCGGCTTTTTGTCCTGTTGTTGCGCGGACAGTTTACTTGAAGCCGCCGAAACTAAAGCCGAGGCAGCCAACGCTTGCAGCCATTCTCTGCGAGTTGTTTTGCTCATCGTGATGAATCCTGATGTTTGGTTCCGATGTTGGAGTGCGGCGCATTGTAAGTGCGAGTTGCGCGCTTGTCCAAGTTATTGCGCTTCCCGGACTACTGGGCTAGATTACGCCCGCGTTTGGCAAACAAAGCTGTAACTTCCGAACGCGCAAATCGCGTCTTAAGATTCGAGCAAAACGGTTTGCTCAATTTCAATCCTTCCGAAAACCCATAACTGATTTCATCAAAAGACAGGAGCTACTTCAGTCATGAAGCGTACTTCCTTACTTGCGTTCACCTGTGCGATGGCCTTGACCGTGGCGGTTTTGATTGCTGCGCGAACCGGCTCAGCGCAATCACAGGGCGAAGCGTATGCAATTCGCGGCGGCACGGTCGTCACCGTTACCGGAGCCGTCATTCAAAAAGGCACAGTCGTCGTTCGTAACGGTTTGATTCAAGCCGTTGGCGCGGATGTGGCGATTCCCGGCGACGCTCGCATTGTGGATGCCACGGGAATGACCGTGTATCCGGGCTTGATTGATTCCCACACGGCGTATGGCGTTCGACAGGAAGCGCCTGCCGGCGGCGGACGCGGTGGTGCCGCTCCGACCGGCGACCCGATTCAGATGATTATGGCGCAAATGGCCGCACCGCAAACCAGTGCAGGTTTGCTGCCCGAAGTTACAGTCGTTGACCAATTGCAGGTTGCCGAAACGACGTTTGACCAACAACGCGCAGCCGGTTTTACCACGGCGCTGACGGCTCCGCGCACAGGAGTTTTTCAGGGACAAAGTGCCGTCATCAATTTGGGAACCGACGCTGGAGAAAAATTGGTTTTGAAAGCTCCGGCAACGCTGAATATCAGTTTGGGCAGCGGGCGTGGATTTGGCGGCGGAGGTTATCCCGGTTCGGCAATGGGCGTGCTGGCGTTTTTGCGCCAATCGTTTTTGGATGCCCAGCATTACCGCGAACAATGGAGCCGGTACAACCAGAACCCGCGCGGCCTGCAACGGCCTCAAGTCAACAAATCGCTGGCGGCGTTGCAACCAGTCATCAACGGGCAAGTTCCAGTTATCATCAATGCCAGTTCGCAGCGCGAAATCGAGCGCGCCGTCAATCTGGCTGAAGAGTTCAAGTTGAAATATCTGGTGTCCGGCGCAACCCAAAGTTACATGAATGCCGATTGGCTGAAGTCGAAAGGCGCGACTGTGTTGCTCAGTTTGAGCTTCCCGCAAAAGCCCGCCGGTCTGGACGATCCCGAAAGCGAAAGCTTGCGAACCTTGCGCGAACGCGCCGAAGCGCCGAAAGCCGCTGCTGCGTTGCACAAAGCCGGAGTTCGCTTCGCGTTCATGTCTGGGACGCTGGCGCGTCCGGCGGATTTTCTGGTCAACGCGGCTCGCGCGATTGAAGCCGGTTTGCCGAAAGACGAAGCCTTGAAAGCGATGACGATTTATCCGGCGCAAATTTTCGGCTTGAGCGAACAGCTCGGCAGCATCGAAAAAGGCAAAATCGCCAATCTGGTCATCGCCAGCGGAGACCTGTTCGCCCGCGACACCAAAATCAAACACGTGTTTGTGGATGGCAAACCTTTCGAGATCAAAGTAGTGGAAACTCCGCAACGTCCAGGCAGTCCGATGGCTGGCGGCGGCAGAGGCGGCGGGCGGCCTGGTGGCGGAACAACTCCGCCCGAAGCGGCTGGCGCTGGATTGGCTGCCGGTTCGTGGACGCTGACAGTGAATTCGCCGCGCGGCGAAATGAAGATGACTGCCAACCTGCAACAAAACGGCGAAGCAATCACTGGCGAATTGAATCTGCAATTCGGCGCGGCTCCGATCACCAAAGGTTCGATCAAAGGCAACGAGATCGAACTGGAATACACCCTCAGCACTCCCAACGGCCAGACGATGAACGGCACGCTGAAAGGCAAGATTGACGGAACTTCAATCAGCGGCCAGATGGGAATGATGGGGCGCAATTCGGATTTCACCGGCAGCAAAACGCCGAAAGAATAACGAGTCAGTACCGCGCCCGGTAGGGAGCGGCTCTGGTACGGAACCCCGACCGGTAGGGAGTGGGTTTCTGCAAGGAGATCACTAATGAAACGAACAATTCTATTTTTCCTGCTCACGTTGGCTTTTGGCGCTGTGGCGCTGGCTCAAGGCAACGAAGAGATTTTGATTCGCAACGCGACGGTTATGACGGCTTCGCGTGGAACCATCGAAGGTGGCGCGATTCTCATCCGCAACGGCAAGATCGCCGCCGTAGGCAAAGTCGCCGATGTCAAAGCCGGAGCGAATGCCAAAATCATTGACGCCACTGGCATGTATGTCACACCGGGTTTCGTGGACTCGCATTCGCACACGGCGCTGGACGGCACGAACGAAGGCACGTTGTCCAACACTTCGATGGTGCGAATGGGCGATGTCGTCAATCCAACCGACATCAACATCTATCGCCAGCTCGCGGGCGGCATGACCACCATTCACCAACTGCACGGCAGCGCCAACGCCATCGGCGGCCAGAATTCGATCATCAAGTTGAAGTGGGGCAAACCGACGGCTGAAATGAAAGTGGCCGATGCACCGCGCACGGTGAAATTCGCGCTGGGCGAAAATCCCAAACGATCGAATTCACCTGCTTTGCCTGGGGCGACTCGCCGTTTCCCGGCTACTCGCATGGGAGTTGAAGAAGTCATCCGCGAATCTTTCACGCAAGGCCGAGAATATCTGCAACAGTGGGACGCTTATGAACTGGCCAAAAAGCGCGGCGAAAATCCGTTGCCGCCTCGACGCGACCTGAAACTGGAAGCGATGGCAGACATTTTGCGCGGCAAGATTGATATTCATTCGCACTGTTACCGCGCGGACGAAATCGTCATGTTGATGCGGCTTTGCGAAGAATTCGGCATCCGTGTTCACACGCTGCAACACACGTTGGAAGGGTTCAAAGTCGCGCCGGAAATCGCTAAACACGGCGCTTCGGCTTCGATCCTGCCGGATTGGTGGGGGTACAAGTGGGAAGCGTTCGACGCGATTCCGTTCAACGCTGCGATCATGACCCGGCGCGGCATCGTGGTTTCGATTCACTCCGACAGCAACGAACACGCGCGCCGTTTTTATCAGGAAGCCGCCAAGATGATGAAGTATGGCGACCTGACCGAAGAAGAAGCCTTGAAACTGGTGACGCTGAATCCGGCGATTCAGATGCGACTGGAAAAACGAATCGGCAGCATTGATGTCGGCAAAGACGCCGACCTGGTGTTGTTCAATGGCCATCCGTTCAGCGTTTATTCGCGCCCGGAAATGACCATGATCGAAGGCGAGGTTTATTTCGACCGCAAACAGGATTTGGAAAATCGCGCCAAACTGACGGCGGAAAAGAAAGCCTTGATCGAAAAAGAACGCCGCACGCCCGGCGTCGCGCAACCGACAGTGCAACAGCAACCGGTTATCCCGACGCTCAGCGAAGAAGAAATTGACGGCCACCAGCACGGCGGGCCGGGACGCAAGAAACAACGGTGAGGAAATCAAAAGGCAAAAGGCAAATATCAAAAGTCAAAAATAGCCGTTTGATGATTCGCCTTTTGCCCACTTCGCTAAATCAGAACAACCAACTTTAGGACACTCTTTTTTGACAGGATGAACAAGATTTGCGGCAGGATTTACCGGATCATCAATTCCAGCAAGGTGCCGGTGGTTTGAAACCTGTTCATCCTGAAAAAAATCCTGGAAATCCTGTTTCAAAGTTTTCTGGTTTGATTTAGAGGTAGGAGACCAATCCCAATGAAAATTTTCAGTAACTCAAAAATGAAACTCCGAACTTTTGCCTTTTGCCTTTTGCCTTTTGCCTTTTGCCTTTCAACTTTGGCACTGGCGCAGTCGAAATCGGAGCAGGGAACTTACGCCATTCGCAACGCGCGCATCGTCACCGTCACAAATGGCGTGATTGAAAAAGGCACTGTGCTGGTCAAAAACGGCAAAATCGAAGCCGTCGGCGCAACCGTCGCTGTTCCCAAAGACGCCAAAATCATTGATGCCACAGGATTGTCGGTTTATCCGGGCTTGATTGATTCCAACACCTACGTGGGATTGTCTGAAATCGGGCAAGGTTCGCCCGGCACTGTGGACACCACGGAGATGGGAGATTTCAATCCCAACATGAAAGCCATCACAGCCGTCAATCCGCACAGCGAACACATTCCTGTTGCGCGTATGAACGGCGTGACGACAGTGTTGACCTGTCCGCAAGGCGGAATCATTTCCGGCCAATGCGCGTTGATGAATCTGGACGGCTGGACTCAGCACGACATGAAAGTGATGGGTTCTGCGGCGATGCAGTTGAATTATCCGCGCGCAGGATTCGGCGGACGCGGCGGTGGATTTTTCGCCGCGATTTTAGGCGGCGCTTCAGACCAGCAACGCCAACAACGCGAACGGCAGCTTGACGCTTTGAAAAAGAAACTCGACGACGCGCAAGCTTATGCCAACGCCAAAGAAGCCGCTGCCAAAGATCGCAGTCTTCCCGTGCGGCCTGTGGATTTGGGCTTGGAAGCGTTGATTCCCGTGCTGAAAGGCGAAGTTCCTGTTTTTGTCACCGCAAACGGAGCGAACGAAATCAAAGGCGCGATTGAACTGGCTGACAAATACAAACTGCGGCTGATTATTTCCGGCGGCGACGACGCCATCAAAGTCGCCAAAGAATTGAAAGAGAAAAACATCCCTGTCGTGCTCGGCGGCGTGTTGGAACTGCCCGGCAGCGAAGATTCGCCTTATGACGAAACCTTCGCCCGTGCCGGAGAACTGCACAAAGCCGGTGTGAAAGTCGCCATTGCCACCAGCGATTCGGCGTATGTGCGTTTGCTGCCATACCACGCCGGAATGGCTGCGGCATTTGGCTTGCCGAAAGACGAAGCCTTGAAGAGCGTGACGATCACTCCCGCGCAAATCTTTGGTGTAGATAAACTGCTCGGCAGCATTGAAGCCGGAAAACTGGCCAACCTGGTCATCACCGACGGCGACATCCTGGAACATCGGACTAAGGTCAAACAGATGTTCATCGCCGGTCGCCCGGTGGATATGATGAACAAACATCAACGGCTGTACGAGAAGTTCAAGGATCGGCCATAAACGCGAAACGCCGGTAGCGAGGTTTTGCTTCGCTACCGGCGCAAAAGGATGGCACACTTTAAATGCCAATCAAGACGTTGGCGTCAATCACTACGGCATCAGTTTGGGTTGGCTGACTCATCGCCCCACATCTCTCCTTCGCGCGCTCGGCGAATCATTTCCAGCGTGTCTTTGGTTTCTCCGCTTACCTGTAAGTCTTTCAATCGTTCCGCAGATCGCGCCAGAACAGCCAGCATTGCTTGCGCTTGCGAATCTGGCTCCTGAGTTCCACCGTTCGCGCCAGCTTCTGAAAAAAGCTCGCTGATGGTTGGCAACTCTGCTGCGCGTCGCAGCGTGTTCAACGCAAACTGTTCAACGTTGATTCCTTCGATTGCTGCCTTTCGCCCCAACAAGCTTTCAAGTTCTGCGGGTAATATAATTGTTGCGCTCATAATCACCGCCACGGCGAGCATGCTGTTGCCATTCTATAAATTCAACGGTTGAACTGCGCCTGATTCACCACTCAAACCAGCCGCTTTGGCCAAAAACGCCATCATTGGTTCGCTGAGTTCGCAAAGGTTTTCGACGCGATCCAGAGAGTCTTTATCAGGAAAATGAAGCGTCTCAAAGCGTTCCTGATTATCTCCAGTCATAAGGGTACTTTTTAGAAACTCCTACAACGTCCGCAGATGGAAGCCGCCATCTATGTTGAAGACTTCGCCGGTAGAAAATGGAAAGTCATTGCGAGCAATTGCTGCGACGGCCCGGCCAATGTCTTCAGGCAAGCCCCAGCGGCGAATCGGCCAAGCGCCTTCGGCAATCAGCTTGTCGTACTTTTCCTTCACGCCTTCGGTCATATCGGTGGCGATGACTCCAGGACGAACTTCAAACACCTTGATGCCGAATTCCGCCAGCCGAGCGGCAAACAGCGAAGTCATCATAGCCAGGCCAGCTTTTGCCACGCAGTAATCTCCGCGATTGACCGAAGCCGTGTACGCCGAAATCGAAGTGATCGTCACAATCTGCGGCAAACCGAATGGAGTCGCGCCGCTTTTGGCCTGCTCGATCATTTGATTGGCGACGGCTTGCGTCAGAAAGTACGGGCCTTTCAGATTGATGTTCATCAACCGATCAAAGGATTCTTCGCCAGCGTCCAGAATATCAGCGCGAACGTTCGGAGCGACTCCGGCGTTGTTGACCAGCAAATCAATTCGTTTGAAAGCCGCCAGCGTTTCCGCGACCAGTCGCGCGCGGTCTTCGGCGGAAGCGACATCGGCTTTGACGGTGATGCCTTCGCCGCCAGCAGAGCGAACCAACTGCAAACACTCTTCTGCCGCCGCAGCGTTGCCAGCGTAGTTGATGGCCACGGCGTGGCCGAGTTTTGCCAATTCGATGGCAATGCCTCGACCAATGCCGCGACCTGCGCCAGTCACGATGGAAATCGGACGATCCATGTTTTCTTTGTCCATAATCGCTTTACGATAGAAGTTACCCGCTCGCTACTGCTCGCGGTTCTGATCCGGTGAAGGCAGGTCTTCTTCGGTCGGTCCGTCCTGCCAGGTTTTTGCCGAATCGGGCAGCGAATCTTCCGGGTATGGTTTGATAATCGAAGGCTTCATCTCAGCCGGTAACGTCGCTTCGCCAAGTACATCCAAAGCTTTGTGCAATGCTTCGACGAAGAAGTATTCGCCAAAGAGCACGGCTTCGTGAACGCCCAAGTTTTTGTGGATATGGTAAACGCCGCCATTCAAGATGCCTTCAAAGCCGGGCGTCAAATTCCCCAGGTATTTTTCCGAAAGTGTTTTCAACGAAGTCAGCGCGAAGTCTCGATAGGCGCGGGCTTTTGTTTTATCAGGCGTGACTTCAGCCAAATCCAGCAAACCCGAAGCCGCAATCGCGCACGCCGAAGTGTCCACTTGAGATTTCGCCAGCGCGCCACTTTCCGGCGCGTCGTAATCCCAGGGCGTGACGCCATCGGCGGGCGTGTTTTCCAGATAGTAATCCGCGTTGAGCATTGCCGTTTGCAGGTAATCAATCTGGCCGCTTTGCAAAAATGACCGCGTGAATCCATACAGGGACCAGGCCAGGCCGCGACTCCAGCAAGAATCTCCGCGATAGCCTTGATGTGTGGACTGGCGTAGGCATTCGCCGGTGTTCAAGTCAAAAATCGCTTCGTGCGCAGTCGAACCATCTCCGCGAACGATGGTTCGCCGAGTCGTCTGGCAATGCTTGTTGGCAATGTCCAGCAAGTGATCGTCTTCAGTTTCCAAGCCTGCGTGAAAGATCGTGCCGACGTTCATCATGATGTCAATGAACAGGGAAGCCGGTTCGACGAACGAGCGTAAGTATTGACCCTTTTCCATAAACCGCATGGCCATTGTTTTGCCAGCTTGAATCAGGAGCGGGCGAATGTGTTCGACTGGCCCGCCGAGTTCCAACCAACGCAAATGCGTCGAGAAAAACAAAAATCCCAGGTCGTGAACGGCTCGGTCATACTGACGATTTTCCAGCGGCGTCGTATAACGAATCGCATTGTCCAACCAGTCTTCATCGCCAGTGGCTTCGGCGAAGATGAACATCATTCCGGGGTAAAAACCGTCGCACCAATGAGTCCATCGTTTGCGATCCTGCCCGAACTTTCCGCCGACGGTGTACATCGGGTAATAATCGCCGGGGTATTTTTCCAACAGGGAACTGACTTGGTCTTGTGCGAAGCCGAAAGCGTTTTCCAACGTTGTCAGTAAAGATTCTTGCTCGTGCATTGAGCTTGCCATTTCTATGATCTCCAACAATAAATTCGGCTGACAGCAGTTGTCGCCGCTGTCAGCCGTTAGTGCAAGGTAGGGGTGATACCTCGTGTTTTTATTGGTTCAGGAACAAATTTAATCGCCAGACACGGAAACAGCGCCGGTGCCCTCTTCTTTCTTGCTGTTCAAGCCGCCAAGCTGAACCAGTTTCTGGTCGGCTCCGGCTTTCTTTAGCACAGACTGCATGTACAGTTTGCGCATGGCGGCTTGCTCTTCTTTCGCCGTTTGCGGCACGGCAGCTTTTTCGCGGCCACGCGCCGAATCATCCGCGTTGACTTTCAGCATATGAGCCGTATCGCTCAATGTAACGCTGTGGTTGTTGGCGAAAATTTCGTGGCGGCCATGCTCTTGATACCACTTCGCAACTGTGGCGTTCTGGTGCATGTTTTCGATGATGTTGCGCCAGCCGATTCCGGTGTTGTACGCGCAGAAGCTGATTTCGCCTTCCTGCGTGCCGTAAGGAATGATGCACATTTCGGTGCGGCGGAAATCGTAGTTGAACAAATCCTGGAACCACATTCCAGCGATGAACAGGAAGTTCCAACGGTCTTTGCGGCGTTTTTCAACGTCTTCGATGGTTCGAGTCGGATCAGACTTTCCGTAATCTTTGCCAGAAAGGCCAAAGGTTTTGTCGAACTTCTGCATCAAGTCAATCAGCTTAAAATGCGTCGGCGAACCGAAGGAGTTGTAATTCTTCAGCAACGCCAGCGCCATCATCGCCATTGAAAACTTCTTGCTGCGCGCGGCGTCGGTGATTTTCTGCATGTCTTTGATCAGACCAGGAATGTTGATGAAATCCGGCACGGGGCGCATTTCTTTGGTTTCTTTGTCAATCATCACTGCCGTGCCAACGCCGCAGTTCGGGTGGCAGCCGCAACTCATCTGACCCCATTCACGATCCGGGCCGTGAGCCATATCCGCAAAATCCGCAAACGCAGACATCAGCGAAATTGGGAACCAGTCTTTGTGGGGATCGGTGATGCCGACCTGTTTTTTCACATCGTGTGCCATGTGCGACAGCGTGTAACGTTGGCGCAGGCGGCGGTCGTCTGTGATGTCTTCGTCACGTCCGGTGAAAGAAACCGGCTGGAACGAAATGAAGCCAATCTTTTTAGGATTATCCAGCGCGAAGCGAATAACCGGTCCGACTTCGTCGTTGTTGACAGAATTGACCAGCGTCGTCACCAACACGATTTCAACGCCAGCCGAATGCAGGTTATCAATCGCTTTCAACTTCACGTCGAACAGATTGCCGACTTGGCGATGCGAGTTGGCGGCGTTGCCGATGCCGTCGAATTGCAGGTAGACATAACGCAAACCGGCTTCAGCGGCTTTGCGGGCGAACTCTTTCGATTTGGCGAATTCGATGCCGTTGGTTGCGGCCTGGACAGAGTTGTAACCGACTTTGCGCGCGTAACGAACGGCGTCCAAAAAGTACGGCGACAAGGTTGGTTCACCGCCGGAAAACTGCACGGACATTTGACGGCGGGGTTTGACTTGAATGGCGTTGTCCAAAATCTCTTTGATTTCTTCCCACGACAGTTCGTGGACGAAGCCGACCTGATTGGCGTCCATAAAACAGGGATCGCACATCATGTTGCAGCGGTTGGTCAGATCAATCGTCAGCACCGAACCGCGTCCGTATTTGATGGTGGACGAAGCGTGATGGTGAACGTGCTGATCGTTGTGGGCGTCAATGTCGCGGCCTGGGTACATCGTTTCGATGTGCTCCAGAAACTTGGCGTCAACGGCCATCATATCTTCGAAGTGGCCGTGAACCGGACAATCTTTGGTCATCCAGATTTGGTTGTCGCGTTCGATGATCGTCGCTTTGATTTCGCCCGGACGTTCCTGAATCACCTGCCACGGGTCTTCGCCGTTTTCGATGATTCGGGTGCGAGCTTCTTTGACGCACTTCGGACACAGGCTGTCGGTCACGCGCGGCCAACCCAGAGTCGGTTTGGTTTTTTGCCAGGATTTTTGGAGTGGCTTATCAGACCATTTCGGAATGAAGGATTCGTTCGGATTGAACTTATTGAAAAACTGAACTGCGTTGAACAAAGCACCGGCTGTCACTGACAAGCCTTTCTCGACGTACTTAATTGGTTTCATAACTTTCCTCGTTAATCTGCTTTCAACAATTGGGTTTAACTGCCAAGCGCGCCCAAATGGGGACACACAAACTTTTGAGTCAACCGTTGCTTAGCTTTAGCCGCTATGCTTGATTGGCCGATCAGCTTTTCCGAAATTGCGGATTTTGACCGGACGTAAAACAAAAAATGACTGGTTGGTTGTTAGTGAATTAAAGGGTAACTCTTCAAATCAGGAGGGCAGCATCTGGCGTGCCAATAATTCGTTATTGGCAAAATAAATTTGATTGTGCGTAATAGAAAGGCATTTGCGACGCTAAAGCATTGATAATGCTAAGAAAATAACTGTATGAGATTGTGGTGATAAACCAATGATAAGGCCAATTCCATCCAATTTTTTTTCCTGCAATCCGGCATCAGCCGTTTTCTCTACAAGAAGATAGTAACAATTGAGTCAAAAAGTGGCTAAAGTTCTTATTGGCAAAATATGTGTGGCAAAACGACCTATCAGGCTTCAATGGAGTGACTTGGGCGGGTTGAAATGACCGGCAATTGCAAGCAGCGTCAAAATTTCGCAAGCATACTGACTCAATCTAAACAGCACAGAAACAAAAAGCCTGATTGGCATGGAAGAAAAAACTCTTACACCAATCAGGCTCTTGAGCTATTTGCACTCAACTTCTAATCGTTTGAACTTAGAAGTTGATCTGCAGAATGAAGTGGATAACACGAGGTGAGCCTCGCTGACCAGTGATACGGCCAAAGTTTGCCGCATCGAAAGCCCCAATGTCGCCAAATACAAAGTTGGCTTGGTTGAAGGCATTGTAGAAGGTCGTCCGGAATTCGACGTTGGCAGTTTCGGTGAGCTTCGTGCGTTTAATGAGGCTGAAGTCCCACTGTGAAAAGGACGGCCCAACCATCGCATTGCGTGGGAAATTGCCAAAGGTGCCCGGAGCGGGAGATTCGAAGAAACCCGGTTTGATTGTAGCTCCTGTCGCTTGTCCGCGAGTGTTGGTCGTCACATTCAAGAGATTCGGATTGACGAAGAATACCCCCGACGAGGTTTTGAAGATTCCAGTGTTTTTGCGGTATTCCTCAAAACTGATCCCCGAAAGTTGTACCGGGTTGAGTCCCGGATTGAACTGGTTAAACGTGGATCGTCCCGAATAAACAGTGATCGGCGTACCAGTTTGCCAGGAGATGATGTTGCCGACTTGCCAGCCTTCCAGTGCTTTGCTCAACACCGGAATAGAGTTCAACCATTTTCTGCCAGATCCGACCGGCAGTTCATAGATGTATTGGCCGACGACACGGTGTGTTTGGTCAAACGATGACCGCGAGCGATCCAGGCGAATGTCCCTGAAGGTGCGGTAGGATTCAAGCGTACTTTGCGAGTTGCCTTGACCGGCGCTATCGGTGATTGCCTTGCTGAAGGTGTAACTGAAGCCACCAGACAGCCCTTTCGCCATACGGCGGTTCAGTTCAACCTGCAACGAATTGTAGTTTGAGAATGATCCGTTGGTCAGCCCCTGAGCAAACGAAGCGTTCGGGTTGGCAAGGAAAAAGTTCGGCGAAGGCTGACCGTTGAAGGTCAGGTTCGCGCGGTTGGCTCGGTAAACGGGACTGTTCGCCAACGTGAAAGCCATCGCACCGACATTGTTGTTGGTCAGGTTGTTGATCAGCGTTGCGTTGGAAAATCCATTGGCGGCCGACAGTCCTGCAAACAGCGTCGAAAGAGTCGGCAACGGCACAGTTCCCGCCGCACCCGGCGCAAAACTTCCCCCGCCGTTTGCAGTCAGATTCTTTTGTGCGTTCAAGAATTCATTCAGGAATCCATTCTCGAAGATGTTGACTTCGTTGTAGTTGACTCCACGAAACAGCTTGACAGCGTGATTGCCGACGTATCGGACTTCCAGTGCTGTGGCATTTCCCAGTTGACGGCCAATGCCAAACGACCATTGCTGCACATACGGAGTGCGCAGGTTCTGGTCAAACGCATAAATGCCGTTGTTGTTGTTGATCGCAAAGTTTGCTGCATCTGTGGTTGGAATGCCAAAGGTCGGCGTCACCAGAGGGACTCCAGCTCCGGTCAGCACCCCAGTCGGCACGTTGTTGGCCGCCGTCTGGATCAATCCGGGATTGGTCGTACCGACGCCAAGCGCGTTGCTGACGACGGTGAAACCTTCCTGCAGATACGAGATCGAATATCCGCCGCGGAAGGAGGTTTTGCCTTCTGCGCCGAACAACCAGCGGAGCGGGCCACCTTCAAAATTAGGCGACCAGGCAATGCTCAGGAAAGGCGCAAAATTGTTCCAATCGTCTTGGTAAAGCTTTTTGCCGGTGGTTCCATTGACGAAATCAATGACGGTAGCGGCTGGGCCTCTTCGCACCCCCGGATTAAACAGGTTGTCGCGTCCGGAAACGCCGTATACGCCATCAAGACCGCCGACAGGCTGGATGGCGACGCCTTTCGATTCAAATGGGACTCCCTGAAATTCCCAACGCACGCCATAACCGAAGGTAAAGTTGCGTCGCACGCGCCAGGAATCTTGAGCATAAAGGCTGACCATACGTTGTTTGAACGTGCGATCACGCGTGGCTCCGGGCACGAATCCCGAAGTCGGACTTGTCACGTTGAAAGTAGCGCTGGAGCTTCCCAGCAACCCGGTCAAAATACGGTAAATGGCGCGCCCACGGTCAGCGATACCGACGCCTGTCGCACCAGCCGGAAGGTTTGGAAACTGGGAGTTCAGAATTCCATCCGGATTTGCCGCATTCGTGCCAATGTTGATTGTCGGATTGATTCCAGCATCATTGAACGTCGCCGCTGTAATGGATTGGAAGTCACCGCCAAAGCGCCACGAATGCGCTCCCGCCACAAGCGAGAAGTTATCAATATACTGATACACCATCGTATTACGTCCCTGTGACATAAAGGTATTGTTAGGCGTCGTGATGGTTGGGAAGACAACAAAAGGTTGTGATGGGTTTGATTCTCGAATGAATCCAACAGGTGCGCGCTGGTGGCCGACACGTACTTCGTTGGTCATGCGCGAACCAAAGGTCGAATGAATTGCCGCTGTCACCAAAGTGCGTTTGGAAGATTGAATTGCGTTGGTACCACCAAGGAATGGCGCATCAAGGCCATTGAAAGTGTCGGGAGTGAGCAAGAACTTGGCGTAATTGTAGACAAATTCCAGTCTGTGTGAGCCGATTTCGGAGTTTTGGAGAAGTTGTTGGTCAAAGCGTCCGACGTATTTGTCGTTCGGCCCTGAACCGTTGGCATTGTAACGGTAGCCAGCTGTATTCAATCCATCTCCGAGTTCTGTGTTGTTCGGAAGCGGAATGTCTTTGAGCAAGTTGGCGACAAGTGGGTTAGCGCCTTGTCGGTTGCCGATGGAAAAGATATTCAATGATTGGGTTGCGCCGCTTGCATCCGTGTACCGATAAATTCCCTGACGCGCTTGTTCGGTCAGTACCGTGCGATTACGAGTCACCGAAAATGGTTCGCGGAAACCTTCGTACGAAAAGAAGAAGTGGCTCTTATCGCGTCCATCGTAGGCGGCTGGCCCAAAGGCCTTCTTCGGAAGCCGGATCGGGCCGCCGATTGTGCCGCCAAAGAAGTTTTGCCGGATTTTTTGTCTGGCAACTCCCGAAAGATTGTTGAAAAAGGTGTTGGCGTTCAGGGCGTCGTTGCGGTGTTGCCAGAACAGAGTGCCGTGGAAATCATTGGTGCCGGTTTTGGTGACCATTCTGACTTGGGCGACGCCGCGACCGGATTCGGAGCCGTTGGTTCCCACCGAAATGCTGAACTCGTCGGTGGAGTTCAAGGACGGCGCACTGATTGCGAAAAACGAACTCGTTTTGACGAAGTTGTCCATCGCGTTGATACCGTCCTGGGTAACGTTGGTCGCCGAACCGCGCAAACCACCGACACTGGCGCCTCGAGCGTCATCTCCGGTGACGGAAATTCCAGCCGACAGGCGAATAAGATCAAGCGGATTTCGTCCGGTCAATGGTAAATCCTGCACTTGTCGGGTGCTAATGACCTTGGTCAATGTTGCAGATGTTGTATTCAACATCTCCTGTGCTTCAGCGCTGACCACAACCGCTTCGCTGACTTCACCGACCTGCAAGGTCAGGTTCAACGTCGCCGGGATAGCAATTTCGATGGTAATTCCTTGAGCTTCCAATCGTTTGAAGCCTGTGGCTTCGACCTTGACTGAATAAAGGCCGGGCGCGATTGATGCAAACGTGTAAGCGCCCTGGGTAGTGGTGGTAGTTTGATACTCTTCACCTGTTTCGATGTTTTTGGCGACCACTTTAGCGCCTGAAACCGCAGCGCCATTCGGGTCATTAACCAGTCCCGTTAAACTGCTGCGCGATACCTGGGCCAGTGCCATAGAGCCAAGCAGCATCAGAACTGTGAAGACCATTGCTGAGCGCGCGAGACTGCGAAATTTCATAACAGACCTCCGGAAATTTAGAATTTGGGAAATTGGTAATTCGCTCTGAAAAGCCCTTCAAGGATTTGGTCTTAATTGGGGGAATTTCTCTGACAATCGGCTTAGACTCACCGATGACTTGAGCGATTCAGTTTCTTGTTGTGAAAATTTGTCGGGAAAACGAACTTTGGGACAGAAAAAAACAGGCAATGATTGTGCCTTATTGGATTGACTGGGTTTGGGATTGAAAGATAAAGGATTTACGGTTGTTTGGCAGAATGCGTTGTCAAAGCTTATCCAGATTTCTGGAAAAGTGATTGAATTATCTGAATTGTTCTGGATGGGGTTCCAGTTTATTCAGGTATTTTGTGTTGCTTCTGACCGAATAGAAAAGGCCGGAATGATCAAGTTTCTCATGTCGAGAAGCTTGATCATTCCGGCCTCTGTGATTGTATGGACGCAAAATTTTGCACCCATACATACATTGTTGGTTAGCAGCTTGGCGGGAAAACGGGGATAACGTAGCTCATCTGGCTGTTCAAGGTCAGGTGATGCAGGTTGTGCCCTTGATTGAAGGCTCCTGCGCTACTTGCCGCGTTCGCGTTGAAGTTAATCGCCGCGCCTGTCATTCCGATGGCCCCTGTCTGATTGAAGATTTTCAGCCAGCCGGTTCTGCCAGCAGGAATGAAGGTTTCAAAGCGAGGCGTCGTGCGCGGGAAGTTGTTCGTCAGGGTCGAACGCAACTGGCAACCGCCCGTCACGTTGAAGCTCAGCGCGTTTTCGCTGTCGTCGTACAAAATGCCGAATAGCGTTCCGAGCGACGCCGCTCCGATGCCAAGGTTTCCTCCGATGCGATTGACGATCAGCAAAGTGTCGTTGCCGTCGGCTCGTGAGCCGATGTTCGACAACGCCAATGTCGCAGCCAATCGGTCATAGCTCGTGCCGTCGAAGTTGATCGTCGCCGTCACTGAGTTTTGATCGCAGGCCGGAAGTCCGCCCGGAATTGCCGAATACGCTTCCGCTCCCAAATTCGCCGCGTGACCGCTGCCGAATTTCACATATTCGTCGCCAATCAAGTAATTGAAATTGATCGGGCAGCCGAAAGCGTCCGTTGCCACAGCCACCAGATAGCCCGTCGTTCCCGGATCCAGGTCGGACATCAGGAAGCTGGTCGTCTGGTTTGCGGTAAGGCAAACGTAGCTGTCTGCAACTGAGCAGGTATTGCCGTCCACGAAGAACAAGTGAACCGTTGACGACAACGCCGGATGCGTGTTCGTCAACGAGACTTTGGTGTTCTGCGTGTTCGGCGTAGAGGCGCTGGACGTGTAGACGTTGTAAATCAGCACCGAACCCGCCGATTGATCGCTGGCTTCAGACCGCGCCGGGAACGGATTGCCCGGACCGACCGACGGACAATCCACCACGTCGCAGACCGAGAACGCAAAAGCCGCTCCGCCATTGAACGTCACCGAATTGTTCGTGCAAACCTGCTGGCCGGTTTGAGCCAGATCGCTGGCTTGCGTCAAGTAGGTGATCGTCACCGTTTGACCCGGAGTCAGCGTGCCGCCGTACGTCAAGCTGCCATTCGTTACCGCGCAGGTTCCAATGTTTGGCGAAACGGTACAGCTTCCAGGAACTCCGACCAGATTGGTGAAGGTCGTCGTGTCGCCGACCAACTGATTGACGTTGCCGTTGTTGGTGATGACCAGCGTCGCCTGAACGGTGTTGCCCGGTCCGGTGCAAAGCAACGGATCACTAACCGTACCGCCGACTCGGTTGACCGTCACGTTGAACGAACAGCTTTGATTGCCAATGCTGCTGTTGCAGGTGACTGTCGTCGTGCCTAAGTTAAACGTCGAGCCGGAAGCGGGGGTGCAAGTGATCGTTCCGCAAATGCCGTTCGCCGTCGGAGCTGGATAATTGACGATTGTCGAATTTCCTGTCGTCGCGGTGAAGACATCCGATGGACAAACGATGCTGTTGCAGGTGATGACATCCAGCGTAGCAGTCGCCGTCAAGCCCGTGCCGCCTTCGGTGGAACTGACCGCGCCGGTCGTGTTGGTCTTCAGCCCTTGCGTAGTGCCTTTGACTTTGACGCTGATCGAGCACGATCCGCCAGCGGTCGCAATCGCTCCGCCGGTCAGGTTGATGCTCGTAGCCGCAGCGACTGCGGTGAACGTGCCGCCGCAGGTGTTCGTCGCCATCGGAACCGCATCAACTTCCAAACCAGCCGGGAATGGATCGTTGATCGCCACGCCGGTCACTCCGCCGGAATTCGTCGCCGGGTTGGTGATGGTGATGGTCAGCGTTGAAGTGTTGTTGAGTTGAATCGAAGTCGGCGAAAACGCTTTCGTCACCGTTGGCGGAGCAAAGACATTCAACGTCGCCGAAGCCGTCAATCCAGCGCCGCCTTCAGTTGAACTGACTGCGCCTGTGGTGTTGAGTTTGGCTCCGGGTGTTGTGCCTCTGACTGTCACGCTGACAGAGCACGATCCGCCAGCCGTCGCAATGGCTCCGCCGGTCAAGGCGATGTTGGTTGCTCCGGCTGGCGCCGCAAACGATCCGCCGCAAGTGTTGTTCGCGCCCGGAGTTGTGTGAACCACCAAGCCAGCCGGGAAAACGTCGCTGACTGTCACGCCATTCACGCCAGCGGGATTGGCCGCCGGGTTGGTGATGGTGAGCGTCAACGTTGAAGTTCCGTTGAGCGCGACAGTCGTCGGCGAAAACGCCTTGGTGATTGTCGGCGGAGCGAAGACATTTAACGTCGCATTCGCCGTTCCGCCCGCGCCGGATTCAGTCGTGCTGACGTTGCCGGTGACGTTGTTTTTGGCTCCGGCAGTTGTGCCTCTGACCGCAACGCTGATTGAGCAATTGCCGCTGGAAGTCAGCGAACCGCCGCTTAAGCTGATGGCGGTTGCGGCTGCCGGCGGGTTGAACGTGCCTCCGCAAGTGTTGGTCGCTGCCGGAGTTGCCGCGACTTCAACGCCAGCCGGGAAGCTGTCGGTGATCGCCAGGCCCGTCAACGGGAAGGCGTTCGGATTGGTGAAGCTGATCGTCAGCGTTGACGTGCCGTTGAGTACGATAGAGGTCGGCGAAAAGCTCTTGGCCACAGTTGGCGCAGCCGCGACGGTCAATGTCGCCGAAGCCGTCAAGCCGGTTCCGCCTTCGGTTGAAGACACTGTGCCGGTGACGTTGTTCTTCGTTCCGGCGGTTGTGCCTCTGACGGTGACGCTGATTGAGCAGGAGCCGCCCGCTGTCGCAATCGCTCCGCCGGTCAGCGAAATGCTGGTGTTGCCAGACGCTGGGCTGAACGTGCCGCCGCAAGTGTTGGTCGCTCCCGGAGTTGTGTGAACTTCCATTCCAGCCGGGAAGGTGTCGCTGATTGCGACGCCAGTGATTCCAGCCGGATTGGTTGCCGGGTTCGTGATGGTGATCGTCAATGTCGAAGTTCCGTTGATCGCAACTCCGGTTGGCGAAAAGGCCTTGGTCACGGTTGGCGGAGCAAAGACGTTTAACGTTGCCGTTGCCGTCAAGCCTGTGCCGCCTTCGGTAGAACTGACGTTGCCGGTGACGTTGTTTTTCGCGCCCGCCGTTGTGCCGCGAACGTTGACGCTGATCGTGCAGCTATTGCCAGCCGTCGCAATTGCGCCGCCAGTCAAGCTGATGCTGGTCGCACCGATTGTCGGGCTGAACGTGCCGCCGCAGGAATTTGACGAAACCAGCGGACTGGAAACTTCCAGACCAGCGGGGAATGTGTCGCTGATGGCAATGCCGGTCAGTCCACCGGGATTGCCAGCCGGATTGGTAATGACAATGTTCAAGGTGGATTGACCGTTCAGCGCAACGCTGGTCGGCACGAACGCCTTCGCCACGGTCGGCGGAGCGAAGACATTCAATGTCGCGGTCGCCGTTCCGCCTGCGCCGGATTCAGTTGAACTGACGTTGCCGGTGACGTTGGGTTTGGCTCCGGCAGTTGTGCCTCTGACGGCAACGCTTATCGAGCAATTGCCGCTGGAAGTCAGCGAACCGCCGCTCAAGCTGATGGCAGTGTTGCCAGCCGTCGGAGCGAAGGTTCCGCCGCAACTGTTCGTCGCCGCAGGAGTCGCCGCGACTTCCAAGCCAGCGGGGAAGCTGTCGGTAATCGCCAATCCCGTCAGCGCGAAGGCGTTCGGATTGGTGAAGCTGATCGTCAATGTGGACGTTCCATTCAGCGGAATGCTGCCTGGTGAAAAGCTCTTGATCACGGTCGGAGGCGCGGCGACGAACAAGGTCGCCGAAGCCGTCAAACCAAGACCGCCTTGTGTTGAAAGAACTGCGCTGGTGGTGTTGAGCTTTGAACCAGCAGTCGTTGCTTTGACAACGACACTGATTGAACAGCTTGCGCCCGCCGAAGCAATCGCTCCGCCGGTCAGTGAAATGCTGGTCGCCGCAGCCGCCGGACTGAACGTTCCGCCGCAAGTGTTCATAGCGTTTGGTGTGGCATCCACTTCCATTCCAGCAGGGAAGCTGTCGCTGACGGTCACGCCAGTTACGCCAGCGGGATTTCCCGCCGGGTTGGTGATGGTGATGGTCAGCGTTGATGTGCCGCCGACTTGAACGCCGGTTGGCGAAAACGATTTGGTAATCGTCGTCGGAGCAAAAACGTTGAGCGTCGCTGTCGCAGTGCTGCCGGTTCCGCCTTCGGTCGAAGTGATCGCCTGAGTCGTGTTGACCTGCGCTCCGGCGGTGATGCCTGTCACCGTGACCGGAATCGTGCAGGTTGTTGGCGCCGGGTTGCCGACGGCCAGATTGCCGCCGGTTAAGGTGATCGTTCGCGTCGCGGCAACTACAGTCAGGACGCTGCCAGTTCCGCAAACGTTGTTGGTCGTCGCGTCGGACACGCTCAGACCGGCGGGCAACACATCAGTGAAACCGATGCCGTTCAACGCCGAAGTCGTGTTGTTGTTGGTGATCGTGAAGTTCAACGTGGAAATTGAGCCAAGCGGAATGTCCGACGGGCCAAAAGTTTTGCTGAATGCCGGTGGAGCGATGACGGTCAGATTCGCCATCGCGTTTCCGCCCGTGCCGGATTCCGCCGTGCTGACGTTGCCTGTGACGTTGTTCTTCACTCCGGCGGTTGTGCCTTTGGCCGCGACGCTGATCGCGCACGAGCCGCTGGCCGGAATTGTTCCGCCGCTCAAGCTGATGGCTGTGTTGCCCGCCAGCGGGTTGAACGTGCCGCCGCAAGTGTTCGTCGCGCCCGGAGTCGCGTCCACTTCCATTCCTGCCGGAAAGCTGTCGGTGATGGCAGTCGAAGTCAGCGGGAAAGCATTCGAGTTGGTGAATTGAATCGTCAACGTAGACGGCGCGTTCAGAGCAACTGTGCTCGGCGAAAAGCTCTTGGTTACTGTCGGAGCCGCAGCCACGCTCAAGGTCGCCGAAGCCGTCAGCCCCGTGCCGCCTTCAGTCGAACTGACCGCGCCGGTCGTGTTGAGTTTTGCTCCGCCGGTTGTGGCTTTGACGGTGACGCTGACAGAACAGCTTCCGCCTGCCGAACCGATTGATCCGCCAGCCAACGAAATGCTGGTAGCCATCGCCGCCGCCGTGAACGTTCCGCCGCAAGTGCTCATGGCATTCGGCGTCGCATCCACTTCCAGTCCCGCCGGAAAGGTGTCGCTGACCGCGACGCCATTCACTCCAGCCGGATTGCCCGCCGGATTGGTGATGGTCAGGGTCAGCGTCGAAGTTCCGCCAACCGCTACGCCTGTTGGCGAGAAGGACTTGGTGATGGTCGGCGGAGCAAAGACGCTCAGATTCACCGTGTTGCTGGGCGTACCGACTGTAGGCGTTTGCGTCGTCGTCACTCCCGAAGTCGCGTTTGGATGGGAACCCGGAGTCGAACTGGTGACGCTGAAGATTACCGTGCAACTGCCGCTGGCCGGAATCGTGATGCCGCTGAAGTTCAGCGACGTTGCGCCTGCTGACAAGCTGCTCGGCGTTGTCCCGGAGCAGGTGCCTGTCACGGCTCCACCCAGCGCGGTCATGTTTGTCAGCGTGTCGCTGAAGGCTGCGCCGGTCAGTGGCGTGGCGTTCGGATTGGTCAGCGTCAACGTGACCGCCGAACTGCCACCGACTGTAATCGAGGTCGGGCTGAACCCCTTGGCAATTGTCGGCGGAGCGAGCACGGTTAATGTGACCGTGCCGGTCGTTGCGCTGTTGGCTCCAAGTTCGGTTGTTGCCAGCGTCGCGCTGTTATTCTTGGCTCCGGCGGTTGTGCCTGTGACGTTGACGGTCAGGGTGCAGCTAGTGGTGGCGTTTCGGGTTGCACCTGACAGACTGACAGTACTTCCGCCCGGGGCTGCCGTCGCTGTGCCGCCGCAAGTCGTGCTCAAGTTATTCGGCGTAGCGACGACAAGTCCGGCGGGCAGCGTGTCGGTAAAGCCAATGCCGTTCAATTGGAAGAACTGACTGTTGTTGGTGATCGTGAAAGTCAGGCTTGTCGTTCCGTTGAGTTGAACCGTGGAAGCGCCAAACGCCTTGCTGAACGTCGGTGCGTTCAGGACTGTCAGATTAGCCGAAGCCATGCTGCTGGGATTGGCTTGGGTGGAAGTCGCCGTGCTTGAAACATTGGCGTTAACGCCTTCGGTGGTGCCGCGCACGTTGACGCTGACCGTGCAAGTTCCGCCCGCCGCAATCGAACCGCCCATGAAGCTGAGCGAAGTCGCCGCCGCCGCAGGAGCGAAGGTCGGCGCGCCACAACCGCTGATGGAGACTGCCGGAGTCGCGGCGACCTCAACACCCGGCGGGAACGCATCGGTAAAGGCCACGGCTGAAAGCGCCTGAGACGGATTCGGATTGACCAGCGTGAAGGTCAGCGTTGAAACGCCCGTGTTGGTCACAATCGTCGTCGGACTGAATGCCTTGCTGAAATTCGGCGCTTGAATGACCGGCGTCGAGAGGTTGTTACTCAGAATTGGGCCGAAGCCGGTGCCGGAAACTGACGCCTGATTGGTGATCGCCGTGCCGGTGAAGCCTGTGCCAATCGTGGCGTTGAACATGATCGTCGTGCTTTCACCTGCCGGAAGCGTGAAGCTGCCGCTGCTGGGCAAGGTGATTAAATCGCCCGCCATTGCCGCGAGCGATGCCGTCGGCACAATACGAGTTTCGCCTTTGCTGTTGACGATCATTGTTCTGGCCGGAGTTGCTGGTCTCGTGTCAGTAGCCCGCGCGTCAGCAAGGGCTTTTCCATCAGGCACCAAGCCCTCCTTAACAGTCGGGCTACTGATACTGGCAGCGCTGCTGACATCGGATTCGGCTGCCGAAACAGCAGGAGAAAACCAATTGCCCAAGGCTTGCAGGCTTAAATTGGTCGGCGCGGCAAAGGCCGAAAACACAGGGCGCAGCCATTGCCCGATCCGAGTGGTCAATGAAGCGGAATTATTGCCACCTTGTTGTGGCGCAGTCGGTTGTTCTTCTCCGCTGATTGGCGGCGCGAAGCTGGGAGTGATGTTTGGCAGCATCGGAGCCGTGTTGGTCAGGGTGATCGTTCCGGTCGCGGTGACGGTTGGCGGGTTGGTTGTGTCTACTCCGCCGCCGCCGCGGACGTTGTTGTCTTGCAAGACTCCTTG
>JANRKX010000056.1:0-29598 GCA_033763255.1 Acidobacteriota bacterium | reverse complement strand
GACCGATTTGCACCAGATTGTCGAGCTTGGTTCCTTTGCCAATGACGGTTGCGCCAATCGTGGCCCGATCAATTGTCGAACCGGCTCCGATTTCTACATCGTTTTCGACAACAACAATTCCGGCTTGAGGAATCTTGAACCAACCAGCTTCGTTTCGTTTGGCGAATCCGAAACCATCCGTGCCGATAGTTACGTTGTTTTGCAGGATCACGTTTTGCCCAAGTCGGCAAAATTCCCGGACCACGCAGTGCGAATGAATCAGACTGCCGTCGCCGATTTCGACTTGAGGATAAATCGAGCAATGATCGGTAATCGTGACGTTGTTGCCGAGCCGGACTCCTTCGCCGATTACCGTAAATGCTCCAATCGTGACGTTGTTGCCAATCACCGCCGTCGGAGCCACAACCGCCGAAGTATGAATGCCTTTGGGATACTCCAGTGGAGGATAAAACAGCCACATGGCTTCGGCAAAGGTTAGGTACGGATTGGCGGATATGATGCCGGATTTTCCTTCGGGCAAGTCCGCAGCATCGTTCAAGATAATCGCCGCCGCTGCCGTCTTGGCCAGATGCTTCTTGTATTTCTTGTTGCTCAGGAATGTTAAATGGCTGGATTCGGCCAGTTCGATTGGAGCCAGTCCCGTGATGTCGAGTTCGGAATTGCCGACGGCTTTGCAATTGAGCCGGTTCGCTAGTTCTCCAAGGTTCATTTTGGGTTCGGTATCGAGTCGTTGTTTGGAACTCAAGTTATTTCAGTCTTTCTTTTTCACCGCAGAGGCGCAGAGTACGCAAAGCAAGCGCAGAGTTTGAAATAAATACTCTGCGAAATCTCTGTGTTCTCAGCGTCTCTGCGGTGAATAAAAAGAGACTTCAGGATCGTGGATGAAATTGGTTGTAGGCGGTTTTGAGTTGATCGTTGGTGACGTGGGTGTAAATCTGAGTCGTCGAAATATCGCTATGTCCCAGCATCAATTGCACCGACCGCAAATCCGCTCCGTTCGCCAGCAAAACCGTCGCAAAGCTGTGGCGCAGCAAATGCGGCGTGATGTATTTGATGTTGGCCGCTTCGCCGTAATCTTTAATCAGCTTCCAGAACTTTTGCCGTGTGATTTCCCGCCCGTTGGATTCAATAAACAGTAAATCCGAGAGCTTGCCGTTCAGAAGCCGCAGTCTAGCAGGGAAATAGCGTTTCAGAAAAGCGATGGCTGAACGACCAAGCGGAACTTTGCGTTGTTTGCTGCCTTTGCCGAAACAGGTCAGCACACCGGAATCCAGATCAATGTCGGACATTTTCAAATGCACCAGTTCCGAAACGCGAAGTCCCGACGCATACAGGGTTTCAAGCATTGCACGGTCGCGCAAACCGTAATCGAAATCGAGTTTTGGCTGAGCCAGCAAGGCTTCGACTTCTTCGGGCGTCAAAAAATGAGGCAAGGTTTGCCAGGGTTTGCTTGATTCCAGATGCGCCGTCGGATCGCTTTTGGTCAAGCCTTCCATCAAGGCGAATTTATAAAACCCACGAATGGCCGACACCATCCGCGAAATGGTGGTGAAATTGACGCCGGATTCTTTCAGAACTGCCATCAAATCAACCAGATCGCTGCGATCCAGGCTGAACAGAGTTTTGTGGTTGTCGGCGGCGTATCGCAGCAATTTCTGCAAATCGTTGCGATAAGCCAGCAAGGTGTTTTCAGCCAGGCCTTTTTCGACGCGCAGCAAGGTCAGGAATTCCGCGACTAATTTTTTATCGTCTTTCATTGGCGGCGATCTTAAGGAATCGAACTTCAACGAGCAAGCGATTTGTTGCAGCAAAGGCACATAAACCTGTTGATGTAGTACGGGGAGCGTGAGCGACCTGAGTATCCTAAAATGCAGTACGGGGAGCGTGAGCGACCTGAGTATCCTGCAATCAAGAATCCTGCAATCAAGAAAAGCCAGGTCGCTCACGCTCCCCGTACCGCATCCGTTGCATCCGCTGCGGTTTTGTTTCAATCTTGCGCCGCACATCATCACAACCACAAAGGATCGCCGCATGAGCCAACAACTCGCACTGGAAAGCATTCGCCAAGCCAAACAGACCAACGCTCGCCGATTGAATTTGTCCGGTTTGAAATTAACCGAACTGCCGCCGGAAATTGGCGAACTGACCGAATTGCGAGCCTTATGGCTGGCCGGCAATCGGTTGGAAACGTTGCCGCCGGAAATTGGCCGATTGACCAAGCTGCAATCTTTGCGATTGGAAGACAACCGATTGACCGCCTTGCCGCCGGAAATCGGGAAGTTGGCCGAACTGCGCCGGATCACGCTGCACAAAAATCGTCTGGCCGAATTTCCCGAAGAGTTTTGGGACTTGTATAAGCTCCAGGGGCTGATAACGGCTGGGAATCGGGTGGAAAAACTGCCTTATGGTATTGGCCGGTTGACCAATCTTCGAGTGTTGAAATTTGGTGGTTGGTATCCAAAGTGGGGACAATTTTTAGGCAACAAACTGAGCGAGTTGCCGTCTGCCATCGCTCAGTTGCAGAACTTGCAGACACTTTATTTGTCCAGCAACCAACTGACAGAACTGCCGCCTGCCATCGCTCAGTTGCAGAACTTGCAGCGTCTTTGGTTGAACAGCAACCAACTGACAGAACTGCCGCCTGCCATCGCTCAGTTGCAGAACTTGACAACCGTAAACCTGGATGGAAATCCATGGGCGTCTTTGTCGCCGGAAGTTGTTCAGCAGGGGTGGAGTTCCGTTCGGCAGCATTTGCTGGAAGCCAGCAAACAATTTTGGGTTTCGAAAATGTTGGTTGTCGGGCAGGGCGGTGTAGGCAAAACCAGTTTGTTGCGGCGATTGCGCAACGAAAGGTTTGATCCGAATTCGGAAACGACACACGGCATGGAGCGCGGCGAATTGAAGCTGGAACATCCGCAACACGATGTGGACATGAATCTGGTCACTTGGGATTTTGGCGGTCAGGAAATTTATCACGCCACGCATCAGTTCTTTCTGACTCGGCGATCGTTGTACATCGTCGCCTGGAACGCGCGCGAAGGTCACGACCAAGGCAAACTGGATTATTGGCTGGATAAGCTGAAGGCTCTGGCCGACGATTCGCCGGTGATTCTGGTGGCCACGCATACTGAAAATTACACGCCCAACGTCCGATTGGCAGAACTGCAGGAAAAACATCCGAACCTGATTACCGACGGCGACAACGTGTTTTGCGTCAGCAACGAAACCGGCAAAGGCATTGTCGAATTACGTGAAGCCATTCGTCAGGCCGCCGCCAAATTGCCTTTGATGGGCGAACGCTGGCCGATCAAATGGCGTGACGCCGCCGATGCCATTCTGGCCAACGCGAAATCGGAACGGCATGTGTCCGCTACAAAATGGAAACGGTTGTTGGCAGAACGCGGCATTACAGGGGTGGCCGAACAGACGCTGTCCGTCTGGTTGCACGAACTGGGCGAGATTTTGTACTTCCGCGACGATGACGAAGTGGACGACACTGTGATTCTCGATCCGCAATGGGTGACAGAAGTCATCAGCCGTGTGGTGACTTGCAAACAAACCAAAGACAACAATGCCATCCTGACCAAAAAACGCATGCGCGAATTGTGGCACGACGTTGATCTGGAACACGACACTCTGCTGCGGTTTATGGAAAAGTTCGATCTGTCGTACCGCACTCTGGAAGACAAAGACAAAAGCCTGATCGTGGAATTGCTGCCCGAAGACGAAGACAAAAACTACGAACAACCTTGGGAAGAACTCGGCAAGAAGGGAAACATCAGCGAAATTTCCATGAAGTATGAACTCGATTTGACGATGCCCGCTGGCATTCCCACCTGGTTCATTGCTCGGCAACATCGGTTCACGAAAAACATTCACTGGCGACACGGAGTGCTGTTCCGCGACGACAAGGATGAAAAACATTTGGGATTGGTTCGTTCGTATCCCAGCGACAGGCAAATCCGATTGATCGTTCGTGGTCCCGCGCCGCATTACTTTTTCGATGTGCTGCGTTCCGGATTGGAACTGACGCTCAATCGGTTCAAACGCATGGGCTGCAAACGATTGATTCCTTGCAAAGGGCACAACGGAGCGCCGTGCGCCGAAGAATTTGAGTTGGAAGATTTGTTGGGCTTTGTTGCAGATGCCGAGCCTCAAATCCAATGTCGCAAAAGCCGCAAAATGGTTTCAGTTTCTGACTTGCTGGTCGGCATTCGTCCTGAAAACACTCTGGCCAAGTTGGATGAAATTTTGAGCGAGGTCAAAGGAACTCGTTCCGCCGTTGCGGAATTGACGGCGCTAGTCCAACAAAACTTCACGCGCGAATTCAACGCCGAGCAATCCAGAGAGTTTTCGGCTTGTCCGAATATCTTTGCTCTGCGGTCAGGCGGAGGCGATGGCGATTTGATCGGTTTGCTGGAACCGATTCGCTCCGCCGGAATGATGGACAAAATTCGTGAAAAGATTTGGCGGCAAACTTTGGAGTTGCAGTTGTATTGCCAGCAACCCGGCCATTGGCATCCGGTCGGATACGAACGAGGCAAAAACGATCCGGCAACCGAGCTTTACCAAATCGAGGTGAATTCAGAGGCTCTGCAAAAATTGGGACCGTATTTGTTGAAGTTGGCGAAGATGATGAAGTACGTCACACCGTTGACGGGTTATGTGATTCCCGGATTGAGCAGTGTTCAGGAAGAGCAATACCAAAAACGATTCAAGGAAGGCGTAGACCTTTGGGGAAAACTGGCTGACGCAGCCAGTAAAGACGGTTTGGATTTGCTGCCAGAAAGCTCTTCGTCAAAATTTGGGCGTTCGCTGGAATCTCGCTTTGCGCGTGAAGTCGCCGGATATGAACTTCGCGGTTTGCGAAAATTGCTGGAAGACAAAGACAAGTCAGGAGTTTGGGGCAAGCTTCGCAGGCGTATGACTCCCGAAGGGAATTGGCTCTGGTTGTGCGAAGAGCATTGGAAGACGTATACGGTTTAAGTTGCGTGATTGGTACGGAACCCAGAGCGATAGCGACGAGATGCTTGCGTGATTGGTACGGAACCCAGAGCGGTAGCGACGGGATGCTTGCGAAGCTCATTTCTTGCAAGGAACCGGGGCGCTACCGCTTCCCGTTCCGTACCGATTGACCCCTTGCGAGGAACCGTGTCGCTACCGCTTCCCGTTCCGTACCGATTGACCCCTTGCGAGGAACCGTGTCGCTACCGCTTCCCGTTCCGTACCGATTGACCCCTTGCGAGGAACCGGGGCGCTACCGCTTCCCGTTCCGTACCGACTGAGCAGTTCAAGATTTAACGTTTCGCAAATGACTTTGTTGGTGTACTATCCCGGCGTTGCTTCACCAATTCGTTATCTCCTCCTACTTTCCCCTCCTCACCGATCTTAATGACCTCGACCAAATTGGCCCCGGCAAACTTTAATTCTGCTGTTGTGTCGCTTGCCAAGCGATTACAGAAGTCGTGTCTCTAATTCCGTTTATCGCGGCTTCAATTTCCATTGCTCCGGGAAGCCCAAATCCCGGCGCGCTCATTTTTTCTGGAGGAACAAATACGTGAAACACATGAAAGTTATTGTCCTGGGCCTTTGTTTGGTGATGACTCAGTTCGGATCGGTATTGGCTCAATCGAAATCTTTGTACGAACGACTCGGCGGCAAGGAAGCGATCTCGGCAGTCGTAGAAGATTTTGCTGGCAATGTGCTGGCTGATTCGCGCATCAACAAAAAATTTGCCAAAAGTGATCCGGAGAGATTGCTTGCCAATCTGAAAGATTTTGTCTGCTTCGCAACGGGCGGGCCTTGTCAGTACAAAGGCTTGAGCATGAAAGAATCCCACAAAAACATGGGAACGACGGCGGGCGAATTCAACGCGCTGGTCGAAGATTTGGTGAAGACTCTGAATAAGTTCAAAGTGCCGGAAAAAGAGCAGAAAGAATTGCTGAGTGCTTTGGCCGGATTGAAAGGCGACATTGTCGAAAGCGAATCAACTGTGACCGGAACGGCTTTGCCCGCAAACTTCAAACCGGCTCCGCCGTTGGGAGCGCCAACCGCTGCCGCTTCAACTGCGGCCCCAACTGCGCCGCCCAAAACCGGTTCTCTTTATGATCGTCTTGGCGGAATGCCTGCGATTTCGGCAGTCGTTGAAGACTTTGCCGGTAACGTGCTGGCCGACATTCGCATCAGCAAGAAATTTGCCCGAAGCGATGCCACGCGGCTGGTCGCCAACTTGAAAGATTTTGTCTGCAATGCGACTGGCGGGCCTTGCCAATACAAAGGCTTGAGCATGAAAGAATCGCATCGGCACATGCGCGTGACGGGTGGCGAATTCAATGCGCTGGTCGAAGACCTGGTTAAGTCGCTTGATAAATTCAAAGTTGGCGAAAGAGAGAAAAAGGAATTGCTCGGTGCGCTGGCTGCGCTCAAAGGCGACATCGTCAAAGAGAAATACGATACGCCCGCCACCGGAACTGAACTGCCCAAGAAGTTCAAACCGGCTCCGCCTTTGGGAGTCACGAAAGGTTCAAAGGCGATGAAGAAATAATCGAGATGTCATTGCTGAATCAAAGCAAAGTACGGAACTTGCCACAGAGTCACGGAGACACAGAGGTTTCTGAATTCTTCTCTGAGACTCTGTGGCCAAACCGTACAGACAATTGAAAACCGATCTAAATCAGAGCAAGCAACATTGGGACATTTTCTTTTGACAGGATGAACAAGATTTGCGGCAGGATTTACAGAATCATCAATAGCAATCAAGTTCCAACCTGATTTGAATCCTGTTCATCCTGAAAAAAAATCATGTCCATCCTGTCTCAAAGTTTCTTGCTTCGATTTAGGTCAGGTGATTTTGACGACGACCAGAGTTTGGTCGTCTTGCGGCTGGTTGGAATCCAGAAATTCTTTCACATCACTTAGCACCACATCGCGTGCTTCGTTGGCTCCGGCTGAATCCAGTCGTTCGGCCAGATTCATCAAACGTTCTTCGCCGTATTCTTCGTTCTTCGGATTCATCGCTTCGGTGATGCCGTCGGAGTAAAAAAACAGTTTGTCGTTTGTGGCTAACTGGACGGTTTCGACTTTTAGCGTTTGATCGAAAATCTTTCCGCTATTCAGACCCAAACCAATCCCGCCTGCACGCAACAATCTGGTTTCCACTGTTGGGCGACGAAAAACCGTAGGGTTATGACCGGCTCGTGCATAAATCAGCCGTTTAGTAATCGGATCAATCACTCCCAGAAACAGAGTGACGAACATTTTGCGGCGACAGACTTCGTATAAATGGCGATTCACTTCGCGCAGAATTTCGCCCGGGTCGCTGGTGGTTTCAGACACAGACACCAGCAAGCCTTTGGTCAGGGTCATGTACAACGAAGCCGGAACGCCTTTGCCGGAAACGTCGGCGACAACAATACCCAGACGACCGTCTGATAACGGCAGGAAATCATAAAGGTCGCCGCCGACTTCTTTGGACGGCAAACAAACGGCAGAAATTTCCAGGCCGGGAATTTGCGGCGGAGCGTCGGGCAGCATTTGTTGCTGAGCACGTTGGGCGACGCCAAACTCCGCCTTGAGGCGTTCGCGTTCGTCGCGTGTTTCCAGCAATTGCAATGGAACGGCTGTTTCTTCGTCGGTGACTTCGCGGAACTTCCAGACTCCAATCAGCGCAACAAGAGTTAAAGCGATGAACACGCCAATCGCCTGCCAGGCCGAAGATTTCAGCGATGCCGCCGGTTGTGCCAGCAAAGTCGCCGCCGCGAGCGTTGCTCGGGCAACGCCTAAGCTGATGACAATTGCCAGCAGATCGCTTTTGAAATAAATGGTCGTCAGTGTCACCGACAACAGCAATGTTGTCACCAGCAATCCAGCGACGGAAATTTCTGTGACAGACACTCCCAGCATCCCGACAAAAACTGTTACAAAGACCAGCAGTCGAGTCACCAGCGGACGTTTCACGTATACCTGAATCAGCAGGGCCATGAATCCGAAGAGCACGAATCCCAAATACTGTATGGCGTGCAATGTCAGTGAAGCAGTAGGGAAGGGCGAAATCAGATAATCTTCCAGTCCCTTTGAATCCAATTCCAGATTTCGAAAGACGCCGCTGGCGGCTACCAGCAAGGGAATGACCGCGACAATTCCTCCGGTCAGCAATCCGATGGCGAAGCCGCGAGCAACCGGACGAGTCAGCAGCTTTCCTTTCAAAATCAGTTCCAGGCTGATGGTCGGGCGTTTGGGAATTCGTATTGCCAATGATTGCCCGGCAGCCCAGACGAAATACAACGAACCGGCGATGAAGGCCATGCCGAGCAGAAAGAATAACCACGCCAACAATTTGGCTACCCAGTAATTCGCCCCTGCCTGGCTTCCTTCTTCAACGCCTACGTTGACGCCTTGCAACCAGTTGTAAACGGTAATCGCCACAAATACGGTGGCCAGGAAGATCAACGCTTGTCTGTGTTGAATTCGTTTCAGCGCCACGCCGACGAAAAAAAACACGGCGACCAGAAACACCGGAATCCACAGGGTGACGCCTTCGGAGTTGTACAGCGCCTTGAGCAATGCGCTGCTGCGGCTTTCAAATTTTGAATCGAACAGGCGAGTGAATTCGTGTTCCACCGAAGCTTGTTTGACCTTGCCGTCGCGCACCAGCAATTTGGCTGACACTTTCATGTGCTGGTCTTCGGTTTTCCAGGCAAACCGCGAACCCTGCCGGGTGACTGCGGCTTCGGCCAATGTCGCCGAAGCCATCGGTTCGCCAAACAATCTTTTCATGGTGGACTCGGCCAATTGCTGGTCCGCGTCGGAGGCTTTGTCAGGCAAATCCTGCTGTTCGTTTTCTTCCTCTTTCTTTTTGTCTCTGGGTTCAACTGTGCGGAATTCCAGCAACTGGCCTTTGGAATTGAGAACCACATCAATTTTGTAGTGAGTTTTGAAATCCAGCAGGCTGACGGTGACATCCAGCGGCGTAAAGTAAGTTCGCCCGACGCCGTTGGGTTCGATTGCCAAATAGTATTCGCGGCGACGACCGTATTCGACGTTGACGTTGTCGTTCAAATCAAAACTGGAAGAAGCTTCCAGATTGACATCGCCAACGGCCAATTCGCGGGCGAACTTTTTGGCCAGCGCGATGGCGGTATCGTGGTCTACGGCATGGTTCCATCGCGCAGCAGGCATGACTTTTGAAAATAGCCAGAATGCCGCCACGTAAGCAATTGCAGAAACAGCAATCAGCGCCAGCCAGCCTCGCAATTTCATTGGGTGAGTCTCCGACGGTACGGAACGGGAAGCGGTAGCGCCCCGTTTTCTCGTGAAGAGTGAGCTTTGCAAGCGTCCCGTCGCTACCGCTCTGGGTTCCGTACCAAGTTTATAGAAACGCAAAACCTTGCGTCATATTGCAGATTCGATTTTATCTACGCGAACAATGACAGCGGTCAGGTCGTCTTCAGCGCCTTGTTTGCGCGCGCGCTGAGAACATTTGGTCAGGCTGTCGGTCAAAGCTTGTTGCAATACGTCTGAAATTTTTTCGGCCCCAGTTTTCAGCACGCTGGCCAATTCTGTTTCAGGTTTTTTCCGATTTAATTGCCAGCTTTTGACCAGTCCATCGGTGTAAATGACAACGCTGTCACCTTCGTTCAGATTGTGAGAGCCTTCAAGAACGGTGACGTGCTTTTCCGCATTGCCGCGAACTGAAAACTTAAGTTCAGTTTCCCGGACTGGCTGCAACCCGTCGAATTGCTTATTCCTGCCAATCGTGACTGCGGGAAAAGTTCCGGTGCGTGCGTAACGCAAACGTCCATCTGCGGCATCAACCACGACATAAGCCAATCCGACCGCCGACTCTTCATCGAGCAACGTTGCCAGACGGCTTTGCAATCCGCGAATGACTTCGGTTGGCGAATCGTCGGTTTGATGATTGCCGAGAATTTTCGGCATCAAAAATCCTTTGGCAAAGGCGATGGACAATGCCGAACCCAGTCCGCGCCCGCCGCCTTCGGCAATCAGCAAGCCGATTTTGCCGGGTTCGAGTTCGAACACGTCATAAAAATCTCCGCCGACTTCGTAAGCCGGCAAACACTTTGCGGCGATTGAAAAGTATTTGCTTTGCGGCAGTATCAGCGGCATCAATCGCTGCTGAGCCTGACTGGCAGCGGAAACTTCAGCTTGCATAGAAAGCCGTTCGGCCAGAAAGCGTGCATACACCGGGCGAACATCTTCTTCGTGGTAAATTTTGCCTTTGAAGTAAAAGACCAATTCGACCAGGAAAAACACAGCGATGACGGAAAAGGAAATCAATCCGGCTTGGCGTAACGATGGCGCAGGTTGCGCCGCCATGCCCAATACGAACGAAAAAAACG
This sequence comes from Acidobacteriota bacterium, assembly GCA_033763255.1. Lineage (GTDB taxonomy): Bacteria > Acidobacteriota > Blastocatellia > RBC074 > RBC074 > RBC074. The sequence continues at coordinate 19,240 of JANRKX010000056.1, read as the reverse complement.
TCGGCGAACCGATGGCAATGATTGCCGTCAGCAAATCGAAACTTAGAAAGGCGAGAAGCACCAACGAGGCTCTGATCGTGGCGGCCAGCAGAGTTCCTTCCCACGGGCGAAAATCCATATACGGCGCGGCACACGAAGCCCAGATGAACATAAAGATCAAAGGCATTTTGGCGCGTCCAAGTCGTTGGCGTCGCCAGAAAAACGGCAACGGAACCAGCAAGCCAATCACAATCACCACCATCACATCCGTCGGCCACGTAGCAAACGGAGCAATCATCGGATATTTGCCCAGCCAGGCGCTGAGCATAGGATTTGGCGGTTCGCCTTTGCCTGGAATTATCGCCCACGGCAGTGTGGCCAATTGAAATCCGAGCAGCATCCATCCGCCGATGGCAAAGCCCGCAACTACCGAGCGTGCGACATTGCGCGAAAATAGTTTTCCAAGCAGCAAAGCATCAAGAGAAGTCAATTTGCCAGGATAGGCTTCGCGTATGTCGCCTTCGCCGCCGCCGTAAGCCATGCCGACGAACAGGGCGATCACCAGATAAAACATCACCGTCGAAAATTGGATCACCCAATCCGGAATCGGAAAACCCGGCGTTCCGGCCATCTGAGAGACGACCAGGTCGGAAGCCAGCACAAAACTGGACATTGCCGCGCCAAATCCCAACGCCAAAATTATGATGCGCTGGTAGGAAACCTCTTTTTGGCGTGTGCGCTGCACAAATCGGTAAACGCCGAAGATCACTGAAATGGCGACCACCAGACAAAAAGCCAAAATACTCAACACCTTCAACCACGTTCGCGGGTTGTGGTGAGTTTTGATGAAATCAGCATCCACTTTGGCCTGCATCCGTTGAGAAACCAGATTGCCGCCGTTCACCAACAGCGAACTTTCCAGTTTCAATTCGGGAATGGAATTCAGCGGCCATTTCCAGGTGTAACGCCGATTGACCCCTTTCGGTCGAAGCGCCCCAGGAGGAGGTTGTTGTCCCGCCGGACGCGGCCCCGGCTGACCTTCCAACTGCAATTCGCCGGTGTAGGCAACGCCGACTGCAGCCAGTTGTTGTTGCAACGCTTGTTCGGCAATTTTTTTGGCTTCGGGTTCGCCGGGGTCTTCGGAGTCGCCGGATTTTGGAGACCTGAAACTGTGAGCGATTATCCGACCGTCCACAGCAAGCTCGACTTCAAAATTTTCGCTGCGATCAGGCGAACGAAACAACACGGCTACGCGCGAAGCCGGCAAAAGTTTTTTGGCAAGTTCGCGGTCGGCATTGGCTGGGAGTTGCTGGTAATAGTGAAGGTCTGTGTCTGCCTTGACCCAGCAAATGCTGCTCCAATTGGTCAAATCCACGCCTTTGGTTTTGGCGAACTCGGCGGCAATGTTGATGGCCTGTGTGCGATCAATCGCCAGACCGGTTTTGGCCGAACCGTCGTATTTCACCACCAGCCAGATTCCCAAACCATACGCCAGCGGAGCCAGTAGCAGCAGCGCCAGACTCAGATTACGCACGGTGCGGAGATATTTCAGGTTGAGCTTCATTACTTTGTTTTGTGTTTTTCGATGTAGCTGCGCGCGAACTCGTTTAAGTGAGGCGCGTTTTCCAAGCCGATCTTTTTGGCTTCTTCTTCGGCTTTTTCAATTGTCCAACCGTCGCGCAACACACGGCGAATCATCCAGAAAGCTCCGACGCGAATGGCCAGCGCGCAGTGAATGTAAGCCGGACGATTGGCCGGGTCGTCCGTGACTTTCAAAAACTCTTCGACCTGTTCGTCTTTTGGCGCGGCGAACACAACCGGAATGTTGAAATACTTCAAGCCGACCTTTTTCGCTTCGGCTTCTTCTTCGGCGGCGCGATGTTCGCTGGGCTGGCGCAGATTGATGATTGCCTTGACGCCGTCGGCTTTCAGCCTGGCCAGATGTTCGGGGCGAGGTTGCGCGCCAGTGCAGAATTCATCGTTGACCTTCAGGAAATTTCGGATCGGCGGGGCTTCCTGAACCGCAGCGACTTGAGAACTGGCGATAAACAACAACGCAAATAGCGCAATTGAGAACAGTTTCATTGCTATTTTCCTAGTTGGGCTTTGACCCATTTTCTGAATTCGCGCGACATGGTGACCGCTCCTTCTTCGCCTTTGCGTAAGAAGAAAGCCACGGTTTGCGGAGTGAGGAACGGGAAAAGCTCGCTGTGGGTAATTTCAACGTAACGGTCAAAATCCAATGCGTAAAACCGCATCTCATCACCGTCGTGAACCCAAAATTCGGGCACTCCCATCGCAGCATAAACCGGAAACTTCGCTCGTGACGAATTGCTGATGTCTATTTCGATGGCCAAATCCGGCGGCGGATCAACGCTCAAATCCAGCCGTTTTTTGCCAGCAATCTTTTTGAAGTTTTTGAAGTAATAGCAATCGTCGGGTTCTGTGCCTTTACCTTTGAGTTGTTGCTTAAATGTCGTTGAACCGAGTCCGAGAAAATCCAGGCCTAGTTCTTCCGCTAAAACCAGTATCAAATGAGGCAATAAACCAGCAATGCCTTCGTGTTCGGGCGATAGACTCATGATTTGTAATCTCCCGTTGTCGTAAGTCAGGCGCAGATGCGTGGCTTCGCCAATATCTTCCAGCAACTCCTCGTACTCTTCCCATTCCACGTCAGAAAGAGTGGACACCATTCCCGGAGGCATCATCTCGATCAAGGCTTTGTAATCGGTTGCAGTTGCAATCATCGTTTTACTCCTCGTCTTCGCGGAGTTTGGCCAGCACGGACAAATCTTCCAGCGTAGTGGTGTCGCCAACGGTTTGATTTCCCGCCGCAATGTCTCGCAGCAAACGGCGCATGATTTTGCCCGAACGAGTTTTCGGCAGCGTATCGGTGAATCGAATGTCGTCAGGTTTGGCCATCGGGCCGATTTCTTTGGCGACGTGTTTGCGAAGTTCCTCTTTCAATTCATCCGAAGCCTTGTGGCCGGATTCCAGCGTAACAAACGCCGCAACGGCTTGTCCTTTCAAATCATCGGGGCGACCGACGACAGCGGCTTCGGCGACTTTGGGATGAGAAACCAGCGCGCTTTCGATTTCCATTGTTCCCAACCGATGGCCGCTGACGTTGATAACGTCGTCAACTCTGCCCATCAGCCAGAAATATCCATCGTCATCGCGGCGCGCTCCGTCGCCTGTGAAGTAACAGCCCGGAATGTCCGACCAGTATTGTTTCTTGAAGCGTTCAGCGTCGCGGTAAATCGTACGCAGCATTCCCGGCCAGGGTTTGGCGATAACCAAAAATCCGCCTTGATTTTTGCCGACTGAAACTCCGTCGCGGGTTTGAATGTCAGGCACAATGCCTGGGAAGGGAAGTGTCGCCGATCCGGGTTTGGTGGCCACGGCTCCGGGAATCGGCGAAATCAAAATGCCTCCGGTTTCAGTTTGCCACCAGGTGTCAACAATCGGGCAACGTTCTTTGCCTATGACTCGGTGATACCACATCCAGGCTTCGGGGTTGATCGGTTCGCCGACTGAGCCGAGCAATCGCAAGCTGGACAAGTCATATTTCAAAGGCCACTGCTCGCCCCATTTGATGAAAGTGCGAATCGCCGTCGGAGCCGTGTACAAAATGTTGACCTTGTGTTTTTCGATGATCTGCCAGAACCGGCCAAAATCAGGCGTGTTCGGGGCGCCTTCGTACATCACAATCGAAGCTCCGTTTTGCATCGGGCCGTAAACGATGTAACTGTGCCCGGTCACCCAACCGATGTCAGCCGTACACCAGTAAGTGTCTTCGTCTTTGAGGTCAAAAACCCATTTCGCCGTCAGGTAAGTGTGAACCGAATAACCGCCGGTGGTGTGGACAATGCCTTTCGGTTTTCCGGTCGTGCCCGAAGTGTAAAGAATGTAGAGCGGATGTTCGGCGTCCAAAGGTTCCGCTGGGCAAACGTCCGAAGCGGTTTCCATCAACTGGTGATACCAGTGATCGCGTCCCGGTTCCATGTGGATTTCGTTTTTGCAGCGTTCGACGACGACGACTTGTTTGACCGAAGGGCAATCTTTGATAGCGGCGTCAACGGCAGGTTTTAGAGGCAGAGCCGATCCGCGACGATAACCGCCGTCGGCGGTGATGACGGCAGCGGCTTCGGCGTCGTTGATGCGATCTTTCAAAGCTTCCGCCGAAAAACCGCCGAAGATGATTGAATGCGTGGCTCCGATGCGCGCGCAAGCCAGCATGGCCACTGGCAATTCGACAATCATCGGCATGTAAATGGCTACACGGTCGCCGCTTTTGACGCCGAGTTCTTTCAGCACGTTGGCGAATTTGCAGACTTCGCTGTGAAGCTGTTGATAAGTCAGCGTACGAGTGTCGCCGGGTTCGCCTTCCCAAATGATGGCGGCTTTGTTTTTGCGCCAGCTTGAAAGGTGGCGGTCAAGGCAGTTGTAAGAAATGTTTGTCTGGCCGCCGACAAACCATTCGGCAAAGGGTTCGTTCCAGTTCAGAACTTTGTCCCAAGGTTTGAACCAATGCAGTTCGCTGGCGATTTCCGCCCAGAAGCCTTCAGGGTCTTCAACAGAGCGTTTGTAAATCTGATCGTAATGCTCACGACTTTTGATGTGTGCCGAAGTGCTGAATTCTGTTGATGGCGAAAAGAGACGGTCTTCTTTGAGCAATGAATTAATGTCAGGTTCCTGCGACATTCTTCCTCCAAAACGGGTTGTAGATTGAAGTAATAGGTTTGATTCGCGGCCATCATACCCGCGACTTTCGGGGATGCAAAGAGGGGACGACTGCAATAAATGCTGGCTGCGGTGATTGCAATTACTTGTTTTGGCTCAAGTCTGGCTGATCTGCAAAATCGTTTACTAAAGAGGTTAAAGCTTGTACCCAAACAGGTTCAGCATTGAGCGCCTTCACCAGAGTCAGATCATTTCCACCGGATTGCAAAAACGTTTCTCGTGCGCGAATGGCGATTTCTTCCAGCGTTTCCAGGCAGTCGGCGACGAAAGACGGACAAGTGACGGCAACTTGTTTGATGTCACGTTGTGCCAGTTGTTGCAGCACGTCGGAGGTTTGCGGGCCAATCCATTTTTGCCTGCCCAATCGTGATTGAAATGCCAGGCTGTACTGAGACGGTTGCAGGCCAAGGCGTTGGGCAATGGCGCGAGTCGTGGCTTCGCATTGAGCGCGATAACATCGCGCATTGCATTCCAGAATTTGTTCGCAGCAATCCGCGCGTTGCAAGCAATGCTGACCGGATGAATCTAAACGTTTGATGTGGCGTTCCGGCAGGCTGTGGTAGCTGAAGACGATGTGAGAATCCGGGTGTTGAACCAAATGCGCGCGCACCTGGTCAGCCGAAGCATCCAGATAACCCGGCGAGTCATAAAACGGCGGCAATATGGCAACGCCATCCGCCATCGAATTTTCTCTTGCTGCTCGCTGAATGCTCTGTACGGCTGTTTCAAAACTTGATTCGGCATATTGCGGATACAGCGGTACTGCAAGGATGCGTTCGACCTGGTGCTGAATCAGGTTTGTCATTGCCGCCGAAATTGTTGGCTGGCCGTATCTCATCCCGACAGCCACTTTGAACGAATTTCCCAGATGGCGCTGTAAGCCATTGGCCAGCGAATAAGTATTCACCAGCAGCGGAGAACCCTCCTTCATCCAAACCGATTGGTATAGCTTGGCTGAAGCGTATTTGCGGCGCGGCACAATCGCCAGATTGACCAATGCCCAGCGTAATGTTTTCGGCAGGTCAATGACGTATTCGTCCATCAAAAATTCGCGCAGGTATGTGCCCACATCCGCAGGCGAAGGCGTGGCAGGGCTGCCCAAATTTACCAATAAGACGCCGATCATTGCCGAACAAGCTCCTTCATTTGTGCGGCGACGTAATGAGCGCGATCCAGCAATTTTCCAAGCCCGATTTTGCCCAGATAATTTCCAACCAGCGCCAGATGATTTGGCAGCGGCGGCAATTTTGTCAGCACCTGTTCCAGTTTAAGCGAGTAGTGCGGCAATGCCTGTGGCCAGCGCGTAATGTGACAATTGAGCAATTGTTCTTCCGCTCTAACCATCCGCGCGTGATTGCTTTGCAAGACAGTTTTCAAATCCGCATCGTTGAGTTGAACTGCGCTTCGGTCAGTTGCTCCGCCCAGAATCCAGGTTTCAGATCGAACTTCACTGCGTTCGGGGAATAGGCAATCGTTAAACAATACCCCCAAAGCTCGGATTTCATCTTGGCGTGGGAACAGGCAGCCGAAGCCCTGCGGCTGGCGCGAACTGTGTTCGTAAAAACAGGTTGCGGTGACAATAGGAAGCAATTCGATTTGACCGAGCCGTGCGCTGAGTTCAGGCACGTGGTGCGCCAGCAATCCGGCGGCCTGTGGTGCGGATGTGCAAATCACCGTTGGCGTGTTCGGTTCGAGTTGGCCATGGTGATTGAGTTCAATGGCGACTCCATGCGCTTGCAGGTAGTGCTGTAAACCATCCAGTAATTCCTGCATACCGTTACGGGGCGAAACCGTGCCTCGAACGGATGGTTTGGGAATCACAGGCTCGATATGTTCGAGTCCCAAGTTTTTGCGATTGAAAATCAAGCTGGCACTCAGCATATCCGCGTCACTGGCATAAATGCCGCCCATTGCCGGGGTCAACGCATGTTGCACGGCGGCTGAGCCGATAACTCGCTCGCCCCAGGCGCCCAATGTCTCACCTGTGTTTGGTCGCCAATGCCTTAAGTGTTGAACGAGTCTGACGCTCAAACGCAAGCTTTCGCCAACTGTAAGGGGCCAGCGGCGAGGACGGTTTCGCCAGAAAAACCGAGCGCGGCCTGCAGGCTTTGGCGCTTGCAGCTTCACGCCGATGTCAGCGCACATGGCTTCAAGTCGGGCTGAGTTGATTAAGCCGTTGGCAGCGGTTTCCACCAACCCGAACTCAGTTCGATGCGTACCCAGCAAACCGCCCACGCGAGATTGTTTTTCAACGATGCGAACAGGCAATCCCGCTTTGTTAAGAAAGTAGGCAGTGGTCAGTCCCGAAAAACCAGCGCCAATAACGGTAATAAAGCGTTTCATAAAAGCACTTCGTTTTCACATCGCCTGCGAAAAGGTTTTCGCTATCGGTTGCTGTTGTCGCAAACGTTCGTCGAAAAACATCGTTGCGTTTCGCAGAAAGGGGCGCCCGCTCTCAGTCAAATGCAGTTCGCGGTCACGCAATTCGACCAGTCCATCGGCAAACAGTTCATGTAGAAAATGCGGTGCGTCAATTCGCTGGGCATCGGTCAAGGCAACCTGGAATTGCGTCATGAACTGCAAAATCTGTTCGCGCCGCGCCTGGTCTTCAAGACTCAACAAATGCCCGCGCAAAGTAGGCAGCTCACCTGACTGCAAGCGACGTTCGTATACCGGAAAGGCTTTTTCGTTTTGATGAAAGCAGGTTGGGGTTTCCGAAATGGCACTGACACCCATTCCCAGCAACACCTTCGTGCGGACTTCGGTGTATCCCATGAAGTTGCGATGCAGCGTGTGGTTGATTTGCGCCTGGCTCAGCGAATCGTGAGGCAAGGCGAAATGGTCCAGGCCGATTTCCAAATAACCGGCATCGAGCAGCAACTGTCGGGCACGTTCATACAAAGCGCGTTTTTCTCCTGACTTGGGCAAATCTTCGTCTTTGTAACTGCGTTGTGTTGGCTTGATCCACGGGACGAGTGCGAAACTGTATAGCGCGATTCGATCCGGGCGCAGAGCGATGGTTTGGCGCGTTGTTGATTCGATGCCGGCTAACGTCTGACGAGGTAGTCCGTAAATCAAATCGAAGTTGACAGACGTGTATCCCAATTCGCGCGCCTGTTGAGTTATAAGCTGGGTCTGTTCAAACGGCTGATGACGATTGATCAAGCGTTGAACTTCTTCGTTGAAATCCTGTACGCCAAGCGAAATGCGCGTAAAACCGAGTTCTGCCAATGCCCGCAAATGGTCAAATGTTGTGCGGCGAGGGTCCACTTCAATCGAGGCATCGAATTGCTGCCGATCCCACATGGTTTCAGTCAACAATGGTGTCAGCAGACGTTTTAGGTTTTCAGCCGAGAAAAATGTCGGCGTACCTCCGCCCAGATGCAGTTGCTGCAAACGTCGAGTTGTTAGGTGTGGCAGACGGTTGCGGTACAGCTCCCATTCGTGGTGCAACAACTCAATGTAGCTCTCTTCGCGTCCGTGATCGCGTGTGATGACCGTGTTGCAGGCGCAAAATGTACAGAGCGATTCGCAAAATGGCAGATGCAGGTAAATTGACCATGTGGCGGATTCGTCTTGGAATGCGTTTTCCATTGCTTGCAACCATTGTTCGGTGGTTGGCGATTGGTTCCAGAACGGGACTGTCGGGTAACTGGTATAACGCGGCGCAGGTACATCGTATTTGGCGAAGAGGTCTGTCATTGCATTGTCCTCCGCACTGTTTCAACAAACATTCGAACATTGTTTTCCGGCGTGCCGGGCAAAACGCCATGACCCAACCCACAAATCCAGCCATCACGCGGCACGTCGCGTAGGCGGTCCAAGTACCGTACAAGCTGGCGTTGCAATTCATCCTGTTCGAGCAGCAACAGCGCCGGATCGAAATTGCCCTGCACAAAACCGTTGGTGAACAGAGCAAGAGCTTCGCGCAAATCCCAGCGGTAATCCACGCCGATTCCTGCCAACTGTCCTGAAGTAAAAAGCGGCGCGCGCAAATGAGCGGCTTGAGTTCCTTTCGAATAATAGCCGGGTTTGCTGTGACAGGCTTCAACCAATCGAACCAGTTGCGGCACGATTTCGGCGTTGAAAAGTTCTGGCGAAAGTTCGCCAGCCGCCGTGTCCAAAATCATCACGATTTCTGCGCCGTTGGCTTGTTGAGCATTGATGCTGCGCGCCAGCAAGGGAATCAGCTTGTCGCAGAATCGTTCAAAGAGCGGCAACATCTTTTTGGTTTGTGCCATTGAACCGGCGTGACTACCTTCGACAGCGTAAGCGAACAATGTCCAAGGGCCGCCGACAAAACCGATCAAGCTGCGATCCGACGGCAATACCGCGCGAGTGGCGCGCACCGCTTCGGCCTGGAAAAACAAACGCGGCCAGGCTTCTTCGACATCAAGCAAACGGTCAAAGCTTGTTTCATCCAACGGCCAGGCCAGACAGGGACCAGAATCTTTGTATTCCAAGCCTATGCCCAGAGCTTCGAGCGGAAAGAGCAAATCGCTGAAAAGAATGGCCGCGTCAAAATCGAAATCAGCCACCGGGCCGCGAGCCGTTTCAGCAGCCAGCGCCGGTTCTTTGCACATGGTGCTGAAAGAATGTTGACGACGAATTTGTTGGTAATGCGAATGGTAACGCCCCGCCTGACGCATCAACCACACTGGCGGCGTTGCTTGCAGTTGGCGTTTGAGTGCGTTTTGAAAAATAGAATTGCTCATGGTTTTTCTTCATTCGAGGGATTGAATTGATACCCGATGCCGCGCACGGAGCGAATCAATATGCCTTCGCCGTCGCCAAGTGTTTGCCGCAACCGGACGACCAAATTGTCTACCGTGCGCGTGTTTGGGAATTTGTCTTCGCCCCACAGCGCGTTCAGGATTTCATCGCGGCTGACCACGCGCGGAGCGGCGACGATTAAAAGTTGAAGCAGTTGGAATTCGCGCGTTGGCAAGTATTCGCGCTGGCCATCAGGTTGAATAACGGAGCGCGTATCGAGTTCGATGCTGCGGCCATTGCATTGCAATCTTTGTTGCACCGAATGGTTGTCGAGCACGTGTTTGACGCGCAGCAGCAATTCACGCAAATGAAACGGTTTGGGAATGAATTCTTCTGCGCCAAGTTCAAACCCTTCCAAACGGTTTTCCGCCGAACTCCAGGCTGTGATGAAAATAATCGGCAATGCAGTCTGCGATTTGATGTGTCGCGCCAATTCAAAACCGGAACCATCCGGCAATCCGACATCCAGAATAACCAAGTCCCACCAGGATTGGGGTAAGGCGTTGAGCGCCGCAGCCTGAGTTTCGACCCACTGCATGGAATATCCCTCACGCGCCAGCCGTTCGTGCAGGGTTGCGCCAAGCGAACGATCATCTTCAACCAGCAAAAGTCGCTTCACGTTATCACCCGTTTGAAATCGCGCGCCAGCGTTTCCTGTTGGACCTGTGGCAAATTCAGGTGCGCTACGAATCCTTGTTGTTCGCCGGGCGCAAATTCCAGCAATCCTCCCATTCGCTTCATCAGTTGCTGCGAAATATACAGCCCGACACCGCTACCGCTGCTGCGCGAAGATCGCAAAAACAATGTGCCAAGTTGCCGATAATCTCCGCTGAATCCTTTGCCATCATCGGCAACGCTTATGCGTAGTTGGCGGGTTTCGGTTGATTCCACTGTCATCTTAATTGTTTGCGCCCGGCCGTGAATGACTGCGTTCTGGATCAGATTGGTCAACACGCTTTCCAGCGCCCGCGCGTCAGCCAGCACAGCCCCGTCGCCTTGCAGCACCAACGAAAGTTCCGGCCAATGAAAGCGCAACGATTCGATCAAGCGGCTGATTCGCAATGGCTCGATCAGCAATCGCCCCGATTGCAAATTGACCAGGAACAGGGAATTTTCCAGTTGCAGTTGCAACCGCAGCGTATCTTTCAACAGACGATCCAGAACAGGGTTGGACTGCTCGTCTCCAAAATCTTCGCGCAAACTTTCCGCTTGCAAGCGCAAACTGGTCAGCGCGGTTTTGGCATCGTGGGTGAAGGCCGCAAAAAATTCCTCGCTTTGCCGATGCCGTCGCCGCTCGCTCCAAACATAAGAAATCAGCGTTACGCCGCCAATCACCAGCAGCCCAATCAGCACTGCGCCTTCCCACAACAGCATGCTGTAATAGTGATGTGTAGTTGGAGCGGCATTGGTGATGGAAGCCGTCAGTTGCTGTAACTCGTTGAGTTGGCGCAGGCTGAAAATAAGCCACCACGTAGCCAGCGTCATGGTGAAGATCAGCCAGAGTGCCACGAGCGCCAATTTGAAACGATCTTTGTTGCGTTCCATGCTCGCCATCCTTTTGGTCACGACTGCCCGGCGGTCACTGCCGCCAACAGAGTTTCCGCCGCACGTTCCAATAGCTCGTCCGTGTGGGCCAGAGAAACAAACCCGACTTCATAACCGCTCGGCGCCAGATACACACCTCGTGCCAAAGCCGCGTGAAAAATGCGCGCGAACTTTGCGCTGTGTTCTGGCGGAATCTGCCCGATGCTGCGTATAGGCTGATCCGTTCGCTCGTGCAGCCAGAACAGGGAAGCGAAATGCGTCATTTCAAAAGGCAGGCCGCGTTTGTTGAATTGTTCGTTGAGCCGGTCACAAAAATGTGCCGTTTTCGATTGCAACTGTTCCCAGACGTTGACGCGCTCGGCTTTTTGTAAAGTTGCCAGGCCTGCGCGCATGCCGACCGGATTCGCGCTCAACGTGCCTGCCTGATAAACCGGGCCGTTCGGCGCCACCAGGTCAAGCAAGTCACGTCGCCCGCCGTAACACCCGACCGGAAAACCTCCGCCTATGATTTTGCCGTAACAAACCAGATCAGGAACGATGCTCAATGTTTCAGCCATTCCCCCGCGCGCCACGCGAAAACCTGAGATGACTTCATCAAACAGCAACAAAGCTCCGGCTTGTCGCGCAAGCTGAGCGAGCTTGGTTATGAACTCAGGACGTTGGATCAACAGGCCGTAATTCGCCGGCAACGGTTCAATCACGACTGCGGCTATTTCGTGACCGAAGTTGGCGAAGATTTCCGCCAACGCCGCATCGTCGTCCAGCGGCGCAACCAGCGTTTCGCTGGCGACGGCATCGGATACGCCTGCGCTTGTACTGGCTGCCACGCCCGCCAACCCGCTGCCGGCTTTTACCAACAGGGCGTCTGCGTGACCGTGATAACAGCCTTCGAATTTCAAAATGCGTTTGCGACCTGTGGCTGCGCGCGCTACGCGCAATGCGCTCATCACGGCTTCAGTCCCGGAAGAAACGAAGCGCAATTTTTCCACCCACGGCAATCGTTCGATTATCCATTCGGCCAAGCTCAACGAATATGGTTCGCAGGCTCCGAAACTCCAGGCGGTATCAATTGCCGAATGGACTTCGGCGCTCACGTCAGGGTCACGATGTCCCAGTAAAAGCGGCCCGAAGCTTTGGCAAAAATCTATGTATTGACGGCCTTCGACGGAGGTCAGCAGTGCGCCTTGCGCGCTTTGAAAAAAGACCGGCGTTCCGCCAACGCTTTTGAATGCTCGCACCGGCGAATGAACTCCGCCAGGCGCAACATTCAGAGCGCGGGAAAAATACTGTTCTGAAGTAAGAGTGTTCATCGTTCCTGCCTAATCCTCGCTGGTTTGGTCGGTTACGCTTGCGTGAATTTCAACCACTCTGGCGATTGTCCGTATAAAGTGGCAATTCGCGGCGATTCCTCTTCGCCCAAACCTTCGGCGCTGCCGTTGACCCAAATGCCACGACCTGCCAGTTCGCGCCACGTATCCAATTCGCTTGTCCACACCAATTGAGTCGGCGGTATCGCCCATTCAACTGGCAAAACGTAATCTTTTGCAACCCACAAAGGTTGCAAAAACGGATTTCCGTCAGGGACTGATCTGGCTTTTCGTTCGGCCCAAGTAATCTGTTCGCGCTCTGTGTAAGTGCGCGCGCAATGCTGGTTGGGTTGGAGACTCGCTGTTTGTAGCAATGTGCCGTCCTGGCTAAGTCCGCGAACAAACGTCAGGATTCCGGTATTGCGGCGCAACACGCTGGCGCCAATCGCCTGATGGCAACCACCGCCGTGAGCGCGCAAAATCCTGCGCTCGCTTTCAACCGCCGCGTAGGTTTCAGCGCAATTGATTGCCTGTAAGTTGGAAATCAATTCCGCGTCTGCGCGACGGGCTTCGATGGCCAATGCCCCCTGGCCGGGTGCCGTCGGATTCCAGCGCAAGGGCAAGACCATCCAATAACATCCGGCCAATGCCGAGCGCAGTTCATCGCGCGATTCGGCGAATTCATCCATTGTCGTTTCCAATAAACGATCCAGCGCAGCTTTGGCAACGATCAAACCTTGAGCGGTGCCGCTAAAAAGCTTTTGCACGCGCGTCTGAATGTTGCCTCGCACCGGAACGAACTCGATATGTTGCGGCGACGCAGGCAAGGCTGAAGGAAAAATGTCTTGTAGGTTTTGAGCGCGACGCGGTGACGAAGTCAGCACCGAAAGCCTTCCGCTGTCGCATACCTGTTTCCATCGTTCGGCGTTTACCAGCAACAAATCGCGCTGATCGGCGCGTGGCAACGTGGCGGCAATGCAAGTTCTCGGATGATCTTCAATTGGCAAATCCTTCCAGGAATGCACAAGCAGATCACAACGTCCGCCCAACAATTCTTCACGCAAATCCTCTGTGAATACGCCTTTTTCCGGCATTTGCCACAATGGTTCGTCGGGACGCTGATCGCCAAGCGAAGCGCGAAATTGATAGTTTATTTCCAGATTCGGCTGAACCTGATGCAAGGCAGCGCCAACCAGGTAAGCCTGCCAGCGCGCCAGCGCGCTACGCCTGGCAGCAATGCTGACAATCCGATTCACGCGCACGCATCCTCCCACCCGTAAGGACGGCATTGCGTTTGTCGCAATTGACGCTGAGCGATTTGAGAAATCGCTGCACGCGCCTGAGTCGCGCATTTTTCACCGCGTTTCTGCTCCTTGGCTAGGCTGGCGAAAAACTCCTTCAATTCCATGACCTCAGTGTTTGGCAAGAAAGTTTTTGGCAGAGAATCCGCCGCCGCTTCACTCCGTAAATCGAGGATGCGATTGAACTCTACGCTTTGTTGCTCTATCCAGTTACTGATTTCCAGGGCAGTAAGCGGCGCAGCGACAATCAGACCGCTTTGTCCCTTTGGCCAGGGTTGCCGGATGTTGTCATTCAAATCATGAGTCAAAGCATGAATTTGTGAGTGTGCAGATTTCCCCAGCGTCGTAATAGCACGCGACGGGTTTCTGGCGTAAATCCGCACTTCCATTTGATTGGCCAGCCATGGCAACAGTTCATTGGCCAACTGACCTGCGCCTAAAATGCCGATGGTTGATTCATTATTGAACCATTGACTGGCATGACTGCCATAAGACCGATGTCCTAAATGTTGCAGGTATTGCTGGCGAATGCGTTTGGCGTCGCGCAATAAATCCACCGTCAAACGCCGCAAATATCTTCCCCAATTGTTTTCAGAAAACCGCGTCGTCAATACAGCCTGGCGGAATTGACCCAACACTTCGGTTTCACCTAACAACGGCGAATGCAATCCGCAAATAATTTCCAGTAAAAATTGATAAGCGTGTTCAGACCGGTAAAGTTCAAAGGTGTGAATGTCGTGAATGGCGTTGCGAGGAAGCAAGCTTTTGTGCGTTAGCACAACTTGCCGCAAACAGGTCCGCCACTGCAAAGACTGGGGAAAATCATATCTTTCCCAAGCTTTGACGGCTCGATCACTTGGCGTATGCAGCAATATTAATTCGTCCAACATAGCCGGACTATAGCAGGGGAGAAAAAGCCAAGTGTCATTCTTTTGTCATCATTGCACTGGCATTATTTCTTAGCTGTGAGCACGTTGGCGGAAGTTCAGATACAACCCTATGGCCAAAAATAGAATTTGCGGCCCCCAAACCGCCAGGTCTTCGGGCAGGTTGTCTTGTTGGCCGGCGGCTTCGAAAAGTGACATCAACAACCAGAAAATCAAACCGATGCCTACGCTGATTGCGACACTTAGCAGCGGACTGAACTTGCGGCCACGATTGGTCAGCGCAAATGGAATAGCCAGCACGGCCAGCGTCATGCAAGAGAAGGGAAATGCCAGTCGTCGTTTCAAATCCAGTTGAGCCGTCGTGATTGAAGCGCCAACGCTTTTCAACTGGCTGATATAGCTTTTTAGCTCGTCCGAATCCATTTTGCTCGATTCGTTGACCGTGCGTTTGAAGATGTTGATGCCGTCTTCGATGCGAATCGGTTGCGGAGTTTCGGTCAGCGAAATACGGTTGACGGTCAAATCGGGTTTGATCGTTTCAGACCATCCGTTGCTGGCAATCCAGGTCAGTGGGGTGGACGGCGTGGCCTGATTGAAATGCATGGTCTTTTCAACCAGATGCGTTGACGGGGTTAAGTAATACGCCGAAGCGTTTGTCAGGCTGTTGTCGTTTTCGACTCGCTGATAACTGTAAATCGTGTCGTTTTTGCCGAAGACCCATTTTTTTCCAAAAGCGATGGTGGTTTGTTCGATCTGGCGACCTTTGATTTTGTTGTAGCGAAAATCCTGTTCGCGGTTGGTGTGCGGCAGCATGAAATCCGAAATGAACCACAGGAAAAATCCAACAGCAACGACGGCCATCATCAACGGAACGACTGTGCGAAGCCTGCTTAAACCTGCGCCGGACAGAATCACCAATTGATTGCTTCGTGCCAGCACGCTGCATCCGGTCAAAATGCCTACCAGCAAGGCGAACGGCGAAACTTGATAAATGAATTGCGGCGACAGGTAGCCTAAATATGTCAGCGCGTAACCAATCGTCGCGCCGGTTTTGCTCATTGCCGGAATCAAATCGAACAGCGTAAACACCAGCGAAGTCATCACCAGCGCACCCGCCGAAATCAGGTAGTATTTGAAAACTTCGCTGACCAGCAAGTAATTGACCAGGCTGAACGGGTTGAAAGCCGGGAAGCTGAATTTGGCGGGTTGATTCGCTTGAATCGCTCCGCTCGAAATTGCAACCGGAGCCGCCGATTTGGCAGGTGTGAATTTAGAGAACAGAGAAAATCGAAATGCCGATTTGTTGGTGACAAAGGCGTAAACGACATATCCGCCGAACAACAGATTTGAAAACCACACTCCCAACCAGGCTGGAACGGTTCCTGAAACTGCCAGATTCTGACCGGCGACCAGCACCAGATAAAAGAACATGGCCAAAAACAACACGACAACTGTTGTTCTGGGTTTGCTGGCCAATCGTCTGCCTTGCAGTGCGACGATGAAAGTCATCAAGGTCAATGTTACACAGGCGAACGGAAAAGCGAATCGTCTGTGCCATTCGACATTGGCCTGGCGGCGCTCTTTTACCGAAGGTGCGGCGGTGATTTGCCGCGTGACTTCGCCGAGCGTCATTTCAGACAACGGGCCGACGTTGTTCGTTGAATCGTCGCCGTTGCCGGTTTGTTCCGTGAATTTGATTGAGAGTTTTTCCGACGCCGACGCCGAACTGGTGGATTGAGAACCGTTGGCAATTTTGCTTTCAATCGAAACCACTTTTCTTAATTCGACTTCCAGCGCCAGTTTTTGATTTTCTTCGCCGCCGGTGATTCTCAACTGACCTCTTTCAGCGGTGATCAACCTGGATAATTCGCTGTCAGGTTCCTGGCGCAGCAAAAACACTCCGATCCATTCACCGGTTTTTTGGTCAATGTCTCGAACGTACAGCAGGGAATTAGGAAATCTGGTGATGAATCGCCCGGCTGTGACTTGAGCATTGGCTTCCTGAACCAGGACTTTGGTTCTCAAGCCTTTCAGTTTTTTCAACGCACGAGGCGCAGTTTGCGCCAGCAGATAAGAAGTGAGCATAGCGCCAGCAATGCCTACGCACAAAAACGGCAGAGCAATTTTGAATTTGCCTATGCCCAGCGACTGCATTGCGGTCATTTCGCCGTCAGTCGAAAGCCGACTGCAAGTGATGATCGTTCCCAGCAACAAAGCCACAGGCAAAGTGATGACTACAATTCCGGGAATCAGGCTCAACATGAATTGAACTGCGACTTGAGCCGAAGAATGAAACGAGAGAATAACATTGAAGTATTTGCCTGCTTGCTGAACAAATACCAAAGAGGTCAGAGCAGCAAATGTCACCAACGTAACTGGCAGGATTTCCGATAGCAGAGAAATGAAGAGTCTTTGAAACCGACCCATTTTTTTTTAGACACCTGTTGAGTCTGATAAGAGGCCTTATGTGGAAGAATAGGATTTAGGATTTAGGGTTTGGGGTTTAGATACGTCAAATTTGACCTCTGCGAAATCTTTGCGTTCTCTGCGCCTCTGCGGTGAGATCAGCATTACATTACTACTCTAACTCCTAACCCCCAACTCCTACCCAATTCCGGCCATTCCAAAACCTTGCGAATTTGCTTCGCCGAATCCGGCTTGCCAGCCAAGTGCGATTAACTCAGAACATCCTCGCACCCAAAACGGCGCTTGAATGCCGCGAATGCCGATTCGTTCCAGCGAACTTTGCGAGTTTCGCTTAACGAAGTAAGTCATCCGAGTCACCTTGCGACTGTCAAATCCGCCGACCTGACGTAAATACTCTTGATCGAACATAAATTCAAACCGATCGTCTTCCAGCGGCTCCGCAAACGCCGCGCGGTATTTGGATTTCAGATTTTCCGCAATAGCCAGGGCGAATTCCGATTCATCGCGCAGATACACTTTTTGACTTTTGCCGTCAGGTAAATTGACAGGCTTTGAAGCCACCAACGGCGATAACGCTATGAAGCGCATTTCATCGCTGAATTCCGGTGGCGGGACAAACTGAATATCTTCCACCTCGAACTGCGTGCGACCGATTCGCACAATTCGCTGACTGGCCATTCCGGCAACCAACGACGTAATGAATTCGCTGCTCAGCGACGACACCTGCCAAAACACTGTGCCTGATTCAAAGACTTTTTCGTCGCCTTGGAACATAAACCCGCGCGGCGCTTCCGGCACGGAAAAGACGAAAAACTTGAACCGTTTAGACGCGCCTGCACCTTCGCTCGCAGCCCAGCCGCTGTCATGCACAGCCTGCGACAACTGCGGATTCACTGCTTCTACCATTTCATAAATAAAGGATTGCCAGGAATGATGCGAAATCGGAATCGCCGCCGGATACCGCAATGGCTTCAGTTTGATTGTGATTCTCATGAGATATTTCGTGAGTCTGATAATGGCTTGAGTTTCAGTTCCTCTCAGGTTCGATCAGCACTTCAACCCAAGCCGTTTTGATCGGGCTGCCGGTGAATAACAGAGGTTTCAGTTCCTCTCAGGTTCGATCAGCACTTCAACCTAAAGCCGTGTGTCCAGTGGTGGAGCTCTCGACGGTTTCAGTTCCTCTCAGGTTCGATCAGCACTTCAACCAATCACCCTGGCCATCATCACGGGAACGCCGTTGCCGAGTTTCAGTTCCTCTCAGGTTCGATCAGCACTTCAACTCGTCACTGCCAACGCACAAGGTTATCCCAATACCGTTTCAGTTCCTCTCAGGTTCGATCAGCACTTCAACGAAAAGCAGGAAGGCGGCGTTCGCGTTGAGGGTTAGTTTCAGTTCCTCTCAGGTTCGATCAGCACTTCAACGATCAATTGAGCTTTGACCGGTTTGAGTAAACCAAAGGTTTCAGTTCCTCTCAGGTTCGATCAGCACTTCAACTCAGAGATTCGACAACCTTCGCGGTTTCGGCGTTGAGTTTCAGTTCCTCTCAGGTTCGATCAGCACTTCAACCAACCTACGTTTAGCAGCTTTTTGGGCGAATGTTTTGAAGTTTCAGTTCCTCTCAGGTTCGATCAGCACTTCAACTCAGCGGTTCCAGACATTGCCAGTTCGCCCGCCAAACTGGTTTCAGTTCCTCTCAGGTTCGATCAGCACTTCAACACATTGTTTACAGGTGTTGCTAGTTCCAACAGCACAGTTTCAGTTCCTCTCAGGTTCGATCAGCACTTCAACTCTCGGCTCGTACCGATATCGAGCTGGGCAAGGAAGCGTTTCAGTTCCTCTCAGGTTCGATCAGCACTTCAACCCACTACATTTTTTTTCAATTTTAACGAGGATTTATGTTTCAGTTCCTCTCAGGTTCGATCAGCACTTCAACTCAAAATCGTCCCCATCTACTTCAAACCCAGCACAGCGTTTCAGTTCCTCTCAGGTTCGATCAGCACTTCAACGGATGTCAGATGTCGGTGCTGATGTGATGTATCAGGGTTTCAGTTCCTCTCAGGTTCGATCAGCACTTCAACTCGTGGCGCTCCCCTTCCGGCCAGCGAGGATACAAGTTTCAGTTCCTCTCAGGTTCGATCAGCACTTCAACTGATAGTGCTGTGCTTGCCCCAGGCGAGAGCGCGGGTTTCAGTTCCTCTCAGGTTCGATCAGCACTTCAACACAAATTTGGGATCTTGCAGCGAAAGAAGGTGTAAGTTTCAGTTCCTCTCAGGTTCG
>JANRKX010000055.1:0-5418 GCA_033763255.1 Acidobacteriota bacterium | reverse complement strand
CAACGTTGATACTTCAGCGTCGGATGCTTATCGTAGACGGCGCAAACCCACAGATAGAGTTGTATGAGTTGAATTTCTGGTTTCACAACCCAACTTTACAACCTCTGTTGGGTTTGCGCCCTTACCCTTGATTCGCATTGGTGACAATGGACACCAAAATCCGCCAATACACGCACGTCCAAATCGCTCCATAAACAATGAAACCTACGCTTCAATTGTCCAAAGATGAGATGCGCCAGCTTGGTTATCGAGTCGTTGACCAGATCGTCGAGTATTACCAAACCGTCGCTGAAAAACCGGTGATGTGTTTATCGCCGCGCACCGAATTGGAAACCAAATTGCGCGAACCGTTGCCGGAGCAGCCCGCTGATCCAACTGCGTTGCTCGATCAATTGCAGCGCGACGTTTGGTCGAATATCGGCAACGTCATTCATCCACGCTTTTTCGCCTTCATTCCCAGCCCGTCGAATTTCGTCAGCGTTATGGCCGATGCGCTGGCTGCTGGCTTCAATCCATTTGCCGGAAACTGGCTGGAAGGTTCAGGCCCAGCGCAGATCGAATTGGTGACGATTGATTGGTTGCGGCAGATGTGCGGATTGCCCGAAACCGCTGGCGGCTTGTTTGTTTCAGGCGGTTCGATGGCGAACTTGACGGCGCTGGCGGCGGCCAAACAGGTGAAGCTGGACAATCGCATCGAAAACTCTGTCGTGTACTTTTCCGATCAAACGCATTCGTCGCTGGAAAAGGCCTTGAGGATTTTGGGATTCGCGCGCGAGCAGGTTCGCAAACTGCCTTCGGATAAAAAGTTCCGCTTGTTGATGCCCGAACTTCGCCAGGCAGTCACCGCTGATCAGGCAGCCGGTCGTCATCCGTTTTGTGTCATAGCCAACGCCGGAACGACAAACACTGGCGCGGTTGATCCGCTGAATGAAATTGCAGACTTTTGCGCGGCTGAAAATCTGTGGTTGCACATTGACGGAGCTTACGGCGCGGCGGCTTGTTTGACCGAACGCGGCAAACGGTTGATGGCCGGAATCGAACGCGGGGATTCGTTGTCGCTCGATCCGCACAAATGGCTGTTTCAGCCGTTTGAAATCGGCTGCGTGATTTTGCGAGACGCGCGCGGACTCAAGAAAACTTTCCACACGATGGCCGAATATCTGGAAGACACCAAGCGCGCCGAAGAACAGGAAATAAACTTTTATGATTACGGCATTCAACTGACGCGAGGCTTTCGCGCGTTGAAATTGTGGCTATCGCTGAAAACTTTCGGAGCGGCGGCGTTTCGCCAGGCAATTGAACACAGCTTTCAACTGGCGGAATTCGCCGAAAACCTGGTTCGTCAGTCGAATCGCTGGGAGCTTGCCAGTCCGGCAACGATGGGCATCGTCGCATTTCGTTTCGTGCCGCCGTATTCGGCTTCGGAAGAAGAAATCAACGAACTCAACCGGCGAATTGTCGAAGCGCAGATCGAAGATGGCTTTGCGTTCGCCAATTCAACTTCGTTGCGTGGGCGCGTGGTTCAACGGCTTTGCACGATCAATCACCGCACGACCAAAGACGATGTTCGCGCGACGATTGAAAAGTTTGAACAGATCGGTTTGAGCTTGAGCCAAGCCTGACCGGGTTTTATGGAGACAAAGATGAACGATGTTCGCGTCAAACTGAATTTGAACGAAGGTTTCCGTTCGACAATTACGGCGGGCAATCACACCTTGATTGCCGACGAACCGGTTTCAGCCGGTGGCAAAAACGCTGGGCTGTCGCCTTATGATTTATTGCTGTCGGCGCTGGGAGCTTGCACGGCGATGACGTTGCGGCTGTACATCGAACGCAAAAAGTTGCCGATTACCGATGTCGAAGTCATGCTGACGTTCGACCGCATTCACGTGGACGATTGCGAAAGCTGCACGGCGGAAGAGTCGGAAGGCAAAAAAGAGATTCAACACATCAGCCGGTTGATTTACGTGACAGGCGATGTTACCGAAGAACAGCGCGAACGGTTGTTGTATATCGCCGGACGCTGCCCTGTTCACATTACATTGCACAGCAATCCGCACGTCGAAGACGTAATAATCGTCAGGAAAGATTGAGGCGGGAAAGATTGCCACCGAACAAATTTCGGTTCGGTGGCAATTGGATTGGTTCAGCAGAATTCGGTCGCGTTGAAGAAATAGCTCAACTCGATCTTGGCGTTTTCCGGCGAATCCGAACCGTGCGAAGCGTTTTCGCCCATCGTGGTTCCGAAATCGCCGCGAATGGTTCCTTTCGGCGCTTTGGTCGAATCGGTCGGCCCCATCAAATCGCGCCAAGCCTGAACGGCGTTTTCTTTTTCCAGCGCCAGCACAACGGTCGGCCCGCTGGTCATGAATTCAACCAGTTCGCCAAAAAACGGGCGCTCACTGTGAACAGCGTAAAAACCTTCAGCCACTTTTTTCGACATGTGAACCAGCTTCATCGCGCGGACTTTGAAACCGTTATCGGTGATGCGTTGAATAATGTTGCCGATGTTACCCGCGCGAACGGCGTCGGGTTTGATCATCGCAAAAGTCATTTTGGGTGTGTCAGACATAATTCTCCTTGAGCAAGTGAAATTAAGATAAATGTGTTTGCGGGAAATTCGGAATTGATGGCGGATGATAGCAATCGCGTTTTCATACCGTCAAATCTGGCCGAAAACGTCACGGCATTTTGACAAGTTGTCGCTGTAAAATGCTTGAGGGCTGAGTCGAATTCAACATTCGACTCAGCCCTCAGTGTTTTGGAAGCCGCTTACAATGTTACGGTCGAGTCGGTGGGCCAGATCGTCCACCACCGCCGGACGCTGCCGGACTTTCAGTTCGCGTCGGCGCAGCCGTGGAAATAGTGCTGACGGAAGACGCAGACGAAGTGGAGATTGCTCGTCCGCCGAAATCGCTGGCTCCACGATCCGCACCAAATCCCGGATTGGTATCAATGCGACGACCTTCGATGGATCGTTGAATCGGCGCTCGGTCGTTACCGGCAATCACGCGGCTCGGCAAGGCAGCAGCCCCACCGCCAGCGGAACCACCGTTACCGTATGGGTTACTCCAGTACGGGTTGTAACCAAACGGGTAGTAATACAGGCAGTTGCCGTAAGAGTTGAAGAAGCCAAATCCATAAGGCGAATACCACAATCCACGTCGCGGAATGTAGGTGTAACAATTGTAGAAAGAGTCGTAAATCCAACCATAGCTCAATGCGCTCATTGTGCGCGAACGGCGCAAGGCAGAGACGTTGGCAGCCATCAGCGTGTTGGCGCGATTGAAGCTCCAGGCGTCAAAACGATCCGAAGCATCTTTGTTGACCTTGGCGATGTCGGAATTTCCAACTGTCCCGCCAGTCAATTTAACTGCGTTGCCCCGTTTGATCTTGGTCGCTCTGCCAGCCAGAAACTGGTTGCGGTCGCCGATGAACAATTCGCCCTGACGAACCTGCACCAGTGTGTTGGTGTCAATCGCGTCCAAACGATAAATGCCGTCTTTGGCAATGGAAACCGTGCCGTGCGGCGTGACGATTTCCAGCGGCGAATTTTTGTTGATGTTGGACACCTGCTCATTTGCGGTGGCAACTTCGGCAATGGCTGAACCTTTGACCAGTTCAAACCGAATTTCGCCGAACGCCGTGTTGATCGCGCGAGCTTCACTGTTTTCATTCAACCGCAGGTACGAACCCGGACTGAGCAGCAATTCCGCAAAACTGTCGGCTTCGGTAATGACGCTGTCGCCATCGCGCATTTGCGTGCCAAGCGAAGCGCGACCTTTGTTGCCGTCTTCACTGTCAGCGCGCAGGATGAAGACCTTGCCTTCTGTGCGATTGACGAAGCCGGATTTGGTAGAAATCAGGTGTTGAGCCTGGACCGCAATTGACGCCACAGCAAGCAGCGCAAACGCGGCGACGAAAACTTTGACGAACCTTGTCATAACGACCTCCTTAACGACCTCAAAAACATTTCGACTGGGGTATCTGTCACGGCGGATTCTACTCCCGCTGCCAGCGCCAAACAAAGGCAAACCGGGCAAACGGGAAAGTATTTTTCCGCCACCAACGAATGCCAATCGGCGGTTGAATTATTCCGGCAAGTTCAATTTTCCAGAGCCGCAACATGTGCTCTGACCGTTTCGCCCATCGTTTGCAGGTTGTAACCGCCTTCCAAACAGGAAACGATGCGGCCTTTGCCCGAAGTGCGAGCGGCCTCTTTCAACCGTCGAGTCATTCGCGCGTAACTGTCATCGGTCAGCACCAATTGCCCCAGCGGATCAGCCACGTGAGCGTCGAACCCAGCCGAAATCATCACCAAATCTGGCGCAAGAGTTTTCATTGCTGTTTCCAAACTTTGCTCGAACAGTTGCAGATAATCTTCTGCCGAAGTCCCGGCTTGAATCGGGACATTCAGCGTGAATCCTTCGCCTTCGCGCACGCCGCGTTCGCGCGCGTCACCCGTTCCCGGATACCAAGGAAATTGATGTAAGCTGTAATAAAAGACCGAGGGGTCGTCGTAAAAGATATCCTGCGTGCCGTTGCCGTGATGCACGTCAAAATCCACGATCAAAACTTTTTTGATTTCCAACGGATATGCCGCTTGAGCGTAGCGCGCCGCGACGGCGACATTGTTGTACAAGCAAAATCCCATCGCCTGCCCAACAGTGGCGTGATGCCCTGGCGGACGACAAGCCACAAAAGCGTTTTCAGCTTCTCCGGCGACGACGGCATCCACCGCTCGGCAAGCTCCTCCGGCGGCCAATCGCGCGGCAACATCGGACTGTTCTGAAACCACTGTGTCAGCGTCAAGTTGAACGTGTTCAAACATCGCCGCCTGCTCACAAGCCTGATGAACGCGAGCAATCGAACGCGCCGTGTGACAACGTTCCAATTCGTCATCGGTGGCGGCGCGCGGCGGCAATTTAACAAAGCTTTGCCACAGGTCTTCGTCGGCCATCAATCCATTCAGCACAGCGCGGTATCGTTCGCGGCGCTCAGGGTGATGACCGGTGTCGTGTTTCAGGTAATCGTCGGAAAAAATGATCGCGGTAGACATGGCGCGGATCGTAAGCGCGAGCAATTGAATAGGCAACCAAGCATGTCAAATCAGAGCGAAGAACATTGACGCCGATTTTGCCCAGACTAAATCAGAGCAAAAAACTTTGAAACAGGATTGCCAGGATTGTTTTCAGAATTAACAGGATTCAAAACTGACCAGGATTTTGTTGGGATTAAGGAACCTGTAAATCCTACCGAATCAGTGGCTGTGAAAGTCCAGGGCTTTTGCAAAGTCGCCAAAGTCTTCCAAAAGATGGATTTAATAGCCCATCGATCTCAGGTCAGAAATGAATTTGACTTGGGCGAGTCTTCAGATTCCTAAGAAATTCGCAGTTTCTCAATTCGAAGAACAAAGGA
>JANRKX010000054.1:0-52296 GCA_033763255.1 Acidobacteriota bacterium | reverse complement strand
AGGGGTCAAGCGTCCTGACAGGACGCGGCGGAGAAAGGCACTGCGACCCGGCGTTGAAACGCCGCGCTAAACTCAACCGTCCCTACCGGGACGAAGAAACTGTCAAATGCTTTATTTGATCTGCCATCGCGTAACATCAGTAAGTTATGCGAAATTTCTGCGGCCCTCTGCGACTCAGTGCATTTGGGCGCTTTGTATTGGTCGCAGAGTTTCAAGAAGTGAAGTTCTGTTTTACGCCAAGCTCTTCGCCGGTGATGGCATCCATAAACACCGTCCAGGTCATTCCGTTGCCGACAACAACCGGATATGTCAGGTGAAGTTCCAACCGATTGCCTTCCAGTTTGGGGTAAACAATCAGGTCGCCGATTTTGATGGCTTCGCGGGAACTGGCCTTGTACGTTTGAGGTTGTCCGCTGATGGTCGTGTGGCTGAATTGGCGGCCAAGCAGTTTTTCGTAAATCGCCTGCGGTTTGATTTCGGATCGAGTCGGCAAACTGACAGCGGGCAACAGACTGCTGTTCCATTGCAACAGGTCTCCGGTTTTGGCGATGACAAATCTCAGTTCGCCGTACGGTTCGGCAATTTGATAAGCATAATTCGCTTGCCAATACGCCACGCGAAAAAACTTCCCTTCGTCGGCAAACGACACCAACGACAAATCGCGCAAACTGACCGGGTCACTGCACAGTACGGAGCCGAATCGTTCGATGAATTGCCGCAGAGCTTCTTTCACTTCCATTTCGCCGAATTTGTCGGACGCCGTTTTAAGTTTGATCTGTCCGGCCAGTTCTGCCGGCAAGGCGCGCGGCGAATTCAGCACCGGCATCAAATCAGCTTTGGCATCCGGCAAACCCAATTCGGCCAGGAATTTTTTCCAGGCTTCGTGCGCTGCTTGTTGCCGAATCGGCGTGTCTTCGATGATGGGCGGATAAGCGGTTTGCTGCTGTTGCGGCGTGTTGGAAACGATTTGCCCCGGCGAAGCGCAAGCTGCCAGGATCAACGCCAGGCAAATGATGTAACCGATTGCTTTCATAATCATCGCAGATCAAAACGAGAAGGCCCTTGCTAAACCAAAGCAACGAACATCGGTACAGTACCGCGCGCGTCAGCAAGCGGCTGTTTGCCGAAGCAAGCCGCTTGCTGACGCGCGCGGTACCGTATCAATTTATTTATCCGGGATACGCAGCGGCCAACAGTTCGGAACCCAAATCCATCAGGTGAGCCTGCACGAAATGCCGGACTTCAGCGGGAGTGTCCATCCAAAGAACGTGAGAGGCCAATGCTTGGGCGTCGGTGAGTTTGACCGAACGAACCAGACGGCGAATGGCGGGGATGGCGCTGGGTGTCATGCTCAAATCGCGCAAACCCAGTCCGAGCAGCAAAATCACTTGCGCCGGATTGGAAGCCATTTCGCCGCAGACGTTGACCGGAATCTGCATCTTGTCGGCGACTTCGGCGACCATTTTGACGGCGCGTAACACGGCTGGGTGCATCGGATCGAACAACGCACTGACGTTTTCGTTGCCGCGATCCACAGCCAGCAAGCTCTGAATCAAATCGTTTGTGCCAAGACTGAAAAAATCCGCTTCGCGCGCCAACGCTTCGGCCATCATCACGGCGGCTGGGACTTCGATCATCACACCAATTTCGATGCGCTGTTCGTGCGGAATGTTTTGATCGCTAAGTTCGCGTTCAACATCGGAAATAATCTTTTTCGCCTGACGAACTTCGTCCACGTTGGTGACGAACGGCAGCAGAATTTTCAAATCGCCGTGAGCGGCGGCTCGCAAAATGGCGCGGACTTGCGTACGAAACACCGGCTCGACGCTCAGCGACAACCGAATCGCGCGCAAGCCGATGGCTGGGTTGCGCTCGGTTTTGAACCCATCCAGATGCAATTTGTCTCCGCCCAGATCGAAAGTGCGAATGACTGCGCCTTCGTCGCCAACCATTCCGGCCAGAAATTTGTAAGCTTCGTATTGCTCTTCTTCGGTCGGCTGGCCGGTTTCAGCCTGAGAATAAAGAAATTCCGAACGGTATAAACCTACGCCGGCAGCGTTGAATCGCTGGTAGCTGTCAATTTCTTCGATCAGTTCGATGTTGGCGCGTAACCGGGCTTCGTGATTATCCAGTGTGATGGCGGGCAGTTCGCGCTCTTCGATGTCATAAAGCGCCTGTTGCTGCTGACGCTGGCGCTCTTCGGTGTAAAAGATCAGCGTTTCGGGCGAGGGATTCAAAATCACCGCCCCTGCCGCGCCGTCAATGATGACTGTTTCGCCGGATCGAACTCGTTCGGTGATATCACGAACACCAACCACTGCCGGAATGTTGACGCTGCGCGCGATGATGGCCGTGTGCGAAGTCCATCCGCCAATGCCCGTGACGAAACCCAGCACCTTTCGCGGATTCAAATCCGCCGTCACCGAAGGCAACAAATCGCCAGCAACGATGATCGAATTGTCAGCCATTTCGTTCAGGCTGCGCTGTTCTTTGCCGGAAAGGATTTTGATGATGCGATGGGCGACGTCTTCGATATCGCTGCCGCGTTCGCGCAAATACTCGTCTTCGATCTGGCCGTACACTTCCAGCAAATGCTGCGTCACGTCGCGCACAGCCCATTCGGCGTTGGCATGGTTGACGCGAATGAAGTTTTCAATCTGACGCCCCAACGTTCGATCCTGAAGCATCAGCAGGTGAGCTTCCAAAATGTAGGCGTGATCGGAACCGAGCGCCGCACGAACGCGCTCAATGTCTTTTTTGACCTGTACCTGGGCGGCACGAGCGGCTTCGCGGAAACGGAAGATTTCAGATTCCAGTTGTTCTTTCGGCAGGAAAACCCGGACAACGCGCCCGCGAGGGTCGTCCACTAAAAATGCGTTGCCGATGGCTACGCCGGGACAAACGCCTATGCCTTCGAGTCTTTCTTCAGGTAATTTCCTGATTAAACCTCTCATCTGTCCCTCACTCTTCGCCAAATTTATCGGCAATCAAACGACACAAAGCTTCCATTGCCAATTCTTCGTCCGAGCCTTCGACAGTGATTTCAATCGAAGTGTTCTGCGTCGCCGCCAGCAGCAAAACGCTGAAAATGCTTTTGGCGTCAGCGGATTTTTGCGGCGCGTCTGCACGCGCCAGGGTGATGCGGCTTTTATGCCTGGCGGCCAGCTTGACCAGCTTTGCCGCCGCGCGCGCATGCAGCCCCAGACGATTGGTAATTGTCACCGTGCGTTGTTGCATCTGTTTTCAATGCGGGGTGTGGATTGCGAAATGCGGCCAAAAGAAATGCAGCCGTGTGAGTTTCATTGTTTGCCAGGTGAGAGGACTTCGCTGGCCAGATAAATCGTGTTTTTGCCCTGGTCGCGGACACGCGGAGCAATTTCCGCCAGGGTTTCATCGGGTTGTTGATCCGCCAGCCGTAAAATCATCGGCAGGTTGACACCAGTGACGACTTCGATAGGCGCTCGGCCAAGAAAGGTGCTGGCCAGATTGGTCGGAGTCCCGCCGAACATATCGGTCAACACCAAAACTCCCGCGCCCTGATTGACGCGCTCAATGGCTTTGCCGATTTGTTCGCGTGCGGCTTCGACATCGTCGTGCCAGCCGATGGAAATCGCCGTTACGTGATTAATGTCTCCGACGATGATTTCCGCCGCGCTGACCAATTCATTGGCCAAATTTCCGTGCGTGACGACGACCCCTCCGACTAATGGCATAACGCACCTCTTGAACTTGGTTTCAACGCAAAGACGCTAAGAAGCAAAGACGCTAAGGCTTTTTTTGACAACAGGACGTTATGTAACCGCCATTCAGTCGCCATCAAAATGTTGGCTTTGCGTCTTTGCCACATTGCGTCTTTGCGTTGAGAAATTCCGATCACACGTCAATCTACCGGCAACACAGTGCCGATGATGTTGTAACCGCCGTCCACGTAAATCACTTCTCCGGTGACTCCGCGTCCCAGCGAACTGAGCAAATACAAAGCTGTGTCGCCGACTTCGGCTTGTTCGGTTGCTTTACGCAACGGAGCGATTTCGCGGTGACGATCTACCATTTTGGTAATTCCCGAAACTCCGCGAGCCGCCAGCGTGCGAATCGGCCCGGCTGAAATCGCATTGACGCGAATGCCTTTCGGCCCAAGGTCGTAAGCCAGATACCGCACCGAAGATTCCAACGCAGCTTTGGCTACACCCATGACGTTGTAATGCGGCACGACTCGTTCCGCGCCAAGATAACTGAGCGTGATGATCGAACCGCCTTCGGTCATCAACGGCAACGCCGCGCGTGAAGTCGCCACCAACGAATAGGCGCTGATGTCGAGCGCGGTTTGAAACCCGGCGCGTGAAGTGTTGACGAATTCGCCGGTCAATTCTTCGCGCGGAGCGTAAGCCACCGAATGCACCAAAAAATCCAGCTTGCCGAAATCGGCTTCGACGCCCTTCATCATTGCCGCGATTTCGTCATCGCTGCTGACATCGCATTGATAGGCTTTTGCGCCGTCCAAAGTATTGGTCAGTTCTTCGACATTTTCTTTCAACCGCTCGCCCTGGTAATTGAAAGCCAGCCGAGCGCCTTCGCGCGCCACCGATTGAGCAATCGCCCAGGCGATGCTGTGTTTGTTGGCCACGCCCAAAATCAGCCCTGTTTTGCCTTCCAGCAACATTGAGTTTTCTCCCTCAGAAAGTTTGTGGTTCTTTGATGCCCGAAGATACCACGATTGATTGAGTCTTTGGAACAAGTCGGGGAAAGTCTGGTGAGGTCATGTGAAGTCCAGAAAAGTCTGGGACCGTCCTGTAAAGTCGGACTTCCCCCTGATGCCAGGACACTTCTTTCGAGGCTTAAACTACAATCCATTTCCCTACGACAGAAAAATTTGAGGCAGAAAAATGGCTATTGAAATGGCAGCAGTTCTTATCTTTCTGTCCCACATCTTTCTGTCCGCAAACCTGGCGCGGTCAGTACTTTCTTGTTTTTGAAATGTGTCCCGACATCAGGACTTTCCCAGACTCAGTTAATTTGGAATGAAGCTCGGCAACATCGCCATCAGCGACCGCGAAAAATCCAGTGCGGCGGTTCGGGCAAACGCTTCTGCGTCATCGCCTTTGCCCATTGGCACGATCACGCGCACCAGAGCGCCATCGGTTCGCCCCAGCCAAACGGCGTCTCGGATCGTGTCCAGCCGCGCGCGGTATTCGCCTGCAATTGATTTGCCACGTCCCTGATACCAATACAGCGCCAACATCCGCACGCCGTCTTTTTCAATCAAGTATTCGTTGGCTTCAGCGGATGCTTTCAACTGGTGCAAGCGGTAAACACCTAACGTCCAACCGGCTCCGGGAATGCAGTTTTGCGGCGAATGAAAAGTCTGGCGATGGCGTTGGCTGTTGTGCCAGGCAATGAACAAATAAGCATAAGCCTGCCCGTTTGAATAAGTCCGCGAAAGATATTCATCCGCATTCAACTCTCGCTCGGTGCGTTCGTTCAGCGTTTGCGATTCGATTTGCCGCCAGGCGCCAAGTTCGGCAGGAAACTCCGCCAGCGAAGTTCTGGGCGGGACTTGTTCGCGTTTGGCGGATTGCATCAGGTAAATCGTGCAGCCTGCCATCACCAACAAAGCAGCCAGCATTGGCCAAAACCGTTTTCTCTCGAAGCCAGGCAAAGCGTCAGAAAGATTTTCATGATCGCTTCTTGTTTCCTTCGTGTTTTCTTCGTGTGCCTTCGTGGGAGAAAACTTTCTTTCTGCCAGATTCAACGCCTGAGCGAGCAACAGCAACAATCCCACTGCGACCGCGAACACCGCCAAACCGGAAAAGCTGTGCAAAAATCCTTCGGCGGCTTGAACGCCTTTGTGATGAGCCAACACTCCGGTCAGCGTCACGCGCGCCGCGTTGGCCAACACGGCTATCGGAATCACCGCCGCCGCCAACACGATCCGTCGCCACCATTTCGATTCGAAGAAGTAAACGTACACAGTCGCCAGCGCCGTCAGCGTCACCAGCGACCGAATGCCGCTGCACGCTTCGACAACTTGCAGTTTCATTTGCGCCAGTTCGATGACGTTGCCTTCGCGCAAGGCTGGAATGCCGAAGAGTTTGATCGCTCGCGTAGCAAAATCCGACGCGATCAATTGCAAAGGAAAAGCGATTTGATTGAAGACAATGTTGGGGATTGGCAGAGCGAACAACAACACCCCGAGTGGAAAGCTCAATTGCCGCAACCAAACGAATCCACCGAAATAAACCGTCAGCCCGACCAGAGACAGCACCAGCGACAGCCGTGTGATGTACAACTCCGCGCCCATCACTCCGGAAAACAACAGCAACGCCGCCAGCGCCATCAACACGCCCCCAGTCAACCAACGAGATTCGACTGGCAAATTCAGAAGCGTTTTCCGTTTTTCCCAGATGGCGTATCCGCTGATAAGCGGAATCAAAAATCCGTGCGAGTAGTTTTCATCCACCCACCAATCATCCACCAATCGGCGAATCACGTCGTGATAAACCGCCAGCCAGGCCAGAACCAACATGGCTCCGCAGGTGATAAATCTAAACGATTGTTTTGGACTATGTGAATTTGTTTGAAGCAAGCGCCGCACTCTGGACAGAAGTGTTATTGCGGCTCAGCCTTTTCGTCGCGTTAGCGACGGCTGAATTTAGCCCGGCGTTTCAACGCCGGGAAAGCGCGGAGAATTTTCCACGTCGCGTTAGCGACGACTGAATTCAAACGTCGCTGACGCGACGTGAATTCAACTATTCGTCTTCCGTGGGTTGAAACTCACGGCTAAATTCAAACGCCGCTAACGCGGCGAAAAGGCCAAGTAGTTACTTTTGATTTTGATCTATCGCTCAAAAGATTCTCGAATTTGCTCCACGCTCCAACCCGCTCCGAGCGCCAGCATCAATTTGATGCGAGCTTTGTGGCTGGGCAGCATTCCGCCCAGAATCGCTCCGGCGCGACGAAGCGGTTTTCCCGCGCCTTCGTAAGCGTAAGTATCCAGCACGCGCCCGCGCGGACAGCGCGACGTGATGACCACGGGCAATCCGGCATCAATCACCCGTTGAATTGCGGCCATCGCCGGAATCGTCACATTGCCGCGCCCCAAACCTTCGATGACCAAACCGCGAGCGCCTTCGCCGGCTGCAAAGTCAATGAAGCGGCCATCGGCTCCGACAAACATCTTGATGATCTCCACGCGCGATTCGACCTGATCGGTCAGGATGTGCTCTCTTTCAAACGGACGCCGCATGACGATCACACGGTCTTTGTCCACATAACCCATCGCGCCGAAATCGCGGCTTTGAAACGTGTCTGTGGATTCTGTGTGCGTTTTGGTGACTTCGGCGGCGGAGATGATCTGCGAATTCATGGCGACGACCACGCCTAACCCACGCGCTTGCGGGTCAATGGCGACGCGAACCGCCGCCGCCAGGTTTTCCGGCCCATCCCAACTGAGTTCCGAACTGTTCCGCATCGCTCCGATGAACACCACAGGTTTGTCGGAGTCCAACACCAGATCGAGAAAGTACGCCGTTTCTTCCAACGTGTCCGTTCCGTGCGTGACCACCGCGCCGACGATTCGTTCGTCCGCAAGCTTTTCCCTGACCGCCGTCGCCAGTTCCATCATCCGTTGCGGAGTCCAATGCGGCCCCGGCAACCGGTCAAAGTTCACCAAATCGAAGTCGGCCAGTTCGTTCAAGCCCGGAACCTGCGCGATGATTTCTTCGCCGGAAAGCATAGGAATCGCGCCACCGGTCACGGGATCAATCCGCATTGAGATCGTGCCGCCGGTGAAGAAGGTAGCCAGACGTGGTTTCATCTCAATCATTCTCCTCGACAATTTTTTTAGGCCAACCGAACGGATTGGTGGCGATAATACTGAATGGACTGCACTGCAACAAGATAAGCGAAGACTGTGCGTAATTCGGTACGGAACCAGGGGCGGTAGCGACTGGATACTTTCGTGGGCATTACTTCAAGCCAACCCGGTCGCTACCGCTCCCGGTTCCGTACCGCGGAAAGTTTGCCTCAACAAAAAAGCGGATTGCGGATTCAATCGAATCCGCAATCCGCGATCTGCAAACCGTAGTTGGCAATGTTTACTCGTAGCGAAGCGCGACCATCGGATCAACTTTCGTCGCCCGCCGAGCCGGAACCAAACAAGCCAGCAAGGCTACGGCGGCCAGCGTCAGGGCGATGGCGGCAAACACCAGCGGGTCGGTGGCGCTGACGTTGAACAGCATTGTTTTCATCAATCGGCTCAGGAAAATTGCGCCGACGACGCCAATCCCCAGCCCTACGACCGCCAGCAACATTCCTTGCTTCACGACCAGCTTCAACACATCGGACGCCTGCGCGCCGAGCGCCATTCTGAGTCCGAGTTCGTGCGTTCGCTGCGTCACCGAATAAGCCATCACGCCATATAACCCAATCGCCGACAGCAGCAGAGCCAGGCAAGCGAAGATGCAAATCAGCAACAAGGCAAAACGCCGTTGAGTCATTGAATCGGCGACGAATTGATCCATCGTGCGAACTCGAAAAACCGGCAAGTCAGCATCAGCAGTTTTGATGACGCCGCGCACTGAACCAGCCAGCGCGTTCGGATCGTTCGGCGTGCGAATGACCAAAGCCATTCCGGGTTGCGGACGCTGTTGATGCGGCATGTAATACTGCGCGCGCGATTCACCTTCCAGGTCGGTGTGTTTGACGTGGCCAACGATGCCTACGATTTCGCGCCAGATGCGCCCGGTCGGAGTGCCTTCAAAGCTGATGCGTTTGCCGACAGGGTCTTCGTTCGGCCAATACTTTTGCGCCAGCGACTGGTCAATGATCGCTACCGGCAAAGCGTCGGCGATGTCGCGCTCTTCAAAGTAACGGCCACGAATCAGCGGAACTCCCATCGTTTTGAAATAATCCGGCGTCGCAGCCCAGCGCGCTCCGTGCGGCGAAGACTGTCCTTGCGGAACGTCGCGGCCTTCGATGCGAAAGCTGCCACTCGATCCGCCACCGCTGAGCGGCAGGACGGAAACTGCGCCGACTGATTGCACTCCGGGCAACGAACGAACATCGTTGATGACCTGTTTGTAAAAATTGGCGCGCTGCGCAGCTTCGCTATACTTCGTCGCAGGCAACGACAAGCTCATCGTCAACAAACCTTCGGGATTGAATCCGGGATTGACCTGCTGAACGTGCAAAAAGCTTTTGACCAGCAACCCGGCTCCGACCAGCACGGCCAACGCCAAAGCGATTTCGACAACCACCAACGAACTGCGAATCCATTGTTTGGTTGCGGCAGAACCGCTGCGACCGCCTTCTTTCAGAGTTTCGTGCAGGTCGTTTTTGGTGGTTTGCAACGCAGGAACGATTCCGAACAAAACTCCCGTGACAATCGAAACGCCAAAGGTGAACAGCAACACTTTCCAATCCAAACTGATTTCGTTGGCGCGCGGGATGCGATCTTCGTTCAGCGAAACCAGTGCCTTGACGCCCCAATATCCGATCAGCAATCCGAAAGCTCCGCCGACGACGGACAGCAACACACTTTCGGTCAGCAACTGGCGAATGATGCGCCAGCGTCCGGCTCCGAGCGCGGTGCGGACTGCAATTTCTTTTTGCCTTCCTGCTGCACGAGCCAACAACAAATTCGCCACGTTGGCACAGGCGATCAACAACACGAAACCTACGACCAGCATAACGATCCACAACATGGTGCTGATGTCGCCGACGACCTGTTGGCGAAACGAAGTCAGCATCAAATCCCAGTTAGTGGCATCGGCTCCCTGCATGTATTGCTGGCGCAGGTTCGAAGCGATGTTTTTCATCTCGGCCTGAGCCTGTTCCTGAGAAACTCCGGCTCGCAACCGCCCCATCACCGACAAAAATTCGCTGGTCAAACTGTTGGAAGAGAGTTGATCCGGCGTGAAAACAATCGGCGACCACAGATCAACGATCATTCCGATTTCGCGGCCATACTGAAAGCTCGGCGGCATGACGCCCACGACGGTGTAATTTTCGCCGTTCAGCGACAACGGTTTGTTCAGAATGCTTTGGTCGCCGCCGAATCGCCGCTGCCAAAATCCGTGACTCAACACCACCACTCGATTTTTGCCTTCGGAATCTTCGCCGACGGCAAACGTTCTTCCTTGCGCGGCGCTGGCTCCCAGCAATTCAAAAAAATTCGCCGTCACGGTTTGCCCGGTCAAACGTTCCGGTTCGCCCTGCCCAGTCAGATTGGCAGGCCAGCCGGTCAGCGCAGCAATACTTTCAAACGATTTGGCGTTGTCGCGGTAATGCGCGTAACCGAACGCCGAAACCGACGCCTTCAAATTGATTTTCTGGTAGTTGTGATTGACCAGCACCAACTGGTCAGGATTTTTGTACGCCAGCGGTCGCAACAAAATGGCGTTGACGACGCTGAAAATGGCGCTGTTGGCTCCAATGCCCAAAGCCAGCGTCAGCAAAGCGACAACGGCAAAGCCCGAACTTTTGGTCAGCGTGCGAAAGCCGAATCGCAAATCCTGCAGCAGAGTTTCCATGTTTTCCTCCGAAGTGATGAGTGGTGAATTCACAACCAAAAACGCAAAAAGCACGAAGCCAGAGTGCAGTTTCTTTTCCGGCTTCGTGTGTTTGAGTGTGGATAAACCTTATTTCGACGTAGGTGAGTGCATCTGCGCGCCGCAAGGTTTCAGCAGTTCGATCATTTTTGGCGCATTCGGCAAGAATTCCCTGTCACCAAGAAGGTTGCGTCAGTTTAGAGCTTGAAAGGCAATCCTGGCTCGCCAAAGCGAGCAACGCTAAATCATCGGTAATTGAATTACTCGCCAACTGCTATCTACATCAGGAGCACAGCTTGGAAACAAAAGCACTGGAAGCCGTCGTGAAATTTGCCGGTCTTGGCGGCGTAGCCATTCTTGCTTTGTGGTTTGTTTAGGGACCGGCAACCGATCAGGTTTTTCTGCTTCTGTTCGGCACCGGATTGCGGAATCGCAGTTCACTGTCTGCCGCAACGGCTCAGATTGGCGGAGCTAATGCCGAAGTGTTGTATGTCGGGCCGCAAGGTGATTTCGTCGGACTCGATCAAATCAATTTGCGATTGCCGAGAACATTGGCTGGGCGCGGCGATGTTGAAATCGTCGTGACGACGGACGGACGGGCGGCAAATGTCGTTCGCGCATCAATTGCTGGAAATCAGTTTTGACGCAGCGGAACGACTTTGCGAAACTCCGGCGGCCACGTGGTCAATCTTTATGATTTTACGAGACAAAATTCTGGCGCAGCTTGAAGGCAGGAAAGACGAATTTCGTGCCTTCGAGGGCGAGCTGCGCGACGAATCGAAAGTCTTTCGCAATGCGCTGGAACAGCTTGCGAC
Organism: Acidobacteriota bacterium; assembly: GCA_033763255.1. GTDB lineage: Bacteria > Acidobacteriota > Blastocatellia > RBC074 > RBC074 > RBC074. Next base: position 40,934 of record JANRKX010000054.1, on the reverse strand, counting down.
AATGTCGCGCGCCGAATTGGAATCGCTGTTGAGCGGAACTGAAACGCCCGGCGCGCTGCCGACTGAAGAGTTCGATGCTGCGCCGAAGCTTCGCCTGCCGTTTCCGCATCGCTGGAACAATCATGCCGAAGCGCGCGCGTGGGCTTATGACGCCTTGCTCGATCACACGACGGTCACCGTGGATGGCAGCCAGATTCCTCCGCACAGCGGATTCAACATTCCTGTGGCCGCCGTGCAAGTTGCCTGGTTTGAAAATCACCATTCGCCTTCGGGAAGTTTCGTCAAAGATGCCGAGATCGAAATTCTGACTCCAGACGATTTGAAAGCCGGCAGCGACGGCGAACGCACCGAACAAAAAATCAACGCTCGCCGCTTTGAAATGGAAACCGGCAAATTGTGTCAGTTGATGGAACGGCTGGCGGCGGAACGCAGCGCCGAAACTCCGCTGCCCGTCGCGCTGTTCGACAGTTCGCTGGTGATTTCGTTCGCCGACCGTTTGCAAGGGAACATGCGCGAACGCCACGTCAACGCGATGCTGAAACTTTTGCAGTGTTCCGAAACGACAGGCGTTCCGCTGATTGGTTACGTTGATTCCAGCGACGCGCGCGACCTGACCAAAATGCTCAGCCTGAGTTTCAACCTGCCCGAAGCGCAACAGCTTCACGATGCGGAATTGGTGGATGAGTTGTTGACGTGGGGCGACCGAACTCCGCTGTTCATCTGCAAACGTGGCGGAGCCGATCAAAAGCAGGCGAGCGTGCTGGAACTGTTTGAAGCTCAGCAACAATCCGCCGGCTTTGTGTATTTGAAAACCGGTTCGCAAGCGCCGCCTGCGCGGTTGGAAATTCCGATGTGGATTCACCGGCAAGGTTTACTGGACGAAGTGCTAAACATCATTCGCGCCGAAGTTGTCGTCGGTAACGGTTATCCGTATGCCATCGAAACCGCCGATGCCGCTGCGGTGATTTCCACGCGCGACCGCGAAACTTTTTACTCGCTGTTTCAGCAGTTCGCCGAACGACAAGGCATCAAGCTGCACGTTTCTCAAAAAGCCGCCAGCAAAGCTCGGCGGCGATACAGTTGACGAAATCAGATTCAACTACAAATTCCACGAATGGTCACGAATCTAAGCTTTGCTGAAGTTTCTTCGCCTGCCCATTTGTGAACATTCGCGTTGATTTGTAGTTGATTTACTTTTCCTGCAAATAGGGATTGCCAACCATGAAATTGTTCTCTCGTCTATTGAGCATCGCCGTGATGTTCGCTTGTGTTTCGTTTATTGCCGCCGCGCAATCTGCTGAAGCCACGATCAAACAGATCGGCGATTTGCCGAAGATCAAACAGGCGCTTGATCATCTGAAAGCCACCGAACCCGAAACCATTGCCGAACAAATCAAAGCCTGTGAAATTCCCGCGCCGACGTTCCAGGAAGCCAAACGCGGCGAATGGTTCAAACAACGATTCACCGAACTCGGATTGAAAAACGTTCGCGTAGACAAAATCGGCAACGTGTTGGGCGAACGTCCGGGCAAATCAAATTCGACGATGTTGGTGCTGGCCGCGCATCTGGACACGGTTTTTCCCGAAGGCACAGACGTTAAGGTCAAAAGAGAAGGGCGCGAAGGTTCGATTCTGAAAGGGCCGGGAATCGGCGACGACTGTCGCGGCCTGGCGGTGATTCTGGCGGTGGCTCGCACGCTCAATCAGGCAAAGATCGAAACCAACGGCACGATCATTTTTGTCGCCAACGTTGGCGAAGAAGGTTTGGGCGATTTGCGCGGAGTCCGCCATTTGTTCAACGAAGAGTTGAAAGGCCGCGCGACGCATTTCATCTCTGTGGACGGCGTTGGATTGGATGTCACGAACACTGCGGTTGGAGTGGTTCGTTATCGCGCAACGTTTCGCGGACCCGGAGGGCACAGTTACGGAGCGTTCGGTCTGCCTTCGCCGATTCACGCAATGGGGCGAGCCATCGAAAAGATTTCCCGCTTTGAAGTTCCCACGCAACCCAAAACCACATTCAACGTCGGCAAAATCGAAGGCGGCACTTCGGTCAATTCCATCGCGCATACTTCGTGGATGGAAGTGGACATGCGTTCAATCAGCGCGGCGGAACTGGACAAGTTGGAGGCGCAGTTCAAACGCGCCGTGCAGGATTCTGTAGATGAAGAAAACCGTGCGCGCCCGAACGCATCGCCGATCACAGTCGAACTGAAAATCGTCAGCCAGCGCCCGGCGGGAGTTCAAGCGGCGGATTCGCCTATCGTCAAAACCGCATTGGCCGCCGGAGCTTCGCTTGGATTCAACCCAAAGCTCGGCGCGGGCAGCACGGATTCCAACATTCCGATCAGTCTGAAAATTCCCGCCATCACCATTGACGGCGGCGGCGACGGCAAAGGCGCGCATTCGCTGGATGAATTTTTCGATACGACGAACAGCTATCTGGGAACTCAGTGGGCGCTGTTGATCGCGCTTGGCATTGTGGGAGTGAAGTGATGCGAGCCATTCTGCAACGAGTCACGCACGGCAAAGTCACTGTGGAAAATCAGGTCACAGGCGAAATTGGCAACGGCTTTGTCGTGCTGCTTGGCGTTGGAGCGAACGACACCGCAGACGAGGTCGAATTGCTGGCCAGCAAAATCGCCAATTTGCGAGTGTTCGCCGACGGCGAAGGCAAATTCAATTTGTCCGCGCTGGATGTGAAGGCCGAAATGTTGGTGGTGTCGCAATTCACGCTGTTTGCCGATTGCCGCAAAGGTCGCCGTCCGAGTTTCACCGATGCCGCTCGACCGGAACTGGCTGTTCCGTTGTATGAATTGTTTGTCGAACGATTGCGCGCAATGGGTTTCATCGTCGCCACCGGCGTCTTTCAAGCCGATATGCTGGTCGAAATTCACAACTCCGGGCCGGTGACGATCTGGCTGGACACGGATGAACTGGCGAAACGATAGCCCCAGCCAGCCCGATTATTTTTGCAATTCCTCAACCACTTCCGCCGCGATCTTCCGCGCGGAGTCCAATTCCTCTGGCGCTAAAGAAATTGCCGCGACAACTGCGTGACCTCCGCCGCCGTATCGTTCGCAAATCGCCGCCAGGTCGTGCGTGCGCGGACGCGGCGACCACGGATTCGATCCCACCGAAATTTTCGACCGAAACGACGACTGGCTGACGCTGACGCTGTAAGTGACTTCCGGATGCAGGTAGTAGGGAATGAATTTGCTGTAGCCTTCCATATCGTGGCCGACCACGTCGAAGAAAATCACCGGTCCCACCACACGCGCTGCTTGTTTGATGATTTCCATCGAACGCAGATGTCGTTCGTACAGCGGCGCAATCCGTTCGGCGACATACGGCAACGCAACAAGTTCGCTCATCGGTTTGTACTGCAAATCGGTGATGATGCGTTCGATGATTTGCTGGTCGCGTGTGTTTTCAATGACCAGCGCCAGTTTGAAAGCGTCGGCTTTCATTTCGACAGGTTCCGAAGGCGCTTCGTACAACGCTCCGTCAATCTTGTTCGCCCAATGCAACAATTCGCTCATCGGCGAAGGGTCGAAACCAAATTTTTCCGCCGCGACATCGGCGATGAACCGCGTGCAGGATTTGTAACCGGCGTCCACGAATTTTTTGCCGCGCGTGTCGGCTCGGAAATGCGCTTCGTCTTCGGCTGTCAGAAATGCGCTCTTGTGATGATCGAACCACCAGGTCAACTTTTCCGAAGGGCAGTATTTGAAATCCACGATGGCGTTTTCGTCGCCATCGAAAATGGATTCATCAAACAAAGCTCCGGCGCGGTGCATCATCGGTTGAAACGCACGCGCCCAGCCGGGATTGATTCGTTCTTCGTAAAAGCGCGAAAAGACGGCAGCCGACGAAGCTCCGTCAAAACAGTTTCCGTGGTAACAAATTTTCAGTGTGTTCATCGGCAAAGGTTGGGGAATCTCTTTCTTTCTGGATCGGGCTGACAAGTGAACGGCAGATTATGCAGCCGAAGCGCGGATTTGCAATCCACTGGAGCGCGGACGTGCTGAAAGCCGTCCGCAGCCGGTCCGCGGACTTCCAGTCCGCCCGTCACGCTAAGTTCGGTTCATGTGATGAGTGGTGTGTTCGGTCACGGAAACCGGAGTCGGGTTGATTGCCAGCGGGTCGGTATCGGGAACTGCGGACAGAGATTTTTGCGGAGCATCCGTGAAAGCGATGGCGGCATGTTCGGCTTTGGGCAAAGCCTTCGCTCGTTCTTTCAGTTCGAGTTGTTTGATTGCTGTTTGCAACTGTTTGGCTCCGATGAAGACCATCGGAGCGCCGATAATCAATCCCAGCGCCAAATTGATGATCGCTGTGAATGGAGAAAACAAGGTGGCCGCCAGCGCAATCACTGTAAAAATCATCAACGTGACGCCGCCGCTGGCGAGTTTTTCAAAGCTTTTGGTCAGCGTTTGAACGGTTTCTTCCAGGCGACCTTCTAACGCCAATTGCATCGCGGACAACGACTGGCCGCAGCCTCGACAAAATTTTTGCTCGTCTTTGTTCTGAGTTCCACATTTCGGACAAAACATTTTTACTTCTCCCCATCGCGCAACTTACCACGTGGCGATATTCGATAACAGGTTTTGCCGCCTTTTACGAAACGATCAGGCACAGGGTTCGCGTTGTCTGCCGAAGAAATTGACTGCTTGTATGGCCTGTGCTGACATGCCGCGCGTCTCCATCGCTCGAACCCAAAACCACAAAACAAGGAATCCGATGAAACCCGTAACCTGGAAGTTCATCCAATTGCGATTGGTGGGATGTTTTGCCACGCTGATTGCACTGGCTTGGCCAGTCGCAGCGCAAATTCAAACCAGCAGCCTGACTGGAACACTCTTTTATGAATCTGGCGAACCTGTGATGTATGCCGCGCTTTCCGTTTACAACTCACAAGGCGTGATGCTGCAAAAATTTGGCACAGACAACCACGGCAGGTTTTCGTTCAGCGGATTGCCGCCCGGTTCGTACTTGCTGAAAATCCTTACGCACGATGAACAGTTCCAGCAACTGGTTATTCAAATTTTGCCGGAAGCCACATTGCCGCTAGACCTCAAATTCACGCCAACTATCTTACGAAGCGAAATCACAATCACGGCCAAACGCGGCGAACTTACAGAAGCGGAATCCGTCCCGCCAGTAGTCAGCGTCGTTTCCGCAGATGATTTTGGAGCGCGTCCGTTGGCGACCATCGGCAATGCGCTCGACACCAGCGCAGGCGTGATGGTTCAGCAAAGCACCTTCGGACAAGTGTCACCGTTTTTGCGCGGGCTGACCGGGTATCAAGTGTTGAACCTGCTGGACGGAATTCGATTCAACAACGCCACGTTTCGTTCGGGGCCAAACCAATATCTGGCTTTCATTGAACCAAGTCAGGTTCAGCGAATCGAAGCCATGCTCGGTCCGGCAAGTTCGCAATACGGCAGCGATGCGCTGGGCGGAGCGATTCAGTTAGCGACGCGGACGCCGGAATTCGGCGGCAGAAACTGGCTGCGTGTGAATGGCGAAGTTCAAACCTTTGTCGCCAGCGCCGACGCTTCGATGGGCGCAGACGCCAAACTTTCTGTCGGCTCTGAGCTATTGGCCTGGCTGGTCGGCGGCAACTGGCGAAAACATAACGACCTGCGCGCTGGTGGCGGCAACGATTCGCGGCACGTCTTCAAACGCTTTTTCGGATTGTCGGATGAATTGATTCGCGGGCTGACAGGTTCCCGACAACAGGACACTGGCTTCGCGCAATTCGGAGGATTCACCAAGCTGGCCGCGCGTTTAAGCTCGACTCAGAATTTGACGCTCTGGTTTCAGCGCAACCAGATGGACGGTGTTCGCGCTTACAAAGATTTGTGGGGCGGGCTGGGGCGTTTGCGTTCGGATTTCGATCCGCAGAGTTTGCAGTTCTTTTATGCGCGGCATGAAAAATTGAAGCTGGGATTTTTGGATAGTTTGAACACAACGTTTTCGATCAATTCGCAAAACGACGGCTCCGCGCGGCAAGGGTTGAAAGCAACTGACCGCATCACCCGTGACGACAGCCGGGTCAATGTGTTTGGCTACGCCGCGCAAGCGACAACGCACATCGGCAAACGCCAGGCACTGTTTTTTGGCGGAGAAATTTACGACGAACACATCGCCGCCAACCGCGACGAAACCGATCCGCAGACCGGAATTCCAATCGAACGCCGCGCGCTTTATCCGAACGGTTCGCGTTACACGACCTTCGGAGCCTTCGGCCAGAATTCGATTGATCTGATTCGCGGCAAATTGCGAGCGACCTTTGGCGGGCGTTACACGCGAATTCGTTTTCAAACCTTCGCCAATCAAAACCGTGACGCAGCAGGCAACAATTTCGGCGTGATTGATTCGCTGCAAAGTTTTGACGACCTGACTTTCAACGCCAATGTTTCGTGGCAAATGACTTCGGCATTGTCGCTGAACTTCCTGACCGGCAGAGGATTTCGCGCGCCGAACCTGAACGATCTGGGCGCGTTGGGATTGAACGATCTTGGTTTTGAAATTCCTTCGGAAGCTGCCGCAAGCGCCGGAGCTTTGATCGGAACCAGCGATGGCGAAGGCGTTGGAACCAACGGACGAAAAGTTTCTTCGCTGCGAGCCGAAACGCTGTTCAATTACGAATTCGGCGCGACGCTGCGATTGCGGCGGCTTTATCTTCGCGCTCAGGTTTTCGACGCCGAATTGAAAGACCCGATAGTTCGCCGCACTTTGTTGTTTCCGGCGGCAACCGTCCCCGCGCAACTGGCAGGAATCTCTGCCACGCCGATTGCTCAAACCGCCGCGCAGCGAGCGCAAAACGTCGTCAGCGTGGCCACGGCGCTTGATCCGCGCGCGGTCAAAACTTTCGTCAACGAAGGCGCGGCAAAGTATTACGGCGTGGAAACCTTGATGCGGTACACGATTTCGCCGCGCTGGTCAGCCGAAGCCAACTACAGTTTTCTGTTTGGCCGAGAACTGAATCCGAACCGCAACATTCGCCGTTTGCCGCCGCAACAAGGCTTCGCGGCTGTGCGCTTTCAACCGGCAGGCAAGCTGTGGCTGGAACTGAGCGGCAATTTCAGCGGTGCTCAAAATCGTTTGAGCGGCGGAGATTTGACCGACGAACGCATCGGCGCAGCCCGTCGTCGGCGTGACATCAACGATTTTTTCCAAAGCGCATTGGCGCAACCGTTCATTCAACCCGGAGCCGACGGCCTTAGCGGAACTGCCGATGACGTGTTGGCTGCGACCGGCGAAACTGTTGCTCAAATCCGAAATCGCGTGCTGCCAATCGGAGTTACGATCAATGGTGTGACAATCAGCGACGACAACTCGCGCGCGCCGCTTTACACATCAAACGCCGGATTCGCTGCGTTGAACATTCGCGGCGGTTTGATCGTTCACGAAAACATCACGCTGAATCTGGCGTTGATGAATTTCACAGACCGCAATTACAGAGTTCACGGTTCCGGCGTAGACGCGCCGGGCATCAACCTGTTTGTCGGTTTGAAATTTCGTTTTTGAAGAAGGAGGAGCAAATGTCATTTCCCAAAGGCTTAATCATCATTCTGGCCGCGTTGTTGCTAGTTGCCGTTGGCAATTCGGCGCAGGCTCAGCAAGTCCCGGATGCGAACTTCAAACCGAAAATCGAAAAACCAGCTTTCGCCGAAGGCAAAGGCGCAATCGTGATGCTGGATGAAGCACATTTCAACTTTCACACCGCGTCAGGGCGTTACCAAACTTTCGCCGATTTGCTGCGCCGGGATGGTTACGTCGTCAACGCTTCAACCGCGAAATTCAGCAAGGAAAGTTTGGGCAAAGGAAAAATTCTGGTCATCGCCAACGCCTTGAATGAAAGCAACAAAGACGATTGGTCGCCACCGAATCCGTCTGCCTTCACCGACGAAGAAGTCACAGCCGTGCGCGATTGGATCAACGACGGTGGAGCGTTGTTGCTGATTGCCGACCACTTGCCGTTCCCCGGCGCAGCCGACAAATTGGCAGCGGCGTTTGGAATTCACTTCAACAACGGTTACGCCCGCGAACCGAAAGAAGCGCCCGGCCCGCTGACCTTTGATTTGAAAAAAGGTTCGTTGCTGGCGCACCCAATCACTCAAGGCCGTTCTGCCAGCGAGAAAATTGATTCCGTCGCCACCTTCACCGGCTCGGCGTTTCAGGTTGATAAAGGCGAACCGATCCTGAAATTCAGCGACGACGCCGAAGCGTTCATGCCCAAAGTCTTCGGCGAAGCCTTCACCAAAGACACCGCGAAAACTCCGATCAAAGGCTGGTTGCAAGGCGCAACGCTGAAAGTCGGCAAAGGCCGCGTCGCTGTCTTCGGCGAAGCTGCCATGTTTTCGGCGCAACTGGCCGGAGCGAATAAAACTCCGATGGGAATGAACGCGCCCGTTGCCAGCCAGAATCCACAATTTCTGCTGAACGTTATGCATTGGCTGTCGGGCCTGCTGGATAAATAAGCCGTGTCATTAGCCCGCGCGTAAGCAAGGGCTTTTTCACAAAACCTAAGCCCTTGCTTACGCGCGGGCTACTGGCTCAAACAATGAATAAACGAACCATCATTCTCACCGCGTTATCGCTTTCAATCGGCTGGGGTATCCGAGGCAATTACGGCCACGAAATCGGGGCGATGATTCCCGGAGTGTTGGCGGCAATGGCCGTTGTGCTTTGCATTGACCGGGCAGACTGGCATAGGCGCATCGCGTATTTCGCCATGTTCGGAGCCATCGGCTGGTCGTTCGGCGGCAGCATGTCTTATGGCCAGGTCATCGCTTACACGCACTCCGGCCATTCAGCGACGCAGCTTTACGGATTCGCCTCTTTGTTTTTGATCGGCTTTTTGTGGGCGGCGATTGGTGGAGCCGGAACCGCTTTGCCAGGCGTCTTGAGCCGCGAACGATTGACGGAATTTTTCACGCCGCTAATCGCCGTCTTTGCCGTCTGGATGGCGCAAGACAAGTTTGAAGCCTGGATGGAGCCAGCCGATTCCGATTTCCGGCATGAAGGCTTGCTGTACTGGTATGACTCTGACTGGCTGGCTTCGTTGACGGCGATTGCGACGGTTTTGATTTTGTCAGCCGTGCAGCGGCGATTGTGCGAAGCCAGCAAGTTGATTCTGTTTATGGCTGCTGGATGGTTTGTCGGATTCGTGTTGCTGGTTCCGGTTTTGGGTTGGCGAATGACTCCACCGCGCGGAGACAACTGGGCTGGATGTGTGGGAATGGTCGCCGGAATGCTTCTGTATTTTGAATGGCGAAAGTTGCGAGTCTTGACGCTGGCTTCGCTGGTCTGCGGATTCTTTGGCGGATTCGGTTTCGCTTCCGGCCAGTTGTCAAAATTGATGTGGATCAAAACCGGCTGGCAAACCAACTGGCACAGCGTGCTGGAACAGAGTTACGGTTTCATCAACGGTGTGGGTTTGGCTGTGGCGATGTTGTTGTTGGCTGCGCGAACTCCAAAAGTCAGCGACGAACCGCGCCAGCGCCTTTGGACTGAAGATTTCGCCGTTGGGTTTGTGTTGCTGGGCGTTACCTGGCTGAACTTGGTTCGCAATCCGGAGGCGTGGTTGAAAGCTAAAACCTTTCCCGAAACGATTCTCAAACTTTCGGCCTTCACGTGGTTTCATCTGGCTTATGCGGCGCTGACGGTTGTCGTTGTTTGGTTGCTGCTGCGGCATCGCAAACAACCGTTGGCTTTTATTCCGACCAACTGGCTGGGACGAGGGCAATTGCTGTATCTGGTTTTTTTGTGGTGGATGGTGGTCGGCAATTTCGACCGCTCAGTCGTCAATTTCGCGCCTCAGCGATTGATTACCGAAGGCGTGGTTTTCTTGAATGCCTGCGTCAGCACGTTGATCTTGCTGGCCGGTTCACCAGTGCCTGTTGCCGCTGCTGAAACCGAAAAAGCTCCGTTCGGAGCTTTGCTGAAAAAAGTCGTCGCGGTTGGCGCTTTGGCGACGGTGCTTTCGTTGCTGGCTGATTGGGCAATTACGCGAGCCATGTTCGGCAACACGTTGGCGGGCTTTTCTGCCAAACACATTCGCTTTGGCCTGGACGCCACGGCCACCACCGACAAGCCTAAAGCCGGACAGCCGCATCCTTGAGACCAAAATTTATGTCCATCTTTCAAAATACCGATCATCGTCCCAGCTACAAGAAAAACGACGCGCAAGATGGCTGGGCAAAATTGCTGGCGTGGTTCAAAAAGAACGGCGCATAGCCGGAGCGCGGACATTCCGTCCGCCTGGTCCGCGGACTTCCAGTCCGCCCGTCAATAGTAGGAAATGTCAAAGGCGGACGAGAACGTCCGCGAACCTGGCGGATTACAAATCCGCGCTCCCGGTGACGGGCGGACAAGAACGTCCGCGAACCTGGCGGATTGCAAATCCGCGCTCCCGGTGACGGGCGGACGAGAACGTCCGCGAACCAGGCAGATTGCAAATCCGCGCTCCCGGTGACGGGCGGACGAGAACGTCCGCGAACCAGGCGGATTGCAAATCCGCGCTCCAGCGATTAATCCGCGCTCCCGTTCGTGAATTGATTGTCCACCAGCCGCCAAATGCCGCGCGGGTTTTCGTTTTGCAGTTCCACAGGCAAAGCCGATTGCGGAAAGTTCTGGTAACAAACCGGACGAGCAAAGCGGTTGATGGCCGCCGTTCCCACCGAAGTCGTCCGCGAATCCGTCGTCGCAGGATAAGGTCCGCCATGGTGCATTGAAGCGCAGACTTCCACGCCGGTCGGAAAACCATTGAACAACAATCGCCCGACTTTGTTTTCCAGAATCGAAACCAACCAGGCAAACTCAATCAAATCCTCTTCTGTGCCGTGAATCGTCGCCGTCAGATGACCTTCCAGATTGGCGGCAACTTTTTCCAACTCTTCTTTTGAACTGCAATTGACGACCACAGTCGAAGGGCCAAAAACTTCTTCGCTGAGTTGATGATGCTGCAAAAAGTTGGCAGCGTCGGTCGAAAGCATCGCCGCGCGAGCTTCTGTCCGACTGAGTTCGGTCGTGTGATTGGACTGAACTTTTTGGACGCCTTCGATTTCGCCAAGCGTTTTCACGCCTTGTTCGTAAGCCGTCAAAATTCCCGGATAGAGCATCGTGCCGCTTGGGGCGTCGGCGATCAACGCGCTGAGTTTTTCCGTGAAACGCGAAAAATCTTCGCCGCCCAAACCAATCGTCAAACCGGGATTGGTGCAAAACTGGCCAACGCCCATCGTCACGGAAGTTTTCATTCCTTCGGCCAACGCTTCGGCGCGTTCGCGCAAAGCTCCCGGCAACAAAAAGACCGGATTCGTGCTGCCCATTTCGGCGTAAACCGGAATCGGATCAGGCCGCGCGGCAGCCGCATCGAACAACACTCGACCTCCGCGCAAACTGCCCGTGAAACCGACGGCTTTGGTCAACGGGTGTTTGACCAGCGCCGCGCCGACTTCGTGGCCACGGTCATGCAGCAGCGAAAAAACTCCGGCGGGCATTCCGGTTTTTTCGGCAGCGGCGACAATCGCGCGCCCGACCATTTCCGAAGTTCCCGGATGCGCCGGATGCGCTTTGACAACGACAGGGCAACCGGCCGCCAACGCTGAAGCCGTGTCTCCGCCGGCGACCGAAAATGCCAACGGAAAATTGCTGGCTCCGAACACGGCGACCGGGCCAATGGGAATCAGCATTCGTCGAATATCCGGTTTGGGCAATGGCTTGCGATCCGGTTCGGCCAGATCAATGCGCGCATCCACCCACGAACCTTCGCGGATAAGCTGGGCGAACATTTTCAATTGATTCATCGTCCGCCCGCGTTCGCCGGTTAGCCGTTCTTTGGGCAGAGCCGTTTCGGCGTTTGCGCGTTCGATCAGCGCGTCGCCAATCGCCAGAATTTCATCGGCAATGGCTTCAAGAAAAGCCGCGCGGCTTTCGGCTGGCAGCTTGCGATATTCATGAAAAGCCGCTTCCGCCGCCGTCAACGCTTGATTGACGTGCGCGGCAGAGGCTTCTTCAAATTGCGGTTCGATGTAATTGCCCTGCGCCGGAGCGTAGGCGGGAAACTTTTCGCCGTCTGCGTCAACGGCTTTGCCTGCGATGATGTTTTGTCCGTGTAGATTCATTTCATTTACCATTCAATTTCAAGGCTACAATCCAAGTAGAGGCAAAGATAATAGGAATAAGCAAAGGCGGAATCATCGCTAACCAATGCGTCAATTTCCCTCTCTTTCTTTTCTTACCAGTTATAGCTCCATAATTTCTCACTCTCTTAATTCCTTCAATGTCTTGAGCTTCTGTCAGTCTGATTTCTATCTCATCTAAAATCTCTGCTTGCTTATTGATTACCTTCCACTGCACTACGACCGCACACGCGACAGACAACAAGGTAAGCATTGAAAGGAGTAACCCTAAAGTTGGAATGGCAGAGTGAAAAAAACTCGGCCATCCATATTCCTTACTCCACGAAAGCGCGTATGAAGCCACTAAAAACGACTGAGACGTAACATACCAAGTAAGCCTATGCGAAATCAGATTATGCTCAGCCTGTATTTCGTTTCTTACTGTGTCTAAAACTTGAAAATCAGTTAGGCCTGTCATTGACGTCTCCCTAGGCTGTTCACCTACCATCTATGACAAAGTTGACCAACGTGCCGATGCCGTCAATCGTGATACGGATTTCGTCCTGCGATTGCAGCGTGAATTCATCCGGCGGAACGATGCCCGTGCCGGTCAGCAGAAAACAGCCGTAGGGAAATTCGTTGTCGCGGTAGAGATATTCGACCAGTTCTTTCGGATCGCGTTTCAACTCCTTCAACGAAGTTTGTCCGTGAAAAGCCGTCGCTCCGCCGCGCAAAATTTCCAGTTGGATTTCAGTTGTGGCGGGCAGCGGTTCTTCGCTGAGCAAAATTCCAGGCCCCAGTCCGCAGCTTTGCGAATAGACTTTGGCTTGCGGCAGATAGAGCGGGTTTTCGCCTTCGATGTCGCGCGAACTCATGTCATTGCCGATGGTGTAACCGATGATTTGTCCAAGCGAATTCACCACCAACGTCAGTTCCGGTTCCGGCACGTTCCATTTGGAATCGCGGCGAATGCGAACGTTTTGATTGGTTCCGGCAACGCGGCTGGGCGTGGCTTTGAAAAACAATTCCGGGCGCGCGGCATCGTACACGCGGTCGTAAAAACTGCCGCCACCCGCGTCTTTCGATTCTTCCATCCGCGCCGTGCGGCTGCGGTAATAAGTGACTCCGGCAGCCCAAACTTCCTGATTGCCAATCGGAGCCATCGCATCCGTTTGAGGATTGAAGTTCGGCAGCTTTGTCGCTCGGCGTGTCAAACTGGTCAGCACGGCTGCGTGGTCGCCACGATTCAGCAGAACATCCCAATCGTTGTCGGCCAGTTGAAAAAACTCGCCGCGTTCTTCCAGCACAGGGCCGTTTTCGGTTTTATAAAGTTTCATTGTGAGTTCCCAGCAATTGAGTTTTAGAGTGTGATTTGAAGAGGCGAGATAATCGCAACACAACCGTGCGATTGCAAGACTGGTCTGATATTCTTGGCGCGCCAGCCTTTCAATTCAAAAACAGGAGACCACTTAGAAATGAAGCGAACTATTTTTCTGACGCTGTTGATCGTTGTCAGCGCCCTAACTGCCCAAGCCCAGCGCGGAGTCGCGCCCGCCCCTAACCGTCCAACCAATGGAAGTGAAGGCGAAGGGCCGTTTCAACGATTGATTATTCGCGGAGCAACTGTGATTGACGGGACGGGCGCTCCGCCGGTCGGACCGGTGGACATTGTCATTGAACAAAATCGCATCGTCGAAGTTCGCAGCGTAGGCTATCCCAAAGTTCCTATCCGCGAAGGCTCCCGCCCGCAAAACGCCACCAAAGAAATTGACGCGACCGGAATGTACGTGTTGCCGGGATTCGTTGACTGCCACGCGCACATCGGCGGTTCGGCTCAGGGCACGACGGCGGAATACGTTTACAAACTCTGGATGGCTCACGGAGTGACGACGATCCGCGAACCCGGCAGCTTCAACGGCGTGGATTGGACGTTGAAAGAACGCGAACGCAGCGCCAAAAACGAAATCACCGCGCCGCGCATTTTCGCTTACATCGGGCCGGGTTTGGGCTGGGACAAAGGCCGTTTGGCAACGCCTGAACTGGCGCGCGAATTTGTCCGCTGGGCCAAGCAGAAAGGCGTGGACGGATTCAAAGTCATCGGCGAAGGCGCGATTTACGACCCCGAAATTATGGCTGCGTTTTTGGACGAAGCGAACAAACTTCAACTCGGTTCGACCACTCACCTGAACCAACTTGGCGTCGCTCGTTTGAACATGCTCGGCGCGGCTCGATTGGGGATGCGTTCGATGGAGCATTGGTATGGTTTGCCCGAATCACTGTTCACCGACAAAGCCATTCAGGATTTTCCGCTGGATTACAACTACAACGACGAATCGCATCGCTTCGGTCAGGCCGGACGTTTGTGGAAACAGGCGGCTCCGCCCGGCAGCAAAAAGTGGAACGACGTGATGGACGAACTCATCAAGTTGAATTTCACGCTTGATCCGACTTTGACAATTTACGAAGCCAGCCGCGATTTGATGCGCGCCATGCGCGCCGAATGGCACGACCGGTACACGTTGCCCTCGCTCTGGAAGTTCTACACCCCCAGCCGCGAAGCGCATGGTTCGTATTGGTTCAACTGGACTACGCAGGATGAAGTCGAATGGAAGAACAATTACCGGCTGTGGATGGCTTTCATCAACGAATACAAAAATCGCGGAGGTCGCGTCACCACCGGCAGCGACAGCGGATTCATTTATAAACTTTACGGCTTCGATTACATCCGCGAATTCGAGTTGTTGCAGGAAGCAGGCTTTCATCCGCTGGAAGTGATCCGCGCGGCGACGATGCACGGCGCGCAATTGCTGCACGAACCGACCGGCAAGCGCATCGAATTTGGCATCGTCAAACCGGGCTTGCTGGCCGATTTGGTCATTGTTCCTGAAAACCCCGTTGCGAATTTGAAAGTGTTGTACGGAACCGGCGCGATTAAACTCAACGACCAAACCAATCAGCCTGAACGAGTCGGCGGCATCAAATACACAATCAAAGACGGCATCGTGTACGACGCCAAAAAGCTGCTGGCCGATGTCGAAAAAATGGTCGAAGCCGCGAAGAAGAAACCATAAGCCGGAGCGCGGACGACCAGCCGGAGCGCGGACGACCTCGTCCGCCTGGTCCGCGGACTTCCAGTCCGCTCGTCACACTTCCTGCCATTGACGGGCGGACTGGAAGTCCGCGGACCAGGCGGATTACAAATCCGCGCTCCGGCATCAAATCCGCGCTCCGGCATCAAATCCATACGGAGAAATCGCCATGATTTTGCCTTTACGTTTTCTGTTCGTGTTGTGCCTGATCTGGTTCTGCATTCACTCAGTCGCAGCACAATCCATTCCGCCAAGCCTTCACGCCCGCATCATCCAATTGGAAGACGAGCGCAATCTGAACGGCGACGAACTGGCGAAGCTGCTCAAACACGCTTCGCCAAAAGTCCGCGAACGTGCGGCATTGGCCATTGGACGCATCGGCGACAAACGCGGCACGGCGGCGCTGCTCGAATTGCTGCAAAGCGAAAAAGACGAATCGGTTCGCGCGATGACCGCCTTCGCGCTCGGAGAAATCGAAGACGTTGCCGCAGTACCCGCGCTGCTGGAATTTCTGACGCCGGGCAAATATCCGATTGCCGTTCGCGCGCGCCCGGTCGAAGCTCTGGGCAAAATCGCCAGCGTGCTGGCGAACATTGAATCGCTTGGCAAAGCGACTCTCGAACAAATCAACGCTCGGCTAATTGAACAATTGCCGAAGCCGGAATTCACCTTGACCGAAGACAAACGTTTGACGGCGCAATTGACCATCACGGCGTTGATGCGCGTTCGTTCGACTGCTTCGGTCGAACCGCTGACTCAACAATTGAAATCTGTGGAAGCCGACAACCGCGCGCTGGCCGCAAATGCTCTGGCGCGCATTCGCCAGCCGATTGCTTCGGCGGTTCCCGCTTTGCTTACGGCGTTGAACGACAACGACTACAACGTCAGAGCCAATGCCGCTCGCGCCTTGGGCGTGAGCAAAGACGCGCGAGCCGTCGAACCGTTGATCAAATTGCTTGGCGATAAGAGCGAACAGGTTCAGGTCAGTTCGATTCGGGCGTTGGCTGCAATTGGCGACAAACGCGCGGTTGAGCCATTGATGGTTTCGGGGGCAAAGTTCGATGAACAGCTGTCAGACCTAAAATCTGGCAGCCAAAATTTACTGGTCGAAGTTATCTCGGCGCTCCATTCTCTCAAGGATGATCGCGCTCTACAGTTTTTAGGTCGGCTACGCCATCCAAATGGTTTTGGTGGGCTTCCCGAACTGGAAACTGCGATTGCGCGATTTGGCGAAATGGAGTTTTTCCGGCTTCCGATTGATACATTGCTGCTCAACAGATCAGACCTGGGACTCGTCAAAAATTTGGTACAAGGTTTGGGAGAACTACAGACGGAAAAAAGCAAAGAGCTTTTGCTTTGGCTGTTGGGCTATTACGAAAAAAATACGGAGCCAGACGAACCATCAATTGTTATCCCAGCCATTTTGCGCGCTCTGGCCAAACACAAACCGACGACATTGCCATTCATCCTCAGAACCTATCTTGTACATCGTGACGAAATCGTTCGAGCAACAGCAGCGAATCTGATTGCCGACACATTGAATGACCAAAACTTCGCAGCTTTGGTTGGCGGCTGGCTCTACTCGGAAAAGGACAAACCAAACGACGCGAAGCTGGCCATTCTTTCTGCGTTGGCTAAATACAAAACTCCACAGGCCATTGAGGCAGTCAAAGCAGGAATTACCGATCGAGATCACTTGGTTCGTCGCCACGTCGTTGACCTGTTGAAGCAGATGGGCGATGGGTATTATTTCGCGGCAATTGGCGCCACCGATACCGATCACGACAAACTTTTCTACCAGCGCGTGGTCGCTCGAACGAGCAAGAAAGTCATCGCCACGATTCACACCAACAAAGGCTCGGTCACGATGGAACTCTTTCCGGCTGACGCGCCGATCACTGTGGACAGCTTCATTACGCTGGCACGCAAAGGCTATTTCAATGGAGTGACCTTTCATCGCGTAGTGCCGAACTTCGTCATTCAAGGCGGCGATCCGCGCGGCACCGGCAATGGCGGGCCGGGCTATCAGATGCGCTGCGAAGTGAACACGCGCCCATACGAACGCGGCACATTGGGAATGGCTTTGTCAGGCAAAGACACGGGCGGCAGCCAGTTTTTCATCACGCATTCGCCGCAACCACATCTGGATGGCGGGTACACCGTCTTTGGCCAGGTCACGAAAGGAATGGAAGTCGTGGATCGCATCGCGCGCGGCGATGCGATCAAGAAAATCGTCGTCGTGGAAAGATGAGCCTTCAATTCGGCTGCGATTGTGACCTTCTACGGCGACTGGCATAATCGCGGCGTTCACACAAAAACACTGTCCACTAAATCAAAGCAAAAAACTTTGAGACAGGATTGCCATGATTTTTTCAGGATGAACAGGATTCAAACTCGACCGGAACCTCGTTGGAATTGAGTAGCCTGTAAATCCCGCCGCGAATCTTGTTCATCCTGTCAAAAAATAGTGTCTCAAGGTTGCTTGTTCTGATTGAGCTGAAGAACCGTCGAAAGAACGCTTATGGCTCCCGAAAATTGGGATCGAGTTGAAACCATATACCACGCTGCCAAAGGGTTGAAGGAAGATGAACGCGCTTCCTTTCTGGCCAAAAAGTGCGGAAGCAACAATGACTTGCGCCGCGAGGTCGAATCCCTGCTCGCCGCTGCCGAAGAAGAGCCGACGCAATTTCTGAATGCGAATGCGGAAAAGCCTGCTCTGCCCAAAACTTCCTTCTCTCAATCCCTCGTCGGAACTCAGATCGGCAATTACAAGATTCTTTCGCCATTGGGCGCGGGAGGAATGGGCGAGGTGTTATTGGCGAACGACGCGCGGCTGGATCGAAAAGTGGCCATCAAGATTTTGCCTGCCGAATTCACTCGCGACGCCAGCCGCTTGGAACGCTTTGAGCGGGAAGCCCGCGCGGCATCGGCGCTGAATCATCCGAACATCCTGACGATTTATGAAATTGGTTCTGCGCACTTGGAATTCGGTGAAACGCACTTCATCGCCACCGAATTCATCGAAGGCCGCACGCTGCGCCAAATGATGGATTCTCCGCTCGGCATTCACGAAACGCTGGACATCGTCATTCAAGTAACCGGGGCGCTTTCCGCCGCGCATCAAGCTGGAATCGTTCACCGAGACATCAAACCGGAAAATTTGATGATCCGGCCTGACGGATTCGTCAAGGTGCTGGATTTTGGCTTGGCCAAACTGAACGCTTCGCAACCGAACTCACTAGATTCCGAAGTCAACACGCTGCATGCGGCGGCGAAGACGGCTCCGGGAATGATCCTGGGCACGTTGCGGTATATGTCGCCGGAACAGGCACGCGGGCTGCCTGTGGATGCGCGTTCAGACATTTTCAGTTTGGGCGTGGTGATTTACGAAATGCTCGCAGGATGGTCGCCATTCAATGGCGAAACGATGAGTGATGTCATCGCTGACATTCTGACTTCCGAACCGCCGCCGCTAACTTCGGTCAGGTCGGAAATCCCTGCGGAACTGCAACACATCGTCAGCAAAACGCTTCGCAAAAAGAAAGAAGAACGCTATCAAAGCTGCCAGGAGTTGCTGACTGACCTGAAAGAACTGAAAAGCGAACTGGAATTTTCGGCGAAACTCGAACGCAGCAGCGGCTCGGTGAAGATAGCCCGCCCAGCAGAAACCACGCCTGTGCCGGCACCTTCAACTGCGACGGCAACACCGCGTCGGTTCTCCATGCGTCATGTGTTGATGATGTTGCCTGTGGCGATGGTGTTGCTGGCCGTTGTTTGGTGGTTTGTCGGCAAAGACGACGAAACGTATTCGCCCGCGTCATTGAAATCGGTCGAAGTCACAAGCTGGCCCAGCGCGCCCGGCGAAAACTACAGCGTTGGCTCGTTTTCTCCGGACGGCAAAGTCATCGCCTTCACTTCGGCCCGGAACGGCAGCAAAAACATCTGGCTGAAACAAACCGCTTCGGGCGAAGCCATTCAAATCACCAAAGACGAATTCGCCAACGAAGACCCAATCTGGTCGCCGGACGGCGATCAAATTGCTTTCTTTTCGCTGAGAGGAAATCAGCCGAGCATCTGGCGAACTCCGGCGTTTGGCGGTGCGCCGTCGTTGGTCGCCACCTTGCCGGACGGCAGCGCCAAACTTAGGCGATGGTCGAAAGACGGCGCGACGATTTTTGTGGAGATGAAACAGAACCTGTTTGCGCTCGATGTTCGGTCGCAGCAGATCAACAAGCTGACCGATCTGGATTCGGCAAAGGTCAATTCGGATAGCGTCAGCGTTTCGCCCGACGAACAGCAGGTCGCCTATATCAGCACAACCTCGGACGGGCACAGCAGCGTCTGGATCGCACCCGTGCGCGGCGGCCAGCCAAAGCAAATCGCCAGCGACGCCGGTCATAACCGCAACACGGTCTGGCATCCCGACTCCAGGCGAGTCTTTTACAGCGCGAACGTTGACGGCGTTTACCAGATTTTTCTGGCCAACGTTGACGGGCGCAAACCGGCGCAAATTACCTTTGGCGACATCAACAGTTTTGCGCTGGACGTTTCGCCGGACGGCGCTCGCATTCTGTACGGTTCGACCAAAGAAGAGTCGGACATTTGGAAAGCCAACGTTCCCGGCGGCGAAGAATCCGCGCTGACCTCCGATCTTGGCGCAGAGCTTTGGCCGGAGGTGTCGCCCGACGGCAAAGCGTTTGTTTACCAAGCCGTGCGGAATTTGAGTCAGGGTGACAAAATCTCCAACAGCGCGATTTTGTTGAAGCAGGCCAACTCCGACGAATCATCGCGGCTTGATCCGGATGGCGCGCTTCCCTCCTGGTCGCCGGATGGAAAACAGATCGCCTTCATGCGCTCGGTCAGCCGGACGCGAAGTCTTTGGACAATTAACGTCGCCAGCGGGCAAACGAAACAGTTGGCAACCGATGGGTTGCTCTCAATTGACTACACGCTGCTGCCTTACCTTCGCGTGCAAACCAACAGCTTCAGTTGGTCGCTCGACAGCGGCAAGCTCGTTTATCCCTCCGTCAAAAATGGCCAGCCGAATCTTTGGGCGGTCGCCGCCGATGGTTCCGGCAACGCGCAAATCACCGACAATAACGATCCGAATCAGGCCGTTTACTGCCCGCTCTGGTCTTCGGATGGCAAATTCATTGCCTACTCTTCCAGGCTAAACAATGTTCCGGCAGGTGAAAAGGCGATCTATAGCGTTTGGGTTACTGAGGCGGGAACGAAAACCTCAAAGGCAGTTTTTCAATCGGATTCCTTTGCGCGGCTGATCGGATGGCCGGCGGAAACCAAAGACTTGATCCTGGCCACATTCAAAGGCCGGGCCAGCAGCGCACGCTCGGCGGAAGTCGGCCTGGTTCGCGTTTCCGTCGCCACAGGCGAACAACGGCCGATTGCCACTCTTCAATCGGCGTATCTGTACAACATCCATTTGTCTGCTGACAAAAAAGCGATTGCCTTCACGTCGCGCCAGGATGGAAAGGATAACATTTGGATCATTCCGGTCAGCGGAGGCGAAGCCAAACGGTTGACGGCAAACAACGATCCCAAACTGTATTTTTCCAGTCTGGCCTGGTCGCCCGATGGCCGGGCGATTTATTTCGGCAAGCAATCCCGTCACAGCTTGCTTTCGATGATCACCAACTTCAAATAAAAGGAGACCCCGCCAAATGACTAATCAATCCATCGCCAAAAAACTTTTCACCATGTTGCCGCTGGTTTCTCTGTTGCTGGTTGGCGCAATGGCGCAAGGCGGCAAGAAACCTGCCAAGCCTGTTAAAGTTGACGTTAAAGTTGACTGCTCGGCGGTCACCGACGCTGACATCCTCAAAGAGGTGCAGGACAAGATCAAAGCCGATCCCAAATTCAAAGACCAGCTAAAACAGATCAACGTCAGCGTCGCAGACAAGGTCGTTACGTTAAACGGCTGGGTCAAAGGCGGTGCGGCCAAAGCCACCATCGGCAAATACGCCAAATCCGCCAAATGCGTGAAGTCCGTGAAGAACAATTTAGGCACGCGGCTCAAAGTCGGATGCAGCCCCGGCCAAAAACTGTGCGGCGACATCTGCATTGACGAAAAAGCCAACTGCAACATCATGAACTGATTGCTTTAGTGAATCGCTTTCGCGAATGGCTGCGTCCGGATGAGTGAATTGTTCGCCCGGACGCAACTTTCAATTCACCGGAGACGCCTATGAAAAGTCGTGCCAGTTTTTTGCTTCTCGCCGCCACGATCTTCGCGGTGCTGGTTGCCCAGCCGTCGTCCGTCACCAGCCAACAATCCAAACCACCGAGCAATCAGAAGCCGTCTGACCAGAACCAGCCTTCGGTGGAAGTGCAGAAAAAGCTACGCAAGCTGGCGGCACAAAAGAAAACCTACAAGGTCGGTTACAGCCCGGTGATGGATCGCAAGGAAGCGCAATTGTCCGGCATCGAAATCCCGAAAGACGAACCGCAACGCGCGCTGCTCAAGCGTGCGGAAAATCAGCGCAAATGGAATGAGTACCTGAACAGTTTGAAGGTCCAGGAAAAAAGCGGCTATCGTTTCAACCGCTGGGCTGGGCCGGAGCAGGAGATACGGGAACAGATTCGCAAAAATCGCCCCGGCGTCAGTCTTCCTGAAAAGCTTGGCGATCTGGCTCCGCTGCTGCCGAGCTTCGATTGGCGCAATCACGGCGTTTATTTGAATGTATTGGATCAGGGCGATTGTGGCAGTTGCTGGGCCTTCGCCACGACGGCGGCGTTCTGGAGCAATTCAATCCTTAATTACACAAAGAAAAATCCCGAAGTGAGCAAGGTGGACAAAGACGGCAAGCTGGAATTGGATATTGCCGATGCGCCTATGCCGACTCCGATGATGTCCGCTCAACCGTTGCTGAACTGCATGGCCAAAGACAAAGGCGATTGCAGCGGCGGTTGGCACGGCAGCGCGTTCAATCATTTTGTCGAATTCGGCGCGATTCTCAGCGAGCAGGAATACACCGCAAAGGTAAATCCGTGCAAACAGAAACTGGGAACACGAGCCGTCACCTGGGATTACGTGAACTATCCAGTAGATCAGCTTCCTACGGTGCAGCAATTGAAAGCCGCATTGCTGGAACACGGCCCGCTGACAGTGTTGATTCGCATAGATGAACCGCTGAAGGCTTACAAGGGAGGCGTGTTCAACGAGCGTAATCCCGGCACGGTCAATCATGCCGTCTTGATGCTCGGTTGGGACGACCGCAAAAAAGCCTGGCTGATACTGAACTCCTGGGGAACCGAATGGGGCGAAGGTGGATATGCCTGGATCGCCTGGGGCAGCAACAGCGTCGGAATGTACGCCGCCTGGATTGAAGTTCCCTAGCCGTTCTTCCTTCTACACGTTGAGCATGATCGTTTGCCTGCGCTGACCGGCTCGCTTCTGTCCAAGAGGCTTGCTGGCCAGATTACGCCGTGATAGAAAGTGGTGTAACCAATTTCTAGCTGGGATGAACACTAATGAACACAAATTCTGACAAACCTATTCTTGTACTCAACTCCAAAGACAACGTCGGTGTCGCTCGATTGCCCGTTGGTGAAGGCCGCGAAATCGTCGTCAATGGCTCGATCAATGACAAAATCACTGCGCGCGAAACCATCACGCCGGGTCACAAAATTGCGCTGCGTCCGATTGCCAAAGGTTCACTGATCCACAAATACGGCGAAACCATTGGTAAAGCCACTGAAGACATCGCGCCGGGCGCGTGGGTTCACACGCACAACGTCGTGCCGGAATTCAGTGCCGGCAATTACGAATTCGCCACGCAAACGCCCGTCACCAATTACTTTTCGCTCGAAGAAGCCGGAGAGTTCCTGGGCTACGCACGCGAAAACGGTGACGTTGGAACTCGCAATTACGTAGCGGTCATCGCCACTTCAAACTGTTCCAGCCACGTCACCGAACTGATTGCCGAACACTTCAGCAACACTGATTTTCAAGGCGATGGTATTGACGGCGTCGTAGCCATTCCGCACCAGGAAGGCTGCGGCCATTCTCAAGGCGAAGACACCTGGCAACTGGAACGCACCATCGCCGGAATGATTTATCACCCGAACGTCGGCGCAGTGTTGATGGTCAGTCTGGGTTGCGAGGTCAATCAGATTTCCAAATACATCGGCACGACTCAGCTTGGGCAACAGGCTTTTCGCAAAGGCAAATTGATCGTTGGTCTGGAAATGCAGGTCAGCGGCGGAACTCGCGCGACTGTTGAGGCTGGCGTCAAGGAAGTTGAAAAGCTGATTGAACATTGCCGCACGATGAAGCGAACTCCGCAACCGATGAGCCGAATTATTCTCGGAACCAACTGCGGAGGCTCTGACGCCTTTTCGGGAATCTCTGCCAATCCTTCGCTGGGTTACGCCAGCGACCTGCTGGTTCGCAGCGGCGGAACTTCAGTGCTGGCCGAAATCCCCGAATGCATGGGAGCCGAACATTTGCTGACCCGGCGCGCGATTGACGAAGCCACTGGCCGCAAAGTCGTGGACGTGGTGAAGTGGTATCAGGAATACCTGTCGCGTTTTGGCGGCAAATGGGACGACAATCCTTCACCAGGAAATAAACTGGGCGGCATCACCAACGTCTGCGAAAAATCGCTGGGAGCGGTGGCAAAAGGCGGAACGACCGCCCTGACCGGAGTTTTCCCTTACGCCGAACGCATCAACAAACCCGGCTTCGTGTTGATGAATACGCCCGGTTACGACCCGGTTTCGCTGACCGGCCTGGCCGCAGGCGGAGCGAATATGATCTGCTTCACCACTGGACGCGGTTCGGCAATCGGCAATCCGGTTGTGCCGGTGATTAAGGTTGCGACGAATTCACGCATCGCCAAAATCATGGACGACAACATGGACGTGAACGCCGGAACCGTCGTCGAAGGCGAAGAAACCATTTACGACGTTGGCCAACGTATTTTCGATTTGATCCGCCGCGCGGCTTCAGGCGAACGAACCAAGAGCGAAGTGCTCGGCCACAAAGAATTCGTGCCCTGGCGCATTGGGCCAGTGATGTAATCGAACGTACCGTATCAGTAGCCCGCGCGTAAGCAAGGGCTACTGATACCTGCAAAATTGCTCGTCGCCCGGCCGTTAGCGATTGAAACTCGGCAGCATCACAAAACCTGCCCGCATTGTCAGACGCTCAATCGCGCGCCGTCACGCAGCGCGGCGGAAATCGAAGAAGTGATGGGGCAATTGATGGTCAAAATCCGGGTCAGCGATTGCTTCAGTTCTCAACTCAAAGCGCCCGCCGAAGCCTTCCAACTCTGCCTGGAGCATCAACTGCGCGATTTACAAAAAGCGATTGACACCGAGTCACCAACGGTTTCCGCTCAGAGTGTGGAGCGAAAACTTACACCGCCTTGCAGACAATCATCGCCACGACGAAACGAAAAGGCGAACAAGTTTTCCAAACGCTTGCCACTTTGATGGGAGTTCCACTTCTTCCTTTCCTTGAAGCTTCACCCCAGTGAGTAATTACCAAAGAAGAAGTGAGTCAATACGGCAAGTTTCCGATTGAATACTACAATCAATACTTTGTGAGTTGGGGCGAGGTTTGCGCGGCGGCTCGCACCACAGGCATGACCGAACTTCCTGCCAACCTACCTACTGCGTCAGCGCAATTTCAATTGTTTTCCAGCAACAACGACTGATTTCATCCATCTGATCACGCTTTGGCCTAAATCACCAAAGAGTGCATAATGCGCGCATCCATCGAACACAACGTTTTACTGAAAACCTGACAAAACTCCGGGAGAAAACAACAATGATCACATTCAAAGTGAACGGGGTCGCGCGTAAATTTGACGGCGATCCTGAGATGCCGCTGTTGTGGTATCTGCGCGACGAAATTGAATTAACCGGCACCAAGTATGGCTGCGGCGAAGGGCTGTGCGGGGCTTGCACGGTTCACGTTAATGGCTCGGCGGTGCGTAGCTGCCAAACTCAAATGCAATCGCTGACGGGCAAAGCCGTCACCACCATCGAAGGTCTGAGCGCCACCGGCACGCATCCGGTTCAGCAGGCTTGGAAACAGGTCAATGCTCCGCAATGCGGGTACTGCCAGACCGGGCAGATTATGCAGGCGGCGGCTTTGCTTAAAACCAAACCCAAGCCGACTGACGCCGACATTGATTCCGCGATGAAAGGCAATATCTGTCGTTGCGGAACGTATCAGCGCATCCGCGAAGCGATTAAGGTCGCGGCGAATTCCAAATCTGCTGCCCCCAAAGCAGCGGCGCAAAAAGCAGGAGGTGACGAATAATGAACCGAATTGAAGTTGTTACTCGTCGCACATTTTTAGGCGGGGTCTTTTCCGCCGGAGCTTTTGTGTTGGCCGCTCGGTTAATGCCTGAAGAGGCGTTGGCTGCTCCGCTGACCAAAGCTGAAAAAGCCGCCTGGAATCCCAACGTGTATCTGGGCATTGAAACCGACGGAACGGTGCTGATTGTCATTCACCGGTCTGAAATGGGCACGGGCATTCGCAGCGTTTTGCCAACAGTTTTGGCCGATGAACTGGAAGCCGATTGGAAGCGCGTCAAGCTGGAACAAGCCATCGGCGACAAAAAGTATGGCGATCAGAACACAGACGGTTCGTGTTCGATCCGCGATTTTTACGACACCTTCCGCGAAGCCGGAGCTACGGCGCGTCACATGCTGGTTGCGGCTGCCGCCGCGAAATGGGGAGTCCCGGCCAGCGAGTGCAAAGCTCAAAATCATCAGGTCGTTCACACCAGCGGCAAAAAGCTGGGATACGGCGAACTGGCGGCGGCGGCGGCAAAACTGACCGCTCCGAACAAAGCCGACTTGAAACTGAAATCGCCCGCCGAGTTTCGCTACATCGGCAAGGCTCTGCCGACGGTTGATATTTCCGACATCGTCACCGGCAAAGGCACGTTCGGCATTGACGCCAAAATGCCAGGGATGGTTCACGCTTCGATTGAGCGTTCGCCGGTTTACGGCGGCAAGCTGAAGAGCGTTGACGACAAAGAAGCGCGCGCAGTGAAAGGCGTTCAGAAAGTTGTGACCTTGCCGCACCTGACTCCGCCGTACGGATTCAAACCGCTGGGCGGCGTGGCCGTCATTGCCAACAGCACCTGGGCGGCGAAAAAAGGCCGCGAAAAATTAAAGATCGAATGGGAAGCTGGAGAAAACGCCGCTTACGATTCGGCGAAGTACAAACAGCAATTGCTGGAAACGGTTCGCAAACCGCAGAAGGCTGCGCGCAACATCGGCGACGTGGATGCTGAATTTGCCAAAGGCGGCAAGATTCATGAAGCCGAGTATTACGTGCCGCATCTGTCGCACGCTCCGATGGAAACTCCTGTGGCTGTGGCCGATTTCAAAGACGGCAAAGTCGTAATTCACACCGCGACGCAAAATCCGCAAGCCGTGCAGGACACTGTGGCCGCCGCGCTGGGAATCAGCAAAGAGAACGTTGAATGCCACGTCACGCTGTTGGGCGGAGGTTTCGGTCGCAAATCCAAACCCGATTACGTGGCCGAAGCCGCGCTGCTGTCCAAACAGCTTGGCAAGCCGGTCAAAGTCACCTGGACGCGCGAAGACGACATCAAATTCGATTACTACCACGCGGTGGCGGCGATGTATTTGAAAGCTCGCGTGGACGATAAAGGCCGTCCAACTGCCTGGTTGCAGCGCAGCGCGTTTCCTTCGATTGGGGCGATGTTCAGTCCGATGGCCAACAGTGGTCAGGGTTTTGAACTTGGAATGGGTTGGAGCAATCTGCCGTTCGACATTCCCAACCATCGCGCGGAAAACGGCCCGGCCAAAGCTCACGTCCGCATCGGCTGGCTGCGTTCTGTGGCCAACATTTATCACGCCTTCGGAGTGCATTCGTTCGCTGACGAACTGGCTGCGCTGGCCAATCGTGATCGAGTGGAATACCTGCTGGATTTGCTCGGTAAAGATCGCAGGATTGATTTGGGGCAGCGTGACGCGCGTTCGCAGAAATTCCCGCTTGATACGGCTCGGTTGCGTCGCGTGATCGAACTGGCGGCGGAAAAATCCGGCTGGGCGAATCGCAAAGCCACCAAAGGCCGTGCCTTGGGCATCGCGGCGCATTGGAGCTTTTACAGTTACATCGCCGCCGTCGTCGAAGTGGAAGTGGACAACGCTGGCAAGCTTCGCATTCCGCAAGTTCACATCGCCGCTGACGTTGGTCGCGTCATCAACACCGACCGCGTGCGTTCGCAATTTGAAGGCGCTTCAACCTTCGGCGCGGGCATCGCAATGATGAGCGAAATCACCGCCAAAGACGGAGCCATCGTGCAATCAAATTTCCACGATTACCTGATTCCGCGCATTCAGGAATCGCCGGTTATGACTCACGTGCATTTGGTGGACAGCAACGAACCACCGGCTGGCGTGGGCGAACCCGGAGTTCCGCCTATGCTGCCGGCCATCACAAACGCGATTTTTGCGGCGACAGGCAAACGCATCCGCGAATTGCCCATCCGTAAACAACTGGCATAAGCCGGAGCGCGGACAACATGTCCGCCTGGTCCGCGGACGTTCCGTCCGCTCGTTGTTCGCTCGTTAATTGCTTTAGTGTGACGGGCGGACAGGATGTCCGCGAACCTGGCGGACGGAACGTCCGCGCTCCCGTGAAGTCCGCGCTCCCGTGAAGTCCGCACTCAAAATAAAGAGGAAAAATGAAAGTACAAATACGCATCGTAATTGGTGTTTTCGCGCTGTTCATCGCAATCGTAGGCTTCGGATTGAAATCGTTTTCGCAGCAACAATCGCCCGCTGAACGAGTCAAGCAGTTCGCACAACGCTCTCTGGATGCGGAAAAAGCCGGACTGGCTCAACCTTTCAAAGGCGTGACCACCGACGGCAACGTCGTTCCGAATTTGTTCGCCATCAAATCCACAGGAGTTTCGACCGCGCCGGTTCGCAAAGCGGCTGACACTTTTCTGGCTGCGCTGACGCCGGAGCAAAAAACGAAAACCTTGTTTACGGTCAACGACGACGAATGGCGCAAATGGATGAACCAGCATTTTTATGTTCGGCAAGGAACCGGCTTCATTGATATGACCGAAGCCCAAAAACAGGCGGCGTTGGGATTGATGCGCGCCGCGCTCAGCGCCAAAGGCTTGAAGCTGTCGCAAGACATCATGAAGCTTAACCATACGCTGGGCGAGTTGAACAACGACAATTTCATCGAATACGGCGAAGGTCGTTATTACTTCACGGTGATGGGTAAGCCTTCGGACAAGCAGCCGTGGGGATGGCAACTGGATGGGCATCATCTGATTATCAATTACTTCGTGTTGGGCGATCAGGTGGTGATGACGCCTACGTTTTGGGGATCGGAACCGATCATCGCTCACGCTGGAAAATACAAAGGCGTTTCGATTTTGCAGGAGGAACAAAACAACGGCTTGGCGATGATTAATGCGTTGACCGAAGACCAGCGCAAAAAAGCGATTCTATCTTCGTCCAAAACCTCCAATCTGAATGTCGGCGAAGCGTACAAGGACAACGTAGTGCTGGATTACAAAGGTATTCGTGGTTCAGAGTTGACGGCCAAGCAGAAAGAACAATTGCTGGGGCTGGCTGGCTTGTACATCAGCAACATGGACGCTGGCCACGCGAAAGTGAAGATGAGCGAAATCCGCCAGCATCTGGATAACACTTGGTTTTCCTGGGTCGGCGAAACGGCGAAAGACAGCGTGTTTTATTACCGCATTCACAGCCCAGTGATTTTGATCGAATTCGATCACCAGACTCCGGCTGGATTGCGGCATCTGTCAGACCCGCGCAAACCCAACCACGAACATATTCACACTGTGGTGCGGACTCCGAACGGGAACGATTACGGCAAGGATTTGCTGCGCCAGCATTACCAACAGCATCCACACACAAAATAAAAGATTCTCTCCACGGAGGTCACGAAGGAACACAAAGTAAGTTCATCTTTGTGTTCCTTCGTGGATGAAAATGTGTTCTTGAAATGACTATCTGATGTTACGCGCTAATGAAATTGGCATTTGGCTTGACTAGGTTTTCGTCCCGATAGGGACGGCTGAAATTTTCCCGGCAGTTCACTGCCGGGAAAAGGCGCGAATGAATCCGCGTCCTGTAGGGACGCTTGAATCTCCAACCGGCGAAAGATTCAAGCGTCCCTACAGGACGCGCCAGAGAAACGCTCTGCTACCCGGCGTTGAAACGCCGCGCTAAATTCAACCGTCCCTACCGGGACGAAGAAACTGTCAAATGCTTTTCCTGTTCTGCTGTTGCGTAACATCAGTAACTATTGCTGATTAGCCAGAGTTTCGCGCGCCGCTCGAACCAGTTTCGCAGCGGCGTTTGCCGTTTCGGCCATCGCAGTCAGGTGTCCCATCTTGCGACCGGGCTTCGGAACCATTTTGCCGTAAAGGTGCAATTTGACTTCGGGCATAGCGCAAGCCGCTGCCCAATTCGGTTCGCCGTGTTGCCACAAATCGCCGAGCAAGTTCGCCATCGCCGCCGGTCTTAAAAATTCGGTCGAACCCAGCGGCAATCCGCACACGGCGCGAAGCTGTTGTTCAAACTGGCTGGTGACACAAGCGTCAAACGTCAGGTGGCCGGAGTTGTGCGGGCGCGGAGCTAGTTCGTTAATAAGCAGCTTTCCTTGCAGAGTCAGAAAGAATTCGACACACAACACGCCGACAACGCCAAGCTGTTCCAACACCGCACGAGTAATCTCTACAGCTTCGTTGGCGATGGTCGGCGAAACGTTCGCCGGAGCGACGGACACATCCAGAATGTGATTGCTGTGCTGATTTTCAATCGCTCCCCAATGCGCAAAGCTGCCATCAATGCCGCGCGCCGCGACGACGGAAAGCTCGCGATCGAAATCTACAAACGCTTCCAAAACCAATTCCTGCTTCCCTGCTGTTGCCAGCGCGGTTTCTGCTTCTTCCATCGCTTTGATCTTCACCTGACCTTTGCCGTCGTAGCCGAAGCCAGCGGTTTTCAGCACCGCCGGACATCCGAATTCAGCCAAACCCGCGCGCAAATTTTCGATGGAATTGATCGTCTTGAAAGGCGTCACCGGAAAGCCGTGACGGCTGAGAAAAGTTTTTTCGCGCAATCGGTTTTGCGTGACGTGCAGGATTTGCCCGTCTGGACGAACCGGCGCGCGTTCGGCTGCTGCTGCTGCGGTTGCCGATGGAACGTTTTCAAATTCAAAGGTGACGACATCCACCGCCGAAGCGAATCCGCGCACGGCGTTCAGGTCGTCGTAATGTGCTTTGATTTCGACATCGGCGACTTGGCCCGTGGGCGTGTCGGTTTCGGGCGAAAAGGTATGAACTCGATAACCCATGCGCCGCGCAGCAATGGTAAACATTCGACCAAGCTGGCCGCTGCCTAACACGCCAATGACTGAACCGGGAAGAATTGGTTGGATATTGGTGGTCATAAAGCTCAAAACAGGATTGACAGGATTTTTTCAGGATGGGCAGGATTGAAACCTGATGCCTTGCTCTTTCTGGTTGCCATCATCCTGTAAATCCTGAAGCAATCTTTCTCATCCTGTTTACTTGTTTTCGATTGGCAAAGCGTCGTTCAAAACTCGGTTGGTTTGTTCTTCGCGGAATTGGCGCAAGCGTTTGCGCAACTCAGGCCGCGAATTCGACAAAATGGCTACGGCCAACAGAGCCGCGTTCGTCGCTCCGGCTTTGCCGATGGCCAGCGTGCCGACCGGAATTCCGCCAGGCATTTGCGCGATGGAAAGCAGCGAATCCATTCCCTTCAGGGCGTGGCTTTCGACGGGAACTCCAAGCACTGGAATCAGCGTCTGCGCCGCGACCATTCCAGGCAAATGCGCCGCGCCGCCTGCTCCGGCAATGATGACTTCGATGCCGCGCGCTTCGGCTTCGGCGGCAAATTCCGCCATCAGAGCGGGCGTGCGATGCGCCGACACAATTCGACATTCGTGCGCGACGCCAAAGCTGGCCAGGACTTCGTCGGCGTGCCGCATGGTTTCCCAATCGGATTTGCTGCCCATAATCACAGCGACCAGTGGCTGGGACTCGTTCTTGGATGAATTCATACTTGCTGTTGAAGGTTTGTTGAGATTCGGAATTGAGCAGCCATCATTGCCCAAGCCTCGTGTCAGATCAAGATGGCAAAATTACAAGGTGAGGCTGTGGGTTGAGCAACGATGCGGTTGGCTGGGCTGTCCGGCGAGCATTTATGAAATGATGTTACGCGCTAAAGAAATGAGCATTCGACTTGTCCCGGTTTTCGTCCCGGCAGGGACGGTTTGAAATTAGCGCGGCAGTTTACTGCCGGGAAAAGCGGCGATTGAATTGGCGTCCTGTCAGGACGCTTGAAGTTTTGCCAGAGAAGGATTCAGGCGTTCCGCCGGGACGCGGCGGAGAAAGATTCCGCTACGCGGCGTTGAAACGCCGCGCTAATCTCAACCGCCCCTGTCAGGACGAAGAATCTGTCAAGAGCTTTGCTCAATCCGCCATCGCGCATCTGTTATGAGATGAGATTGTCCGGCTTGAACTTCTCCAAGCCGGACAGTTTGTGTTGGCAAGATCAACGGGCGGATTGCCAAAGGATGGAGTTGAAATCAATGCGCTGACCGGTTCGTTGTGGCGACAAGTAAATTCCGCCATCGGAACTCAGAAAGTATTCGGTGGATTGACTGGTCGCTTTGATCTTCAATGTGCCACGTCCATAAAACACCTGCCCTTGGCGCTCGATTTCAAACTCATCGAGCAAGTAACCAGCGAACCGGGCTATACCCTTCCTGGCCAATCGCCTGAAAGTTGTAGTCCTTGTTCGGCAACTCAGCCAACAATGGCGGCGGAGGTGGCGGTGGCGGCGCAGGAACTGTTCCGGGTTGTTTGGGCGGCGGTGGCGGAGGAGGCGGCGCAGGTTTGAATTTTTGCGTCAGTTCCACCCATTCGTTTGAACGATCAACCCACCAACGGCCGTTGTCGTTTTTCAACCGGACGTTGTACCGAATCGGCTCTTCTTTCGCGTAATCACCCGTCGCCAGGTTTTGAGCACGAATGACGGCGTTGAACGTCACCGTCGCCCAACCTTCGTGCAGAATAACTTCAAAATCGTCTGCGACAACCTTTTTGATTTCGAAATCGTGACCTTTGAATTCAGTCAGCATAACCGCCAGTCGCCCGCCTTTGACGTCAACAAAGTCAGACGCCTGCAAATTTTCGTCGCCGTATTTTCTTTCCGGGATGCCGTCAATCACTCGTTGAACCAGTTCAATCAAGGTCTGTTCGTCGTTGTTCGACGGTTTCAAGGAATTGGCTGTTCGTTCAACGCTTACATCGCTCAAGCCGTTTTTCTGGACGACTTCGGCGATTTGTCTGGTCGCGTCAGCCACAGCTTGTTCAGGGCTTTTCGCCAAAGCTGACGATTTCGCCGTTCGACCGGGAACCAGCCAAATGCTTGCCGCCACGATCAAGGCTACAGGCAGAATCAAATATCGCCACTGTCGAGTGACGACGCGAATACGGTCGGGATTCAGAATCATCTCCACCCTCCTTTCCAGGGTTTTGCGGGTTGAAAACAGCGCCAGTTGATGAACGCCGCTTGGCGCACTGGCGAGAAAAGCGTGTTGCAACAAGCTGTGTTCGGCGGCTTTCAAAATGCTTTCGGCATACAACGTGGCGTCAACGCCGGAAACAAGAACTTCGTCGTCGCAGGCAAATTCGCGTTCGATCTGCAATTGGCGACAAGCCAACCGTGCCATCGGGTGAAAGTACAACGCCACGCCGAGCAGGTTTTGAAACAGATTCGTCAGGTGATCGCGCCGCACAAGATGAGCCAGTTCGTGGCGAATC
This sequence comes from Acidobacteriota bacterium, assembly GCA_033763255.1. GTDB lineage: Bacteria > Acidobacteriota > Blastocatellia > RBC074 > RBC074 > RBC074. The sequence goes on along the minus strand of JANRKX010000054.1, from coordinate 7,859 downwards.
ATCGCGCGGCGTTCGTCAGCGGTCGTCCATTCGGCGATGTCTGCGGGCAGCAAAATCATCGGACGCCGCACACCCAATAACACCGGCGAAGCAATCTGCGACGAGCGCCGAAGCTCAAGGTTCGCTGGCAGCGCAAGATCAGCGCAGCCGAGTTCCGCGGGCGATACCGGCGAAGTTTCGGTGCATAATCGGCGCAGTTCGTATTGCTGGCGGCCAAACTGAAGCAGCGAAATCAACACGCCCACCGCCCACAAGCCAAACCCCACCGCCAACAGAGCAGCGACAATGACAGGCGTTTTGCTGGTGGCGGCGGTTGTCGCGGCGTCGCTAGCCGTGACTGTTGCCATAGGCAATTCGATAAAGACGGTCGGTTGCGGAATGGTCGGCACATACGCCAACGCGCGGCTGTTGGATTGCGGCATAGGCAATCGTTCCAGCGCCGTCGCCAGCAACGGCAACAATGCCACAGCAATCAACGACGCCAGCCAGACGTGATGCCGCAACGCGGGCGATTTCACGCGGCACAGTTTCAACGCCAGCCACACGCCGCCCAACAGCAACAGCGTTTGCCAACTCCACGCCAGCAACCAAACAAAACCTTTGCCGCCGACGGCGACGAAATTTGTCCAGGCAGTCATCTGCTCCTCCTTGTCAGACGGCTTGTCAGGCCTTTTTGGATTTTTTGGCTTTGGCCGGTTTGGCCGCCGCTGATGCCGCACGAGCTTCGGCGCGAATGGCGACTTGCTGGCGAACCTCTTGCAGGTCGTCTTCGGTCAGGTCGCCGGTTTCCACCAGATGCAACACCAGCGAAGCGGGCGAACCGCCGAACACGTGGCCAATCAAATGGCTCAGGACTTTGTTGCGGGCTTTTTCGGGTTTGGCTTTGGCGCGGTAAACGTGGGCTTTGCCTTCGACGCGATGCGTCAGGTGGCCTTTGCGTTCTAGCACGCGGATGATGGTCAGCACGCTGTTGTAATGCGCCTGGCCAGGCACGGCTTCCTGAATCTGGCGAGCGGTCGCTTCGCCCAAATCCCAGACCACCTGCATGATTTCCAGTTCCTTGTCGGTAAAGGTTTTTGATGCTTCTCTCGGCATGAATCGCCTCCTTGTGAAGAGTCAACGAATTTATACGTTGTCGAATGCGGCGCGGACAATAACGACTTTATACGTTGATGTCAACGTATTTTTTAGTTAACCTAAGCTCGCCGTAGAAAAAAAAAGTGGCAAGACTGGAAACTAGCGAAACTGCGGCTTCTCGCGGCATTTCAAACTGCGCGCAGGATCATGCGCAGCTTCATTTCATTCTTTCAGATTGTTACGTATTCTTCGCCAGTCTTTTCGTGCCAAGAAAATAAAGCGATTGTTTTTCAGGGGAAAACACGGGAGAAACCAGTGGAATCCATTAACGATATAGACCAAAGCAGATACTTTACCGAACTTGCAGCCGCATTTGTCCGAGGCAGGCTGGGTATTGAAGGCGATTTCACGCCGGAAGAATTGATCGAACTCGGACGCGCGAAGGAATTGCGTCTGCATAAATTCAAACGAAACACCGAACTGCCGCGCGTCAAAAAAGTGCTGGGAATTTTGCAGGCGCTGTCTCCTGCCAGCTTGCTGGACATCGGCAGCGGGCGCGGAACCTTCCTTTGGCCATTGCTGGACGCATTCCCGCATCTGCAAATCACGGCAATTGATGTCAGCGAGCAAAGAGTCAGCGATATCAACGCCGTCCGATTGGGCGGTATTGCCAACCTTCGCGCGTTGCAGATGGATGCCGCCGCCATAGCCTTGGAAGATGGCAACGTTGACGTAGTTACCGCGTTGGAAGTGTTGGAGCATCTGCCTGAATCGTTGTTGGCGGCGGCTGAAGCCATCCGAGTTGCGCGCAATTTTGTCGTGGCTTCGGTTCCATCCAAAGAAGATGACAACCCGGAACACATTCAGCTTTTTACGCGCGCTTCGTTTGAGCAGTTATGGCTGACGGCAGGGGCGCGCAGCGTCAAGGTGGATTTTGTGCTCAACCACATGATCGCTGTCGCCAAGGTGTGAGAGACAAAAATTATGGCCGACCGAATTTTCAAATATCCGCGCACTCCTCACATCGAAGGCTCGCGTTTTCAACCGGGCGATGAAGACCTGGATTGTGTTTCGTTTGCCGAATTGAACGGTAAGTTCCTGGTCGTTGAAGAAAAGCTGGACGGAGCCAATGCCGGAATAAGTTTTGATCGAAACGGCGAATTGCTGCTGCAAAGCCGCGGGCATTTTCTGGATGGCGGCGCACGCGAGCGGCAATTCGCGCTGTTCAAAACCTGGGGAAAGGTTCACCAGCAAGCGTTGTGGAAATTGCTCGGAGATCGTTACGTGCTTTACGGCGAATGGATTTACGCCAAACACACGGTCTTTTACGACCTGCTGCCGCATTACTTTCACGAATTCGACATCCTGGATACCAGCACAGGCGAGTTCCTTTCGACAGAAGCCAGGCATTCGATGCTGCGAAACTACCCTGTGGTTTCGGTTCCTGTGTTGTGGCAAGGACAGGCCAAATCGGTTCAACATTTGGAATCATTGGTCAGGCATTCGGTTTACAAAAGCGCCGTCTGGCGTGACCGGCTGCGGCTGGAAGCGGAATCACGCGGACAAAACGCCGAGATGGTTCAGCAACAAACTGACAATTCCGATTTTGCCGAAGGTCTGTACATCAAAGTCGAAAGCGACGGCATTGTCACAGAGCGATATAAATTCGTCCGTGCCAATTTCCTCCAATCCGTTGCCGAATCCGGCAATCACTGGATGGAACGCCCTATCCTGCCCAACCAATTGAAAGATGGTTGCCATATTTTCTGAAACTTGAAGATGAATTCTTTTCCCATACCACAACCACCGAACTGGCAACTCGATTGGCAGTCAATTCACGACAGGTTTGAATTTGTACGCTCGATGCAAGGTTGCAATCAGGAACCGAGCTATCACGCCGAAGGCGATGTCTGGATTCACACGCGAATGGTTTGCGAATCGCTGGCGTCCAACCAACATTGGCGAATGCTGCCGGAGGAAGAGCGCCGGATTGTGTTCATCGCTTCGTTGATGCATGACGTTGCCAAGCCGGTTTGCACGCGGCTGGAAGATGGCCGCTTGACCAGTCGAGGGCATTCTTCGCGCGGAGAAATTATAGCTCGCGTGTTGTTGTGGCAGATGGAAACGCCGATGCGAGTGCGAGAGCAAATCGCCAGTTTGATCCGTTGGCATCAGGTTCCTTTCTTCCTGATTGAGTCAAACAACTCACTGCGCCGATTGATCGAAGTCAGCCAGACTGCGCGCTGCGATTTGCTAGCACTGGTGACGGAATCGGATGGCAGAGGGCGTATTTGCGAAGGTCAACAACGATTGCTGGACAACATTTCGCTGTTTGAACAGTTTGCAGCGGAGGAACAATGCCTTCGCCAACCCAGACAATTTCCCAGCGACCACAGCCGATTTCTATACTTCCGAAAAGAAGATCGTAATCCAAACTATTCGGCGTATGACGATACAACTTGCGAAGTGATACTGATGTCAGGTTTGCCAGGCGCTGGCAAAGATCATTGGATCGCCACGCAAGCGCCGGATTGGCCTGTCATTTCGCTCGATGCGTTGCGGCGCGAAATGAAAATTGCACCGACCGACAAACAAGGCGCCGTGATCGCCCGGGCCAAAGAAACAGCGCGCGAATATCTGCGGCGCAAACAATCCTTCATTTGGAACGCGACAAACTTCAGCCGACAGATGCGCGAACTGAGTTTGAGCTTGTGCGCTGCGTACAAGGCGCGAGTTCGCATTGTGTATGTCGAAACGTCTGAAAGCCGCCTGCTTGAGCAAAACCGGGAACGCGAACATAGCGTGCCGCCAGCCGTGATTGAGCGAATGCTGGCCAAATGGCAAGTGCCGGATTTGACCGAAGCTCATCAGGTTCAGTGGGTTGAATCCTGAGCGATTCGGATTGTTGACAGAACTCGGCGGCTGAGGCTGAATCTGAGCGCAATTCACAGACAATTTTCGGAGGACAATGCAGTGAAAAAAGGCTTTTGCTGGCTGGCGGTTTTGCTTCAACTGACGGCGGGATTTGCGATGGCTCAAACCAAACGGCCAATGACGCCGGAAGACGTGGTTGCGCTCAACCGAGCCAGCGATCCGCAAATTTCCTATGACAGTCGGCGCGTGGCGTTTGTCGTTTCCAGTTGGGATCGGGACGCTGACCGGTTCAACGCCGACATCTGGCTGGTCAACGATGGACGCGAAACCGTGCGGCTGACTTCGAATCCGAAACGCGACGATCATCCGCGCTGGTCGCCTGATCAACGGCGGTTGGCGTTTTTGTCGGATCGAGGCGACAGCGGCGGCGTGCAGATTTACGCCATCACCTTGCAAGCTGGCGAACCGGAACGGCTGACTTCGCACAAAGCGCCGGTGACGGATTTTGAATGGTCGCCTGATGGCCGCTTCATCGCCTTTGTCGCCGAAGAGCCGAGCGAAAAGCCGAAGACCAAAGCTCCAATGGTCGAAGATGAAGGCTTTCGCTTTGCTCAGTTGTGGCTGCTGGATACGGCCACAGGCGAGGTCAAACAATTGACCAAAGGCGCGCGGCATATCGCCGGATTTAGTTGGGCCTGGAACAGTCAGCAAATCGTTTTCACGGCGCGGCAAACGCCGAAGCTGATGGATTCGGCCACAACCGAAGTCTTCACGATTCCGGTCAACTGGCAAAACGCAACGCTGGATTCGGCTGCGGCCAAACAACTGACCAAAGGCAATGGCGCAGAAAGCGATGCGCTGTTTTCGCCCGACGGTCGCTGGATTTCGTATCTGGCGCACGCCGACGGAGACATCAACACTGGCCCCAATCGGATTCACGTGATTCCGGCGGGTGGCGGCGAAGCGCGCGTGCTGGCGAAAAGCTTCGACGGATACATTCGTTCGCATCGCTGGGTGTTCGACAGCCAGCGATTCATCTTCACCGCCGGATTGGGAGTCAACGAACAGATTTACACGATGGGCGTCGCGGATCAGACGCCGCAAGCGATGACACGCGGCGATGGCGTCAACACGGCGTTTTCCGTCACGCCGGATGGAATGAACGTGGCGTTCGTTCACGAAAACCCGCGCGTGCCGACCGAAATCGCTCTGTTGGCGGCGCGAATCATGGTTCCGGTGTTTTTGACCAACTTGAACCCGAAAGCCGCCGAATTCGCGCTCGGCCAGGTCGAAGCCATCAAATGGAAGTCCAACGACGGCACGGAAATCGAAGGCGTTTTGATTTATCCCGTTGGACATCAAACCGGCAAACGCGCTCCGCTGCTGACGTACGTTCACGGCGGCCCCGAAGGCGCGTACACCAAAAGTTTCAACGCTTCGTGGAGCGCCTTTCCGCAGGTGTACGCGGCAAAAGGTTACGCGGTGTTTATGCCGAACTTTCGCGGTTCGTCGAATTACGGCGCGAAGTTCGCGCAATCCAATGCCAAACTGGTTGGCAAAGTGGATTACGAAGACATCATGAGCGGCATTGATCATCTGGTGAAACTCGGCGTGGCGGACGAAACTCGGCTGGCGGTTGCCGGGTGGAGTTATGGCGGATATATGTCCGGCTGGATGATCGGCCACACCAATCGGTTCAAATGCACGGCGTACGGAGCCGGATTGTCCAACGCCGTTTCGTATTGGGGAACGGCGGACATCGTTTTCCAGCGTGAACGGTTGCACGGCGGCACTCCGTGGGAAGCGCGCAAAATGTTCGACGAACAATCTCCGCTGAATTATCTGACCAACGCCAAAACGCCAACGTTGATTTTCCACGGCGAAAAGGATGAGCGCGTGCCGCTCGGACAATCACAGGAAACGTATCGCACGCTGAAACGGTTGGGTGTGACAACGCAATTGGTGGTCTATCCCGATCAAGGCCACGGCATTCTGGTTCCAAGCTATCAACTGGATAAAATGCGGCGTGAATTCGCATGGATCGAAAAGTATTTGGGCAATAAACTCGAAGCCTCTACGGCAAAACGGTGAACATTATTGACTGCTTGGGGGCAATGAAAAAGAGATTACGGAACAAACGGAAATAACGGAATGGACGGAAATTTTCTCGATCTCTTTTCCGTTTGTTCAGTTATTTCCGTTTGTTCCGTCAGTTTTCCGGCCTTTCACTGAAGGCTTATTCGATGGTCTGAGCAGTTATAAACATTATTTTGAGGTATCAAACAGTAAAGGATATTTATGGCAAAAGAATATGATGTGGTCGTGCTGGGCGCGGGACCGGGCGGATATGTCGCCGCCATTCGCGCCAGCCAACTGGGATTCAAAACAGCAGTCATCGAAAAACAATACTGGGGCGGCGTGTGTTTGAACGTCGGCTGCATTCCTTCCAAAGCGCTGTTGCGCAATGCTGAACTGGCGCACATCGTCAACCACGAAGCCAAAACCTTCGGCATGAACATCGAAGGCAAAGTCACGTTCGATTACAGCGTCGCTTTTTCCCGCAGCCGCAAAGTGGCCGATGGGCGCGTCAAAGGCGTTCACTTCCTGATGAAGAAAAACAAGATTGACGAATTTGACGGCTGGGCGACCTTCACGGATGCGAATACTTTCGACGTGAAGCTGAACAACGGCAGCAGTGAAACCGTCAAATTCAAACATTGCATCATCGCCGCCGGTGCGACGACACGATTGATTCCCGGTTCGTCGTTGAGCGAGCGCGTCGTCACGTACGAAGAACAAATCATGGAAGACAAGCTCCCGAAGAGCATCATCATTGCCGGAGCCGGAGCCATCGGCGTCGAGTTCGCCTACGTCATGAACAATTACGGCGTGGACGTGACCATCGTCGAATTTCTGGATCGCGTCGTTCCGCTGGAAGATGAAGAAGTGTCGGCAGAATTGGCCAAGCAATACAAACGCGCCGGCATCAAACTGCTGACCAGCACGCGCGTCGAAAAGATCGAAGACACAGGCAAAAACGTTCGCGTCACCGTCAGCGACAAAGACGGCAAACAGCAAACGCTGGAAGCCGACAAGGTGCTGCAAGCCATCGGCTTCAAACCGCGCGTCGAAGGCTACGGGCTGGAAAAGACCGGCGTGAAATTGACCGATCGCGGCGCAATTGACATCAACGACAAGATGCAAACCAACGTGCCGCACATTTACGCCATCGGCGACGTGACGGCGAAACTGATGCTGGCGCACGTAGCCGAAGCGATGGGCGTCATCGCGGCGGAAAACATCAAAGGCGAACACACCATCAAATTGGAATTCGACATGATGCCGCGCGCGACCTATTGCCAACCGCAAATTGCTAGCTTCGGCTACACCGAAAAACAGGCGCGCGAACGTGGCTATGACGTGAACGTCGCCAAATTCCCCTTCACCGCCAACGCCAAGGCACACGGGTTAGGCGATGCGACCGGCTTTGTGAAACTCATCAGCGACAAAAAGTATGGTGAAATGCTCGGTGCGCATTTGATCGGCCCGGATGTGACCGAGTTGTTGCCGGAATTGACGCTGGCTCGGTACGCCGAACTGACGCCGGAAGAAATCGCCCGCAACGTCCACGCACATCCCACGCTGAGCGAAGCCGTCAAAGAGGCGGCTCACGGCTTGGTCGGGCATATGATTAACTTCTGAGGTCGCGCGGCCTTGCGGTCTATAAGTGGGACGTTTGTAATTCCGTTAAAGCGATCTACTTATAGCACGAGTTTGGACAAAGGTAGTTTGTGATGATGCCTTCTGTTACTCAACATCATCGGTCAATTTGGCGGTTTGAGTCTCGAAATCGGCGCTCAGGCGGTTTTTCGGTAGACCTTGAATCGCTTTCGAGGCGCGATTTTCGT
>JANRKX010000053.1:0-61500 GCA_033763255.1 Acidobacteriota bacterium | reverse complement strand
AGGGGTCAAGCGTCCTGACAGGACGCGGCGGAGAAAGGCACTGCGACCCGGCGTTGAAACGCCGCGCTAAACTCAACCGTCCCTACCGGGACGAAGAAACTGTCAAATGCTTTATTTGATCTGCCATCGCGTAACATCAGTCAATAAATAAACCGCTGATCGGCAGCACTTTGCGTAGCGCATTCGACCAGCGGTTCATTGTCGGTTTGGATTTTGATTTTATTTTCTGGCGATGACGCAGGTAGTGTCGTAACCGACGCGCCGCCTGACCAGTTTCACTTCACGAAACCCCACCCAGCGCACCAGCCCGGCAATTTCTTCTATTTCTTCTGCCGAATATCCCGGAGCCAGTTGAAACGCTTTTTGCTCGTTTTTCATCCGCAATCCCAACACCAGCAATCCGTTTTCGGTCAGTACGCGCTGAATTTCCACCAGATTGTGTTCGGCGTTCGGCCAGAACTGGTAATTGTTCACTGCCAGAACCTTGTTGAAACGCGCATATTCATAAGGAATGTCGGCAACGCTCGCCTGAGATAATTCGACGAAGCCGGATTTGATTTTTTCCTGATTGCGTTTGGCTGCCTGATAAACCATCACTTCGGAAATGTCTATTCCGGCGACAAAACCATTTGCTGCACGGTCGGAAATCAACTGAATTCCACGCCCATGTCCAAACCCGATTTCAAGCACCTGATCTGTTGGATGAACATCAAGCGATTCGACGGCAAACCGAATCATTGGAGCATTTTTGATCGCCATCAAATGCCCAACCAATCGCCCCAATTTACCTTGAGGACAACCGAACTGTGCTTTCCAGCCCGAATCCTGACAAGGAGTTTGCGGCGATTGAACAAACTGTTGAGTAAGGTTGATCTGCGAGTTCAAAAGTTCCTCCTTCGGTGTTTGGTCGCCCCTCTTGCACTGTCGGGCGGCGAAGTCATTTCGGTTTTTTCAGCAACCGTTTCCATTTGTCGCTTTCGAAGAACGAGCGAACCTGGTTCAAGGTTTTGGCGGCTTCACGCATTCGGTCGTCGCTGACACCGACGCCAGTTTTTGCAATCAGCTTATCTTCACGACGGTTCATGGCTTCGACGGCCTTTTTGCCTGCCGAAGTCAGGCGCACAAACGGCGAACGTTTGTGAGCCGGGTTGTCAACAAATTCGACATATCCGTTTTCGGCCAGTTGGTTCACCAGCATCTGCACATTTTGCCGCGAAACCGAGCGATCCCTTGCCATCTGAGGCACGGTTTGTTCGCCTGGCTTGTTCAACTGGCGCAGGATGCCGCGCAAACCGCCGGACATCACACCTTGTTGATGGACTTCATCGGCGACGATTTTCAGCCGATGAAAAAGCTGAACGGTTTCATTTATCAACTGGTTGAAAGCCGATTCTTCGGTTTCGACCTGCTTCACGTTACGGGTGGAGGCGGACGTTTTTTCTTTCTTCATTGTTTGATTGTTGTCAACGACAAGCAGTTTGTCATTATGACAAGAAACTTGTCAATTTGATTTTCTCTGGCGGGGAAAAGGAGTTTGAAGTTCTTTGTGATCGAGGCACTCGAAATCAAAAAAGGCGGACTTGATCCAAAAAAACAAGCTCCGCCTTTTCGGCTTTTGCGAAGAAGCTCACGGTTTCCAGGTTCCGCGTGCGACCGCCGGGACGAAGGTTTCAATCGCCGCCGGGTCAAAGACGATGGTTCGTTCTTCTTCGGCGCTCTTGTACGCGGTCATCAACAGTTGCGTGACTTCCAGGCCGTCGTAACAATTCACTTCGGGTTGTTTACCGTCCAAAAAGCAATTCACGAAGTACCGATTCTCGGCTTCATAACCGTATTCGGAGGTTTCATTTGCCACAACTGGCATCAGACCCTGTTCGGCATTTTGTTTTTCAACCAGGTCTTCGCCTGTACTGCCCGTGACTTTGCGGCTGAAAAACAAATTCAGACTGGTGTTCAGCGAATTGATGAACATCGAATACTCCGGCCCTAGCAGTTCGGTGGATAAACGCAAACCCGGCCCGACAAAGCTCCACGAAGTCGTCACTTCGGCGATCAGTGGGTTGCCAGCGTCGTCAACGTAATGAATCGTCGCGCGCGCAAAATCCTCCGCCGGGCGATTTCGGTAATCCACTTCTTTGCTCATCATCTGTTGCAGCAGGTCAGCGTATTCAGGCCGCGACCATTTCAAGCAGGCAATTGTCGCCGAAACCTTGACCGGTTTGATGCTGTTACGCGGTTTGGCAGGATCGGTCAGCAGGAATCGAGCGACTTCGACCGAATGGCACATCATATCGTTGAGCACGCCGCCGCCCTGCAATTCGCCTTGCCAAAACCAGGGATTGTGCGGGCCGCTGTGTTCTTCGGCGCAGCGAGCGATGTATGGGCGGCCAGTGATTGCCGCTGCGCGTCGCCACAAAATTTCGCGCCCGCGTTCGACGCCCGGCTCGAATAATTGATCTTCCAGATACCCGTGCAGCAAGCCGGATTCTTCGATCAATTCGATCACACGTTTGGCTTCGGCGGCATTGCGCGCCAGAGGTTTTTCAATCGCAATGCCTTTCAGCGAGCCTTTGCCGGATTTGATCGTCTTGACGATAGCTTCCAGATTTTCAATGCGTTTATGGTTCGGGCCGCACAGCCAAATGGCGTCAATCGCTGGCGAAGCGACCATCTTTTCGATGGAGTTAAACGCCTGACAATCGCCTACGCGAATTGAGCGCGCCAGCCCAGCGGTTTCTTCTGCGTGAGCCTCGTTCGGACTCCACACGCCCAACACGTCTGCGTCACGAACGGCGATGAAAGATTTGATGTGAAATTTGGTGATGAAACCGCTGCCAATGAAACCTATGCCCAGCTTTTTCATGATGTTCCTTTCGAGTTTGGATTTTATGGAATGATTCAGACGGCGCGGAGCATGCCGCAAAGCCTGTGGATCGTAAAGCAAAGACACTGTAGATTCGCGCGACCCAAAAATCGAAGCAACAAACTTTGAAACAGGATGAACATGATTTTTTCAGGATGAACAAGATTCAGGACTGACTGAATCGGTTCAAACGTTGATGACCTTGTAAATCTTGTCGAAAATCTTGTTCATCATGTTTTGGTTGCTCTGCCTGAATGTGGCTTGTTCTGATTTAGAGGAGGATTCATGAAGAAACAGCTTGCCGGTTGTTTGCTGGCGCTGGTGGCACTTGTGATTGCAACGGCGAGTTCTGCCCAGCAAAGCAAAACTCAAGTCGTGATGCTCGGCACGGGAACGCCGAACGCCGATCCTGACAAATCCGGCCCGGCTGTCGCCGTGGTCGTCAACGACGTGCCTTACGTGGTGGACGCCGGACCGGGCGTAGTTCGTCGCGCTGCTGCGGCTGCGCGAAACGGCGTCAAAGGATTGTCTGTGGAAAAACTGCGGCGGCTGTTTTTGACGCACCTGCATTCGGATCACACCGTTGGCTTGCCGGATTTCATCTTCACGCCAGCGGTGTTGGAACGCGATGCTCCGCTGGAAATTTACGGCCCGCCGGGAACAAAACGTATGACCGATCTGATCCTGAAAGCGTTTTCCGAAGACATAGCGGTTCGGTTAAAAGGCCTGGAACCGGCCAAGCCGCGCGGTTACGACGTGCGGACTCAGGACGTGAAGCCCGGCGTGATTTACAAAGACGCCAACGTCACCGTCAAAGCTTTCGCCGTCAAACACGGTTCGTGGAAACACGCTTACGGCTATCGCTTTGAATCTGCCGACCGTGTCATTGTGATTTCCGGCGATTGCGCGCCGAGCGAAAGCATCATCGAAGCCTGCAACGGTTGCGACGTGCTGGTTCACGAAGTTTATTCGACGGCAGGCTTCGCGCGCCGCCCGCTGGAATGGCAGCGTTACCATTCCAACTTCCACACTTCGTCGAAGGAACTGGCGGAGATTGCGGCGAAAGCCAAGCCGAAACTGCTGGTGCTGTATCACCAATTGCTTTGGGGAGCGACGAAAGAACAATTGCTGGAAGAAATCGGCAAAGGCTATACGGGCAAGGTGGTTTTCGGAAATGACCTGGATGTGTATTGACGGGAAATCAAAAGGCAAATATCAAAAAGCAAAAATAGTCGTGGTTACTGAGCAGACTTTTCACTTTTGATATTTGCCTTTAGCCTTTTACAGCCCAGCCATCTTTTCAAAGATTCTGACCAAACTTTGTGTGCCGTCATCGCCTCGGCCTTCGGCTTCGACGGCGGCGAGCATTTGATGAGCCAGCGCCGCCGCTGGCAAAGGCGTGCTGTTAGAACTGGCCGCGCCTAAAACCAGCCGCAAATCTTTCTGTTGCAGTTTGACCATAAACGCCGGTTTGAAATCGCGTTCGATCATCTTTTTGCCGAGCACTTCCAGCGACCACGAATTCGCCGCGCCGCCAGTCAGAGCTTGATGAAGTGTGGCCAGATCAAGTCCGGCTTTGGCTCCGAAAGTCAGGGCTTCGCAGACCGAAAGCAAATTCACCGCAGTCATAATCTGGTTGCAGAGCTTGGCCGATTGACCATTGCCCGCTACGCCAAAGTGCGTGATGCGCTTGCCCATTGCTTCCAGCACTGGTCGGGCGCGTTCCAGAGCTTCAGCTTCGCCGCCGACCATAATCGTCAACGTACCTTCGATGGCTCCTTTTTCTCCGCCGGAAACCGGGGCGTCCAGCCACAAACAGTTTTTAGCTTTGGCTTCGGCGGCGAGTTCGCGCGTCACTTCGGGCGAGATGGTGCTCATATCAATAATGATTGAACCGGGTTTGGCAGTGGCGAAAATCCCTTGTTCACCACGACAGACGGCAACCACGTCCGGCGAATCTGTGACCATGGTAATGATGATGTCGCTGGCCGCTGCGACTTGGGCGGCGGTTTGAACTGCAGTGACTTTGCCAAGTGATGAATTGTCGGCGGCGAACAGTTCGGCTTTGCCGGGTGTGCGCGTGGCGACAGTCAACTCGAATCCGGCGCGCAACAGATTGCGAGCTTGCGGCGCGCCCATAATGCCCAAGCCAATAAAACCAACTTGCATGAATTTGCTCCTTCAAGGGTTGAAATGAATTGCTCGGCCAAGATGCCACACGCCAAACCGCGACAGCAAGCAATGGGCTGTGCTAAAGTCCGCCCGCTCAATTCCGAGTATTTTTCAAAACCACAATGCAGTACTTCAAACGCGGGCGAATTACCGCCCGAAGGAGAAAGTTCCATGCAGCGTCGTCAGTTGTTAAAAGCTGTCGCCAGCGCCGGGATGGGAGCGGTGTGCGCTCCAATGGTCAATCGCGGCAGGTTTCGTTTGTTTGCTGGTTCGCCGGTCGAATATTCGGCGAAAGCAATTGAATTGGTTCAACGATCAATCGTCATTGATATGCTCAGTCCATTCAAAATCAGTTCTTCGCCGTGGTTGAGCAGCCCGGACACGTTCAAACAAGCAGACTTTCAACGCTTCAAAGATTCCAGCATCAACGTCTTTCACATCGCCGTTGGAACGGGTGGGCCTGACGCTCACATGAACACGCTGAAATACGTTGCTTCGTGGGACAGCTTCATCGCCAACCACGACCAATGGTTGATGCGGGTGGACAGCGCGGACGACCTGAATCGCGTGAAAGCTTCGGGCAAAGTCGGCGTGTTGATCGGAGTGCAAAACGCCGAGCATTTCCGCACTCCAGCCGACGTGGATTTGTTTTACGCTCTTGGCCAGCGAGTTTCTCAACTGACTTACAATACGCGAAACATGATCGGCAACGGTTCGACCGAACGACGTGACGAAGGCATCAGCGATTTCGGCGTCGCCATCATCGAACGCATGAACAAGCTGGGAATGGCTGTGGATGTTTCGCATTGCGGAGACAAGACGACGCTGGACGCTTTCGACATTTCCAAAAAGCCTGTGCTGATTACGCATTCCAATTGTCGAGCGTTGGCTCCTGGCCATCCGCGCTGCAAAACCGACGAAGCGATCAAAAAGATGGGCGCGGCTGGCAGCGTCATGGGAATCACTGGCGTGCGGATGTTTGTCAAAAACGAAGAGCCGACAACCATCGAAGATTACCTGAACCATTTCGATCATGTTCGTAAACTGGTCGGCTCGGAACATCTGGGCGTTGGCAGTGACATTGACCTGGATGGTTATGACGACATGCCGCCTGAAGAAAACAAACGGCTGCGCGCCGGGTACAAAGGCAGCTACGGTTTCCGCGACAAGATAGACATAGAAGGCGTGGATCATCCCAAACGCATGTTCGATCTGACCGAAGGCTTCATTCGTCGCAAATACAGCGACAAAGAAATAGAAATGATTCTTGGCGGCAACTTCAAACGGGTGTTGTCGCAAATTTGGACTGTGTGAACCAACCCATCTCAAGGAGGAACTTATGCGGCAAAACCTGGTTCGTTTTTTTATCGTGTTCAGTTTGTTGGTCGTTTGTTTGGTTTCAGCAGAAGCGCAATCCAAACGGCTGACCGTCAATGATGTGTTTAATCTGGAAACTGTCGCTGATCCGCAAATTTCGCCGGACGGAAAGCAGATTGTCTATGTGCGGCAGTTTGCAGACATTATGACCGACCGGCGAATGTCGAATTTGTGGATCGTCAATGCCGATGGCACGAATCATCGCCCGTTGACGACGGGAAATTATGGTGATTCTTCGCCGCGCTGGTCGGCGGATGGAAAGCAGCTTGCGTACATTTCAACGCGAGACGGTTCGCCGCAGATTTATCGTCGCTGGATGGACACGGGCGAAACCGCCAAGCTGACCAACCTGACTCAAGCGCCGAGTGGATTGAACTGGTCGCCCGACGGCAAATGGTTGTCGTTTGCGATGCTGGTTCCCGAAGCTCCGACTTCGATCATCAAAATGCCTGCCGCGCCCGAAGGCGCAAAGTGGGCTGAACCGGCCAAAGTGATTGATCGGTTGGTCTATCGGTACAACGGCGTCGGCTACTTAAAGCAGGGTTATAACCATTTGTTCGTTTTGCCAGCCGAAGGCGGAACTCCGCGTCAGGTTTCCAGCGGCAAGTATCAACACGGCGGCGGACAGGTTTGGGGAGCGAGCGATGCCGTTTGGACTCCGGACGGCAAGTCGCTGCTGATTTCCATCAACCGCAATGACAACTACGAAATCGAAGCGCGCGACACGGATGTTGTCGAATACTCCGTCGCTGGCGGCGCAGTCAAAAAGCTCACCAGCCGCAAAGGCCCCGACGGCAATCCGCAAATTTCGCCGGATGGAAAATGGATCGCTTACTTGGGCTTTGAAGACAAGTTTCAGGGTTATCAAGTGACTCGGCTGTCTGTGATGGCGCGCGACGGCAGCGGAGCAAAAACTCTCTCCGGTGATTTTGACCGCGACGTGGCCAATCATCGCTGGGCGGCGGATGGCAGCGGCCTTTACTTCTTGTCCAGCAGCGAAGGCAACACCGGGCTGCATTTCATGGCACTGGACGGCAAGGTCAAAAAGCTGTTCGACAACGTGGGCAGCGGAACCAGTGCTTACGGCGGAGCCGGTGCTTTTTCGCTTTCCAAAACTGGAGCTTTCGCTGTCACGCTGTGCAGTACGTCGAATCCGGGCGACATCGCCGCCGGAACTTTGGCTAATCCCGCAGCGGTCAAAACGCTGACTGCCGTCAACGAAGACCTCTTTGCCGGAAAGCAAATCGGCGCGGTTGAAGAAATCTGGTACAACTCGTCGAAAGACAATCGCAAGATTCAGGGTTGGATTATCAAACCGCCGAACTTCGATGCGTCGAAAAAGTATCCGCTGATTTTGGAAATTCACGGCGGGCCTTTTGCCGATTACGGATTCCGCTTCGACCTGGAAAAACAGATGATGGCGGCCAGCGGTTACATTGTGCTGTATACGAATCCGCGCGGTTCAACCAGCTACGGCCAGGAATTCGGCAACTCTATTCATCACGCTTATCCGGGCGACGATTTCTTTGACCTGAATTCGGGCGTGGATGCGGTCATTGCCAAAGGTTACGTTGACGCCGATCAAGTTTATGTCACGGGCGGCAGCGGCGGCGGAGTTCTGACTTGCTGGATGATTGGGCGTTCGACGCGGTTCCGCGCGGCGGTGACGGTTTATCCGGTCATCAATTGGTACAGCTTCGTGTTGACTTCGGACATTGGCAATTGGACGGTCAACCACTGGTTCCCGGGTTTCCCTTGGGACAACGTCGAGCATTACGAAAAGCGCAATCTGCTTTCGGTCGTCAAAAACGTCAAAACGCCGACAATGGTTTTGACCGGCGAAGAAGACTGGCGAACGCCTATGTCGGATTCCGAACAGTATTATCAGGCGTTGAAGTTGCTGGGCGTCGAAAGTGTGCTGGTTCGCGTGCCAAACGAACCACATGGCATTTCAGTCCGCCCCAGCCATCACATCTCGAAGATGCTGCATATCATCGGCTGGTTCGATCAACACAGAAAACAAGCGGCTCAGCAGGCTGCGCGATAAGCTGGGTACGCAGCCGCCCCCGGCTGCTGTAAAAGACGCGCGGAGCGTCCTTTTTCTTTGCTCTGCGCGTCTGGCTCATCCCGAAACGACAAACAAACACAAAGGACTCAAATAATGATTGGTAGAAAACTGTTTCTAGCGGCGATGTGCTGCCTAACGTTGGTGGTTACGGCGAAGGCTCAATCGTCGAAGATTGACGATTTGTTGAATGCCGAAACCGCCAAGTTGGTCGAGACATACAAAATGCTGCACGCTGCGCCGGAGCTTTCCGGTAAGGAAGAAAAGACTTCGGCGTTTGTCGCCAAAGAGCTTCGTGCGTTGGGTTACGAAGTCACCGAACGCATCGGCAAATACGACCAGCCGGGAGTCGTCGGGTACGGCGTAGTCGGTTTGTTGAAAAACGGCGCGGGACCAACCGTTCTGGTTCGAGCCGATATGGACGCGCTGCCGGTCGAAGAAAAAACCGGATTGCCTTACGCCAGCAAAGTCAAAACCAAAAATGACGCCGGGCTGGAAGTCAGCGTCATGCACGCTTGTGGGCACGACACGCACATCGCTTCATTTTTGACGACGGCCAAAATGCTGGCCTTGTTGAAATCGCAATGGAAAGGCACGTTGATGTTGGTGGCTCAGCCGGCGGAGGAAACCATCGGCGGAGCCAAAGCGATGGTCAACGACGGTTTGTACACGCGCTTTCCGAAGCCGGATTACCTGTTGGGATTGCACGCTTGGGGATCGGCAGCCGGAACAGTCGGGTATGTGCCGGGTTACTTTATGGCCAGCGCCGATTCCGTAGACATCACTGTGCGGGGCGTCGGCGGTCACGGTTCGCGTCCCGAAGCGACGAAAGACCCTGTGGTTGTCGCCGCCCAAATCGTGCTGGCGCTGCAAACCATTGTGAGCCGCGAAATCTCGCCGCTTGATCCGGCAGTTGTGACTGTCGGTTCAATTCATGGTGGAACCAAGCACAATATCATTTCCGACGAAGTCCATCTGCAATTGACCGTCAGAAGTTACAAAGCCGAAGTGCGAAAGAACTTGCTGACGGCGATTGAGCGCATTGCAAAAGGCGTTGCGCTGACAGCAGGAATTCCCGAACGGTTAGCTCCAATCGTTAAATTCAGTCCGTCGTACGCTCCGGCGACTTACAACGATCCGGCGCTGACGGCTCGAATGGGCGCCGTGCTGGAAAAAACGCTTGGCAAAGATAAAGTCACCAAAGCCGATCCGGTGATGGGCAGCGAAGACTTCGGCTTTTTTGGTTTGGACAATCACCAGATTCCGGGCTTTTATTTTTTCATCGGAGTGTTTTCGCCGGAGCAGGTCGCCGAAAGTCAGCGAACCGGTGTTCCCTTGCCAAGCAATCATTCCAGTTCATTTGCACCACCGAACCCAGAACCGACGCTGACAACCGGCGTCAAGGCGATGACTTCGCTGGTGCTGGATTTGATGAAGAAATAAGAATTCAACTCTCACCGCAGAGACGCTGAGAACGCAAAGGACGCGCAGAGGTGTTCCTAAAAACTCTGCGAAAGCTCTGCGACCCTCTGCGCCTTTGCGGTGAAAAAAACGATCATTGATCTGCGTTTTATTGGGAACTCAACTTTTCTGGAGACAGCATGATGATTTATAGAACAATTCGCTTGGCAGTTTTCCTGTCTTTGTTGTTTGTGCCAGTTCAACTGTTGGCGCAGAACCCGCCAACGCAAATCAACCTGGAAGGCTTCGACGCCTTTGTCGAAAAGGTGATGAAAGACTGGAAAGTTCCGGGCTTATCGTTGGCCATCGTCAAAGACGGCAAGATCGTTTACGCCAAAGGCTACGGCTTCCGCGATGTAGTCAAAAAGCTGCCGGTCACGCCCGACACTTTGTTTGCCATTGGTTCGAACTCGAAATCATTCACGGCTGCCGCGCTGGGCATTCTGGCTGACGACGGCAAATTGGATTTCGACAAACCCGTTCGAGAGTACATGCCGGATTTTCGGTTGCACGACGAATACGCGACGGCCAATTTGCGAGTCCGCGATTTGGTGTCGCATCAATCGGGGCTGCCGCGTCACGACCTGCTTTGGTATGGTTCGCCACTGTCGCGCAAGGAATTGTTCGACCGGCTTCGTTATCTGGAACCCAGCCGCAAGCTCCACGAAAAATTTCAGTACAACAATTTGATGTTTATGGCCGCAGGCGTGTTGGTGGAACGGCTGTCCGGCATGACTTGGGAAGAGTTCATCGCCAAAAGAATCTTCGAGCCGTTGGCGATGAAAACGTCGAACACATCGGTCAACACGTCCAAAGGCTCGACGGATTTTTCGTTGCCTTACGCCGACACCAAAGGCGAAATGAAGGAAATTCCATTCCGCAACATTGATGCCATCGGCCCGGCTGGTTCGATCAATTCCAGCGTAAATGAAATGTCCAACTGGTTGGCGATGCAACTGGCGAAAGGCAAGTTCAACGGCAGGCAGGTCATTTCAGAAAAGAGCCTGGCCGAAAATCACAAACCGCACATCCTTACTTCCGATCAGCTTTCGCCTTACGAAGAGATGACCTACGGCAGTTATGCGATGGGCTGGTCAGTCAGTTCATACCGAGGGCATTTGTTCCGGTCGCATAGCGGAGGCATTGATGGGTTCATTTCGCAAATGTGGGTTTTGCCAAAAGATCAGCTTGGTGTTGTGGTTCTGACCAACTCCGGCACGAACGCTTCGGGCGTGGTGGTGTACAACGTGCTGGATCGAGCGTTCGGTTTGAACGAAATTGACTGGAACCAGCGAACCAAAGCCGACCTGCTTAAAGCTAGCGGTGCTCAGATCAAAGCTCGCGCCGCCGACGAAGCCGCTCGCAAAAAAGACACGCAGCCTTCGCACGCGCTGGCTGATTACGTCGGCGAATTCGAGCACGCCGGTTATGGCAAATTGCTGGTGACGCTGGAAGGCGATGCGCTGAAAATTGACTTGCACGGTTTGGACGCGAAGCTGAAGCATTACCATTACGACGTGTTTCAGGGAGTCGCCGACTCGGCTTCGATGGGAGCCGGAGCTTTTGTCGGGTTGAAAGCCAACTTCTTGGTCAACAAAGCCGGGCAGGTTGACCGTGTGACCTTGCCGCTGGAACCCGCCGTCAAAGAGATTGTCTTCACACGAAAAGTGAAGCCGAAAATATCCGAAGCTGGGTCGAATTGATAAATTGCTCAACCTCGCTAAGTTTAGATTTGTTGACAGCGGTAGACGCAACTTTTGCGTTTGCCGCTGTTCTTTTGTGCTTTGGTGACTGGCTTGACACTATTTTGAAGCCGATGCTAATTTCCCCGCCGTCATTAAAGGCTAAATTGACGCTGATATTAACCGAACCAAGATGATAAGAAGCAGTTTGGACATTCCTGATGAGCGAAGCCGCGAAATGCTGGCCTTGCTAATTGAATCCCACATCTCCACTGGCGAGCCGGTCAGTTCGCGCGCAATTTCCACGCTTAGCAGCGAAAAACTCTCACCGGCTTCGATTCGCAACGTGTTTGCCGAACTGGAAGACGACGGATATCTGGAACAGCCCCACGCTTCAGCCGGGCGTGTTCCAAGCGAAAAAGGCTATCGGTTTTATGTAGATCACATTCTTGGCCAGCGCTCGTTGTCAGAATTTGACGGGGCGGCGATTCAGGCCGAAATGCGTGCCGAATCGCCGGAATCGAATTGGACTGGTGGCGATCAATTTATGGCTCGCGCCTCCCATCTGCTGTCGCACTTTTCGGAAAGCGTCGGCATAGTCATTTCTCCGGGCATTGCCCACAACGTCATCAAACACATTGATTTCGTTCGTTTGAGCGATGGTCGCATTTTGGTCATCACTGTTTCGCGCAATGGGCTGGTGCAAGATCGGCTGGTGCAAATTGACGAAGATCTGACTCAGGACGAGTTGAATCGCACGGCGAATTACGTCAATGCCAATTTTTCCGGCATGAGCCTGCCGACTATTCGCGCCGAGTTGTTGAAACGATTGTCCGAAGAAAAAGCTCTGTATGACCGGTTGCTGCAAAACGCGATTATGATTTGCAGCCGCGACCTGACCGAAAGCGATGACAATTCCGCCGAAGTTTTTGTCGAAGGCGCTTCGAACATCGTCGCCAAACCGGACTTCACCGATGTCGAACGGCTGCGAGAATTGTTGCGGGTGTTCGAGGAAAAAAATCGGCTGGTGAAAATCTTGACCGAATGTTTAAGCGGCACGCCTGAACAGCCGGTTTCGATTCGCATTGGAGCCGAAAACAGTTTGCCGAGTTTGAGCCGCTGCACAGTCATTTCGTCGCATTACGGATACGAAAATCAGGTTGTCGGCAGCGTAGGCGTCGTTGGCCCGATTCGCATGGAGTACGCGCGAATGATCGGGTTGGTGAATTATGTCGCTCGGCTGTTGGAACAATCGCTGGCGGAATCGCCGGACATTACCATTGGATGAAAAAAGAAACTCAGCCAGGTTTCACCGACCTCGTTTCCCCAAAACGATCAGGCAAAAGCTAAAGCAAACCATCAAAGAGGAAATCGAAATTGAGCAAGCGAGATTATTACGAAGTACTCGGCGTCAGCCGAAATGCCAGCGATCAGGAATTGAAAAGTGCGTACCGCAAACTGGCGATGCAGCACCATCCTGACAAAAACCCTGGCGACCACGAAGCCGAAGACAAATTCAAGGAATTGAACGAAGCTTATGGCGTGTTGTCGAACGCCGATAACCGAGCGCGTTATGACCGGCTGGGCCACGCGGGTGTAGGTTCTTCGGCAGCATCGGCTCCGTGGGCGAGTGCGGACTTCGGCGGATTTGAAGACATTCTCGGCGACATCTTTGGCGACTTGTTTGGCGGAGGGCGTCGTTCCAATCGCAATGGAGCACAACGCGGTTCCGATCTTCGGTACGACCTGGAAATTACGCTTGAACAAGCCGCTGCCGGTTACAAAACCAAGATTGCCATCCCTCGTTTGGAAAATTGCGAAACCTGTAATGGCTCTGGTGCAGCCGCCGGATCGTCGCCCGTCACTTGCACCAACTGCGGTGGCGCGGGGCAGGTTCGATTTCAGCAAGGATTCTTTTCCGTCAGCCGCACTTGCGATCAATGTCGAGGCACTGGCCGTATGATCGCCAACAAATGCCGCACTTGTTTCGGGCAAGGCCGGGTCGAAAACGAGCAAGACCTGGAAATCAAAATTCCTGCCGGAGTGGACACTGGTGCAAGGCTGCGATTGGCTGGCGAAGGCGAAGCCGGTCGCAATGGTGGCGGCAGTGGAGATTTATACGTCGTCATTCACGTCAAAGAACACGAAGTTTTTGAACGACAAGGCAACAACCTTTACGTCAGCGTGCCGGTGACTTTCAGCCAGGCGGCGCTCGGCGCGGAAATCAAAGTTCCCACGCTGGACGGCGAAGAGCCGCTGACGATTCCCGAATACACGCAAACCGGTTCGATCTTCCGGTTGAAAGGCAAAGGCATCGTCTCGCTGCAAGGGCACGGACGCGGCGATCTGTTCGTCGTCACAACCATCGTCACACCCACCCGGCTAACGCGCGAACAGCGTAAACTGCTGGAACAATTCGCGGCGATTGAAGAAAAACACCAGGAAAGCGCCGCGCGCCGCTTTGGCAGCAAAGTCAAAGATATTTTTGGGTAAGAATGGAGCGGGATATTTGGGCGAACATTCCCGATCGCTCTATTACTTGATACTGACACCAACAGTGTTCGCTGTTTTCGTTCCAGCCGACATCACGACATTTACGTTGCCACGCCCGGCAAAACTTCTGGGCAAAGGGCCGATGTTGCATTGATCCAGTCCGGCCAATCCACCCACCGCAGCATAACCCAACACCGGTACATTCGTTCCGCCGACCGAAACGCTCAAGCCCGAAGGCGGTACAAATCCTCTGAAGCCGGTTCCGAACAACAACAAATACACCTGATCGCTTTCTGGCCCGAGGTCTATTGAGATGGCGACTTGAGCGCCGTTTTCCGCCCGCGAGACCGGTTCGAAAATTTGCTGGCCGTTTCGGACGCGAAGCACGACGGCTGCGGCGATTCCTTGTCCGTTGGCGTTGGCGGCGAACAGCGCCGGAGCCGAAGTTTCGACTGTGATCGAACCTTGCGCGATGTCGTTGTTGGAGCGGCGGACGAACACCGTTGCTGCTCCGGGAAAGACGCCTTGTGGCAACAGGTAATTGATCTGCGTCGGCGATACGAAAAACAGCGGAGCAGGGCGTTCAAGGCCGAAAGCGTCTCGAACGACGACTTGTGTGTTGTCGAGCGTGGTCGGCAGCGGAAAGGTTGAAGCGACAGCGACGTTTTGCGAGAAGCCAGAGCCGAACGCCGCCGTGATCGTTTCTGGCGCAAGCGAAGCGTTTGCGGCAAAGCTGGCGGCTGAAACGCTGGCTACGTTTGGCAAAGGCGGAGCGGCTTGCATGCTGGCGCTGGTGACATAAATGAAATCGCCGGATTGCGCTCCGTTGCCATTGGCGGCGTTGCCCGAAGCGTAAAACGTCACACGACCAACGCCTTGCGAAGGCGCTTTCCAGCGCATAGTCCAGCTTCCCTGATTCGTTCCGATGGGAGCCGTGCCTAAACCAGTGTGGTAGACGTATTCGCGTTGGCTGCTGCCGACAAAGGTCGTGATTTTCTGTGTTCGGGCGGCGTCGGTGATGATTAACTCGCCGGCTTTTCGGTTTTGGCTGTCCAGCACCGTCAATTGAAAACCGAATCGAGCGCGATTTGGCTGGCTGAGCGTCACGGTCAGGTTGAATTCCTGATCCGGGCGATAGGACGCTGGCAAACCGTTGATGGTCAGGCTTCCGTTCAAACTGTTGATGTCGTTGCCGGTGTGGCAACCGCTGGACAGGCAATCGGATTCGCCGGGCGCCCCGGTCAAGCCGGCAGGCGGGCCGCCCTGGTTGGCTTGGGCGGATTTGCTTTGCCAAGTCAGGCCACCGAACAAAGCCAAAAGAAAGACAATTGCAAGTTTCAGGTTTGTCGTTTTCATTCAGGTTGTTTTCGCCGCGCGCTCTTTCAACAGTTGATCCGCCATCACGCCGATCAAAATCACGGCTCCCATTACGGCAAAATTCAGCGAAGGATCAACGCCGAGCAGGTTGACCAGGTTTTGCAACACTTGCAGCAGAGCCGTGCCGACAATGATTCCGACAACGGAACCTTCGCCGCCGCGCAAACTGCACCCGCCCAACACCGCCGCAGCAATTCCGTAAAGTTCGTAAAAGTTTCCGTGCGAAGATGGCGAAACAGAGTTTGTGTAAAACGCGAACAGAATCGCCGCGACTCCGGTCAGCAAAGCGCAAATAACATACGCCGCAGTGATGACCAGTTTGGTGTTGATGCCGGAATATCGAGCAGCGTCTTCGTTGCGACCGACTGCAAACAGGTAACGGCCAAACACCGATTTGTGCAGCACCACCCACATCACTACGCTGACCACGATCAACACGACAAACGGCGCGGGCACGCCTATCAGATTTCCTGTCGCCAGATCGCGCAATCGTTCGAAGCCTTCGGCGTTGCCGAAACCTTTGGTTTCGTCTTTGGCGATGAACCGAGCCAGCCCGCGATAAAACAACAACCCGCACAGGGTGACGATGAATGGCTGAATCTTCATTCGTGTAATCAACGTGCCGTGTAAAAGTCCAAGCGACATTGCTACGCCGATCGTCAGCACGACAGCCAGCGCGCTCGGCCAATGCGATTGCATCAACATCATCGAAAGCAAAATCCCCAGCAGCGCCATCTTTGATCCGATGGAAAGATCAATGCCGCTGGTGATGATGACGACGCCGACGCCTATGCTGAAAATGCCGTACATTCCCACCAGCCGCGCGGTGTTTTGCAAATTGGCGGCTGACAAAAAGCGCGGATTCAAAATCGAAACCACCGCGCACAGAGCCACCAGAATCAGGAAGATGCCGAGTTCTTTTTTCATTGTTGGGTGAGTTAAACCATCACGTTGAGCGCAGACGGCAAGACTTCCAGCGATTCCATTTCCACGGTCATCACTTCGCCGTCAATCATAATGTCCATTGGCCCGCCGAAATCCATGTCAATCCGTTGAGCCTGCCCAGTCCAAATCAGCGGGTGGTGAATGTGAGAACCGTCGTAACACTTCGGAAAGTTTTTGATGAAATCGAAACGGTTTGCCGACCAGCGAACGATTTCAATCTGTCCGCTGGCTGTGTCTGCATTTGGAGCCAGCATCATGTTTCCGCCGGTGAATTTGCTGTTGTTGAAAATCAGCAGAGCCGTGCTGGGCGAATCGGTCAGCGAAGTTCCATCCAGCTTGATCGGAAAGACTCGTTTTTGAAATCGCGCCAACGTCAGCACTACAGCCAAACCGTAACTGGCCGCGCCCAGCCGTTTGAACTTGCCGGCCAGCGTGCAAACGTCGGCGACAAAACCCAGACTCAAGATGTTGATGTAATAAACCTCGCCGCCTTTGTGTTTCAGGCGAATCACATCGCAAGGCCGCGAGCGGTTTTCGATAATAGCTTGCAGGGCGAAGTTCGCGCCATCTTTCGTGAAATCCCGCAGGAACGAATTGCCCGTGCCCAGCGGCAGAAAGCCAAGCGTCGGCGGAGCGTCGTTGAGAGCTTCGGGGAATAAACCGTTGACCGTCTCAAACGAAGTTCCATCGCCGCCAACGGCAATAAAGCGGCGATAGCCGTTTTTGTAAGCCTCGCGTGCCAACTCAGTCGCGTGGCCTGCGCGCTTGGTTTCTGCCACGTCAAAACTGACGCCAGCCGCGCGCAAACGATCCATCGTCGGCCCAAGCAGCTTAGCCGCTTTGCCAAAACCCGCAGCCGGATTGACGATTGCCAGAGTTAAATTGCTCATTGCGTGTAATGCGCGAAGGCTTTTTCGACTTTGCCTTCCGCGTTGAAGTGAAAGACTTCGGCGACGAATTGCCCGCGATGGTTTTTGTAATACAGCGTGACGCTGCCGACGCCAGTCAAAATCGAAATCAATTCAAAATGCAGGTCAGGCGACAGAGTCAATCCCTTTGCCCAATAAGCTCCAACACTGTCTTTGCCTTTCAGCTTGCCGGAAGTTTCGCCAACGACATCAATAATGCGCGGCGTAGTCATCTCAAAATCATCCGCGTAATGCGACAGGATGCGCTCCAGATCGTGAGCATTCCACGACTCAATCCAGTCGGCAGCGAAGTGTTCGGCAAAGTGTCGTTCGATCATCTGAACACCTGAAAAGAAGGATTGGCTTTCTGCCAACCTTGAACTGAAGCATAAAGCTGGGTTGAACAAAAATGGCCAAACTCGTAAGCCAGTCTCAGAGCGCGGCTGATGACTTCTGGTTCAACCTGCCGGGTGTCGTTCGTTCCCAGCGTTTTACGCAAGCCAATCGAAAGCAAGCTGACCAAATCGTGTCCACAGCAAATTTGCCATAGATCGTGATTTTCACTTTTGAGTCCTTGCGCTTGTTGCTGAAGTTCGGCTCCATTCAGATGATGCGCGCTTGAATGGTCTTTGACTGTTTTGACCAATTTAGCTTCGTCAACCACCAGAGTTTCGTTGTTTACAAATTTGCTGAAAGCCAGAGATTCAAATTTCAAATTGAATTGCTGTCGCAATGAAAGCCAGCGCAAATAACCGATAGAACTGCCGTGCCTCAACAACACAGTGCGAACTCCGCCGGGGTGGTCTGCTTCAAAGCTGGCGAGCTTATTTTCAGAGCCAAGCTCTGCCAAAATTTTTTCAAGCGCGGGCGAGTTGATGATGAGCGTTTCCAGATCGTGAGTGTCTGTATGGTGTAGATTGGGGCTGGTTCGTTGGCGACCATCAAGTCTGTCGAAATCAGCATCCACAATCGCCAGAACACCAGAGAAATTTTCGTTTTCCAAAATGGCCAATGCGCTAACAGCGTTGGCTTTGTTATGAGCAATAACAGTTTGGCAAAGTTCTGTTGCCCGGAAGCTTCGGTAAACGCGCGAATCCGTGTCGCCTTCTACAATCAGAAACGCGCCTAAAAATTGAGGCCGTTTCAGTCTGATGCGGTTGGCTATGGTTTGCGGAGTAATGAATTCTCTCATTGCCCTGGCCCCTTTAACCCCACAGTCAAATCCCAACGGTCGTGAATAATCTCCGGCGAGTGAGTGGCAAGAATAACGTCTAGTGATGCCAGCTTGCAGATTTCTTGCAGATCACTCAGGAAGTTTACCTGCCAAGCCAGATGAAGTGAGATTTCAGGCTCATCAATCAAGATCAACGAACCGGCTTTAGTGTTGAACAGTAGTTCGTAAAGCAAGACCAGTTCGTGTTGCTCACCAGAGGATAACCCGCTTAAGGGAATGATGTGGCCATCAGGTGAGAAGAATGCAAGTCCCCGTTCTTTGCTGATGTTCAATTTTTTGTAGAGGAATTTCTGCTCGACAATTTTTTTGAAAAGGCTAAGTTTGGTGGCAAGTTTGTCAAAAACGCTAAGTTTTTGCTGTGCATCCTGGACATAAATCGAAAGGGCATTGATGTTCTGCTCATCAATTGGAAGGGTACTTTTAAATTCAAATCCATTGCCATTCGTTAGTAAGCCAACAGAAGACAATCTGGCTTGTTCTTGCTCAAGCTTGTCTAAGCGGGCACGTAGGTCAGCTTCTGGTAAAGGCGAAAATGCCTTTTGGACAAGCCTGTTAGGGAATGTGCGCTCAAGTAACTGCGAAATTTCCGCCGATTCGGCGAGTGTAGATTGGATTTGGTTTGATAATTCTTTAGCACATTTTTCAACTTTGAGAGGCAACTCCTTGTTTGAAGCGCGTAATACCATCCCTTTTTTCTGAAAAAATAGCAGCCTTTGTGTTTCGACTAAGATTACAGAGAAAGTCTTTTGTAGATCAAATAACCAAGCTGGCTCCGGGTGATAAGGGCTATGCGCGAGATTACTGAGTGATGATGTCTCTTGAAAAAGAGATAACTGAGGTTGCCAATCGCCCATTGGCAAAAAGAGTTCCTTCTCGTTTCCAGCTTTTGAGAAGGCCAGTTGAAGCCCAAAATCATGAGTCACATCTATTTGAGATTGATCATCAAAAGAGATAGAGAATTCGGTAAACGGGAAGTCATGCAGCGTGGCGTAATGTGCGTTGAACAAAGCATCAAGCATCCTAAGCAAAACTGTTTTCCCGACACCGTTCGGCCCGTGAATGATCGTAATTTTGTCTTCCAAATTCAGCGGGATAACGTGGTCGAAAACGCCGAACAAACCTTTTACAGAAATCTCGGTTACTCTCATTTTCTTAACTCCTCTCTGGCGAAGCTGGCGGGCAGAAAATATCACAACTCCTTCAGCGCCGCCTGCCGATCAAACTTCGTTCGAATCTCTTCTGCCAGCACAAATCGTTTGATCTTCATCGAAGCCGTGCGCGGGAAGTCCGCATCCCAAATGACATAGCCGCTGATGCGTTTGAAGTTCAGCAGCTTGGCGTTGCGGCGGATCAAATCCTGCTTCAACTCTTCTGTGAATTCCTGGCCTTCGTTCAAGCGCAAAGCCACGATCAGTTTTTCGCCGAGCATAGACCGTTCAGGCCAGATGTAATTCGCCGCGAAGACGCAGAACTCTTTGACCGGCAAACCTTCAAAGGCGGATTCGATGTCTTCGGGGTAAACGTTTTTGCCTTCTTCGGTGACGATCATGTTTTTGGCGCGCCCGAACAGTTGCAAGTGGCCGGTGGCGTCAAAGCGGCCAAGATCGCCGGTCATCAGCCAGCCATCCACAATCGTTTCGCCAGTCAATTCCGGGTCGTCCAGGTAATGCGACATGACGGTTTTGCTGCGGACAGCGACCTGCCCAATGCCATCTTCGCCAGCATTGATGATCTTAACTTCCAAGCCGGGCAGTGGTTTTCCTACGGTGTCGGCGCGAAACGGTTTGAGGTCGTTGAGTGTGATCGTCGTTCCAGCTTCGGTTAAACCGTAGCCGATGGAAACCTGAATCCCCAGATCGTAGAAAAACTGAATGATCTGCGGCGCGCAAAAAGTCCCGCCCGTGAAGATCGCCAGCAATTCGCCACCGAAAGCTTCGTGGACTTGTTTCAGCAGTTTGCGGCTCAGATTCAAGTTTGACTCTCGCTTAGTCAGGGCCTTGTTGATGTCCACCAGCCGATTGAAGACGAAGCGTTTGAATGGAGGCAGTTCGGCGAAGCGCTGCTCCAATCCGGCTTGCAGATTTTTCAGGATCAGCGGAACCAGCGCAACATAAGTGATCTTGAATCGGGTGAAGGCTTCGCGGACGAATTCCGGGCGCAGAGTTCTGAGGTGAACGACCGTCGCTCCACAAACGAACGGCCCGATGAAGCCGACCATAAAATCAATCGCGTGGTTCGTCGGCAGAATGCTCAGGTAACGAACTCCCGGCCAGAAGGCATACATCGAAGTCAGCGACACGCACTGTTCAAGATAGTTTTCATGCGTCAGCACGCAGCCTTTCGGGCGTCCGCCGGTGCCGGATGAATACACGATGCAGGCCCAGTCCTGCCGAGTGCGTGGAACGAACGTCGGCTCGGTTTCAGCTTTTGCGTCGTCCCAACGAATAGCCCCCATCAAGTCAGCGTTTTTCGGAACGTCGGTGACAATGACCGTGTGCGGCAAAAGATTGGGATCGGGATTTTGCTGTTTGATCGCTCGCCAGAAGTGGTATTCGGTGATCAGCACTTCGGCCTGGCTGTGCGCCAGCAGCGGGATGTGTTCGTAAGCGTTGAGTTTGTAATCCAGCGGAACCAGAACTCCGCCGGAATGAAAGATGGCGTAAGCCGAAACCAGCCAACGCGACTGGTTGGTCATAATGATCGCCGCCCGCGAATCCGCCTTGATGCCGCGGATTTGTAGAAAGCTCGCCAGGGGCAAAGCCATTTCTTTGAATTGGCGATACGTCAGCCGATGATTTTCGCGTTCGCGGTCGGCTTCGATCAGGCAGGTTTCGTCGGCGAATTTATCGAGTGCTTCGCGCAAAGCGGAGCCAAGCGATTGATGCTGACTCAGGTCAACCATCACGACTTGAGGCTGTGAAATGTTAGGCATTTGAGTGAAAAGGATCGGTACGGAACGGCGAGCGGTAGCGAGCTGGTGGTTTAGGTAGCAGCTTGCTTTATGAGAGACCGGTCGCTACCGCTTCCGGTTCCGAACCAGGTTCGATCAAAGTCTTGATTCTATTCGTTCGGCCAGCGTGCGGAAATCGCTGACGCCTTGCACTTCGTAATCAGGGAGTTCGACGCTGAAATGATTTTCCAGCCGCGTTAGCAGACCGAGCGCCTGCAAGCTGTCTATGCCAAGCGTTTTGAAAAAATCGTCGTTGGACGACAGTGCGGCTTGGTCAACTTTGAAGTGTGTCGAAGCCAGAGTCAGAATTTCGTCAATGATTTGTTCGGTCGTTTTCATTTGAAATCACTTTCTTGCGAGAAGTAGAAAATGAAGCTTCGCGCTTTTCTTTACAGCAGACGAGGGCGTCTGCGTACCCAATTTTAGTAAGCCCAGCGCATTAGCACACTGCCAGCAGTAAAGCCTGCGCCAACGGCGGCGAACAAAACCAGGTCGCCTTTTTTCAATTTGCCGTCTTCGATGGCGTCACCAATCGCCAGTGGAATCGTCGCGGCGGTGGTGTTGCCGTACTTGTGAATGTTCTTGATGACTTTTTCCGGCGCGAGTCCGGCTTTTTTGGCAGTCGCGTCAATGATTCGCAAGTTGGCTTGGTGCGCAATGAAACACGCAATGTCGTCGCCGGTCAGATTATTTTTGGCCAGCATGCTTGTGCTGAGTTCTTCCATCTTGCGAACGGCGAATTTGAAAACTGCCTGACCGTTTTGGTGAACGTAGTGCATTTTCTTTTCCACCGTTTCATGCGAAGGGGGATTGAGGCTGCCGCCGCCGGGCATGTACAAGCTCTCTCCACCGCTGCCGTCTATTTCGTGGTGATAATCCAGCAAGCCGAAGTCTTCGCCATCTTCGCAGGGTTCCAGCAAAACTGCGCCCGCGCCATCGCCGAACAAAACCAAAGTCGTGCGATCTTCGGGATTCAAAATGCTTGTCATGACATCTGCGCCGACTACGAGGACTTTTTTGTGTTGGCCGCTGGCGATGAACTGCGCGCCGGTGGTCAGCGCGTACAAAAACGAAGAACAAGCGGCGGAAATGTCGAAGCCCCAAGCCTTGGTTGCGCGAATCTTGTTTTGAATCACGCACGCCGTCGAAGGGAAAAACATATCCGGCGTGACGGTGGCGACAACGATCAATTCGATCTCATCGGCTTCAATGCCACGTTGTTTCAGACAGTCGTCAATTGCGTGAACGGCCAATTCGGAACTCGGCGTGCCGGGTTCGACCCAGTGGCGTTCATGAATGCCCGTGCGTTCGACAATCCAGTCGTGGTTGGTTTCGACCAGTTTGGATAAATCATGATTGGTGACAACACGAGGCGGTACGTACCTACCGAGTGATGTGATCTTTGCTCTTCGTTGCGTCATAGTGGGACTCCTAAGAAAACGATTTATTATGGCAAGTAAGGTAAAGCGTCTGTGCTTTCGACGAATTTACGCAATCCGGCTTCGACCGCCGGTTTGGTGAACAAGTCGCAGAAAATATCAATTTCCTGCCGAAGTTCTTCGTGGGGAATTGGTTTTAGAAATTGTTTGGCGACGGCGCTGGTCGCACGGTCAAATTTTTTGAGTTGCGAAGCGGTGAATCGAGCCACTTTTAAGACCTCGCCTTCGGCAGCAAGCTGGCTAACCAAACCAACTGCCTGAGCTTTGGTCGCGTTGATGCTGCGCCCGGTCAGCAACAAATCTCGAACAACGGCGTTGCCCAGATCGCGTTTCAATCGCGGAATGCCTCCGAAGCCGGGAATCAGTCCCAGTCTTAATTCGGGAAAACAAAACCGAGCCATCTTGTCGGCGAAAATCAAATCGCAAAGCAGCGCCAGTTCAAAGCCGCCGCCGAAACACACTCCGTGAACTGCCGCTATGGTTGTCAGCGGCGAAGCGTCAATGACATTGGCGACGACATGAATTCGGTTGAGAAAATCGCGCACGCGCGGCTCGGCGTTTTCAAATCCAAGTTCTTTAGCCTGTGTGTACAAATCGCGTAAGTCGGCTCCGGCGGAAAAACCGTGCTTCATTTGGCTGTAAATAATCAGCGCGTGGGCTTCGTGCTTCAGCCTTTCGTGCGCGTCTACAAAAAATTCCAGTTCTTCCAGCGTTCGAGTTCCGATTTCGTTGGCTGGTTCGCGGTGCAATGCCAGTTCGATGCAACCATCTTTCAATTCCCACGATAGAGTGTCGCCTTTGTAAGTCTGCATAACGATTTACTGTTCTTCCTTTTCGACTTCCTGTTCAGCTTGCTGGCGATTGTCTTCGGCAATGCCGCGAGCCGCCAAAGCCATTGCAGCCATAATGCCCAGAACGACGGTCATAAAAATGCACAACCCAGCCAGTACGGTCATTGATTTCCTCTCGACTCATTCGGCCTTTTTGAAACGATACAGTTCTTCGATTTCTTTGGCGAAATGTTTGTTGATTGCGTCGCGTTTAAGCTTGCCGTTCGCCGTCAGCAATCCGCTTTCGATGGTCAGCGGTTCTTTGCTGATGTGAAACGCCAGAATGCGTTTGTAATGCGGCAAGTCTGCGTTGACGGCATCAACCGATGCTTGCACTTGTTCGTTCGTCAAATCGCCTGTCACCAGTGCAGCCAAAAAACCTTTGTCATTTCCGACGACAACGCATTGTTGAGCAGTCGGCAAATTGAACAAGACTTTTTCTTCAATCGGTTCCGGCGCGACGTTATGGCCGGATTTCATAATCAGCAAATTCTTGATGCGTCCGGTGATCGCCCAATTGCCTTTGGCATCTACGTCGCCTTGATCGCCGGTGCGAAACCAATTGCCGTCTTCGTCAGGCAACAACGCTGAGGCCGTAGCTTCAGGTTTGTTCCAGTAACCAGCAAAGATGTGCGGCCCGCGAATCAACAATTCGTTGCCTTCGCCGAGTTTCATTTCAATACCTGGAATCGCTGGGCCGACTCTGCCGGGCGTGAAATCATTCGGATCATCCATCGTGCAAATCGCTGTGGTTTCCGTCAGACCGTAAACCTGCAACACGCGAATGCCGAGCATAAAAAAGAACAACTGAGTTTCTTTGGCCAGCGGAGCCGAGCCGCAAATCAAGGCTCGCAGGTTCACGCCGATTTTCTTTTTGATGTTGGAAAAGATCAGCCAATTGGCCAGCTTGAAGGCAAACCCCGAGCGGCCTTTTCCTTCGTGTTGACGCAGCCAGGCGGCTTTGCCGTCGTGGTAAATCTTTTGGACGAAGGCAGGCTTTTGCGCGATTTGACCTTCGACTCCGGTGCGAATGCGTTCGAGCAAGGTCGGCACATTCAAGCAGTAATTCGGCGCGGCCAGTTTCAATTCATCGGCCAGTTTGTTCAGATCCGTCGAAAGCGAAAGCAGGCTGTTCCGCGACAACGCCGTTAGCAACAGAATCCACGAACCGGCAAAACAAAATGGCAAATAGTGAAAGACTTGATCGGCGACTTGTGTGGTTCGGCCTTCCATCAATTGATCCAGACGCGCTCCGGTGCAGGGAGCCATGTGGTTCAAGTTGGCGACGTTGAGCATGACGCCTTTGGGTTCGCCGGAAGTTCCTGATGTGTAAATGATTGTGACGATGTCTTTGTCGGCGGAAGGGGTTGGAGCATCGCCGATGTCACTTGTCGGAGTTGTCGCAAAGATTTGATTGAACAAAATCAGCGGAGGCGAATTTGTCGGCCAGTTGTTGGCAATTCCATCACGCAAGGTTTCATCGCCGCAAATGACCATAGCGGCTTCACAATCTTTGAGCATGCCAACGAGTTCGTTCGGAGCCTGGCGCGAATAAAGCGGAACGACGATGATGCCTTCAGCCATCAAAGCCAAATCCATTGCTGCCCAGCGAATCGAATTCGGCGCCAGCAAACCGCAACGGTCGCCTTTTTTCAACCCGGAATTGCGAATGAAAGTGCGCGCGGCTCGAATCTGCGAAAGCAGTTCAGAGCAGGTGGCCGTGACAAATTGTCCGTTTCGGATTTCCTGAACTACAGGCCGATTCGGAGTTTGAGCGAGTTGTTGAAGGATTCTTTCAAGGAAATTCATCGGGGCGAATGATACAAGCTGAGATGGCAATAGGGCAAAACGAAAACGGCGGATCGAAATGGATTTTCTCCGCTTCGATCCGCCGCAAAGGATACCGGTCAATAATTCATCAACCGTAATTTTCCAACAGGCCTCGCAGATTCGGACTCAACGGCGGCAGATAGTCTTCCCAACTCTGTAAACCTTGTCGAATTGGAAATTCGGGGTAGCGGCGTTGGACGTGTTCTTCAAAGTAAACGCCCATTTTCGCCATTACCTTAAGATTTTTAGCGACAGTTCTGCCAATGCCGTCACGAATGGACTCATGCTCTTTCAGCAATTTGCCCATGATTCCAAACAAACGCTCTTCCAGGTTCGGCTCGTCTACATTTAAGAGTAAATCCTGGTGGCCGCGTTCATGCATCAGATTGCGAATGCGTTCGTCCATTGTTACGCCTGCCGAAGCGACCAACGCTGGCATGCTGGTAACGATACCGTGATACCTGGACGAAACCATCATGTGGCAAGCGCGCAGGATGCTGACCAATTGATACATGTCGTACTTGTCGGATAAAAGCATTGGCACTTTGCCCAGCAGATTCGACATGTCCTGGCAAGCTTTCCAGTCGAGCATTTCCATGCCGACCAGAACCACAAACACTCCATTTTCTTTACGGAAACGATCAACTGCATTGGCCATTCCGGTAATGTAATGGTTGTAAGCGGCGTCAACATCCGGCCCGGAGCGGTGGAAATAAACCGAGCGGTAATGACTGTCTTTGTACGCCCCGAAAAGCGTCTTAGCCATGTATTTGGTGACGGAGGCTTTGACGGGCCACCAGAAGGGATTGATTGGGCAAACGACCATTACCGGTGATTGTTCGTCCCAACCAGCCTGCTTGAGAGTTGAGCGCCCGTAACCATTCACGTGCGGTTCAAATGTCCAGGCCGTGTCAGTTCCGAGTTCGGTAGAAACCCCCAACTTGCCAAGAACATCTTGTGATTCAGGGTTACGAGTCACGACCATTGAATCGCGGCAATAACGCGCGACCATCTTGGCCAGCATCGGGTCCATATCGCCGGCTTCCGCTCCATACCCGACACTGAGTTTGTTTTGCGCGGACGCAATGCCCAAACTGCCGACCATCATTGTGGTCAAGGCATTGGCGAATTTGCTTTTGAACATCGAGCCTTCGCAGGCGACGACACCGTCGTATTTCGGAATTTCGCGGTAAAGCATCTGAGGAAAGATGTCAGGAAGTTTGACTTGATTGATGCCTTTGAAATAACCGTTTGTCAGGTCGAAGTTTTGACTTAAGACGCTAAGCTCGCAATTTTCTTCACCGAGGATGTGTTTAATCTGGCGTAGCATTTCTTCTACGCGCACATCCGCCCCAGTATTGCGAGTTCCATTGTAGCCAGTGAAAAGAAGTTTGAGTTTTTCTCCCGGATGCCAACGTCTGCCAGCGCCCATCATCCATTTGAATTTTGAAAGTTCGATTAAACTGCTTACCCAGCCTTCTAAAGCGATATCCATACTCATAAGCTTTGATTCCTCCTGAGTTTGAGGGGGGATAACCTCACGGTCAGAGGACAACGAGATGCATCAGATTTTGCATTGAGCAAAAAAAATCACCTTGTTGTCAAACCGTCGGGGTACCAAGAGTGACCAATGAGCTGCCTGAGAAATTTTTTGAGCCAGTAAATTACAGAAGTGTTTTATTTACTGAAACGGCTCAATCACAGGTGCCAGCTCCGTTAATCCAGACGACCCGTTTGAATCGTCCTCGTTGTGTGTAGTTCGTGAGGAAGCAGTCTGGCGGAATCAACTTTGAAATTATCGCAGGCCTGAATTGCTGGGGCTTTATTATTCAGGACTATCAAAGTCAAAACCTCGCTATTTTTATCGGGGTTAACCAGCGAGTTGAAACCGACTGCTATCTGGAATGACGGCAAAGATTGTTTCAAATGAGTGCAAACCGCGAAATTCTTCGTAAGTTTGAACCGATCTACATAACAATCTGCCAGGGCACTTGTCATATAAAGTAAGCCGATCTACTTGTTACAGCTTGTCTATGAATCAGACCGTAATGCTTAAGAGAGTTTATTAAAGAGCGAGCGGTGAAGTTCATTCGCTATGACTTGCTCGCTTTAGTTAAATCACTTGGCCAATCTTTATAAGGATACGTGAAATTTCCCGCGCGGCTGAATTCTAGCAGAGGAAAGCAGTAATTTGAAAAGGGAAGTGGACTTTTTTTTGTCTCATTTACGACTTTTTTATTGTCGAAGACTGTATTGAATGTGAGGTATGGGAGAAAAACTTTTAGCAAAGTCGCACCGGCACTAATCGCGCTCCCACGAAGGTTGTCAGCAATCCAATTGTTTATTCGTGTGAAAGGTTTTTCCAAACTCGGCAAAAACAATGGTGCGCGCTTATTTTGAGCCTGCGCCAGAGCGTCGGTGAGAACCTTGAAGGTCTGAGAATCTTTGCCTGAAGACAAATGGTAAATGTCATACAAAGGATTGTCTTTTTGATGAATGGTAACGATTGATTCTGAGACAAAGTCTACATTGACGATGTCAATCTGATCAGTCGTTCTGAAAGGCAAGATTGGCAAGCCGGCCAGAAACACGAATGACCGAACCATGTCGAATTGCGTAGTTTCAGGGTAGCGGCTATCGCCCAGGATAATGCTGGGACGAAAAACCGTATGGCGAACGTCAGGCAGAAGTTCTTCGACCATGTGTTCGCAGAATTTCTTTGTTCGCGCGTAAGGATCAAAATCAGAGCGGCTCCAGTCTCTGGAGTTTTCTTCGGTGACGACTTCGTTTTGACGTTGGCCGCAAATGGCAACGGTGGACACGTCGCTGAATCGCCGAAGGCCGTGCAGGTCGCGCGCTGCTTGAGCCAATTTGATGACTTCCAGCGTGCCGCGCAGATTGACGTTCAAACAGGTTTTCTCGCTTTTGCGGTTCAATGACGCTGCACAGTGAATGACCGATTCGGTCGTGTCCGCCAAGCGTCGGTAGTTTTCATCGGATAAGCCAAAACGGTTATCGGTGAGGTCGCCGCAGAAAATGTTGATGCGCGATTTGATGTGATCGTAAAAGTGCGGGAAATCCAGATGAAGCTGAAGCGATTTCCACAAACGCTGTTCAGCGTCTTGTTGATTCTTGGCGCGAACCAACAAGTTCAAATGATCTTTGTGATTTTCGAGCAGCAACGACGCAACGTGCGCTCCGACGTAACCGGTCGAACCGGTCAAAAAAATTGCCATAGTGGTTTTAGTTGGTTGCTACCCTGTGTTCTTGAGAGGGAAACGCCAGAGACCGGCTGGACTTGTTTTCGACCGGACGACCTTCGATCAATGGGTACGACCATTTCCGCAACGCTGGGATGTGAATGTTGATCCAGTAATCCCACCAATCAATATAGCTGGCGTCATAACCGAACGCCTGTTTTTCTTCTTCAGGCAAAAGCGCTGAAAGGATTTCTACGTTTCGTGCCTCGAAAACGTATTCGTTGTGGAGAATAAACGGTTCGTACAATTCCACCAGCTTGGTGACTTTATCCAGGTCGCGCTGGCGGCGAATCAGCGGCGAACGCATCATCGGCAGCGGCGAAACAATTCTTAACAGAGCCTGCACCAATTGTTTTTGCGCCGGAGCAGACAGCGTTCGATAGCGTTCTTTCGACACTGGAATCGAATCGAACATCGCCAGCAAGCGATAATTGAAATCGTCCTGAGCGCGATAATGTTTGCGGTGCGCCAAGCCTGTCAGTTCAATCGTGCGGCGCATGTTGCAGGGGTTCACCGCCGAAGTCGCCAGATGATAAAGCTGTTCATGACGACGTTCGATCAACGCACCGCCGATCAAGATCATGCCGCGAACGACCAGATCAACCGGGATGATGTCCAAACATTTTTTGCCGTTCGACGGCAATTGACGAAAGAACGTACCCAGCAGGTACGAAATCGGAGCAGACGTGTTGACGCCTTCGTTCCAGCCTTTGAACGGGTCGTGTGTCGAAGTTTCGACGATGGAAGGCCGGACGATGGCAACGGGCAAATCTTCGCCGTTCGAATCTTTCCCGCGAATGGCGATCAACGATTCGGCCAAACTCTTGGTGAAAGTGTAGGTGTTCGGCCAGCCGAATTCTTGAGCGCGCTGCATGCCAGCTTCTGTCAATTCGTTGCGAACCCAGCGTTGGCGTTGTTTGCGAATCTGGGCTTCGATTTCCGAATTTGAAAGTTGTTTGTTGGCTCGCTGACCTTTTTCCAGAACTTGTTGGCGAAGTAGCTCCGTGATTTCTGCGGATTCGGCGCGCGCTTCTATCTCTTTGGCCAGTTGGTGCAGTGTTTCGTATTCGATCTCGGCGTCGTAATCGGCAAGCCCTTTTGGCGTGTAATTCGGCACCAGCGTTTCCTGAATGCGTCCGTCGTGGAAACCGACGACATAACAAGTCGAAAGGTGGAGCAGCGCCGCCTGTTTGCAATCGCGTATGAAATCCAGCAGGTGAATCGTGCCGTCAACGTTGATGGCCAGCGCCTGCCGCAAATCCGGGTTGAAATCCGTCAAGCCGGAACTGTTGATGACCAGATCGAGTTGCGTTTGCAATTGAGCGCGAACATCCGGTGCTATTCCCAGTCCGGGCTGGCTGACATCGCCTTCGATGACTTCGATCTTGTCGGCCAGAAATCTGGTGAAGTTTTCGCCGTGAATCTCATGCAGTGTGTTGAACACTGGGGATTCGTCGGCAATTTTTTCAAAACGGCGTTGAGCCGTCACCGAACGTTGGCGACGAATCAGCAAAAAGACTTTGCCGATGTTCGGCAATTCCTGAAGCACTTTGGCCAGCCAGACTTTGCCTATGAATCCGGTGAAGCCAATTAACAGCACGTTTTTGCCAGCGTGCGAGTCAGTCATTGAAAGATTGCCAAGCTGTTTATACGGTTCGAATACGACGGTTGGCGATGTGAGCGGTTGAACAATTCGTCGCGTTGGAATGATTGCTTTTTTCAGCACTTCCGCCGGATTGCCCAAATTGCGGGAAAGTTTTCCCAACACAACGCGGCCATCCGGGTTTCGGCCTATGATTCTGGCCAGAATTTGACGGGGACGAACCACAGGCGACAGTAATCTGCCAGTAGCCAGACCGTCGCTGAATTCCAGACGATTGGCTACCAGCCGTTGGACTCCCAGATATTCCGCCAGCGGACGCATCACGTGTTCCAGCCCCTGGCTGACCAGCACGACGTTTTCGCCGTTGGCCATCGCCTCTTTCAACTTTTCCACGCCTTGAGGTTTTAGTCTGGGTTTCAGGTAGTAGTGGAAATACTCTTCGCCAAGCAAATCCAGCCGGTCGCGGCTGATTCCGCGCAGCAGCGTATGCAAGAAACGTGTGGCAAACACGCGGTCAACGGCATACAGCAAAGGACGAACAATTGCCGACAGAGCCAACGAACTTCGGCGCACCCAGCGTTCTGAAAAGCTTTGGGAATTCCAGGTGAAAAAGGCGACCGGGCGAACGGCGCTCAAATTAAGCAAACTGCCTTCGACGCGCCAAAAGGTCGTTTCATCAGCCGACACAGGCTCTGAGCCGTGTTGGCCAGTCGGTTGTTCGGAATGGACTGTGCTCACGATCAAAATATGCTTTGCTATGAATTTGGGCGTCACTTTTCGGCGGAGATTTCGCTCAAAAGCTTACCGAAAGTCCTGTTTGTCTTCTGAAAAACGATGCCGCATGAAACATGAAATCCGCGCGTGAGTCAAATTTGACATTTTGTTTGACTCGTAACGTTTCGGTGTCAGTCTGGCCTGACCTTTTGCTTGCACAACAACTGCCTTGCTTTATACTCCCGCCGCCAATCAGTAAGGCCACAATCATCAACACAAAGTTCGTGGCAGCCCCAAGAACATTTTTGCCAGAAGGTTATTCAATGCCAGCCAATTTCGATCTGATTATCACTGCCGACACGCCGAATCTGCGCGCTGAATTCGATCTGCGCGATGAGCACGGCAATCAACTGGCCTACCGCCAGACCGAATTCAAAACCATTGCGGCGGCGCAACTGCACGGCTTGTTCAATTTGCGCGATTACCTGCGCAATTACGCGGTCGGCACGGAAACCGAAGAAGTCGCCGCCCTCGGCGTAATCATCGCCGAACAGGTGTTGGGCGCGGACATTTTCAAACAACTCTATGCCGCGCAGGAGCCGCGCACCTTGCGCATCGAATTGCCCGGCGCAACGGAAGAAACCAATCATCTGGCCGCCGCGCTCGCCCGCGTGCCGTGGGAGATTGCGCGACCCAGCGCCGACAAACCCACGCTCAACGAACGCGGCCTGCTCGTGCGCGTCGTTCACGAGCGGCAGGAAACGACGCCGCGACCGCTGACCTTTCAATCCGA
This sequence comes from Acidobacteriota bacterium, assembly GCA_033763255.1. Lineage (GTDB taxonomy): Bacteria > Acidobacteriota > Blastocatellia > RBC074 > RBC074 > RBC074. Next base: position 29,504 of record JANRKX010000053.1, on the reverse strand, counting down.
CGAATCGTTGCGCGTGCTGTTCGTCTTTGCCGAAGCGCCCGGCTCGCGTCCGTTGGCGGCGCGGTTGGAACGGCGTGCGTTGCGCCGGCTTTTCCGCGACGACATCTATCCCACGCGCCGCATCGAGGCGCATTTCCTCACGCACGGCGTCACGCGCGAACGGTTGCGCGGTCAGATTCAGGAGCACGGCGGCTATCACATCGTGCATTGGAGCGGGCACGGGCATCTGAATCTGCTCGAACTCGCCAAACAGGGCGGCGGGCGCGATCATCTTTCGGGCGAAGAGTTGCTCGAACTTTTCAGCGGCGCGGGCGTGCCGTTTCCGCGTTTGGTTTTCCTGAGCGCCTGTCATTCCGGCGACATTCTGCGCGTCAAAGACTGGAACGATTTTCTCGCCGTCGCGCAAGGCCAAGACCGTGTCAGTAGCCCGACCGTGAGGGAGGGCAGCACCACCAAAGACATTCAGCTTGACGAACAGCCCGGCTACACCGGCACGGCGCACGCTTTGTTGCAGGGCGGCGTGCCGTCGGTCGTAGCGATGCGCTATGCCGTCGGCGATGAATACGCCCGCGATTTGGCGCTGGAGTTTTACCGCGCGCTGCTCGCCTTCGCCCAACCCAGAGACGCGGTGGCTGCGATGACGACGGCGCGCAACGCCTTGCTGACGGCCAAAGAGCAAAACCGCTACGCCGCCTGCGATCACGCGACGCCGGTGCTTTACGGCGCGGCGCAACCGGGTTTGCGGTGGGAGCGAGGCCGCAGCCCTGCGCTCGACGAAGATGCGCGCAACGTTCGACTGCATCAGATTGCGGAATTGAAACCCGAAGCGCACGAACATTTCGTCGGGCGCACGTGGGAACTCGCGGGGCTGGGCGCGGATTTCATCGGTTCGGACGAACAGCCCGTCGCCATCGTCACGGGACTCGGCGGAATGGGCAAGACGGCGCTCACCGCCGAAACGCTCGCGCTGTGGCAGTCGCGGTTTGATTGGGTCTTGCTCTATCAGGCCAAACCCAACGCGCTGAGTTTGGAAACCATGTTGCGCGACATTGATCTGAAACTGCGTGGCGAACTGGGGCGCTATCACGATCACGTCAAAGCGCGTCCCGCCGATGCGATTTACCGCGATGCCAGCGCCGAATTCACGGGCGCAGCGCGTTACGAACGAATGACGACGAATTTGATTCGCGCGCTGCGGGACGAAGCGATTTTGCTGGTGCTGGATAACTTTGAAACCAATCTGAAACCGAATCCAGAAGGAGAGACGGAGGGACAGAGAGACGGAGAGACTGCTGTTGATGCGACATCTACCGGTCTCTCTATCTCTCCTTCTCTCCCTCTCTCCGTCTCTCCTCTTTGGGCTTGTCAGGATGCCAACTGGGATATGTGTCTGACGCGACTGGCCGAGGAACTCAAAGGCATGCGGTCGCGGGTGTTGATTACGTGTCGGCGACCGTTGGCGGCGCTGCAAGGCAAAGCCTGCACGCCGGTGCGGTTGGGGCCGTTGCCAGCGGGCGAGGCGGCGTTGTATTTGCGCGAACATCCGGGCTTGAGCCGCATGATTTTCAGCAGCGAAGCGTCGGAACGCGCGCTGGCGATGCGGTTGCTCGAAGCCAGCCGCTTTCATCCGTTGTTGATGGATCGGCTGGCGCGGTTGGCGGTGGGCGGAGAGGCGTTGCGCGGGCAATTGCTGGCGGCGCTCGATGCGTTGGAACAGCGCAAAGACTTCGCCCAGCTTCCCGAACTGTTCGCCGCCCAACGCGGAGACGCGCAGGAGTTGGCGTACCTGAACGATGCGCTCGCCGCTTCGCTCGATCAATTCATCGCCGACGCCGGTCCCGACGCGCGCCGCCTGCTGTGGATGATCGCCGTCGCCAACGAACCCGTCACGCTTGGTTTGTTGCAAAGCGTGTGGAGCGGCGAAGAGACGCCACAGACGCAGCAGCTTCGGCAACTCAAACAGATGTTGGAAATGTTGCCGCTGCTTCCGCCCGAATTGCAGGAGCAACTCAAGGAAATGCCGCCGGAGTTGCGCGCAATGCTCGACAATCTGCCGCCGCCGACCACCGACCACCGACCACCGATCACCAACCTGCTCCGCTACCTGACCGCCGTCGGCCTCGTCAACGAAGAGCGCGAGGATGCCGACGATCAGAACCCCAGCCTCAGTTGCCACGAACTGGTGCGCGAACGCATCCGCGCCCGGATGGAGGCGCAGCCGCAGGAACGCGACGGAATGACGGAAAACAGCATCCGGCTGGGCTATGCCGACCAATTGATTGCGGCATTCAAGGCGTTCTTCACTGAAAACACGACCGCCGCGTTGCAGGTGGGCAGCCGCGCGCTGGTCTATTGCGTGCAGGCGGAGGCCTACGACCGGCTGGGCGAATTCGCTAGCAGCGTCGTCATCAGCAGCAACGATCCCCGCCTGCTCGGCGCGCTGCTCCCGCATTTGCAGGCCGCCGCCGAATCCGCTCCGGCGGGTCGTGATCGTTGGTCGTGCCTCTGCTACCTCGCCGATGCGCTGAGGAATGGTGGGCGCCCCGATGCCGGTTTGCCCTTTTACGAACAGGCCGAAGCTTTGGCCCGCCACGCCGCCACCTCCGCCGCCGCCGACAGCCCCGACGTGCGCCAGGCCTGGTCGGATGTCGGCGTGATCACCGGCAACTGGGCGATTGCTTTGCGTTATGTCGGCAACCTCGACGCCGCGCACCAGCGACGGCTTGAAGAGGCCGCAGCCAAGAAAAACGCGGGCCGCCCCGCCGTCAACGTCATCGCCAGCGAACTCGAAGCCTTGCGCATCGAGATCATGCAGGGGCAGGTCGCCGCCGCCTTGCCGCAGGTGGAAACGCGCTTGCAACAAATTGAAGGCTGGTGGCGGCAACTGCGTGCGGGCCAGAGCGTGCCGGAAGCGCCCGATCCCGACTTCCTCGCACGCGCGTACATCGGCGCGCTCGACATCGCCACAGAAGCCCACTATGCCCAGGAAGACTGGCCCGCCGCGCTGCCCCGGATTGACGCCATCCTGGAAGTGAAGCGCGCGCTCCAGCGCCCGGCGGAAGACCTTGCCGGTGATCGGATGAACCGCGCCAACGTGCTGAAGAATCTGGGCCGCTTCGGCGAGGCGCAGGCGGAACTCGAAGCCTGTTTGCAGGTCTTCCAGCATAGCCCTGCCGATAGCGCCAAAGTGCTCATCTCCCTCGCCGATCTGTTCGATAAACAAGGCGACGTGGCCGAGGCCATCCGGCAGCAGCGCCGCGCCCTCGCCCTCTGCGAGCGATTGCCCGATCCCCGCGACCGCGCCATCTCGCACAACAACCTGGCGAATTACCTCGACCGCAGCGGCACGCCCGCCGCCCTGACCGAAGCGCCGCGCCACGAACTCGCCGCGCTGCTTTACCGCCTCGTCGCCGGGCTAGGGCAAAGTATGCAGTTCTCGCTCGGCAATTACGCCGTCCGCTTCCGCCGCGCGCAGGCCGCCGGGACGAGTTACGCCGTGCCGCGCGTCGCCGAGGTGGTCGCCGCCTTCGCCTCGCTGGACGAATGGCTGGCTTCGCGGCAGGTGGACGTGGACGAATTGCAGGCGGCGGTGGATGACTTGTTGGAACAAGTTCGGCAGTCGGCGCTGTCATAAAATCAAAAGGCAAAAGGCAAATATCAAAAGGCAAAAATGGGAAAATGCGACGCGCTCAGGAATGGGAAGGATAGGAAGAAAAAAAGAAAATGTGCCGACCTTTTGATTTTTGAGGTTTGCCTTTTGCCTTTTGCCTTCTCATTTCCGAGCAATCGCCCATTTCAATTTCACGGAGCTTAATAACGATGCCGACATCCAATCATCCGCAACCTTCGCTGACGCAATTGCTGGCAGAACTCGAATCCGCCGTTCGTGCGGGCAATCGCCAGCGCGCCACCCAACTCGAACAATTGATTCTGCAACAATTGAAAGCCGACAGCGACGAACGCGATGCCGTCGAACGCCGAGTCCGCGAATTGATGCAGCGGTTGGATCGTCCCGCTGCTCAACCGGATATTCGCTTTAGAAGTTCAAGCAGCGGAGCCGACGGCAATGTCCGCAGCGGTTCGTCGCCTGCGGACAGCGACGACGCGATTTATCCGGTCTGGTTCGGAACCAATCGCAAACCGACGGCTGACGGCAAAGGCTTCACAGGCGAACGCCACAACCACCTGACGCGAGGCCGCGTCAACGTCCACGTTCCCGAAGCGCATCGTTTTGGCGAAACCGGTTCGAGTTTCTGGCAAAAGCTGAAACGGTGGGATTGGCGCGACGATCAATTGCGTTTGCGAGACATCACGCGGCTGGAACGCGACGCTTTTTTTGCGGAAGTTCAACAGCGGTTGGGCGAACGTCAGGCGGGCGAACCCGGCCACGCGTTGCTGTTTTTGCATGGTTACCTGACGACTTTTGAAGACGCAGCGATTCGCGCGGCGCAGATCGGCGTGGATTTGCAAGCTCCGGCGACGGCGTTTTTCAGTTGGCCTTCGCGCGGCCAGGTGGCTGCGTACCCGGCGGACGAAGCCAGCATCGAAGCCAGCGAACGTTTGATCACCGAATTCCTGACGGAATTCACTACCAATTGCGGAGCCGAAAAAGTCCACGTCATCGCTCACAGCATGGGCAATCGCGGATTGCTGCGCGCGCTGCAACGCATTGCCGCCAACGCGCAAACTCAGGGCAAGGTGCGATTCGGCCAAATCTTCCTGGCTGCGCCGGATGTGGATCGGGATTTGTTTTTGGATTTGGCGCGACTCTATAAGGAACATTCCGACCGCACGACGCTTTACGCTTCGAAAGCAGATTTGCCTGTGCATCTGTCGTCAAAGGTTCACGACGCTCCGCGTGCCGGATACTTCACGCCATACACCGTCGCGCCCGGATTGTTGGACACCGTCGCCGTGCCGGATTTCAACATTGACCTGTTGGGGCATTCGTACTTCGCGCAGGCTGAAGCTTTGCTGCACGACATTTTCGATCTGATGCGAAATAACCAGAATCCGGCTCAACGGCAACGCATTGCGCCGGATTTTGACGGCACGACTTCGTTTTGGAAGATCAAGCGGTAAGGCGGGACTCCGCGTTTACTTTGCGGGCGGAGTGGCGAATTCCAGCACCTGTTTGTCCTGCAACAGTTTTTCTTTCAGTCTGGCGTAAGGCACGTCCTGCACAGCCAGCTTGCCGTCAATCGCCATTGCTGCAGCCGTGGCTGCCGATTGTCCCAGAATCATAAACACAGGCTCCATACGAATGCTGCCGTAAGCGATGTGCGAACTCGACACGGCGACCGGCACGAGCAGGTTTTCAATCTGCCCTCGTTTCGGAACCAACGAGCCGTAGGCAATCTGATACGGGCCATTGGTTGAAACTCCAATGTCGCCTTCGTTTTGGACGTAAGCGTCTTTGCCAGCGCCGATAATGTAACGTTGGATGTTGTGCGAATCTATGCCGTAAGAACCCATCCCGACAGATTCCGGCGTCGGGCGTTTTTTCAGCAATTCGTTTTCGGTCATCACGTAAGCGCCGATCATCCGCCGGGCTTCGCGGACGTAAATCTGGTGAGGCCAGTTGCCGTTGTCTTTGAATTCATCGCGCGCCAAACCCCATTTGCGAAACTCCTGCTGCACGTCAGCGGGCACGCGCGGATCGTTGGCGATGAAATACAGCCAGCCTTTTTGATACTGCTCGTGTTGGCGAATGATCGCGCGGCGGCGTTCATAACTTGCGTCGGGGTAGTCGTAATTCATCCCGATGTTGTCGGTGCTGAAAGGGCCGTGATTGTTGGTGTCGGTTTTGCGGTTGGGAATGCGGTCGAACTTTTGAAAAGTTTCGCGCCAGCCAGCCTGAAAAATCCTCAACAGCAGTTCGTACTGCTTCGGATCGTAGCCAACAGGTTTGGGGAAGGGAACTCGGTTATCGGCATGGTCGGTCAAACACATGCGAAAGCAATACGCTTGCAGCTTTTTGTCGGCTGCGCCGTATTCGCCGGGCGGAGCGGTTGAAATTCTTGGCAACACTCCGCTGGCCGGATCGCCGGGGATTTGATACGGACTGATTTTTTCTTTGACCGCGCCAAAATGATGGCGATGATGCAGCACGCCGGTTTGCACGCCCGCCCATTGTTCGCCGTATTGCGATTGGGATTCACGGCCTACGTGATAACTGACACCTGCCGCAGCCATCAAATCGCCTTCGTAGGTAGCGTCAATGAACATCTTCGCGGCGTAAGTTTTCCCGCTCATGGTTTTGATGGAAAGGATTTGCCTGCCCGATTTTTTGACGCCGGTTTTGCGGTTGAGCCATTCATTGCGAACGACAGGGATTTTGTGTTCGCGGATGAAATCTTCAAAAACGGCTTCGGCGACGTGCGGCTCGAAAATCCACATTGTGCGGTTTTCGCCGTCCAGCGCCACAGTGCCTTGTCCTTTGTTTCCGAATTGTTCGCGGCGTTCCCACTTCCAGGCTTCAGATTTTTGATAATGTTGATAAACGCGATGATAAAACTCGCGCGCCAAACCGCCGATGACGGCTTTGTTGCCAGTGTCGGTGAAGCCAAGCCCGCCGCTGGAAAGTCCGCCCAGGTGTTTGTCCGGCGAAACGATGATGACCGTTTTGCCCATTTGCCTGGCTTGAACGGCAGCGGTTACGGCGGCAGCGGTTCCACCATAAATCACCAGATCGTATTGTGTCGCCGAGTGAATCCCCGCCGGGAACAAAAGAATTACCGTCGCCAGCAACAGCCAGAATCGTCTTCGCATGATTTCCTCTTGATGAGTGTGAAGTTTGAACGCGGGCGAGATTTAATCTGCTTCACTTCGGAAAGACAAGATTCGGGTGGCAAAAAATTCCTGCCGCCTTCGTTCATTGCCTGTGCCATACTAAAAGTGGCGCTCCCAAATGCTCAGCGATTTGGCATCGCTGGAAATTATTCAATCGAGAGGTGTCGTTTGCAGTCCAAGTTTTTCCGCTATCCGCAACTTTTTCTTTTGCTTTTAATCGTCTTCAGCATCAGCCCGGCTCAATCTACGAGTTCAAAAAACGCCGCTGGTCGCCGTATCAGTTTTGCCGAAGGGCAAAAGCTGGTCGCCAATGAACCCGAAGGCAATCTGACCAAACAGCCCGGCAAATTCACGCGCACCAAACTCAGCGATGGTCGTGTGCTGGAATTGTTTTATCCGATCACGGTTTCCCTTTCTTCGCGCAAAGGCAAAACGGCGACGGCTCCGGGATACGGCGTGCTGTACGAATCCGAAGCTTCGTTCAAGGAAACGAGCCGCCCGCGTCACGCGCTGGAAGAATTGATTCCGGACGCGCGCGTTTTTGTCGGCAGCGTGCCGATGCATGTGATGAAACTGGAAAAACGATTGGGCAAACTGGATTACTCGCGCGGAAGTTTGCGGCGGCTGGATAATTTGATTGCGGGTTATTTGACTTCGCACACTACGGCGCAAACCGAACAGCCTTTCTTTCAACAGGTGACGGCGTATTACGGCGAAGTGTTGCGCCGCGAACTGAAAGGCGAATGGAAAGTACGCGAAATGAAACTCGGCGTGGCTCGCGTACAGACCGAACCGAATGTCGAATTCGTTCACGGCGGCAAAAACAAAGAACTCAAACCGTGGAGCACTGTGCTGCGCGCAATGTCTGACGAAGATTCGCGTGGTGTTCGGCTGTCGAAACTTTTTGATGATGAGCTGCGCGCGGCCAGGCAGTGAAGCTTTCTTACAGCAGCTTCTACTTTGCCGCGTGACTAAAATCTATTTGGAATCATGAAAAAATCTGTCTGTAGTCATGCCTTTAGGCGATTGGTTTTGGCATTGGTGCTGGTGACGTTGTTACTTCAAGGCGGAACTGCCAGCAATTTTTTCGATGGTTCTTTCCAGGTTTCAGGCCAGCAGAGTTCAGTCAGAGTTTCTATTGCTCCTGCCAACGCCGAAGCCGAAGTCGGTCGGCAACTTCAACTAAAAACTTTCATCACGGACGAACGCGGTCGCCAAACCGAAGTCAAAGCCGGTTACTGGATTGTCCTGCCTAACGAATTGGCTACTGTGGATGGTGACGGCAAAATCAGTTTGCTGGCCGCAGGTGACGTTCAAGTCGTCGCCATCGTCAATGGCAAACAGGCTCGCGCGACGATTCGTGTCAAAGCAGCGCGCGCCGCGAAAATTGAAATCGCGCCTTTTTCTGAATCGCTGGCCGTCGGTGAACAATTCAAACTGACTGCAAAAGTCTTTGATGCCAGCGGCGCACAAAACAGAGATGCCCGGTTGAGTTGGCGTTCGGCCAATCCGACTGTGGCAACGGTTGATCAAATCGGTCAAATCACGGCGCGGTCAGTTGGCAAAACGACAATCACTGCCAGTGTTGTCAATTCCGATGGCGTGACAGGCAGTTTGATCGTTGAGGTCGTCAACAGCGATGTTCACAGTTTGAATCTGGAGCCGCGTTTGATAACAGCGCGAACCGGCGATGTGATTCGGTTTAACGCTTCGGCAAAAAACGTCGAAGGAGCTTCAGCCAGGTTCGCCAAAGTTCGCTGGTCGGTCGGCGGCGAAGGCGCTCAGATGGAAAATGACGGCAGATTTGTGGCCGAGCTTCCAGGTAAGTTTGACGTGACTGCTACGGCAGGTGGGCAATCGGCGAAAAGCACTGTCACGGTTTCGGCTCGCGGCGTCGAGCGCGAACTGGAAACCATCGGGAGAATTCCGCTCGGAGCAATTCAGGCTTCGGAGTTGTGGCCGTTCGGCAATTATTTATATGTTGCGACATTGAAAGACGAGCTTCGGGTTTACGACATTTCCGATCCGACAAAACCCTTGTTGACCGAGACGTTGAAAATTGACGCGCGCGCGATTTTGGATATCAGTTTGACGGCGGATGGTCGCGTTGGAGTTTTGACCCGCGAAGGCGCTTCGAATCGTCAAAACGGTGTGCTGTTTTTGGATACGTCCGACCTGGCTCATCCGAAAATCCTGTCGGCCTTTACCGAAACGATCAGCGGAGCGGTTCACAACGCATTCATTGACGGCCATTTTGTTTATCTGACCGATGATGCGACCGGTTCGATGCGTGTGCTGGATTTCCGCAACGCCAAACACCCAAAACAAGTTGGACGCTGGGAATTGGACTTGCCGGTTGCAAGAGTCAAAAACGACCACGACGCAGGCACGTCTATGGGGGAGCGGCATCTTCATGATGTTCAGGTCAAAGACGGGTTGGCTTATCTGGCTTACTGGCGTGATGGATTGGTGATTCTGGATGTTGGCGCAGGAATTCGCGGCGGAAGTCCCGAACAGCCGAAACTGGTCAGCCAATTTCGATTCAATCACTCGGATTTGTACGGCAAAGGCTGGCTGGCGGGAACGCGCGAAGTCTTTCGGCATAAAAGTTATGTGTTCGTCGGCGACGAAGTCATTCCGGCGGAATTCGATCCGACCAAAGGTGTCAGGCGCATCGGGCGCGGAATGCTTCATGTGATTGACGTGAGCGACATCACCAATCTTCGCCGAGTCGCCGAATATGTTTTGCCAGAAGGCGGCGCTTACAATGTCTGGGCGGAAAATGATCTGCTGGCGATGGGCTATTACGGCGGCGCAGGTCGTTTGCTGGATGTGTCCGGTGAACTGGCAGGAAATCTGGCTCGACAAGGCCGCGAAATCGTGCGGCTACAAATTCCGCGAACGCCTGAATTAGCCAGCGTCGCACAATTCACTTTCGGCGCCAGGATTTTTGGCGACCTGATCCTGTTCAACGACGTGCATACTGGAATCTGGATTACCAGGCTGAAACAAAAATGAATCAACAACGCGCACAAGAAATCTTAGGCCAGTTCCCGAATCACAAGCTGATCGTGCTTGGGGATTTGATGCTGGATGAATTCATCTGGGGCGAAGTCCGTCGCATTTCGCCGGAAGCTCCGGTTCCGGTCGTCGAAGTCAAACGCGAATCCTGGCATCTGGGCGGAGCAGGGAACGTTGTTTCCAATTTGATCGAGTTAGGCGCGAAAGCTCTGCCGATTGGCATCATCGGCGACGACGAAGCGGGCGGATTGATGCGCCGCAAGTTCGCCGAACGCGGAGCGGCAACAGATGGATTGATTATTGAAGACTCTCGCCCGACCACACGAAAGACGCGGATTGTGGCTCACAGCCAGCAAATGGTCAGGGCCGACCGCGAAGATCGTTCGCCAATTTCTGCTGACATTGAAGATAGAGTCATTGCAGTGTTCAAGACAGCTTTATGCGAAGCCGAAGCCGTCATCATTTCCGATTACGACAAAGGCTTGCTGACTCCGCGAGTGCTGGAGGCTGTGATTTCGGCAACGCGCGCGGCTGGCAAAATTGTCTGCCTTGATCCAAAGATCAAAAACTTTCTCAGCTATCAGAACGTGGATGTCATAACGCCCAACCAACCCGAAGCCGAACGAGCCAGCGGAATTGAAATTGTTGACGATGCTTCGCTGATTGCCGCCGCTCATCGAATCCGCGAATTACTGATCTGCGCCAACGTGCTGATTACGCGAGGCGAACACGGCATGAGTTTGCTGGATGCCGAAGACCGACTGACTCATATTCCGACGGTTGCGCGCGAAGTCTACGACGTGACAGGCGCTGGTGACACAGTGATCGCCACGCTGGCTTTGGCAATGGCTACGGGAGCGAGTGTTGCGGACGCAGCAGTCATAGCCAATCACGCTGCCGGAGTTGTTGTTGCGAAAGTGGGCACTGCCACAGTGACACCAACCGAACTTGCGGAAACTTTGTTGGATTTAGATGCGCAATGAAGGGAAGTTTTTCGCCAAATTGAGCCTGCGCAACTGGTTATACCATCCCAAATCCGAAAAAATGGATGAAGCATGTTGGTACACTGACAAAATTTCGGCTTCGTTCCTTTTCAAGCCACTCTTACTTTCTTACACACCCCAAAGCCAAATCGAGAAAAAATTTTCCTACTTAAGGTTGCCATAACAGACAACTTAGCCCGTTACCCGAAATCGTGTCCCCAAATTCAAATTTTCGGATGCTACACTTCGTGCCGTGTTCTTTCATTGCTTCGACTAACGCCGTGAAGTTCTTTCACGTTTGCGGTTGCAGTCTCGAACCGCGAAAAGAAGCCCAAACGAAACGAATGGATAAAAACGTGAATAGGTGCCCCTGCTCAGTCAATGCTGAGTTCGCTTTGTGAAAAGCGAGGGAAGAGATTTGATTGTGGCCTTTGTGTCCGATCCGCACAGAGGGGAAGCGTTAGTTTGAAGTCGGTTCAACGCCCTAATGTGGGCCATAACAAGGAGACGAATGGATCTTATGGTCATTAACTTTAACAAGACAGTGGGAATTGCTTGTACAGTTTGTTTGTCAGCGGCGCTTCATTTCGGAGCCAATGCTCAAAGCCAATCATCGCCAACTCAATCATTACCGAAAGCCTCTTCATCCGATTCGCAATCAAATACCGATCCCAATTCTGTGGCTTTGGTGAATATCGCTTCACCAAAAGCCAATGCGAAAGTTGAACTGGGCAGAGAAACCGAAATCGCCGAACCGAAAATCAAACCGAAAACCCCGACGCCGAATTTCAAAGTCGCCGCCAAAGAATCCAAAACCGATGGACGAAACTTTTCGATGCCCAGCCTTGAAAACATGGGCGATCCGATGACGTTTCAGGCGACGGCTTATGCGTTGAAAGGCCGGACACGCGCAGGAACTTATGTTCGACGTGGTGTGGTTGCCGCCGATCCGCGAGTGTTGCCTCTTGGTTCAGTTGTTCAAATCAAATCGGGCAAATACACAGGCGTTTACAAGGTGGAAGACACCGGCAGAGTCATCAAAGGGAACATCGTTGATGTTTGGGTTCCCGACAATCGTGAAGCCCGCCAGTTTGGCCGTCGTAAAATTCAGCTTCATGTGTTGAAACTTGGCCCGACGAAAAATCGCAAACGATAACGTCTCGCATAACCTCCTCTTTCATTGATCGCCGCTCGGAAGACAAAACCGAGCGGCGATTTTCTTTTGCGCGACGGCTGATTATCATCGCGCTATGACTCAACAGCAGAATCATTGCGCATCAAAACCGTTGGTGGAAATTACTCGTGGTTCAATGATCGAATCGCAGCACCGTGGATTTATTGCCATAGTTACAGGTGATGGCGAACTTATCAGGTCACTCGGTGATGTCGAAACTCGCACATGGTATCGTTCGGCGGCCAAGCCCTTTCAAACCATTCCTATTTTGACAAGCGGAGCCGCCGATCGTTTTCGCCTGACAAACCAAGAGCTTGCGATTATCAGCGCGTCGCACAGCGGCGAAGACATTCATATCGAAGTCGCCAATTCAATTCTGAAAAAAATCGGTTTGACCGAGCTTGATTTGCTTTGCGGAGCGCACACGCCATTTGACGAAACGGCTGCCGCAAAATTGATTGCCGAAAATCGCCAGCCGCAAAATCTTCACAATAACTGTTCTGGCAAACACGCGGGGATGCTGGCGTTTGCCAGATTTCTTGGCGAACCGACAACGGATTACATCCACCTGGAACATGCAATTCAGCGACAAATTCGCTCTGTGATTGCCCGCTTTGCAGATGTCTCAGTTGAAGATGTAGCGGTTGCTGTGGACGGATGCAGCGCGCCGGTGTTTGGCGTCAGCATTCTGGCGATGGCGCGCAGCTATGCTCGGCTGGTTGGAATTCGCCACACGGAGCTTGAATCAAAATTTGGTCAGGCTGTTGAGCGCGTCGTTGATTCAATGATCGAATTTCCTGAATTGGTCGGCGGCACGCGCGGGCGTTTGGACACCGATTTGATGCGAGCGGCTCGCGGTCAGATTCTTTCCAAAGTCGGCGCTGAAGGCGTTCAATTGCTCGGCATCAAACCTTGTTTCAAGTATCCGAAAGGATTGGGCATTGCAATCAAGATCGAAGACGGCGACATTCGCCGAGCGCGCGACCCGGTTGTCATCGAAACGCTTCGCCAGCTTGGTTTGTTGGAGGATGAGCAACTGAACCAACTTTTCATTTATTTACGAACTGCTGTTTTCAATCACCGTAACATCGAAGTCGGCAAAGTCCGCACTTGTTTCAAAATATGACTCCAGAAATCAGAGAGCTTTTTCCCGTCACTAAAAATTACGTTTACCTGAATCACGCAGCCGTCTGCCCGATTTCGCTGCCAGTGGCTGAGCGCATGCTGGAATACACGTCAGACCTGCTTCAGCACGGTTTCGTCAATTTTGAAAAGTGGGGAAGTCGCGTCAAAAAAGTTCGGCAGCTTGCGGCGCAGTTCATAAATGCTGAAGCGGACGAAATCGCTTTTGCGCCAAATACTTCTTCGGGGTTGGCATTCGTTGCCAATGGTATCCGGTGGCAAGCTGGCGACAACATTGTTATAGCCGATTGCGAGTTTCCGGCTAACCTGATGCCCTGGCGCAGAATCAGCCGCGAATTTAATGTCGAGTTGCGAATGGCTCACGAGCGCGAAGCTCGTTTGGAAACCGATGAAATTCTGAGCTTGATTGATTCGCGCACGCGCGTTGTCAGTTTGAGCTTCGTCGAATACGCCAGCGGGTTTCGTAATGATCTGGCGACGATTGGCCGGCATTGCCGCGAACGGGGCGTGTTGTTTGTCGTTGACGCAATTCAAGGATTGGGAGCGTTGAAGCTGGATGTGCAGGCCTGTTCGATTGATGCGTTGTCGGCGGATGCTCACAAATTTTTGTTGGGGCCGGATGGCGTCGCGCTGTTTTACATTTCTCGGCAGGCGATGGAACGAATCCAGCCAACAGTTGTCGGTTGGATGTCTGTCGCCAACCCGTTTGATTTTGTCAGTGAAAATCAGCCTTTTGCCAACGCCGCACGACGCTTTGAACCCGGAGCATTGAATACCGCAGGCATCACAGGACTTGGCGCGGCCATTGAGTTGTTTTTGCAACTCGGTTTGGAGCGGATTGAAAATCATCTGCTAGAACTCGGCGATTATCTATGCGATCAACTGACTGAGTGCGGCTATCAGGTCGTGAGTTCGCGGCGTCAGGGAGAAAAGTCCGCAGTGATTTGTTGCCGCCACGAGAAAATTTCGGCTGACGAACTATACCGAATTCTGAATGACCGTCGTATTATCACCACGCCCCGACTTGGCCGATTGCGAATCTCGCCGCATCTGTACAACACGCGAGAAGACATTGATCGTTTGATTGAAGCCTTGCCGGATTGATTGGCGGCAGTTGCTTTCAGACGATCTTCATTACAACCAGATGTCCCAAACAAAAGGAGATTTACCCGAATGGATAAAGAAACAGTCGCTTTGATAATTGCCCAGAACGGATTGAAAACTGCCGCTACTATTCTTGCCGCCAAAGCCGCCAAGCAAGAAAAGAAAGCTGCCACAGCTACCGATCCGGCGGCGAAAACCAAACTGGCCAAAGACGCGACCAAAACCAAAAAACTGGCTGCGGCTTTGTCCGCCGCCGATCAAGGAATTACAACTTACATCACCGAAACTCAGGAATAATTGCAACTCGATTTGAGTTGTAATGCGCGCGATGATTGAGCCTGCCTCCTGTGTCGTGCGTTTTTTATTTCTTTGGCCTGACGAAGGCTGACAGTTCACTTTTCAGGGTTTATAATCCTTCAGACTTTGTTAGACCAATTCACTCGCTAACCAAACGTATGAAAAAACTGTCTCTGATTTCAATGAGCTTGCTGCTCTGCATTTTCCTGTTCACAAATGTTGGAGCAGATGATTTCAAGCTGGACCCTATCAAATGCCGGATCACTGAAGACGTTGTTTACGGCCATAAAGACGGGATGGCGCTGACGTTGGACGTGATGATTCCTGAAACCAAGCCGAAGAACATCGGCGTCATACTCATAGTCAGCGGAAGCTGGAAATCTAAAAAATCAGACATCCCGAGCGAAGAAGCTCTGCTTCGAGGGCAGCATTGGGCGCAAGGCTTGCTCAACGGAGGATTCACGCTCTTTCTGGTTCGTCACGGCAGCACTCCACGCTTTCCTGTGCCGGAAATGGTCGGCGACATCAAACGCTCGGTTCGTTTTGTCCGGCTTCATGCCAAAGAATACGGCGTTGATCCGAACCGATTGGGAATTGTCGGAGGTTCATCGGGCGGGCATTTGGCGTTGATGACTGCGCTGACTGCCGATGACGGCAAGCCCGACGCTAAAGACCCTGTGGAAAAAATCAGCAGCCGCGTACAGGCAATTATGGTTTGGTTTCCGCCAGTGGACTTCATCAATTGGGGCGGAGAAAACGGCTACAAAATGATTGAAAAAGTCAGGCCGACGCTTTTTCAAGATATGTTCGGCAAAATCACCGACCTGGAAACTCAACTGAAATCCGTTTCTCCTATTTACTACGCAACCGAATCCGCTCCGCCGTTGTTTCTGGTTCACGGCGACGCGGACAAAACGGTTCCCGTGCAACAATCTCAAATCCTGAAAGCGAAGTACGAAGAACTGAAGCGGCCAGTCCACCTGACAGTTCATCCCGGCGGGCCGCACACTTACTGGCCGGGAATTGAAAAGAACTATCCCGCCATCTGGGAATGGTTCGACCGCTACCTGAAATAGTTTGCAGTTGGCAGTTCACAGATGAGAGCTTCACTGTGAACCGCGAACTGTGAACCGCGAACTCCAAACTTCTTATGGGAGACAAAATGAGCAACACCACTCGCAGAGATTTTATGAAAACTTCGTCGGTTGCTGCGGCGGGGTTGGCTGCGACTAGCATGCCAGCTTACAGCTACGACCGAATTCTGGGCGCGAACGGCAAAGTTCGCACCGCTATCGTTGGCGCAGGCGACCGCATGATGGGTTCGCTGGTTCCAGCGTTTTTCAGCCAGGCCGCAGAACTCAACTTCGAATTGGTTGCGGTCAGCGACATTTGGAAACATCACCGCGAAACCAACACGGCGAAAATCCAGAACAGCGAAAAATACAAAACTAAAGTGGCGAAAATCGCTATGGCTCGTAACAACGAAGAGCTTTACGCGATGAAAGACATTGACGCTGTGATTGTCGCCACGGCGGACTTCCAGCACGCTTATCACGCCATCGAAGCCGTCAAAGCCGGCAAAGACGTGTACGCTGAAAAACCCTTCGCCAACATCATGTCCGACGCCAACGAAGCTCTGGACGTGATCGGCAAATCCAAGCAGGTATTTCAGGTTGGAACGCAGCGTCGCTCGACTCCGAGTTACATGCGCGCCAAAGAGTATTTGGAATCCGGCAAGTTCGGCGACATCGTCATGGCTGAAATGAACTGGAACGTGAACCAGCCCGGACGCTGGCGTCGTCCTCGCGTCGTGCCGCTGATGAAGCAGGAAGATACTGACTGGAAACGTTTTTTGATTAACCGCGATCCGAAATTGCCGTTCAATCCGCGCCATCACCTGGAATTCCGTTTGTTCTGGCCGTTTTCGTCAGGCATCCCGGATCAATGGATGGTTCACCAGATTGACACAGTGCATTGGTTCACAGGCATTCCGCATCCGCGCAGCGTCGTCGCCAACGGAGGGTTATATCTGTGGAAAGACGGGCGCACGAATTGGGATACGATGACGGCGGTGTTCGATTACCACAATCCGAAAACCGACAAGGCGTTCCAGGTGCTGTACGCTTCGCGCCAGACCAACGCGACGGTTTCAACCAACCCCGAAGGTTTGATCAAAGAAGTCTATTATTCCAACGGCGGCACGCTCGATCTGGACACGAACAAGGTCACTCCCGATGGCGGTTTGATCGAACGTCACGCCAAGCCGATGAGCATGCAACCGAACCAGTTGGCTCCGCTAACTTTGGCTGACGAAGGCGGTGTGGTCGCTTCTGCCGACACAGGCGCTGACAATCAGACCGTGGCTCACATGCGTAACTGGATGAAATGTGTCAAAGATCGCAACCAGAAGACCAACGCCGACATTCATGCAGCTTACAACCATTCGGTTGCGCTGTGTATGACGATCAAGGCGATTCAAACCGGCAAGAAAGTCACGTTCGACGACAAGAAGCGCGAAGTCGTGGCCTCTTAGTTCATCAACAGGCGAAAGAGTTTTCCGCGCTCTTTCGCCTGTTTTCTCACCCAACGGAAGAAACCATGAAGCAAATTTTTGCAGCATTTCTGATGATGTGTTGTTTGGTGTCGGCGGCGATTGTCGCCAACGCGCAAGCCGTTAAAGTCACCGAAAACAAAGAGAAAAAGCAGTACGACGTGACAGTTGACGGGCAGCCGTTCACTTCTTACGTGTTCTGGGACGATCAGAAGAAGCCGATTTTGTATCCGCTCCGCACGTCAAAAGGCACGACTGTCACGCGAGGTTTTCCATTGGAAAAAGTGGCGGGCGAACGCACAGACCATCCGCATCACATTTCGGCCTGGTTCAATTACGGAAACATCAACGGCGTTGATTTTTGGAACACTCCACCCGAAGGCGTGAAGCGAGATCGTGGCGTGATCGAAAAATTCGGCACGATCAAACACCGCTCCGCCAAGATTGTCAAAAATGGCAAAGGCGTGGCACAGATGAACGCTTCGATGGATTGGATTATGCCGGACGGCTCGAAAATCATGCAGGAAGACGATCAAATCTTTTTCCGCGCCGCCAAAGACATTCGCATTATTGACCGAGTTATCACGCTGACGGCTCAAAAAGATAAAGTGGTTTTCAATGATTCCAAAGAAGGCGCGCTCGGCATTCGTGTCACGCGCACTTTGGAAGAGCCGTCGAACAAGCCGGAAGTTTTTACCGACGCGAACGGTGTTCCGACCAAAGTTCCGGTCATGGACAATGCTGGCGTGGCGGGCGTTTACCTGAGCAGCGAAGGCAAGATTGGCGAGAAAGAAGCTTGGGGAACTCGCGCCAAATGGATGACTCTTTCAGGAACTGTCAAAGGTGAAGATGTGGTTGTTGGCATCTTTGACCATCCAAAGAATCCGACTTATCCGACTTACTGGCATGCGCGTGGCTATGGACTCTTTGCTGCGAATCCATTCGGAGCCAAAGAGTTCACCAAAGGTGCAAAGACGCTGAATTACACTTTGGAACCTGGGCAGACGATAACACTTCGATTCAGAATCCTGATTCATTCAGGTAAGTTGACCAAAGAACAGACTGAATCGCTTTACGCGCAGTTTCTGACGGATGTGACGAACTGAGGAAAGTTGGTCAGGAAGCAAAAACAAGAACGCCTCGCTGTTGTTGATAAACAGCGAGGCGTTTTTAGTCAGTATGCGAACCAACGGGAGAAACTTGTTACGCCGTTGTACGGCGTACCGTAGTTGTTAGGTGAAGTTGCCTTCTCAAGCCAGCGACCCAGAAATCCAAACGTGTTTGAGGAACTTTGATTTCATTCTGAACAACAGCTTTTGTCTGAACAGAACGACCACAGTTCGGGCAACAGCGAGAGTACGAAAATATCTGATAGTTACAGTGTTGACAACGCATCGGGGCACACCCTCCAATCATTGGGGTTAAATTCAACAACGTTTTAGCACTTAGTACTTCAACCAGAGCTGTTATAGGGGAGAAGGTGAGCGCATTATAAACACGATTAGAATTTTGTCTATAAGCTAATGCAAAATTTTCTCACTTGGTGCGAAAAAAGTTCACGCTAGCCGAATTTCTTGTGTCATTCACGTTGTTCAATTGCAGGTTCAGCCTATTTTGCCAGCCGCAAGCTGCGAAGAATTTGCTGGAATGCGGCTTTGTATGCCTCCGCTTCGTCTTCTGGAGCGATGGTAATGATGTAAAACATCCTACCGTCTGAAGTCACAGTGGTGTAGGTGACATCAATTTCCGCGACTCCATTGATCGCCGAAGGGCCTGCGACGGCTGCTGCCAACGCCTGCTGCCCGGCGAGAGAAGTTTCTTTTATCTGTCCAATCGGCTGGAAATCAGCATTGGTTTCCAGTTGGCGTTGGATAAAAGCCCTTGTCGCAGAAGCCAGATCGCCTTGTCGGACTTCCATCACTCCGACAAAAATTCCATGCGTTACCATCATTGAATCTTCGCTTTGATTCGGTATTTTCCCGTAAGCGCCTTTGGGAGCGAAAATGAAGTTCGATGAGTTCGCCTTTAGCGTGTCCCAATTGGCTGGAACCTGTAGCGCGAAAGAGCCATCTTCGGATTGAAAGCCTTTGAATTGGCCGAATGGTCGCTGCGGACGTGCGCCGAGTTCCAGATGAGCAGGGTCTTTTCCAATGCGGCGAAGCTGGCTGGTTGCGCTCAGTTGCGGAGCACGACCAGTTAAACGAGCTTTGACTTGCTCGAATTCCGGCGACGTGTGAGTCGGGTTGGCACTAACGGGCAGGTTTTTGATTTCGGCCAGGATGTATTCGATGCGATTGCCCGGATCAGGATGATCGCTGAGCATTTCCGGCGTGCGCTGCCCGCCTTCAGCCTGAAGCGTCTTGAAGAAATTTGCCATATCGCGCGGATCGTATCCGGCTTCGGCAATGATTCGTGCTCCTTCCAAATCGGCTTGTTTTTCCGCTGTGCGTCCGTGTTTCAGGAAATATAGATTTGCGCCAAGCCCGCCAATCGCGCTGACGGCTCCGCCCAGATCGGCTCCTTCGCCACTTGAAGCCAGTGTGCCAAGAATGCCTAAACCCATTTGAGCAATTCGTTGTTTGGAAGCTTGGTTGGTTCCGTGCCGCAACGCCGCGTGAGCGATTTCGTGCGCCATCACGCCTGCCAGTTCGCCTTCATTGCGAGCGGCGGCGATGGTTCCGGCGTTGACGAACAAAAAACCACCCGGCAAAGCAAAGGCGTTGATTTCTTTGGTGGCGACTGTGCGGAATTGATATGGGAATTTTTCGCCTGCGGCTTTGGCTACCAGTTTTGCGCCTAGTTGGCTGATGTAGTTGGAAATTTGCGGATCATCCAGCATGGGCGTTTCGCGGATAATCTGTTCCGCAGACTGTCGCCCCATTTCTACGTCCTGTTCCGGGCTGAAGAAATTGACGCCGGGTTTGAATTTCGGCTGGGACTTCGAACCAGCCGGAGCTTCCAGATTTCCGCCTCCGCTGCAGGCTTGTCCCACGATCAAAGCAAAAATCAAAAACGACAGGGTCAGTTGTTTTCTGAGCATAAAAATCTCTCCAAGGAAAATTGCAAAATTTCAGGCGCGAGTGGAAAAGGGGCGATACAGTTTTGAAGCCATTCGCGTTACGGTTCGACGCGAAACAAATCGTTCGATAAAGACCATTGCCGAATTACCGAAGCCGGAAATCACGACGCTTCTGTTTGCGGCCAGAGCTTTTAAGCTGGCTTCGACGACTTCTTCGGGCGTTTGCATTTTGACAGGGCGTTTGGTGCGTTCGCTTCCGGCGACGGCTTGAAAATGCGTTCCGGTCGGGCCGGGGCAAACAGCCAGCACTCGAACACCGTGCGGTTGGCATTCAGCCCACAAGGCTTCGCTGAACGTCAGGATGAAAGATTTTGTTGCGGAATAGGTGGCGAAATATGGCACGCCTTGAAACGCCGCAGTCGAAGCCAGTTGAATCACCGCTCCGTTGCCCCGTCGCAGCATCGGTTGCAAAAACAAATGGCTCAGACTTACCAGAGCCGATACGTTGACCTGAATCATTTCCAACTGCCGGTCGAGCGGCAAGTCGGCAAAATCTCCAACCGCGCCGAACCCGGCGTTGTTGATGAGCAAGTCCACTTGCTGGCCGCGCCCTTCGGTTTCATCGAATAATTTTTGCCAGGCGGCTGCCTGCGCAAGATCAGTGGCGATTACCGTAACTTCGACCTTGAACTGAGAACGAAGTCCTTCGGCCAGAGCTTCCAGGCGTTCAACCGAACGAGCCGTCAAAATCAAGTTCGCGCCACCAGTCGCCAATCGCCGGGCAAAGGCTTCGCCAATGCCATAAGAGGCGCCGGTTATCAGTGCTGTTTTGTTTTTCCATTCGGACATGTTTAAGCCTTCACCAACTCCAGCAAAGTGATTTCCGGCGGGCAGCCATACCGCAGCGGCGCTATAACGGTTCCCAAACCACGATTGACGTAAAGCTGTGTTGCGCCGAGTTCCGTGTGGCCGCGAGTTAAACGGCGACTGGGGCGACGTAGCCAGCGATTCAATTTGGAATCTTTGCGACCGGTCAGCAGTCGCCAATTTATCTGACCGCCGTGAGTGTGACCGGAAAGCACCAGATCAATTCCGGCGCGGGCGGCTTCACGAATGATGCGCGGGTTGTGGCAAAGCAAAATGCGTGTTTCTTCGACGGAAGTGCCAAGCAGCGCCAATCGCAAATCGTCTCGACTGACCATGATGTCGTCAACGCCAAGCAGGCGAATGTGTGATTCGGCAAGATTTAGTTTGAAGTTTTCGTTGGTCAGCACGCTGATTCCTTGTTCCGCCAGAGCCGCCCACATCGCTTTGCCGTCCGTCCAATGGTCGTGATTGCCCAACACGGCAAAGACTCCGTGTGGCGCCCGCAACTCTGCCAGCGCGCGAGCGCAGCCCGGAATGTAATCGCGCGAATGTGAAATGTAATCGCCAGTCAGCACAAACAAATCAGGTTGAAGTTCGTTGGCGCGGCGTACGGCAGCGACGATTTCTGATTCGCTGAAATATGGGCTGTGGTGAATGTCCGACAACTGAGCGATGCGAAATCCCTGAAATTCGCTCGGCAGTTTGGGCAGCAAAATTCGCTGATGAGTGATTTCAATCTGACGGGGTTCGGCCAGCGCCGATTGCAGCAACAGGGAAAAAGTCTGCAACCATCGCATTCGTTGGCGCGGTTGGGGATCGAGCGCACGACGTTGCTTGAAGCGCATGATGACGGAATTTTTCATCCAGCAAAGCTCCTGAATAAAATGCGTTGATTATATTGAGGACAAGAGAGAGCGAAGTTTCAGACGACTTCTGTACGTTTCGTGATTCACAGCGCGCGAATTATATTCGCCGACATCGGTTGGCCGCAATCAACCGAACTCCAAAAACAACGAGGCTGACTTTGGCAATTACCAACCCACGACAATCGAACCGACAACTCATCAGCATTATCATTCCTGTTTTCAACGAAGAATCGCAAATTGCCGCCACCTTATCAGAGCTTGAACAGGCAACGTTCGACCAGGCCGTTGAATTGATCGTCGCCGATGGCGGCAGTGCCGATCGCACGGTTGAACTTGTCAGCGGATTTAAGGCCGTGCGGGTCGTCAACTGTCAGCAGGCGAATCGAGGATGGCAAATGAACGAAGGTGCGGCGGCGGCAAACGGGGAAACGCTTTTGTTTTTACATGCTGATGTAAAGCTGCCGGCAAATGCCTTGTTTTCAATTGGTCAATCGTTGCTGGATGAATCCGTAGTGGGCGGATGTTTTCAAATTCGATTTCCGGCGGATGCGACGGCTTCGCTGCGAACGGTGGCTTGGGGGATCAATCTGCGAACGCGGCTGTTCAAAACCGCTACAGGCGATCAGGCAATTTTTGTCCGCCGAAGTGTCTTTGACGACATTGGCGGTTACGAAACCTTTCCGCTAATGGAAGACATAGCTTTGTTCAATGCAATGAAACGGCGCGGCAAGGTTGTCGTACTTGACGGGCAGGTGGAAATCTCGCCGCGTCGCTGGCTGAAATTTGGCATCTGGCGAACAGTGTTGTTGATGTACCTGCTGCGATTTGGTTACTGGCTGGGAGTCCATCCGGCGATGCTCAAACGCTTCTTCATTGATGTCAGATGAGTGGCTTGACGGTTGGCTGACCGAACGGTACAACGCGCACGAATCTGACTTTAACTTTTTGGGCAAAATCACAAACTGAAAAATCGCTTTGCGGAGAAATACATGAACTCAAGCCTTTTCAATCCTTCGATCAAATTACTGGCATTCGTTTTACTTTGCTTGCTGGCTTGGTCAGTCGCCCAGGCTCAGGATTCAAAGAAGCAAGACCCGCGCTTTCACCCAGTGCCGATGAACTCTGGTCCGTTGGGAGCAGCCGGTTACATCACGCTGTTGCCGATTGATGACCGTCCGGCGGTTGGCCAGTTCGCGCAGATGATCGGAGCCGTTGCCGATCACAAAGTCGCCATGCCGCCAAAAGAAATGCTCGGAAAGTTTTCCACGCCGGGCGACACCGCGCGGTTGGAGCAATGGCTGAGGTCACAGGATTATTCTAAAACCGACGCGCTGATTGTTTCAGTGGACATGCTGGCTTACGGCGGGTTGGTGGCTTCGCGGACTCACAAAGTTTCTTTCGACGAAGCCAAAAAGCGATTGGAGTTCTTTCGCTGGTTCAAATCGAAATATCCGCGAGTGCCGGTTTACGCCTTCAACGTGATTATGCGCGTAGCTCCGACGGCGACCGCCGCGACTCAGGGGATTCACGACAAGCTGGCTCGCTGGGCGGAGTTGAAAGACCGCGCTCCAAAATCTGGCGATGGGAAATTGGTTGGGGAACTTGGACGCTTAAGCCAGGAACTGGCTCCGGCAGTGATCGAAGATTATTTGGCTGCGCGCAAACGCGACCTGCAAATCAATCTGGCGATGCTTGATCTGGTCAAAGCCGGAACCATCAACGAACTGATTTTGCTCCAAGACGACGCCCGCCAGTTTGGACTGCACCGTCAGGATCAAGCTGTGCTGCGCGCGAAGTTGAAAGAGCTAAACCTGGAATCGAAAGTTCCGATTTACAACGGCACGGACGAAGGTTCGCTGTCGCTGGTCAGCCGAGTAGTGTTGGACAAGTTTCAATACCGTCTGAAAATTGCGGTTATTTATTCGTCCGAAAAAAGCCGCGAACTGATTTCGCCTTACGAAGATCATCCGCTGCAATTCACCGTCGAAAACCAGATTCGCGCCGCCGGAGGAATTCCGGTCAGCGAATTCGATCAAAGCGATTACCGTTTGTTCGTCAACGCGCCGGGAACCACCGACGAAGACTTCGATCTGTTTTTGAAAAAGCTGTTGAAGGAATTGAAAGAGAATCGCCACATTGCGCTCGCCGATGTGCTGTTTCCCAAACCTCATTTCAGTGGAGCCGACGAACGAGTTATCGCTGCCTTGAAACGCGAAAATCTGTTTGATCGCTTTGCCGGTTACGCAGCCTGGAACACGGCTGGAAACACTTTGGGGACTACGATTCCTCACGCCAACCTGCGAGTCTTCTTTCGCTCGAAGCTGAACGACCGTGCCGACCGCGCCGCTCGCACAGAAGCCGCGCATCTGGAATTTCTGTTGAACCGATTTGCTGGCGATTACCTCTACCACGACATTGTCCGGCTGGAGATCAACGCCCGGCTCCGCGCCGAAGCCAAAACCGACGAAGTGACTTACGAATTCACGCCGGAACGTTACGCCCAAATCAACCGCGAAGTCAGCGACAAGCTGAAAGCCCAAATCGAACGTTTCTTCGCCGACCACTTCAAAGGCCGAACGCACCGGCTGGCGGTTTACAAAGGCATTGAAAAAAACATCACCGTCACCGGGCTGAACGGTTTGAACATTTACTTGCCGTGGTCGCGCGCGTTCGAGTGCGTGATCGAATTGAAACTTGATTACTCTGCGAACTAACCTCTTCAGAAAACTGGCAATTACGCATTAACCATTGAACATTGCCCATTAGTTGGTCGGTAGGAAGGTTTCTACCCTTTCAAATAATGGCTAATTGCTAGTGGTTAATGGTCAATTTAGCTCTGAAATGGTAGCCGCAGTCGAACAAACTTTCCTGATTTTTGATGACTGCATTTTTGATAGTTCTTGTTTTCGTTGTCTTTGCTGCGCTGATGATTTCGCGGCGAATGCCTGCCATTTTGGCGGTTCCGGCGATGGCGGTTTGCATTGCTGCCGTAGCCAAAACTCCAATCAAAGTCATTTTGGAAACAGTCATCACGGATGGTTCGGCAAGATTGGCCAGCCAATACTTGATGGTTTTTGCCGGAGCCATGCTTGGCCGAGTTGTCATGCAAACCGGCATTGCCGAAAGCATGATTAAGCGCGCGGCTGAATTTGGCGGCGACCGCCCGTTGATCGTCGCCGTCACATTGATGATTGCCATCGCTTGGTTGTTCACTACGCTGACAGGTTTGGGAGCAGTGATTATGGTTGGCGGATTGGCTCTGCCGATTATGATGAGCATTGGTGTACCGCGAAAATTGACAGGCGTGTTGTTCATCCTGGCATTTTCGCTGGGGCTGATTTTCAACATTGCGCTGTGGGGCTTTTATCAGGGAACGCTGGGCATTGATCCGCAAGCCGTCAAGCAGTTTGCGGTCATCCTGGCCGCGATTGATGCCGCCGTTATCATTGTGTTTCTGGTCATTGCCTCGCGGCGGATGAATAGTTACGGAGCCTGGGCGGTTGCGGTTGAAGACGGCTCAAAGGGAGCAAAGCGCGACGTGTCGTTGTTTGCCTTGCTGGTTCCGATTCTTCCATTGGTGCTGCACGGTTGGCTGAAGGTTCCGGTCGTCGCAGCGTTTTTGATCGGAGCCATTTTGGGCGTGTTGGTGACCAGTCCAAAAGAAATGGTGCGGCAATTATCCAGCGCTTCGGTCAAAGGTTTTGAAGACGTGGCTCCGGCGGTGATTTTGATGACTGGCATCGGCATGCTGTTGAACGCGATAACGCTTCCTGCAGTCAAAGCTTCGCTGACGCCGTTGGTTGGAGCGATCAATCTGAAATCGCCGCTAACTTATGTAGCATTTTTCGGATTGCTGTCGCCGCTGGCGTTGTATCGCGGCCCGTTGAATCCTTACGGTATAGGCATCGGAGTTTACCTGTTAATCAAAGATTTGAATTTGCTGCCGCCGCTGGCTCTGCTGGCTGCGGTTATGAGCGTAGTGCAGGTGCAAAGCGCCTGCGATCCGACCAATACTCACAATGTCTGGATCGCCAATTACGTCGGCATGCGCGTTGAAGAAATCACGCGGCAAACTATTCTCTTCAAAATTGTTGTGTGTTTGATCGGCTTGGCAGTTGGCGGCTGGTTATTTCTGAGATGAAACCCGCCGCCACTGGCCAGAAATATCCTTAGCAACCGAAAACTACATTGGCTATAATCCCGCCGCCCTCGAATTTGACCTCGAAATCGTTCCTCCCGTTTATCTGAAGCCGCCCCCGCCCAACAAGGGAGTTTTATGTTTGCCATTTTTGATAAGACGCACCGTCTGTTGCCACGAATTATTTTGTCGTTTGTTTTTGCCGTTTCGCTATTCATTTCGTTGCTTTATCCCGCTTCAAAACCAGTTGCCGACACGCTTGCCGCAGGGCTGAAAGGCGAATACTTCGACAACGAAGATTTCACCTCGCTAAAACTCACGCGCACCGACACCGCCGTAGATTTCAACTGGGTGTTCAACTCGCCCGATTCGACGATCAATTCCGAAAACTTTTCAGTCCGATGGACAGGGCAACTTACTCCGTCCACGTCGGGCAATTATGTGCTGGTCACGCAATCCGACGACGGAGTTCGGCTGTGGCTGGGCAATCAACTGGTGATTGATAACTTCACGCCGCACGCGCTGACCGAAGACCGCAGCGCCGTCATCGCTTTGACCGGCGGGCAGAGTTACAACCTGCGGCTGGAATACTTTGAACTGACGGCGAACGCAATCATTCGGCTGATGTGGATTCGTCCGGGGCAGACCACACCTGAAGTCATTCCTTTGGCGAATCTGGCAACGCCTGTGAATCCGAATCCCGCACCGACGTTGTCGAATTTGTCGCCGACGATCATTCCATCGGGAACTGCCAACGCGACATTGACCGTCAACGGCAGCAGCTTTTTGCAAGGCGCGGTGGTTCAATTCAACAACTCCGCGCGAACGACGACTTTTGTCAGCAGCACCCAATTGACTGCCACGCTTCAAGTCAGCGATCTGGCCTTTGCCGCTCAAGCCAAAATCACCGCTGTAAACCCTTTGCCGGGCGGAGGAACCTCCAATCCGCTGACGCTGACTGTCAGCGGAGGATTTGAAGCCGATGTGGCTCCGCGTCCGAACGGAACCAACAACGGTACGATCACCATTGCCGATTGGACACAGCTTGGGCGGTTTGCTTCAGGTTTGGATGTGGTGACAGTTGGTAACGAATACCAGCGAGCCGATTGCGCGCCGCGTTCGAGTTTGGGAGATGGGCGAATCACCTTGACCGATTGGGTTCAGGCTGGGCGGTATGCGACGGCGCTTGATCCTGTTACAGGTGCGGGCGGGCCAACGGCTCCGGCGAATGGATTTCAGGTGGAGCAGACGGACAAGTCCGATGACGATCAAATTAGTAAGGCGCAAAATTCACGACGGATTTACAGCTTCAATCAATCGCCAAACTCCGTAGCCGTCGTTTGCGAAGGGCAGGGCGACGAAAACGCTTTTGGATTTAGTTTTCGGTTTGATACCAGTCGTTGGGAATTGCTGTCGGTTTCTGCCGGCCCGGATGCGGGCGACGCAAAAGTGTTCGCCAACACGGAGCAGGCTTTTTCTGGAGTTGCCGGATTGGTCTTGGCGCTTCCGCCGAACGGCCGTTTCGCCGTTGGTCAGCGACGAATTGCAGTTTTGACTTTCCAACCACGCTTGGGCAACATCGCGCCGTTTTCACCCGTGACAATTGAATTTGCAGACCATCCAATCGCGCGCGAAGTTGTCAGCGCCGAAGCTCAAAACCTGTGCGCGAATTTTGTCTCAGGCTTTTATTCGCAGCCACTCGCCCGATTGGGTTCTGCAAGCAGGCAAAGACAGAGGCACTAAAACAATGGCGAAAGACGGTTCCCAGTCCAACCCACACGACAAGAAAATGCCATCAGGCAACGGCAGCGACCGGTACTTTTTGGAAGGGCCAAAATCGCGCAGTTCGGAAACGATGATGCTGTTCCGCATTGTGGCGGAATTCCTTCGTGGATTTCGTCACCTGCATTTCATAGGGCCATGCGTGACGGTGTTCGGCTCGGCGAGGTTCAAGGAAGATCACCCTTATTACCAACTGGCGCGCGAAGTCGGTGCGGCTTTGGCCAATCTTGGCTTCACGGTGATGACCGGCGGCGGGCCCGGAATTATGGAAGCCGCCAATCGCGGCGCGAAAGAAGTCGGCGGGCATTCCGTAGGCTGCAACATTACGTTGCCGCACGAACAACAACCCAGCCCTTACCTGGATAAGATGGTCGAGTTTCGCTACTTCTTCATTCGCAAAGTGATGCTGGTCAAATACTCTTATGCGTTTATCGTCATGCCGGGCGGAGTTGGAACGATGGACGAGTTGTTTGAAGCCCTGACGTTGATTCAAACTCGCAAGATCAAGGATTTTCCGATTGTCTTGATGGGGAAGGAGTATTACTACGAACTATATGACTTTCTAGAAGAGATGGTCAGGCAGAAAACCATCAGCCCCGAAGACCTGGATTTGCTGATGCTGACGGATTCGGTCGAGGACGCAATGACTCACATCGAAAAACACGCCGTCCAGAAATTCGAATTGAAGCGAGTGCCCAAGCCGATGCGGGTTTTGGGGGAAGGTTGAAAAGAAAACGGGGGCAATGACTGGCTTGCCCCCCTTGTTGATTATCTACCTGGCGACGTTTTTCAATTGGTTGATGCGGTCGCGCAAAGCTACGGTGAAACATTCGACTTCATCTGAAGTCGCGCCGCTGGCTTGCAGTCCTGCACGAATCTGGTCATCCGTCAGACGACCAAGATATTGCAGCAGCCATTTCACATCGCTGACCCGGATGTCATTTTTGAAAGTGTCGGTGTGTTGGCCAGAATACCCGAATTGCACCAGATCGCCTTTGACACCTTTGACGAAATCCTTGTTCTGGCTGCTGAATCCTTTGCAATCCCATTTTTCGCGGCTGAGAAACCCGCCCCATTTGCCCATTGAACCGCCCCAATCCGTCACCAGATAACGATCTTCGACGCCATTTTTCAGTGGCGTGCGGAAAATCGCTGTGTTGGAGCCGCGTTTCACGTCGCGCACGTCTTTGTTGTCCCAGTTGGAAGTCAGCATCAGCATTACTTTCAATCCGTTGAGTTCTTTCGAACCGTTGAAAGGATTTTGCGTCCAGTTCCAGCTTTCTTCTTCTTCCAGCTTTTTGACATCTTTGTCTTTCTGCATTTCGAATCGGGCGTCGGCGAAACTGCCATCCGGCTTGACGAATTTTTTGGCGCGAGTCAGTGCGCCCAGCTTTTCGATTTTTCCACTGCTGACGAAGTAGGCTGGTTCGACGAAATAGCCCGCCGCCCAAACCAGTCGCGTAGCAAAAGTTTCCGAATTGACCTCAGCGCCGAATTTCGCCGTCCAGCGAACGCCATTGGCATCGGTCACACGAACCTTCGGATTGGTTCCTGACATACTTTCTTCGACAAAAGTAAACGGCGGTTTAGGAGCTTTGGCGCGTCCGGTCGAACCGCCGACCAAATCTATAGCTTTCAAGAAAATGTTTTTCCTTGTTGACGATTTCAGACGGTCAGCGACAGTTCGGTTGGCAAGCCGCACAGTGCCAGGATTTCTTGTGGGGCGTTCGCAAATTTGAGCATTGCTTGTTCGACCCGTGCGGTCAG
>JANRKX010000052.1:0-42679 GCA_033763255.1 Acidobacteriota bacterium | reverse complement strand
GCTTTTCCCGGCAGTGAACTGCCGGGCTAATATCAAACCGTCCCTGCCGGGACGAAAACCGTGTCAAACCGAATGTTCAATTCTTTAGCGCGTAACATCAGTAACTTATGCTCAAGCTGATCCGACAACGATTCATTTCTTTGCTTCCTTTATTGCTGGCGGTGGCGCTCGGATCATTTCTTTTGGTTCGGCTGGCTCCCGGCGATTTCCTGACCGAAATGAGTCTCAACCCACAGGTTTCAGCAGAAACGCTGGCGCGGTTGCGCGAACAATACGCGCTAGACCAACCCTGGTATGCACAATTCGGCAAATGGCTGGCCGGAATCGTTCGCGGAGATTTCGGTTATTCGTTCGCATACAGTTGCCCGGCCAGCGGATTGGTTTACGAAAGATTGCTGAACACCGCGTTGCTGGCGACGACTGGTTTAGTGCTGACGTTGTCGCTGGCATTGCCGCTGGGATTGTTGGCCGCGAATCAGCGCGGCAAAGCCATTGACCGCGCTTTGGTTTTTCTTTCTGCTCTCAGCCTGTCAACGCCTTCTTTTTTGTTGGCCTTGCTGGCAGTTGTGTTTGCCGCGCGCAGCGGATGGTTTCCGATTGGCGGAGTTCGTTCGCTGGATTCCGAACAGCTTTCGGCGACCGGGCGGCTGGCGGATTTCGCTCACCATTTGATCTTGCCAGCGACGGTGTTGGCGATTCGCCAGTTTCCCGGCTTCTTTCGTCAATTACGCGCTGAGTTGTTGGAAATTCTGACTCAGGATTACGTTCTGGCGGCGCGCGCCAAAGGTCTGCCGGAGCGAACGATTTTCATCAAACATGCCTTCCGCAACGCGATCAATCCGTTGATTACGATGCTCGGCAATTCCATAGGCTCGTTGTTGTCGGGCGCGTTTATTGTCGAAGCGATTATGTCCTGGCCAGGGTTGGGCAGCCTGACGGTTAGCTCGTTGTTAAGCCGCGATCTGTTTGTGCTGGTCGCCTGCCTGATCTTTGCGGCGTTGCTGCTGGCTTTGGGAAATTTGCTGGCCGATGTGTTGCTGGCGCTGGCTGATCCGCGCATTCGTCAAACGAAACAGCTTTGAATCAATCCACCGGAAAAGACGTTGTGAATCGAAAGCTGCGTTGCGGACTGTTGCTGCTTGGTGTGCTGGTGGCGTGCGCGACGTTGGCTGATTTTTTGTCGCCGTATGATCCGGCGGAACAGCACCGCGAATTTCCATTTGCTCCGCTCACCGCAATTCACATTGGCACTGCGGAATCTTTCTGGCGGCCTTTCGTGTTTAACGGGCAACAATATCCGCTTCGATTCTTTGTGACCGGAGCGCCGTACAGGTTGTTGGGGTTCATTCCTTGCCGAACGCACTTGTTCGGCGTTCAGGAACCGGCGCGCATTTTCTTGTTGGGCAGCGATGGATTGGGGCGCGATGTTTTTTCGCGGACTCTTTACGGAGCGCGTTTGTCGTTGACCATTGCGGCGTTGGCGTTGTTGGTTTCAATTCCGCTGGCGTTGCTGATTGGAACTTTGTCGGGATTTTATGGCGGCTGGATTGATTTCATTTGCATGCGGTTGATGGAATTGTTTCTGGCGCTGCCCGCGCTGTATTTGATTATCGCTTTGCGAAGTGCGCTGCCGTTGGGGCTTGAACCCGAAAAAGTCTTTTTGGCGATGGTGATGGTGATTGCGCTGTTTGGCTGGGCGAATCTGGCGCGAATCGTGCGCGGAGCCACGCTTGGTTTGCGCGAACGTGAATTTGTGCAGGCCGCCATCGCGCTCGGAGCTTCGGACGCGCGAATCATCGTTCGGCATTTGTTACCGAATTTGACCGGCTTGATCCTGACACAGGCAGCGTTGGCCGCGCCGAGTTACATTCTGGCCGAAGTTTCACTTTCATATCTGGGCTTGGGTGTGCCGGAACCGCTGCCGAGTTGGGGCGGCATGCTGGCTTCAGTCGGTGGAGTCGGACAGCTTGGCACATATTGGTGGAATCTGGCTCCGGGAGCGGCGATCTTTATGACGACTCTGGCATTCTATCTGCTTGCCGAAGGTCTGAGAGAATGGAGCGATCCCGCTCGCAAATAGATATGACGTGGCAGTTTTGGTAGCCTGTGTGCCAACCCGCTTCATCGAAATAACTTTCAACACGGAGAAAAACGTGATGCTCAAAGCAGGCAAGGCTGTGCTGATTTTTTGCGGCTTGCTGGCGCTGGCCAGTGCCGGCTGCGGAAAAAGCGAAGACGCAAAACGACCGACAGGCGCGAACCGGCTGGTGATTTCAAAATCGGCTGGCCCCAGAACATTCAATCGGCTGCTTGCTTCAGACGAACAAACCAGCAGCATCGGCGATTGCCTGATGGGGCGTTTGATCCGCATCAATCGCCAGACGCAACAACCCGAAGCCGAACTGGCTACTTCGTGGCAGGTTTCGGCTGACGGCACTGCGTTGACCTGCGAGCTTCGGCGCGGAGTCAAATTTTCAGATGGCACGCCTTTCACCGCCGACGATGTCGCGTTCACCTTTCAAGTTTTGAACGATCCGGCGATTGCTTCTCCGGCGTCATTCGATTTCGACGGCCAGCCGATAAAGGTGGAGCAACTGGACAGCCACAAAATCCGGTTTGTGTTTCCCGCGCCGCAGGCCGCAGCCGAACGCTTTTTGGACGGCGTAGCAATTTTGCCCAAACACTCACTTGAACCCGTATACCGCGAAGGTAAATTCGCGCAAGCCTGGACGCTTGCGACGCCGCCCGAACAGATTGTCGGGCTTGGGCCGTTCAAGCTGAAAGAATATGTCGCCGGCCAGCGAGTGGTTTTGAATCGCAACCCGCATTACTGGAAAAAAGATTCCAGCGGCAATCAGTTGCCGTATCTGGACGAACTGGTGTTCAACCTAGACCCGGATCGCAGCACTCAGCTTTTGAAATTTCAGCAGGGTGAAACCGATCTGCTCAGTCCGGTCAACGCCGATGATGTAGCCGCGCTGGCGCCGTTGGAACAGCAAAGCAAAATCAAAATCACAGACCTGGGGCCGAGTCTGATCCGCGAAATTTTTTGGTTCAATTTGAACGACGGCAAACAGAAAAACGGAAAGCCGTTGGTTGATCCGATGAAGCTGGCCTGGTTCAAAGACTTGCGGTTTCGACAGGCGGTGTCGCACGCCATTGATCGCAACGCGATTGCCAATCTGGTTTTTTCCGGCAAAGCCTCGCCGCAATGGAGCTTTCTGTCATCCGGCGACAAGCTGTGGTTCAACGCCGAAGTCAAAACTTATCCTCACGATTTGAATCGCGCGAAAAGCCTGCTGACGGAATCCGGGTTTCGCTTCAAATCCGAAACCGAGTTGGTAGACGCCAAAGGCAATCCCGTCACCTTCACTTTGATGACCAACGCAGGCAACGCCATTCGCCAAAAAATCAGCGCGGTGATTCAGGCCGATCTGGCCAAACTCGGCATTCGCGTCGTTCTAACTTCGTTGGAATCGCGCGCGATGCTCAGCACCATCAACGACAGTTTGAATTATGAAGCTGCGCTGCTGGCCATTGTCAGCGGCGACGCCGATCCGAATTCGCACGTCAACGTACTTTCCAGCAATGGACTTTCGCATTGGTGGCATCCGCAACAATCCAAACCGGCCACCGACTGGGAAGCCAGAATTGACGACCTGATGAAACGGCAAACAAGCACGCTGGATTCGACCGAGCGCAAAAAACTTTTTGGCGAAGTGCAAACGATTATGGCCGAACAACAGCCGTTCATTTTTCTGGCGTCGCGGCATTTGATTGTTGCGGCCAAGCTCGACATTCAAAACCTGAAGCCAGCCTTGCTGCCGGATTTCGTGCTGTGGAATTGCGAAGAATTACGCCGCTGACAATTCCCAGTCTGTGTCAGTGTCACCGGCGAAGACTCGTTGCGTGCCAGATTTCCCATTAGCCGAATCCGGCGCAGAAAAACTTAAAACAAATTTCAACCTTCCGTATTTTTCCCGCCGTCGCCCGCCACACATAAGACAACCGGCAATCACAACCGCAGACTTTCTCCCGCTTCGGACGATTGCCGAGACATTCTCCCAATAATCTTTTTTGAGCACAGGAACCAAGAGATTTTCCATGAAACGAGTGTTTGTTTATTCGCACGACACGTTCGGGCTGGGAAACATTCGCCGCATGTTGGCGATTTGCGAACACCTGATTGACGCGGACAAAAACCTTTCGATTCTGCTCATCACGGGATCGCCGGTGATTCACAACCTGCGACTGCCGCCGCGATTGGATTACATCAAACTGCCTTGCCTGACTCGTTCCGCTTACGAAGGTTACGAAGTGAAATATCTGGGCACGGAACTGGACGAAACCATACGGCTGCGCTCCGATCTGATTCTTTCCGCCGTCGCCAATTTCAAACCGGACGTGATGCTGATTGATAAAAAACCGTACGGCGTGAAAAACGAATTGATGATGGCGCTGAATTACGCCCAGCTCAATTTGCCCAAAACGCACGTGGCGTTGGTGCTGCGCGATATTTTGGATAGCACGGAACGCACGATTCCCGTTTGGCGAAAGAACGGTTATTTCGACGCGATCAATTTGTTTTTCGATCAAGTCTTCGTGATGGGCGCGCCGGAAGTTTTCGATTTGCGCGCGGAATACGATTGGCCGGAAAACGCTGCCGAAAAAGTCAGTTTTTGCGGTTATCTGCAACGACGGCAAACAAACCAATCTCGCCGACAGGTGCGCGAAATCTGGCGCGTTGCCAATCAGGAAAATCTGGTGCTGGTGACTCCCGGCGGCGGCCAGGACGGGTTTGAAATTCTTTCGACGTATCTGGACGGCCTGGAACAATCGTCTTTGCCAGAACGCCGCAGCATTCTGGTTTCCGGCCCGGAAATGCCCACAGCGCAAAAAGAATTCCTGCAACGCGCTGCCGCCAAATTTCCCAACGCCACGTTTTGCGAATTCACAAACGATTTGATGGACGTGATGAACGCCGCCGATTTGGTGATTTCGATGGGCGGATACAACACCGTTTGCGAACTGCTGTCATTGAACAAACGGGCCATCGTCATTCCGCGCGTGCGTCCGGCTCATGAGCAGTTGATTCGCGCCGAGCGCATGGCTGCGCGCGGGTTGTTCAGTTTCATTCACCCGGATCAGCTAACGCCGTCGAAGCTGCAATTCGCCGTTGCCACAGAACTCAGCCGCGCGAATGTGTCAGCAGCAGCGTTTCCAAAATTGAATATGAACGCGCTGAGCGCAATTGCTTCATCGCTTTCAATCGGAGTTTCGGAACCGGCGCTTGCTCAAACAAAAACTGTCGTGCGCTTCAATTCGTTTGCGCCTGCCGCCGTAGCCTTCGCCTGAAACAGGAATCAGTGTTTATGAAAACTTCACCAACGACCGAACCCGAAATCGCGTACGTGCTAAAAGCTTTTGGTCGCACGTCTGAAACCTTCATCACCAACGAAATTCATTTGTTGGAAAATTTGGGGATGAAGCTGACGATCTTTTCGATCAAAAAGCTGGAATCGCAGCGTCAGCACGGCGTCATCAGCCGCATCGTTTCGCCCGTCAGCTTTTTGCCGGAAGCAGAGCCGGTCAACACAACCGGATTTTTGACATGGCTGTGTTTGACCTTGCCGCGATTCGCGCTGGTTCATCTGAAACTGTTCAGTTTGCGCCCGCTGAGTTACCTGCTGACGCTGGCGGAGGCTTTGCGTTTTTGCGTTCGCTATCGTTCGCGGCGTTTTGTGCCGAAGAAAGTTTTCGTCAAAGAGTTTCTGCAAGCCGGATACATCGCGTTGCAGGTTTTGCAGTCAGGAACGATTCGCCATTTGCACGCGCATTTCTGCCACGGAGCGACGACCGTCACGATGTTTGCCAGCCGTTTGTCCGGTTTGCCGTTCAGTTTCACGGCGCATGCCAAAGACATTTATCTGAGCGAATTAAACCCGCGCGATTTGCTGCCGTTGAAAATGCGCCGAGCCGAATTCGTCGCCACCTGCACAGGCGCAAATCATCAACACCTGAAAGCTTTCTGCACGCAGAACACGCCGCTGCACACGATTTATCACGGGCTGGATACGTCGTTGTTTGAACCTGCCAGCACGACCGGCGGCGACGAACAACAGGTTCCGTTGATCCTTTCAGTCGGTCGCATCGTCGAAAAGAAAGGTTTTGATTATTTGCTCAGAGCCTGTCACCTGCTTCGCCAGCAGGGGCGAGAATTCAAATGCCTGATAGTTGGCGGGGCGGACAAGTTTTCTGAAAACATCGCGCGATTGATTTCCGAACTTCAGCTTGAAAGCGTCGTCACTGTGCAATCGTCTGTCACGCAGGAAGAACTGAAAAGCATTTATCAACAGGCGACGGTGTTTGCTTTGCCGTGTCTGGTGACGGACAACGGCGACCGCGACGGGATTCCGAACGTCATGGTCGAAGCGATGGCCATGAAACTGCCTGTGGTTTCCACAGACATTTCCGGCATTCCTGAACTGGTTCAATCGGGTGTCAACGGTTTGCTGGTTCCGCCCAAAGACGAAACCGCTTTGGCCGCGGCGATTGCCACATTGCTGGACGATGCGGGATTGCGCCAACAACTTGGCAACGCGGCTCGCACGCGAGTTCTGCAAAGCTTCGATTCCAAACGCAACACGGTCTTTTTGAAAAACCTGTTTGCCGAATGCTTGAACGTGCAAACCGCTTCAGCGACTTCGGCGGCCAAAAGCGAGGTTGCCATTCGATGAAACCGCGCCTTGCTTCGACTCTTTTCCGCTCGCCGTTCGGTGGCTGGTCGCCAACGGAATTGCTGGCTTATTTTCGCCAGCGCCGCTCGGTTCATTACTTTCCTGTGTTGGACGAATCACAAACCAGCCGCGCCAAAGCGGACGAAGTTTTGTTGAACCGGTTCGATTTCAATCAAGAAAGTTACGAACTGAGACAGGGATTTGATTGGACGGCGAACCCAAGCGCGGACATCGAATGGCTGATCGTGCTGCACAAATTTTATTACTCCGCTGGGCTGGGGCTGGCTTTCGACGAAACGCGCGACGAACGATACACCGCGAAGTGGATGGAATTGACAGACAGTTGGATTGCCACAGTGCCGATGGATTTTTTGCCAAGCGATGTTGCGGGCAGAAGAATTCAAAATTGGATTTCGGCGCATTACTACTTCGTCACGTTGAATTCCACGCCGTCGTTGACGCCGGAATTTTACGCGCGCTTTTTGAATTCGCTGTGCGAACAAGTCAGGCATTTGGTTGCCAACCTGACACCGGCTCGCAATCACCGCACGCTGGAATTGTGGGCGATCTTTTTCGCCGCCGTTGCCTTTCCGGAATTCCGCGAAGCCAGCCAGTGGCTGGAATTTGCCAAACAGGAATTGCTGGCCAACGCCCAGAGCGACATTTTGCCGGACGGAGTTCATTGCGAACTTTCGACGGATTACCACCATCTGGTGCTGAGAAATTTTCTGTACGTCGCGCGACTGGCGAAACTCAACAACATTGAACTGCCAACCCGCTTGCACGCAAAGATTTTGCAGGCGCTGGATTTTTCGCTGCATTCGCACAAACCCGACGGAAACATTCCTTCGCTGAGCGATGGCGACACAGGAAGTTTTCTGTCGTTGCTGCGGCAGGGGCATGAACTTTACGGCGACAAAACGATGCTTTACGTCGCCAGCTCAGGTCGCGCAGGGCATTCGCCTGTTTGCCGTTCGCGCGCGTTCAAAGACGGCGGCTATTTCACGCAGCGCAGCGGCTGGGGTGAACTGGAACCGTTTGCCGACGAACGGTATTTGATCTTCGATTGCGGTGCGCTGGGCGCGGGCAATCACGGCCATCTGGATTTGCTGAGTTTTGAAATGGCGGCTTACGGCCAATCGCTGGTCGTTGATCCTGGTCGGTTCACGTATCACGAACCTCCGCCTGAAAGCGGCGAAACCAACTGGCGCACGCTTTTTCGCGGAACCGCTGCTCATAACACCGTAATGGTGGACGGCAAAAACCAGACTCGCTACGAATTCCACAAACGCAAATTCAAAATCAAAGGCGAAGCTCCCGATCATGAGTTGAAAGCTTTCGTCACGCGCAACGGCTTTGATTACCTGCACGGCATTGCGCGCAGCCACGAATACAATACCACTCACGAACGGCGAATCGTATTTGTCGCTGGTGAATACTGGGTGATTTCGGATGTGCTTCGTTCCGGCGACGAACACGATTACGACCTGTACTTTCATCTTTCCGACAAAGCGTTTGATCGAACTTTCATCGCCAAGCAATCTGAAATTGTGCAAGTTGACGCTCCGCATCTGGTCATCGCTCAACGCTGTGATCCGAAAATCAAAACTTCGCTGGAACCCCGATTCGTTTCGCCGACTTACGGCGTCAAACACGCTGCGCCTGTAGTTCGTTTCAACCAGCAAGCGGCTGACGCCAGTTTTCACACCATACTGTTTCCGTACCAAACCGAACGCCCGGAACTGACTCTGGAACCAGTTGAAGTTTTCAATGGCGAACAGCTTTGTTTGCCCGAAGAGGCGACAGCGTTTTGCCTGACAATCAAACGCGGCGAATACGTCGTCAAAGATCACTTCTTGTTCGTTCACCAACGACAACGCGAGCCGCACAGATGTGGCGAATTGCGTTTTCAAGGCGCGCTTCACTTTTTCAGAACAGACTTTGCCGGCCAGCGAATCAGCCAACAAACAGTTTGACGAAACTCTATGACCGTTTTTCCCGGACAAGTGAACGACCCAACTGTGCCTCATCTCAGCGATGCGATGAACACGAATCTCATGCGCGATGTGTTCGCCAGTGAACTGTTTCCGACCGAAAAGCAACGAGCGCATTACCAAATCAATGGCTGCGAAATTATTCAGGCGCGGTACAAACCTGGCAAAAACTGTTTGCTCAGCTACCGGCTGAAAATTGTTGAACGCGAAACCGGCAAGAATTTCGAGCAGATACTTTGCGCGCGTGTTTACGAATCCGGCGGCAGCCAATCGCGTTTCGACAAAGCTCAGGCTCAGTCGAAAACCCACTCTCGATCCGACAATTCGATTTTTCACCTGCCCGATCTGGATATGGTTGGTTGGGTGTTTCCGAACGACCGTAAGCTGACCGCATTGTCGAAACTCGCTGACGAAACTTGTCTGAAGCAGGAAATTTTGCCGCCGGTCATCGCCACAAGTTTTGGCCAAGCCTGGCAAATCGAATCGCTGACGAACGACATCATTCATTACGTCGCCGAACACACCTGCACGGTTCGCGCGTGTGTCGGCCTGAAGCATTCATCCGGCGGAGAAAAGCAAGTGGCGACGTTGTTCGGTAAAACCTATTACAACCACGACGGCGCAGAAACTTTTGCGCGAATGCTGGAACTGGCAGAAAGCGCGGCTTGTTTGTCCGGGCGGCTGACGCTGGCTCAACCGTTGGCGTATCAGCCGGAGATTCAAACGCTGTGGCAAATGGGACTGCCCGGCGATTCATTGTACGAACACCAAAACGATCTTCGTTTTTTTGCTTTGCTGGAACGCGCGGCAATTTCGCTGGCGGCGCTGCATCAAACTTCGACCGGATGTTCACGGCAAGTCGGAGTCGCTGATTTGTTGGCAAGGTTCGACGAAGTCGAGCGAATGGTGGAGATGTTACAACCGGCCAGCTTGCCAAAACTTCGTTCGCTGCTCGACCGATTGAAAAATCAGGCGCGGCAAATCGGTGCGCGGCCAGCCGCCACGTTGCACGGAGATTTGCACTTGAAAAACTTCCTGGTTACGGGACAACAAGTCGCGCTGATTGATTTGGACAACCTGAGTGTGGGCGATCCGCTGCTGGAACTCGGCAGCTTCATCGCCAGTTTGTTGTACCGAAATCTGGCGCAAGCCAAACCCGTCGCCGAAAGCCGCAAGCTGGCCGATGCTTTTGTCCGCGCGTATGCGGAATCGGTTTCGTGGCCGCTCAACGATTCGATTCTGGATTGGTACATCGCGGCAACGATGATTGCCGAACGCGCATACCGCTGCGTAACTCGATTGAAATCG
Source organism: Acidobacteriota bacterium (assembly GCA_033763255.1). GTDB lineage: Bacteria > Acidobacteriota > Blastocatellia > RBC074 > RBC074 > RBC074. Next base: position 32,640 of record JANRKX010000052.1, on the reverse strand, counting down.
GAACGCCCAACATTGCTGGATGAAATCATCGCGTTGGCTGACCAAATTTGCGCTCGAAAGCATTTTGTCGCCGCGCCGAGCTTTATCGCCATGTTTTAACAAGGTGAAATGATGAACCAGTTCGCAAAGTTTACCGATTCGACAACCGTGACAAACATTTTGCAGCAGCAATTGCCGTGGTTGCATGGCAACGTGCAAATCGCTGATTGCCGAATCCTGCATCTGCATTACAAAACCTACTTGAAGAAAGAATCTCGCCGAAAAGACTTTTTGGCAGCGACGTATGAGTTGCAGCTTCGGAACCGAGTGACCGGCAAACAAAGCGCGCAAACCATTTTCGCCAAGATGTTTTCGTCGAACGCCAGCCGCGAAGTGTTTAACCGTGCTGCGCGCCAGCCGTTGGTTCCGACTGAATTCGGCCCTTCGGTGATGCGCGTTGACGAACCCGAAATGGTGGTTTGGGCGTTTCCGAACGATCCGGTTTTGCATCGTTTGCCGCAAGTGATTGATCCCGCCAAGGTGAAAAATCATCTTCCGTATTCGTCGCTTCCGGTTGGGTTTACCGCCAAAGAAATTTCGTTGGTCAACGTGGAAATCATCAATTACCGCCCGGAAATTCGTTGCACGGCGCGGTATCGTTTGAGCAATGGCAAAACGACGATGACGATTTTCGGCAAAAGCTTCGCAGAAAATCGCGGCGCGGAAATTTTTCAGCGATTGGAACACCTGTGGAAATTGAGCCAACAAAGCTCCGGCGAATTTCTGATGCCGCGCCCGCTTGCTTACAACGCTGAAACCGAAACCATCTGGCAAGAAGAACTGGCCGGGCAATCGCTGGCCGAATTTATCAACGACGACAACTTTGCCAGCTTGATTGCCGAAGCGGCCAAACGCCTGGCGTTCGTTCATCGCAGCCAGTCGCCGGCTTCCGTGCGCTTCACGCCCGAAGACAATTTGCAGGAAGTCCGAAAGAAAGCGGCAAAATTGAGTCAGGCATTTCCCGCCGCAAACGCACCGCTGATGAAAACTATTGGCTTGTTGGAACAGCGACCGATGATATTGCCAAGCACCGACGAACGAGTAATTCACGGAGATTTTCATCTGCGCCAGTTGATGGTTCACCACGGCGAAGTCGCCTTGTTCGATTTTGACGAATTCGCCATCGGCGATCCGGCGCAAGACCTGGCGAATTTCATCGCCGATTTGCATTCTGAATCGTTCGACAAAAAATTGGCTGACGCTGTGGCGTCAACTTTGATTGACGCTTATGGCTGGCACGCCGACTGGCAATTGAACGCCGACCGGTTCAACTGGCATTTGGCGATTCAGTTTGTCACGCGGGCTTACCGCGCTTACCTGCAACAGAAACCGAATCTGGAAACTCTGATCAGCTATTTTTCCGATCTGGCGTATCAATCGGTAGCAGGCAGGACACACATTGTTTGAAGGTGAACCGATGAACAAGAAAGCAATGTTTTATTGCCAGCATGTGCTGGGCATGGGGCATTTGATTCGTAGCGCGGAAATCGTGCGCGGATTGGTTGCCAGCGAATTCGACGTGAGTTTTTTGAATGGCGGCGAAATCGCCGAAGGTTTCAAGTTGCCCGCCGACATCGAACTCATCAATTTGCCGCCGATCAAATCCGATGCGGAGTTCCGCGAACTGCGCGCCGCCGATGGCGAACAAAATCTGGAAGAGATCAAAGCTGCCAGACGGCAACGAATTCTGGTTGAATACGAACGTTTGCAACCGGACGTGCTGGTCATTGAATTGTTTCCATTCGGGCGCAGGAAGTTTGCGTTTGAATTGATTCCGCTGCTTGAACGCATTCAAACCGATGGACGCCGCACAAAAGTCGTATGCAGTTTGCGCGACATCCTGGTCAGCAAACGCGATCAGGAAAGGTTCGACGATCAGGTTTGTCTGACGATGAACCGTTACTTCGATCTGCTGCTGGTTCATTCAGACCCGCAGTTTCAACGACTGGAAGAAACTTTTCCGCGAGCAACCGAAATCAAATGCCCGATTCGTTACACGGGTTTTGTCGTTCAACAATCCGAAACTTTTGCCCTTGCTGAGGCGGAGGCTGCTGACAGGTTTCGGATTCTGGCCAGCATTGGCGGCGGCAGAGTCGGTTGCGAATTGCTGGAAGCTTCAATCGCCGCCAGCGGTTTGATTGCCAACCGGCATCCGCATCGGCTGCAAATTTTCACCGGCCCGTATTTGCCGACAGAAGAATTCAATCGGTTGCAGCAATTGGCCGCCGGAAAACCGCACATCAACGTCGAACGGTTTACGCCGAATTTTTTGGAGCATCTGCATCGGGCAAACCTTTCGATCAGCATGGCCGGTTACAACACGTGCATGAATTTGCTGACGACCGGCACGCCCGCGCTGGTGCTGCCATTCAACGGCAACAACAACGAAGAGCAAACGATTCGCGCCAACAAGCTGGAACAGTTGGGCGTGGTCAATGTTTTGCGCGATGGTGAACTGGTTCCGACAACGCTGGCCGAAAAGATTTTGAGCGTCGGCAAACAAACCAATTCAACCAAACCGAAACTGGATTTGAGCGGCGCAGCAAAGACCGCCGAACTCATCAAACAGCTTTTTCCCAAAGCTCAGGCGAGCGGAGTTGGCCGATGATCGAAACTCTGAAAAACGAATTGCAACGACAGGCAGCCAATGGCCGCACGGTCAATGTGTTCTTTCGTGATGACGACGTTGACGAAAACGAAGCGACATTGCGGCAATTGATCGAACTGTTTTGGCGGCTGCAAACGCCGATTAATCTGGAAATCATTCCGGCCAGGCTGACCGACGATTGCGCCGGGTTATTGCGACAGCAAGATCGCGCGTTGTTCGAGTTGAACCAGCACGGCTGGCAACACGTCAATCACGAATCGGTTGGCCGCAAATGCGAATTCGGCGCAAGCCGTAGCTTCGCCGAACAACTTGCTGACATCGCCGCCGGGCAACGCCGAATGAACGAAGCTTTCGGCGGCGAATGGTCGCAAGTGTTCACTCCGCCCTGGAACCGTTGCACGTCGGACACGTTTCTGGCGCTGGACGAACTCGGTTTTGCGGCGCTGTCCAAAGATCGCGGCGACCAACCGGTTGTCGGGTACAAGTTTCGGGAGATTTCAATCACGTTTGATCTGTATCGCTGGAAGGGGGAGCCAGCGATGAAATCTCCCGAACACGTTTTTGAAGAACTGATTCGCCAGTTGAATGAACTCGACACGGTGGGCGTGATGCTGCACCACAAAGTCATGGATTCAGCGGCCTTCGATTTTGTCGGGCGGTTGATTGAAACGCTGCGAGCATCCGAAGCGATTCGTTTCCACACTTTTCAAAGCCTGCTGGGTCAGCGTCGTTCGGTGACAACGTGATGTCAGGGAAATCAACCAACAGGTTTCAGCAAATTGTCCGGGCGCATTTGCGGCGCGTGAAAGGCAAGCTTTGTCTGGCGGCGCTTTGCACGCTGGGATACACGGCGGCGGAGTTGCTGGCTCCCTGGCCGCTGAAAATCATCTTCGATCACATACTGCTGGAAAAACCGTTGACGCCTGCGCTTTCGGTGCTTGGCGAACTGCTGGCTGGCGGCAAAGGCTTCGCCATCGTCGTCATTTCGATTGCCATTTTGTTGATCGCGGCGGCCAAAGGCGCGTTTTCGTATGGCCAGCTTTACCTGACTTCGCGCGTTGGCCATCAAATGGTTTACACGTTGCGGCGCGAATTGTTCGCGCATCTGCAACGACTGTCGCTGTCGTTTCACAGCCGCGCGCGCTCAGGCGAATTACTGACCAAAGTCACCAGTGACACCAACACGCTGAAAGACGTTTTTTCGGAATCGGCGTTGAGTTTCGTTTCTCAGGTGTTATCCGTAGTCGGCATGTTCGTCGTGTTGTTCGCGCTGAATTGGCGATTGAGTTTGATCGTCATGACAATCTTTCCCGCGTTGCTTTGGACGATCTTTGCCATTTATCGCCGTGTCAAACTGTCAGCCAGGCGACAGCGCGAACGCGAAGGTCGCATTGCCACACGCATCAGCGAAACCATCGGTTCAGTTGTGCTGGTTCGCGCGTTCGGGCGCGAAGCTTACGAACAGCAACGCTTCGATGCGGAAAGCTCGCAAAATCTGGATGAAAGCGTTCGCACAGCGCGAATGGAAGCCGGCGCTTCGCGCGCCGTCGAAATTATCAACGCTGTTGGCATTTGGGCTGCGGTGTTGTTCGGCGCGTTGCAGGTCGTCAATGGGCGAATGAGTCCGGGCGACGTGCTGATTTTCACCGCTTACCTGACGAACATGTACAAACCGTTGCGATTGATGGCGAAGCTTTCAACACAGTTTTCCAAAGCGACGGTCAGCGCCGAACGCATCGGCGAAATTCTGAACATCGAACCCGACGGTGCAAATGACGACCGCGGATTGCGCGTCGAATCGTTGCGCGGCGAAATCGCTTTTCAACAGGTTTCGTTCGCTTACGGCGACAAAAAAGCCGTGCTGAACGATGTTTCGTTCCTGATTGCGCCGGGCCAGCGCGTGGCGTTGGTCGGAGCTTCGGGCGCAGGCAAATCCACCGTCGCCAGTTTGATTCTGCGGTTTTACCGTCCGCAATGCGGTCAGGTGTTGATTGATGGTTTGCCTGTCGGCGAATACCACCGCGAAAGTTTGCGCCGCGAAATCGGCGTTGTATTGCAAGACAACATTTTGTTCGGAGCTTCGATCCGCGAAAACATCGCGTATGGAAAACCCGACGCTTCGACAGTCGAAATTGAACAAGCTGCGCGACTGGCTTACGCGCACGATTTCATTTCGGCTCTGCCGGACGGGTACGACACGATCATCGGCGAACGCGGTTCGACGCTTTCCGGCGGCCAGCGGCAACGAATCTGTCTGGCGCGAGCAGTTATCAAACAACCTTCGATTTTGATTTTGGACGAACCGACGGCGGCGATTGACGCTGAATCGTCGTTCCTGATTGGCCGAGCCGTCGAACGATTGCAACGCGGCAAAACCACGCTGGTCATTTCGCACCAGTTCACGGCGATGGACAGTTTCGATCAAATCATCGTGCTGAAAAACGGCGTGGTGGTGGAAATCGGAACTCACGCGCAATTGCTGGCGCGGCGTGGTTATTACTTCGAGTTGTTCCGATTGCAGAGCGGCAGCGAAGAACCTCCGACGGCCATCATTCCCCTCAATCCGCCAAAGCTTCAACACCCCCCGACTGAAACCGATCCATTGAGAATTACGCAAACCTTCAAACGCCCAAACTTTCAGCGGGCTGAGGTATGAACATGAAAAAAACGGCTCTTTTGTTTTCAATCCTGGTCGTAGTGTTTCTGGCGTCGTCGGGAACCGCTCAAACCAAAGCGTTGGCGAACTGGCAAATCATCGCGCCGCAAACGCAACAATCCGGAATCACAGTCAGCGGCACTGCCGAAGATCAAACCGGCGCAGCAATCCTAAAAGCCAAATTGACGTTGACGAACAAACTCTCTGGCGAAACTCGCTCTGCGATTGCCGATGCGGCGGGCAGCTTCAGTTTTGAAAACGTCGCGCCGGGCGAATACACGCTGAAAGGCAAAGCCGACGGATTTGAAAGCGCCGAATCCGCCTTGAAAATTGGTGCGGATTCACCGAAGACGCTCGTCAAAGTCAGGTTGAAAGCCGCCGCCAAAGGTGAAGAAGTCACTGTCAGCGGTAGCAGCAAAGATGAAGAGTTGAGCGTTTCGATGGAACGCAATGCTGATCGTTTGAATTTCGACGACGATCTGTTGCGTGGTTTGCCCGCCGCCGGACAAAACCCGTTGACGATTATCGGCAGCTTCGTACCGCCTGCAGCTCAGGGCGGCGAAGGTTTGAACATAGTCGTTGACGGCGCGGAAGTCAGCGGATTGAACCTGCCCGCCGGAGCTTTGCGGCGCATCCGCATCAACCGCAATCCGTATTCGGCGGAATTTCGCCGTCCGGGCAAAGCGCGCGTAGAGGTTTACACCGAAGAAGGTTCGTTTCGCCGGTATCGCGGCAGAGTTTCGTTGTATTCGCGCAATTCGATTTTCGATGCGCGCAATGCCTTCGCATTGAACCGCCCTGATTTGAATCGCCATTTGCTGGAAGCCAATCTGGCCGGGCCGCTGTTCAGCAAGAACGTTTCGTTTTTTGTCAGCGGCGAACGGCTGTTCAACGACGAAAGCTCCGTCATCAACGCTCGCACTTTAACAGGCGCGGTGAATGCTAATGTGCTGACGCCAACGCGGCGCACAAACTTGTTGGGTCGTGTGGAAATTCGCGCGGGCAAATCGCACACCTTGCTGGCGATTTATAACTTCGCGGACGAAGTCGAACGCAATCGCGGCGTCGGCGGTTTGCGGCTGGCAGAGCAAGGTTATTCAACCGGCGAACGCCAGCATCGCTTTCAGTTTTCCGACCGAATGATTGTGTCGTCACGGTTGTTGAACGATCTGCGATTTGTGGTCGAACGCGAAACACGCCAAGCCGGACGTTTGGCCGTTGCGCCAGCCATCATTGTTCAAGGAGCTTTCAGCGGCGGGGCGGCTCAGACTTTTCGCTCAAACGCCGAAACGGTTTTTCGCATTCAAGACGTTGCCAGTTACACGGCCAATCGTCACGCGCTGAAATTCGGCATCGAAGCTCGCCCGGTCTGGCTGGATGCGACTGACGCATCGAACTTCGGCGGCGTTTTTGAATTTGCCAGCTTGAACGATTTTACCGCCGCTCGCCCGTTCGTTTATCGCGTCAACCGCGGCCAGCCGCGCGTGTCGTTCGCTCAGCACGAAGTCTTCGGCTTTTTTCAGGATGAAATTCGGCTGCGCTCGAATCTGAGTTTGACGCCTGGCGTTCGGTACGGCTGGCAATCGAATCTGGAAGACCGCAACAACTTCGCGCCGCGACTCGGTTTTGCTTACGCGCCGGGCAATCAGAAATGGGTGATTCGCGGCGGAGGCGGCGTGTTTTACGAACGAGTTTCGGCGGAAATCCGCCAGCGCAGTTTGTTGTACGACGGTTTGCGACTGTTGGAATTCGTCATCGCCAATCCGTCGTTTCCCGTTCCGCCAACACCAACGACGGCGATTCCGCCAAGCGTGATCCGCACTGCCGCCAATTTGCGTTCGCCTTACGTCGTGCAAACCGGCGTCAGCGTCGAGCGGCAACTTGGGCGAGGAAACAGCCTGTCGCTGGAATACCAACTGCTGCGCGGAATCCGTTTGCTGCGTTCGCGCAATCTGAACGCGCCGCTCAACGGCAAACGCACGAACGTGGATTTGTTCAATTTGAATCAGGTCGAATCTTCCGCCAAAAGCCGCAGCCAATCCGTCAGTTTGACCTGGCGCGGCAGCATCGCGCGCCGATTCAAAGGCATGGCTCAATACACATTTTCGCGCAGTCATGACGACACAGACGGCACGTTTGCTTTGCCTGCGGACAATTTCAATCTGCGACCGGAATGGGGGCGAGCCGATTTCGACCAACGCCACCGGTTCAATCTGGCGGGTACGATGGATTTGCCGCGCAATTGGCGATTGGGAACTTTCATCACTTTGGCTTCGGGTGTGCCGTTCAACATCACCACCGGACGCGACGACAACGGCGACAGTTTGGCCAATGACAGACCGCTGGGGCCAACAGGATTATTGGCACGCAACACTGGCAAAGGCTCCGGCCTGGCGCAGGTGGATTTGCGCGTGACCAAACTGTTTCGAGTTCCGCGATTGGTTGATCGTCGCAAAGACGCAACGTCGAACAATCTGGAAATCAGCCTGGATGTGTTTAACCTGTTCAATCGCGTGAATTTCGACAACTTCATCGGCGTGCAAAGCTCGCCGTTTTTCGGGCGCGCCAATTCGTCCAAACAGGCGCGGGCGATTCAACTTTCGACACGTTACAAATTTTGACGAAAGTCGCAGGTATTTTTTCGACGCCTGCCTGACACTCATTGACAGGGGACAGCGAATTTTTGAATTTACTGCTACCGGCTCCATTGGATGTCCGGTACTGCATCGGCGGAGGCATGGCGCGTGAAACTCCGTTCCTGACGCGGTTGTTTCGTGTGTGTACAACCGCGCGAAAAGGAACTTTTCTGCGCACACGGGCTATGCCTCTGCCGATGTTTTTTATAAACGACAATCGGAGAAGTTATGAGCAAGACAACAAAAACATTTGCGGCAATTTTATTTTGGGTAGTGGCGTTGGGCGGATTGTTGGCTGAACCCGCCAGCGCCAAAGACGGCGTGATCGAAATTTTCGGGCCAATCAAAACCATGCCGAGCGGCAACAATCTGACAGGCACCTGGGTGATTGGTTCGCAAACTGTCACGGTCAATTCGGCGACAGTCATCAAACAGGAACTCGGCGTGGCCAAAGTCGGCGCCATTGTCGAAGCCAAAGCGACTCCGCAATCCGGCGGCGGATTGCTGGCGACCAAAATCGAAGTCAAACAATCAGTCGGCGGCGGCGGATACATCGTCACGCACGGCGCAATCGGTTCCTTGCCGGGAACCAGCAATTTCATAGGCGATTGGACGGTTGGCGGTCGGCAGGTGACAGTGACCACGGCAACGCTGCTTGACCAAACGCGCGGAGCTTTTGCAGTTGGCGTTCGAGTTGAGGTTGAAGGTTTTCTGCAAACCGACGGAACCATCAGCGCCTCGAAGGTGAAAACCAGGCCGGAAGATCAATCGGAAGATTTCAAATTCTTCGGAACCATAGGCAGCTTGCCGCCCGCAACGAATTTGATCGGCGATTGGATGGTTGCCGGGCGTACGGTTCACGTCACGGCCACAACCCGGCTGGAACAGGAACGACAACGGTTTGCGGTCGGCGTTTATGTGATTGTCGAAGCCATTCCGCAAAGCGATGGTTCGGTGACGGCCAAAGAAATCAAAACTGTGATTGTTTCGACGGCTTCCGCTGCCAGCTTTTCCGTCGGCAAAGCCGCGCCGGAAACGATTGTCGCCGGTTTTGGTGAAATGCTGGCCAGCAGCGTGCAAATCGCCACGACGTTTCCGCTGCCCACAACGCTGGTGGGAACGACCATCCTGGTGAAAGACAGTTTGGGCGCGGAACGTTCAGCGCCGCTGTTTTTCGTTTCGCCGACTCAGGTCAATTATCAAATTCCGTTGGGGACCGCGCCGGGTTTGGCCGCTGTAAGTATCACCAACGATCGGGGCGATTTGGTGACGGGAACGATCATCGTCGAATCCACCGCGCCGGGACTGTTTTCCGCCAATTCGTCCGGGCAGGGAATCGCCGCCGCAGTCGCGCTGCGCATAGGCGCGAACGGTTCGCAGCAATACGAATCGGTCGCCCAGTTCGACTCCAGTCAGAGCGCGTTTGTCGCGCGCCCGATTGAATTGGGAACTGACGACGTGTTTTTGATTCTTTACGGAACCGGATTGCGCCATCACGGTGGTCTGACAACGGTGATTGCCAGAATCGGCGGCGCAGCTTCTGAAGTTCTGTTCGCGGGCGGCCTGGAAGGTTTTGCCGGGCTGGATCAGGTCAACGTGCGAATTCCGCGCGGCCTGGCCGGGCGTGGTGAAGTTGAAATAGAAATCGAAACCGAAGGCAAACTCGCCAACAAGGTCAAAGTGAACATTCGCTGAGTTGAGCGTTGCTGCATTCAATCGTGTCGCTTAAAACCGTGGGCGCAGTGCTTACAGCATTGCGCTCACGCTGAACTTATTGACAACCAAGTAGGGCATCTCTATCGTTGCCACATGGTTCATTTTGCCGGTCTTTCTGACACCGAACTCATTTCCAAATGTCTGAATCAGGACGCTGAAGCCTGGGAGGCATTGGTGCGGCGGTATCAGCGATTGATCGCTTCGATCACGTTCAAGTACGGACTTTCGCAGGAAGACGCCTCAGACATTTTCCAGTCCGTTTGCATCGCACTATTCCAGCAACTGCCGTCGTTGAAAAAACAGGACAAAATCAATTCCTGGATCATCACCGTAACCGTGCGCGAATGCTGGAAATTCCGACGACAACTGAAACAGATTCAAACCGATTCGCTGGACGATCCCGACGACGAACGAACTCTGGAACTGGCCGACGAATCCGGCTTGCCGCTGGACGAATCTATGCTGGCGGTCGAACGGCAGCATTTGATTCGTCGAGCCGTCGCTCTGCTGCCGGAGCAATGCCGCCGATTGATCGAACACTTGTTTTTCCGCGACGATTCGACGCCTTATGCCGAAATCAGCCAGCAATTAGGAATGCCCGTCGCCAGCATTGGCCCGACTCGCGCGCGATGTTTGGACAAACTGAAAACCTCCCTCAACAAAATCGGATTTTTATGATGGCGGCTGTATTTTTGGGCCGTTTCCAGCCACTCATCCATTAGCCGGTTTTCCCCAACGACTCTAAACCGGTCAACGACATTGCTTTTCACCCGTTTTGAATTTGTGGAGACGAACTATGAAATGTCCCCCGCTGGAAAATTTACTGGAACATGCTCGCGGCCTGTTGGCTGAGACGGAAAACGCGACCGTCAGCAATCATTTGCTGGCCGGGTGCGTTCGTTGCGAAGAAAACCTGCGCTGGTTGGGCGAAGTCCGGCAGTTGACGGCGCAGGATCGGTCGTTCGACATTCCCGAAAACGCCATTCAGGGAATGGTCGCCTGGTTCAAATCGCAACCGTCGCACGCGCGTCAACCGCTAAGAAAGCTGATTGCCAGTTTGAGTTTTGACAGTTTGATGAATCGTCAGGTGGCGTTCGTTCGTTCGGAAAACGCCGCTGCTCAACCGCCAAACGGGCGGCAGATGCTGTTCCAAACCGAAGGTTACGACATTGATTTGCGCTTTGAAGGGATCGAAGACAAACCGCTCGAAGATTTGATCGGCCAGGTTTTGCCGAACTCGCAACCGCATCAAACCGTCAGCGGCGTCACCGTGCAGCTTTGGCAAAACGAACAGGAAAAATCCAGCGCGCAGGCCGACGGTTTAGGGGTGTTTCGCTTCGCGCAAATTCCTTCTGGAATTTACGACCTGAAAATTCAAACCGCCGAAGACGAAATCAACCTGTTGAAAGTTTCAACCGCCAGAGCAGCGTAATCGCCCAATTACGATTTTTTAGATGACGAACGTGAACGGAAATCACAATTCGCCGAATGTCGTGGCCGAACTGATTCAGGCTCAGCGAACAGGAACGCTTGGCAAATCGTCGCTCAAAACGTTGCTGCCGAATTTCGGCGTCGCCGAAATTGACCTTTCGCTGGTCGAAGAATTCAAAAAACAGGTGGACGTGCTGGTTCGTTCCGACGCCCGCGAAGCGATTCAAGTCGCCGAACTGGCCGATTCGGTTGCGCGTTTGTCGCCAAACGTCGAAGCTCGCGCGTTGGGCGTTCGTATGAAAGCGATGGCGTTGCACGTGCTCAGCCGGTATGCCGAAGCCGTCGAATGTTACGAACAATCGCGCGAGCTTTATCGCCAGGCCGGGCGCGAAATCGAACTTGGGCGCGTTGAACGAGCGATGGTTGACGCGCTGATTTATCTTGGGCGATACGACGAAGCTTTGTCGCTGGCCGACGAAGCCAGGCAGATTTTCGAGCGACACGACGAACGGATTTTGCTGGCTCAGGTCGAAACCAACGCCGGAAACATTTATCACCGGCTGGATCAAAACCAACAGGCGATGGCCTGTTACGAACGCGCGGCTGAGATTTTCGCCGCCGCCGGAAACCGAAACGGGATGGCGCTGGCTTCGTTCAATCGAGCCAACGTTTGCTGCAATCTGGACGATTTTCAACGCGCTCAGGATTTGTACCAGCAGGCTTACGAACTTCATTCCGCCGAAGAAAATCATCTGGGCGCGGTGCAAACTCAATACAGCATCGGTTATCTGTATTTTCTGCGCGGCGCTTACCACCAGGCGATGCGAGTGCTGCACGAAACTCGCGTCGAAAGTTTGCGGCTGGGCGATGAACAAACCGCCGCGTTGTGCATTCTGGATTTGGCGGAAATCTATTTGCAGTCGAACGTGTTGGACGAAGCCGCCCGGTTGGCGACACAAGCGCGCGAATTGTTTGTGGATTTGGAAATGCGTTACGAGGCCGCGCGCGGCATCACATTTCTGGGGCTGGCACAGATGCGGTTGCTGCAATTCGATGAAGCCGAAACGTCGTTCGCCGTCGCGCGCCAGGAGTTTGCAACGGAAGGCAACGAAGTTCATCTGGGACTGGTCAGCCTGTATCAAGCCGAATTGCAGTTGCAGCGCGGATTACCGAGCGACGCCGTGCGATTGGCTGGCGAAGCCGAAACGATCTTTGCCGGTCAGCAACTGAAAGCCAAAACTTGTTCGGCGCAAATCGTCAAAGCTAAAGCTTTGACGGCTGGCGGAAATTCCGCGCGCGAATTGTGCGAAGACATTTTGCTGACTTGCCGCGAACTGGAATCGCCATGGTTGCGTTACCAGGCGCACGAATTGTTGGGTGACAACTGGTTGATGACGGGCGATCTGCGGCAGGCTTACGAACAGTACACGGAATCCATTTCGTTCATTGAACAGATTCGTTGTCAGATTCGAGTGGATGAATTTCGCAGCGCGTTTTTCAAAGACAAGCTGCGCGTTTACGAAAAACTGATTCGGCTGTGCCTGGACGAACCAGCGCCGGAAAAACAGGCCGAAGCGTTTTATTACCTGGAAAGTTCCAAAGCGCGCACGCTGGTTGACCTGTTAATCAATGAACTGGAAATGACGCCGGCGTCCAACGGTCAACACTCAACCGAGCTTCATCAACGCTGGCACGGGCTGCGCGAACAACTGCACTGGTTTTACGGCAAAGTGAATGGCGTCGGAACTCAGGGACAAATCCGTTTGCTGACCACCGACGAACGGTTGCGAAAAGACATTTTGAAATGCGAACGCGAATTGTCTGAAGTCACGCGCCAGCTTCAAACCCAAGACCCGGATTTTCATTGGTTGCAGCAGTCGGGCGGCATGACCGTGCAGGAGTTGCGTCAGGTTCTGGCCGAAGACGAAGCCGTCATTGAGTATTACTTCGACAAAGACCGGCTGACCATTTTCGTGGTTGACCCGCAAAACTTACACGTCGTTGGCAGCGATTTTGGCGCGCAGGAAATCGGCGAACAGATTCAAACGCTGAGATTTCATTTCGACAAATTTCAGTACGGAGCCGAATACCTGAAAACCCATTCGGCGCGGTTGCTGAACAGCGCCAAAGATTGCCTGCATCAATTGTGGCAGGCGTTGTTTGCGCCGATTGCGGATTTAGCGGATGGCAAGAAACTGATCTTCATACCGTTCGGAGTGTTGCACAACGTTCCATTCCAGGCGCTGTTCGACGGCGAACGGTTTTTGATCGAACGCCACGAAATCGCTCAATCGCCCAGCGCACGAATTTTGAAATTATGTTCCGAACGCCGAACGCCGGGTTACGAACGTGCAGCGATTTTCGGCGCGGCAGACGAACAGGCTCCGCAAATTACCGAAGAGATTCAGGCGATTCGCGCGCTGTTTCCTGACAGCAACTGTTTCACCGGAAATGCGGCAACTGCCGCAGCTTTGGCGGCCAATGCCGCCACCAGCGACATTTTGCACATTGCCAGTCACGCGGTGTTTCGCCAGGACAACCCAATGTTTTCGGCGTTCAAACTGGCCGACACCTGGCTGAATTTTTACGACGTGTGTTCGCTGAAATTGCCTGCTTCGCTGGTCACGCTGAGCGGGTGCAACACCGGAACCAGCCGCATTTACGCGGGCGATGAATTGATGGGATTGGCTCGCGGATTTTTGTCGGCAGGCGCGGCATCCTTGATCGTCAGTTTGTGGGCGGTCAACGATCCGGCGGCGGCCAAACAGATGACGGAGTTTTACCAGCAATTGCGCGCCGGAGTTTCGACCCGTGCCGCGTTACGCGTAGCGGCGTTGGAAATCAAAACCGTTCACGAACATCCGTATTATTGGGCGCCTTTTGTTTTGATAAGCCATCACTAAATCGAAGCAAGAAACTTTGAGACAGGATGAACATGATTTTTTCAGGATGAACAGGATTCAAACCACGTTGGAACTTGATTGTTATTGATGATTCTGTAAATCCTGCCGGAAATCTTGTTCATCCTGTCAAAAGAGAATGTCCCAAAGTTGCTTGCTCTGATTTAGATCGGTTTCCAGTTGCGTGCATGGTGTCAGTAGCCCGCGCGTAAGCAAGGGCTTGGCGTATGGAGCCAGCCCTTCTTTACAGTCGGGCTACCGACACGAGTTCAACTGAAAACTTATCTAAAACCTGACAGTTGTCCCACACGACACAGGCAAACGAAGGAGAAAAAAATGAAATCACTGAAACTGAAATTGCCGCAACCGTCCGTCGCATCCCTTGCATTGGCCTGTTCAATGATTTTTGCGCTGTCGGCGATTTTTGCCGCACTGCCTTCTGAAGCCCAAGTTCAATCGGGTTTCAAAGACAGTTTCCAATCGAATGAAATCATCGTCAGTCTGGTTCCCGGTTCGGACATCAACGAATTCAATGCCCAATTCGGCACTTCGTTCAAAGACCAGATTCCCGGCTCGAACCAATACTTGCTGAGCCTGCCTGCCGGAATCAGCGTTGCGGACAAGCTGGAAGAAGTTGCCAAGTCGCTCGACCTGGAATTTTCCGGTCCGAATTTCAATTTCCAATCCGCCGAAATTCGCCAACGCAGTCAGGCGTTTATTGACCAACGCAGTCAGGCGTTCATTGACGGCCAAGCTCCGGTCAATTTTTACGGACAGGCTCCGCTGCGAAATTTGCACCTGCCTGAAGCTCAGCAAATCAGTCGCGGATACGCCGTCAAAGTCGCCGTGATTGATACCGGAATTGATTTCGCTCACCCACTGTTTGCCGGACGCATTGCTCATCCGGTTTACGATTTCGTTGACAACGATTTCAACCCAACCGATGAACCCGGCGGAGCAGGTTATGGTCATGGCACTTTTGTTTCGGGATTGATCGCGCTGACAGCAACCGGAGCGCAAATCATGCCGATTCGCGCCTTTGACCAAAACGGGTTTGGAACCACATTCAACGTGGCCAAAGCCATTCGCTTTGCGGCGGACAACGGCGCGCAAATCACCAACATGAGTTTCGGTTTGCTGGAAAAAGACAAATTGATTGACGAAGCCATCACTTACGCCCACAACAAAACTTTCCAGGTGGCGGCGGTCGGCAACGACAATGTGGGGAGTTTGCATTTTCCTTCGCTCAGAAAAGCCAAGACCTTCGGCGTGGCTTCAACGAACGACAACGACACCAAAGCGGCTTTTTCCAATTTCGGGCGAGAAGTGCAGGTGGCTGCTCCCGGCGTGAATCTTTACAGCGCCTACCCCGGCAACCGCTGGGCTTATTGGAGCGGAACTTCGTTTTCCACCGCGCTGGTTTCGGGCGAAGCCGCGCTGTTGCTGCAACTGAACCCGAAACTGAACCGTTCGGCGATGAACACGATTCTGACGAATTCCGGCGTAGCCATTAATGCACTCAATCCGACTTATGCCGGCAAGCTGGGAAGTGTGCGGATTGATTTTTTAAGCGCGGTCAAACGCACGCTTTCAGGAAAATAACGGCCAATCAATTCAACTATAGCTTTCAAGAAAAAGAAAAGTGCCGCAGGAGTAGCGCAACCAGCCATGGTTGCGTGGTCTCCACGACCAAACCTTTTTCTCGGCAAGGGGGGCCCCAGTGAGCAACGCAACCATGGCTGGTTGCGCTACCGTTGCCAGAGAAATCCTTTTTCTTGAAAACTATAGCTCCGTCAGGAGCGACCTGTTTATAGTTTGAAGCCAAATCGTTTGTTCAAGCTCCGTCAGGAGCGACCTGTTTATAGTTTGAAGCCCAATCGTTTCTTCAAGCTCCGTCAGGAGCGGCCTGTGTTGATTGCTGGCACAGGCCGCTCCTGACGGAGCTTGAACCGTTTTTGTTCGTCATTGCTATAAACAGGTCGCTCCTGACGGAGCTGATTTAGATGATTGCCAGCCCACACAAATTACAGTCGCGCCTTCATTCATCATTCATCATTCATCATTCATCATTCCGCCTTCATCCTTCAGATCGCCATTCCGCCAATCGCGCGCGCACCCGTGCGGCGGCGAGCGATTCGATGGCTTCGTAAATCGTCAGCGCAGCTTCCGCGTAGCCAATCGCCTGATTCCGCTCGCCCAACGTGTCCAGTGCCAGCGCCATATTCCACAGCGCATTGCCTTCGCCGCGTCGGTCGCCAATCTCGCGGGCGATGGCAATGTCTTGTTCGTGAAACTCGATGCAGTTCGACCATCAATTGCGCGTCGGGATAATTGGGCAGCAAACGATTGGCTACGACCAGCGCCAGTTCGGTTTTGCCAATGCCGCCCAATCCGCTGATGCCGCTGATGCCGACTTGTCCGCCGTTGGTTAGCTCGGCGGTCAGTTCGGCAATTTCGGCTTCGCGGCCTACGAAATCTCCGACGGGAGCGCGCAGTTGGTGTTTGGCGGATCGTTCGGGCGGCGTGTTGTAAATGTTCAGCGTGGCTTTGTCGCCGGAGACGATGATGTTGTCGTCGCCTTCGTTTTGAACGCTGCGTTGGCCGGGCTGGGATTTTGGATTGTTAATAGCGATTTCAATTTTTCACTAGCCCAGCCGTTTACGGCTGGGAAAAGTAGCCAATGAAACCAGTTAGCCCGGTTCATCGGGCTTGGTGGGCGGCTTTAGCCATTGGTCTGGTTTGGCTAAAGCCGTTGAAAAGGACGGTAAACCGCCCTTTTTGTGCCTGCCAATTCGCATCCCAGCCGTGAACGGCTGGGCTACATAAAAAACGGCAACTTCCAAACAGGCTCAGGCGGCTTTGCGGGTTTGGAACTGGTTCTGTTGAATCATCTGATCGTCACGTTGTCACCCGTAATGTTGATGTTGTTATTGCCCTGACTGAAAACATTGCGGTCGCCGGATTGAATCAAATTCACGCCTGCGGCTTGAGCGTCAGCCAGAATCTGTTTGAGTTCGGCAACCAACTCCGCGTCGGCTTGCAGCAATTTTTGCAACGCCAGGCCGAGCATTTGTTGATTGGCTGCGTCGTTCGGAGCTTTGGCGACTTCTTGCGCGGCGGCGATGGCCAGCGGATTGGCTTCCACTTTTGGCCAGAGCTTTTTGACAATGGCTTTGCCCCATTTCCAACTGTCTTCGCCGATGCTTTCGGCAATTTTCTCAAAGGCTTTTTCGGCGGCGGTTTTGCCTGCTTCCAGCAGATGCGGCGCGGCTGTGGCAATCAGTGGCGAGAGATAAGGAACCAGCGGAGTCACATTCATAACATTCACCTCCAAAGAAAAACAGGATCAACGGTCGCGGCATTTGAAGCTGCGTTCGTTGATCCTGTCAATGTTTTTGTCAGGATTGCTTGCCGAAAACGATCAGGCGAAAAGTTCGTCTACAGGAAAGCGCCAGCCGGGAACGGCTGGTTCAGCTTCGGCGATTTCGCCTCGACGGTAGATGGTTGGGTTTTCGGGATCGCTGGCTAGGAAAACGCGAATCACTTCGTCTGAAAGCAGGTCAACATCCCAGACGACCAAAGTGCCAGCCGCAAAATAATCGCTGCGTTTGGCGGTGATTTCTTCTTC
Organism: Acidobacteriota bacterium; assembly: GCA_033763255.1. Taxonomy (GTDB): domain Bacteria; phylum Acidobacteriota; class Blastocatellia; order RBC074; family RBC074; genus RBC074. The sequence continues at coordinate 15,026 of JANRKX010000052.1, read as the reverse complement.
GGCGGTTTTGCCGTAATCGTTTTCGCTGCGGACTTCGACAGCGAAAGCGGGAGCGCCGTTCAGGAATTTCATTCCGGTTGTAAGCCCGGTAAACCATGCGGCGTCAGGGCTGAACGATTCCCGATGTGGAAGGTCAACAATGAAACCGGCATTGTCGCTGACTGCAACTCCACCGCCATGAGCCTGTTCGTGATCGTCAAGGCTTCTCCAAACGCGGCTGGCTGCTCTGTTGGGCAAAAATCCCGTTGACATAAATCTCACCACCTCCCCGTTAATCAGTTCGGCCTTTCCGTGTTCCGGCACGTGGTAAAGGGCTTCGACTGTGGCTTTGGGCTTGACTGCTATTGTTGTGCTCATAGAAAAAACTCCTTTCCGATGTTTGAGACGCACGGATTATAGTTCAGCCGAACCGATCAACGAAGGTTGTGGTGTTTATCTGTCAGGCCAGACCGGCAAACGCCCCGCGCTCCACGGAGCGCCAGCCGTTTCCAATCCCTTTTCCAGCTTGGGCAAATCCACTTCCAACAAGGTTTTCAGCTTTGCCATTGCCGCTTTGAAATCTTCAGAGGCGATGGCGTACTGGTCTTGTTGGGATTGTGTCGGGCGCAAAGCCGTCATGCGGATTCGCTGCGTGATTCCGCTGACGCGCTGGTTGATCGAAGGCGGCGGTGTGTCTGTCAAAGCTCCGCCACCACGCAATGCCTGCAAAACTTCGTCGGCTTTGTCGTCAATTGCGTTGACCTCGTTCAGCAAGGCTTGATTACTGCCCGGAGCTTCCAGCGCGGCACGCTTCATCAAACCGAGCTTGGTTTTGGCAGTCGTTGCCGCATCCGTAGCGCCAGCGACGGCGCGTTGCAGCTTGATGACCTTGCGCTGGAATTCGGCCAGTATGGTTTTGTCCTGAGCGGTCATCTTTTCCGTGCCTTCGGCGACGACGTTGAAGCTCTGCGTACCGGGCAGTGGAGTGATGACGCCGTTGACGCGCTTGGCCATTGTCACTGTGTATTTGCCGGGCATCGCCAGTTCGCCTTGTGGGCCAAAACCGCCAAAACCGCCGCCGCCGAACGTTGCAGGATCAACTCCCGGAGGTAACTGCGGCGCGGCTTGCACGATGGGCGGCGCGTAGCGGAAATCCCATAACGCGCGCTGGATGCCGGGAATTGCCGGAGCCGTCAGCCGACGAACGACTTCGCCTTTGGCGTCGGTGATAGTGAACAACAGAGCCGGAGCTTCTTCTTCGGCTTCGTCGCGCAGTTCCTGCCGAGTCGGATATTTGATCGGCTCGTTTTTGCGCGTCGCTTCGCGTTCAGCAGCCTGACGAACCTGGCGTTTGGTGCGAATTGGTTCTTTCAGGTAGTAAGTGAACGTCGCCCCATAAGCCGGATTCGGAGCCAGATAATGCGCGGCTCCCTGGCTGCCGACGGCGGTCGAAGAACGCACGTACATCAGCGCGTCTTTGACCGGGAAGAGATTCGATTCCTGAGCCAACACTTCGGCTTTGACTGATCGCAATGGCGTGTAATCGTCCAGCACGTAAAAACCGCGTCCGAAAGTTGCCACGACCAGATCGTTTTCTTTGCGATGAATGGCGAAATCGCGCACGGCAATGGTCGGCAATCCGCCTCGCAATTGAATCCATTTCGCTCCGCCGTCAACGGTGAAGAAACAGCCAAACTCTGTGCCGATGAACAACAGGTTCGGATTCACGTGGTCTTCGGCAATGGCGTACAGCGAACCGCGTTCGGGCAGATTGCCATTCATCATCGTCCACGTCTTGCCCATATCGGCGCTTTTCGCGGCGTAAGGTTTGAAATCGCCGTTCTGGTGATTGTCGAAAATCGCGTAAACGGTGTTCACGTCGTGTTGCGAAGCCAGCAAACGGCGAACGTAAGCGTTTTCAGGAATCTCCAAAACCTTTTCGATCTTGCGCCAGGTTTTGCCGCCGTCTTCGGTGATTTGAATCAAGCCGTCGTCAGCGCCGACGTAAATCAAACCTTCTTTCTTCGGCGATTCGCTCAGCGCGGAAGCGTTGCCGTACAGCGCCGTGGATTGATGTTTGGCTACGGCATCCGGCCCCCAGATTTTGCCGAAGACCGGCAGCTTGTCACGATCCAATCCGCGCGAAAGATCGCCGCTGATGGTTCGCCAATCGTCTCCGCGATTGTCGCTGCGGAAAAGTTTGTGGCCGCCGAAATACAGCCGTTTGCTGTTGTGCGGGCTGATAATCAGCGGCGAATCCCAGTTGTAACGTTGCGATTCTTCGCCTTTGCCGGGGATGGGAACGATGCTGGTGCGTTCGCCAGTCAGTTTGTTGAATCGCACCAAACCGCCGTTCTGGCTTTCGGCATAAATCGTGTTCGGGTCTTCGGGATCAACACGCGAGACAAATCCGTCGCCACCGTTGGTGGTGAACCAGTCGGAATTCGGAATGCCTGCGGTGTTGCGGGTTTTGGCAGGGCCGCCCAGTGAATTGTTGTCCTGCGTTCCACCATAAACGAAATAAAACGGCGATTGCTGGTCAATATCTACGTCGTAAAACTGAGCGATGGGCAAGTTGCCTTTGAAATTCCAGTTCGCTGCTTTGTCGTGGCTTTCATAAACCCCACCGTCGCAACCGACCAGCATGTAATTCGTGTTGTTCGGATCAACCCAGATGGCGTGATTGTCTACGTGTTTCAATCGTTCGCCCAGCGCGCGCTGAGTTCTGCCGCCGTCATCGGAAACCTGAAAGACCACGTTTGGGATGTAGATGCGATCCACGTTTTTCGGGTCGGCGACGATCTGGCCGTAATACATGCCTTGCGCGATGCTGGGGCTGGTGCGTTCCCACGTAGCGCCTTTGTCGCTGGAGCGGAAAATGCCACTGCCTTGTGCGGCTGCTTCAACCGTAGCGTACACGACGTTGTTGTCTGCCGGGGAAATTGACAGGCCGATGCGTCCCAAATCGCCTGCGGGCAAACCGCCGCGAAGTTTTGTCCAGGTGGCTCCGCCGTCAGTGGATTTGTGAATTGCGCTTTCGGGGCCGCCGTTGATCAGGGTGTAAAAATGGCGGCGACGTTGCCAGCTTGCAGCGTAAACAATGTCGGGGTTTGAAGGATCAACCACGACATCCACCACGCCTGTGTTTTCGCTGATCGAAAGCACCGCTTTCCAGGTTTTGCCGCCGTCGGTGGTTTTGTACAAACCGCGATCTCCGCCTGCTGACCACAACGGGCCTGCGGCGGCGACATAAACGACTTTGCTGTCGCGCGGGTCAATGGCTATGCGGCCAACGTGTTCTGATTTGTCCAAACCGACTTTGCGAAAACTGCGCCCGCCGTCTTCGGATTTATAAACGCCGTCGCCGTAACCGACGCTGCGTTGCGAGTTTCGTTCGCCGGTTCCAACCCAGACGATGCTGGTGTCTTTTTGGTCGAGTGCCACCGCGCCAATCGAATAAGAACCGTAATTGTCGAATACGGACGTCCAGGTAGTTCCGCCGTTGACGGTTTTCCAAACTCCGCCCGAAGCGACGGCAATGAAGAATTTGGCTCGGTCGTTCGGGTCAACGGCAAAAGCTATGACGCGCCCGCCGACGACAGCCGGGCCAATCGAACGAAAGCGCAGCCCGCCAAACGTCGGTGTAGACATCGGGTCAGACGGTCGCTCCGGAGCGCCTTCGCCGGTTTGAGCGCCAGCGGGTGGGCCGCCTTGCCCGTCGCCTCTGCGGCCTTGAGCGTTAGCAGAAAAAATGGCCAGTGAAAGCGCAGCGCCAATCAGGGCTACGATCAGAAAAGAACGAATCAATTTCACGTTAATGTCCTCCACAAATTGGGGTGGTTTGTTTGTAAGGTTTCAAGAAGCTTTTTTGACTACAGGCAGCTTTACGACCGGTAGCGGGGAAGTCGAAGACGGCGCAGGCTTGCCGTCAATGGTTTTAGGTTCCATCAACTCCAGCCGAGTGCCGTCAGGATCAAAGATGTTCAACTGCCGACGCTGATTGACGCCGGTGCGGATTTCCAGCGGGCGCGTGTAACTTTTCCGAACCAGACTTGCTTCCAGTTGAGCCAACGCCTTTTCAATGTCCGGCACTTCCAGGCAGATGTGATGTTGCGAAGTTCGCGCGTCGGGTGCGGGCAGCGTTGAGTAAAGCATCAACTCGATGTAATCCGGGCTGTCCGGCAAACGCATGTTGATCCAAGAAACGGTGTCGGTATTGCGCGCGTTGCCTCGCCAAAATTCACTGAAACCCAGAATGTCTTTGTAAAAGCCCATCGCTGCCGGAACGTCTCCGATGATGATGCCCAGATGCATGATCCTGGCCGAAATACGCTGCTTGCCGATGAACTTGCCTTGTTCGCGCAACGTCCAACCCGACGATTCGTATTGTGTGAATTCGACGGTGTGACCTTCGGGGTCTTTGACGTTGAAACCGGTATTGCCGGAACGAACTTTGGTGACCTTGTTCGGCACAGCAACGCCACTGGCTTTCAGGTATTTCCGCAACTGTTCAGTGTTGTCGGTGTAAAACGCAATGTGGCGCAAGCGGTCTTCGCCGGTTTTGTAGCCTGGAATCAGTTCGATGTATTGCTGGTCGTTGATTTTGAAGAACGTGATTTTCCGCAAACCGTCGGCGTGTTGCATCGCATAAGCTTCTTCAAAGCCCAGGAAGTCTTTGTAAAAAGCGCGCGCTTTTTCAATGTCGCTGACGGCCACAGCCATGTGCGCGACGCCCAGGAGTTTGGGGCGTTTGACGGCGGCGCTTTGCCAGCCAATCAGGCTGAAGAGAAGTAGTGCAGAAAGCAGAATCTTTGTTGGCATCGAACTCTCCTAATTATCTGATCAAGCGAGCGAGGTCGTCACAGAAAAAATGGTCAATCGTCCGAATGTGGATTTTCAGAAATGAATCGGTCGCCATATTCGGGCGCAAATCACAGTAATAAACGCCATCAAGCGGGCAGAGTTTGATCGAATAACCCTTGAAGTGTCCGGGCAGAAACGTTGAATTCACTCCATAGCTGTTTTCCCGTCGAGTGCGTTTGCGTTGCACATCGTTGAGGAAAATTGCGATGTGTGGAGTTGCCGTATCAGTCAACCGGCTGAACAGAAATTTGTCTATGAAGATTTTGTCCAGCCGGTCTCTGCTGGAAGTTTTGACCGAACCGATGGCTTTCAACTCACCGCCTTTATACAGCAGCAAATCGTGCTGATAGCTCATCTTGAATTCGTCGTGGCCATCCACTTTGACCGGAACATTGATGACGCCGCTCCGACAATCCACACCGACTTCCTGAACCAGAAGCTTAATCAGCCGTTCAAACAAATCACCATTGAGCTTGCGAGCAGTGTTTGACGAACCGGCAGGCAAAGCATCCAGCGTAGCTCCGATGGATTGTTGAATAGTGTAAATCGAATTGCGGATGACTGTGCGACTGTCTTTGTCTTTAGGAGAAAGCTGCTTGGCTTGGCGCAGCGCCGATAAAAAGCGGGTTGAAACCAAATGCTCGTCTTCGGCCTTGTACATCAATTCTGAATTGATGGGGCGAGTGATGTTGAAATGCCCATCGGCCTTGAATTGAAAAAAGCGATAGTGTGATTCGTTCTGAGAAACGATCACGGCTTGAAGCCCGCGCGCGGAGAATTCCAAAAAGCGGCGACAGAATTCGATGTAATCTGACAGCGAAAGGAAGTTGTTTTTGTCGCTGGCTTTTTTGATTAGCTGGTCAAGTTTCATTTGTGGGTTATCGAATGCTTTCCCGCCGTTCGGCGTTTTTGCGGTCAAATTCCAGCCATTCAGTTAGCGAAAGGCGACGCACTTTTTCCAGCCGTTGAATTGCCCATTCGTTGTATCCCGGATTGAGGTCGCAACCCAGCCAACGGCGGTTCAATTGCTCTGCCACCACCAGCGTCGTGCCCGAACCTGAAAATGGATCAAGCACGAGTTGGCCCTCATCCGAAGCTGCCAGCAAAAGTTTGCGAATCAGCTCTTCAGGCTTTTGCGTTGGATGAGGCGTCTTTTCTCCCATTCCATTGCAAGTCGTGGGAATTTCAAAAACGTCTTTCGGTTTGGCTCCCAGCGGATGCGGCTGCCACTCTTCATCGCGCAGTTTGCCGTTGCCGAAGTTACTGGTTTCAGCCTGTGGGTGCGACGGATATTTCAACGTGTGATTGCCGTAAGGAATCCGAACCGCATCGAGCCGCAATTGAAACTGAGATGACTTACGAAAATGCAGAATGCTTTCGTGAGAGCGCCCCCAATCACGTCCAAGATTGGCTTTGTTGCGGTAATGCCAAACCAGCCAGCGGCACGAATGAAAATACTTTGTCGCCGGATGTTTCAAGTCAGCCAGAATTTCTGAAAAGCCACAGACATACAGCGAGCCGGAAGGTTTCAAAACTCGCGCGGCTTCTGTAATCCAACGCAAAGACCAGGCAATGTATGCTTCCTGGCTTTCAAAATTATCCCAGTCGGCTTTTTTAATGTTGTAAGGCGGATCGGCAAAAACCAGGTCAACGGATTGGCTTTCGATTGAATTTAGCCAGACGATGGAATCGCCAGCGTACAACCTGCCATTCGGATGTTCGTATTGCAGACTAAAGACGCCGTTGCCATTTGCCACCGAGTGCGTTTTTCCATACGACCCAAATTCAAGCTGCGCTGTCGTTGCCAGATTGTCCTTTTTCTTGATCGGCATAACGGCATTCTAGCATCGGCTATTTCACTGGCGCAGGCGGATTCAGATACCCGGCCAGAAAGCGCCAAATTTCGGCGCGGGATTCTTTGGCCAATTTGGTGTCAATGCGGTTGAAGATATGGCCGCCCGGCGCATTTTCGTAAATCTTGTATTCGAACTTCTTGCCTTCGGCTTTCAGTGCTTTGATCAGGTGCTCGACTTCCAGCACGTTGACGTCTTCGTCGTTGGTGGTGGTGTGAATCAGCAGCGGAGTTTGCAGCTTGTGCGCGTTCCAGGCCGGCGAACGACGTTTGTATTCGTTGACGTTCTGATCGGCGGATTTGCCGATGTGATACGGAGCAGAGAACAGATCGCGGTAACTCTGCGACTTGTAACCCATACGCGCGACGATGTCACTGACCGGAACTCCGGCATACGCGACTTTGTAATCCTGCGGCCAGTTGAAAATGTTCATCAGCGTAATCATTCCGCCGTGACTCCAACCCAGAATGCCAACGCGCTGCGGGTCAATGTTCGGATGGTTTTCCAACATCCATCGTTTTCCGGCCAGCACGTCGTCGTTTTCCAGTCCGCCGTAATCAATCAACTGCCAGAATCCGCGACCGTAGCCTGTGCTGCCGCGATAATCCGGCGCGATGATGGCGTATCCCTGTTCGACCAGTTCGCGGACGATATGCACTGAAGACGTGTTGAAATCGCCGTGAACTCCGCCGTGAACGTAAACCAGCAAAGGCAGCCTGGCCGTCGCGTATTTTTTCGGAATGAAAGTGTAGGCGCGAATGACGACCGGATTGCCTGCGCCTTGTCCGGTCGGATTCGGAATCACGCGCGGAGGCGGACCGGTGTAACTGATTTTGTCTACGTCGGCGATGTCGCCCATTCGCACAAACCACATCAAATCGTCTGTGTCTTTGGTCAGGGATTGTTCCATCGTCGAAAGCCGCTCTTCCAGCGCTCGAATGCGTTGCAGTGTGGCGTCTTCAGTTGGGCGGGTTTGCTCTTGGGCCAATGCGGAAATCGCCAGCGCACAGCCCAAGGCCAAGCCTTTCAGCATCATTTTCATCGAGTTTTCTCCGGTGCGGAAAATCAGGAATTATCTGTCGAACGCTTCAGACGCGCCGACCGGGCGAGAGGTTACAGCAGAGAAACGGAGCGGGCAATTTAGCGTGGATGGGGCTTTACGCGGCAACCGGCAGGATGATTCGGAAACAGGTTCCCGCGCCGACTTCGGATTCGACTTTGATGCGCCCGTTGTGAAGCTGAACGGCGCGGAAGGCCTGCGCCAGACCGATGCCGCTGCCTTTGGGTTTGGTGGTGTAATACAGGTTGAAAATCTTGTCGCGCGCGTCTTCGGGAATTCCGGGTCCGTGGTCGGTGATGGCGATGTAGACGTGGTCTTCGTCATCGTGACCGGTTTCCAGCACCAGTTTGCCGCCCGCTGGCATGACCTGACAGCCGTTGATGATGATGTTGAGAATAGCCTGTTTCAGCAAATCAGGATCGGCCTTGATGACCAAGGGGCCTTTGCCGTAATGCTCTTCCAGATCAACTCCCTGAGCGCGCGCGTCGGCGGCCAGCAAAATCACTTCGCGCACTAAAACGTTGGCGTCCACCTGAGCCAGTTTCATTTCTACTGGGCGCGTAAAGTCCAGGAAGGTTTGCACGACCCGTTTCAACCGATTGACTTCGGTCATCAGAATGTCCACGTGCGGTTTCGGATCGAGTCCCGCATCCATTTTTGCGCCCAGCAATTCCAGATGCAGCACCATCGCGTGCAAGGGATTTTTGACTTCGTGGGCGACGCCGGCAGTGATGCGATTGAGCGCCGCCAGTTTGGTGGCGAAATCGAGCTGCGTTTCCAATCGCTGCAAGGTTTCAAAATCGCGCAGTGTCAACAAGGCTCCGGCGGGTTGGCCGCGATCATCGAACAATTGCAACGACGCGACGATGGTTTGCGGTTGCTGCGTTCCGTTGACCGGGAAGGTGGCGACTTCCTGCAACGATTGGCCGCTGGTGTAAGCGCGTTCGGCGATAACCGTCAGCGGATGGCTGTAACTCAGCGCGTCCGAAAGTTTCTGTCCGCGCAAGGTGAAGCGACCTCCGCTCAGCATTTTTCGGCTTCGGGGCTGGCCATAATCACTCGGCGTTCGCGGTCGAGCAGCAAGACACGTTCGGACAAACTGCCGACGACTTGTTGTAGCTGGTCGCGGATGGCTTCGATTTCGGTGCGGTTTCCGGCAAAGCGGCGTCCGAGTTCGCGCAAGCGTTGCGCGATGGATTGCATTTCGACGTTGACCGGACGGGATTCGGCATGAACTGTGCTTTCGGCTTCAAGCTGTTCGATGCTGTCCATCACTTCGCGCAATGGGAACAGCACCAACCCTGCCGACAACAACGCCGTCAGCACGCACAATCCCATGATGATCGCTCCGAACACCAGACTGAGTTTGACGGTCGGCGACAATTCATTGCGCAAAATCGCAGCCGGAACTCCGGCAACAATCTTCGCAAATGGTTTGTTATCCAGGTTCAGCGCCCAACTCATTTCATAAATGTGATCCTGCCGCCACAACTGCCAAAGCTGTTTGTACCAACGGGCGGATTCCAGATGATCCATGGGAACGATTTTGCCTGCGAACTGAGTGGTTGGGCTGGATTGCGCGATGACTGCGCCGTCAGTGGCAATGATCGAAACGTAGGCGAATTCTTTTTCTTCGCCTACATTGGTTTTAATCAGCGAACGAACCGTGTCGTCAATGCTGATAGCCAGACGTTGATCTTCCAGCGGACGGGTCAGAATTGCTCGTTGAGCGAAAGACGAAAGCGGATCGGCAATTTTTTCGAATGATTCGAGTTTTGCTGTGGTGTGAGCGTTGAGCAGCCGCGCGATGTTAAAGCACAGCAACGTCGCCGTGGCGATTAAAACCAGTGAAATGATTACAGTTAAGTGCCGCGTGCGGACACTTGGTTCCCAACTCATGTGGCTTGCTCAATCTCGTTAGATGAAGCCGAAGGCGCGGAGCAAACGCCACAGTCTTCTCACAACGGAATTACTCGGCTCGAAAGCAGAAAAACGCAATTTCGGGCGCAGTGCTAATAAATGGAAATTTCAATTTCCTGGTGGGAGGAGTTTTGGGTTAAGGGCTTACGATTGTGCGTCTCAATTTTCTGGGTTTGTTTTTTTGAGACTGCTCGATTTTTTGATCTTCAACTGGATCGAATGATGACTTTTTGCTGTCGGCAATCACTGCCTGAACACCCGCCTGACTGCCGAATACGGCGCTAACTTTAGATTATGTCAGCAGTTGACGCAAGTGCTTTCTTAAAACAGACTTGCCCCCAGCTTATTCACCCAACCGTTAATCAGGAGGCAATTGAATGAAATCGTCCGAACCCAGGCTGAAGCCGTTGGCCGACGACCAGTTAAATGACGACGCGCGTCAGGTGTTGGAGCGCGCCAAAATGCAGGGGCGAGTGCTGAACATTTTTCGCACATTGGCGCATCATCCGAAGTTGTTGGAACGCTGGATGGTGTTTGGCGCTCACGTGTTGAACAAATCCACTTTGCCGCCGCGCGAACGCGAAATGGCGATTTTAAGAATCGGCTGGCTCTGCGGCAGCGAATACGAATTCGGCCAGCACGTGCTGATCGGCAGAATCGCCGGGTTGACCGATGAAGAAATTCGCCGCGTCAAGCTCGGAGCCGACGCCGAAGGCTGGACGGAATCGGAAGCGGCGCTGCTGGCGGCGGTGGATGAATTGCACTCCGAATCGTTCATCAGCGATCTGACCTGGCAAAAACTGACACGCCATTTTTCGACTCAGCAATTGCTTGATCTGATTTTCGCAGTCGGACAATACAATCTGGTTTCGATGGCGCTGAATACGCTTGGCGTGCAGTTGGACGAAGGCGTTCCAGGCTTTGATCTGTAATCGGTTGTGAGTCATTTTCTGCTGGCTATAATGCCCGCGCCGAGTAGTTAAAGCGCCACCCGCAATCTGGCGCAATCGTTTCTCAAATCCACTCAAACTTAAACCGACTGAAAGTTTTATTCAGACATTCGTTTGGAGGCACAAACAATGAATAGTCTTCCGCGAGTTCCGGCTGAGCCTTCCGCACCGAAGCCTGGAAAGCTGCGCCGTTTACTGATGATCGTTGTCGCGTTGCTGGGAATTTTGGCGGCCACTGTGCTGGCTGTCGGCATGATCGAATTTCCTGAAGATCGTCCGCCCGCCGGATATTCCAACGGCAATCCGGGCAGCGGCGGATTGCGTCGTCCATTCCCGGCGATGAATCAGCGAGCCAACAACCCTACGACGCCGGAAAAAACAGAGCTTGGACGATTGCTGTTTTTCGATCCGGTGCTTTCCGGCGACAACACGCAATCCTGCGCGACTTGCCATCACCCTGATTTAGGTTTCAGCGACGCGCGATTCACTTCAATGGGAATCGGCGGGCAGGGAACCGGTCAGGATCGAAAAGATGGCAAAGTGTTGCGGCGGAACTCGCCTACGATTTGGAACGCCACGTTTAGCCACAAATTGTTTTGGGATGGGCGCGCCAACGATCTGGAAGATCAAGCGCGTTCGCCGATCACTTCTGCGGACGAAATGAACCAGAAGCCGGAAGAGTTGGTGTCAGAGTTGAAGAAGATTCCCGAATACGTGGCGATGTTCGACAAAGCTTTCAACGGTTCAAATGGCTCTGGAGTGACGTTCGACAACGTGACCAACGCCGTCGCCGCTTTCGAGCGAACCATCATCACGAACAACTCGCCGTTTGACCATTACGCCGCCGGAGACCCGACTGCCCTGACCGCCGAACAGCGCAGAGGTTTGACGTTGTTTCGGTCGCTGAAAACGCGCTGCTTTGAATGTCACGGCTTTCCGACTTTTGCCAATCCCGATTTCAAAGTGATCGGTGTGCCGCCGATGTTGGGGCAGTACGCTCAACCGGACGATCTGGGCCGCGCCGAAATCGAAGGCGGCGAACCGTACAAGCATGCCTTCAAAGTGCCGACGCTTCGCAACGTGGCATTGACCGCTCCGTACATGCACAACGGACGCTTTTTGACTCTGGAAGATGTCGTCAACTTTTATGCAGCGGGCGGCGGGCACGGCAACGGCTTTGAGTTGCCGAACATTGACGACAAGATTCGGCGCTTTTCGCTGACTTCGGCAGAGCGCAACGATCTGATCGCGTTTTTGCATTCGTTGACTGACGAATCGAAGTTGCCGGAATTCCCCGAAAAAGTTCCTTCAGGTTTGCCGGTTGTCCCGCGCTTAAAGCCGAGTATCAAGGCTTCAGCGTTGGCCGCCAGAAATCCGGCCAGCTTCACGGCTGCGCCTGTCTTTGCGAAGCGCGACCCAACGACGTGGCGCATCAAACCCGGCGAGTCCATCCAATCGGCGCTCGACCGAACGATTCCCGGCGACACGATTGAAATTCATCCCGGCACGTACCACGAAACGTTGCTGATTGACGTGGATAACATCACCATTCGCGGCGTGATCGAAAACGGTCAGCGAGCCGTGCTGGACGGAAAAAACACGCTGACCGACGCGGTCATCACATCCGGCCATCGGTTCACCATCGAAGGATTGATGGTCAAAGATTTCGTCAACAACGGCATCACCGTTCACGGCGCGACCGATGTGACCTTCCGCGATTTGATTGTCGAAAACACCGGCCTGTACGGAGTCTATCCGGTCGAATCGCGCGGCGTGTTGGTGGAAAACTGCAAGCTGACCAAGATCAGTGACGCAGCGATTTACGTCGGCCAGTCGCGCGACATCATCGTTCGCAACAACGAATGTTATGAAAACGTCGCGGGCATAGAGATTGAAAACTGCGTCAACTCGCTGGTCGAAAACAATTACCTGCACGACAACACGGCGGGGATGCTGGTCTTTCTGTTGCCGAACAATCCGTCCAAAGTCGGCAGCGACCACAAAGTCAGAAACAATCGCATCATCAACAACAACCACGCGAATTTTGGCGACCCGAACGCCATCGTAGGCAAACTGATTCCCGGAACCGGTTTGCTGATTATGGCTGCCGACCGCACCGAAGTGACCGCCAACGAAATGCGCGGCAACGATTCGTTCGGTTTGGCGGTTGTCGGATTGGCTGTTGCGTTTCCGAAAGGCACGAGTTTCGACGTAGGCGCGATTCCCGAAAGCAATCGCATTCACGGCAACACCTTCGCCGACAACGGACGCAATCCCGGCGGTTTAATCAAAGAAGTCGGCGCGAAGAATTGCGACATCTTTTGGGATGGCAGCGGCTGGAACAATTCGTTTGAACAAGTCGGCGCGAAAAGCTTCCCGATGGTGCTGCCTTCAGAAAGCTGGCCGAACCCGCTGCGCCGCGCTTTCACCCGCGCATTCGCCTTTGTTCGGGATCGGCTGCTTTGATGCTGTTTGCGGAAACACACACGGAACATCTCCGTTTTGCTCTGAAAAAGGAAGGTTGCTGCATGATTCGCCGATTACTCTGTTTGTCTTTGATTGCCACGTTGTTGTTTGCGCCAGCGAATGCTTTTGCCGTTGCGCCCAAACTCAAGCTGACAGAAAACCGCCGCTATCTGCAATACGAAAACGGTAAGCCGTTTTTCTATCTCGGCGACACCGCGTGGGAATTGTTTCATCGCCTGAATCGTGAAGAAGCCACGTTGTATCTGACCAATCGCGCGCAAAAAGGCTTCACCGTCATTCAAGCCGTCGTGCTGGCGCAGCTTGGCGGGTTGACGGTTCCGAATCCTTACGGCGATTTGCCGCTGGCAGGTGGCGATCCCGCCAAAACCAACGAAGCCTATTTCCGTCACGTAGATTTCATCGTCAACAAAGCCGAAGAGTTGGGCCTGTTCGTCGGAATGTTGCCGACCTGGGGGAGTTATTGGGCTATCAAATCTCCGGGCGACAAAGCGGCTTTCAATCCGACGAACGCGCGCAGCTACGGACGCTTTCTGGGCGCGCGGTACAAAGACAAACCAATCATCTGGATTCTGGGCGGAGATCGTTCCATCACCAACGACGCCGAACGCGCGATCATTGACGCGATGGCTGCGGGACTGACCGAAGGCGACGGCGGCACGCATCTGAAAACCTTTCACCCCATCGGGCCGGGACTGTCTTCGATCAAGCTGCATGACGCTGCTTGGCTGGATTTCAACATGGTGCAGTCTTCGCACGCTGCGCGCGATCATGACAATGGACTGTACATCGAAAACGATTACGCGCTGAAACCTGTCAAACCTACGCTGGACGGCGAGCCTCGTTACGAAGGAATTCCCGTGGGCTTTTACAATCGCAACGCCAGCGGCATTGACCGTTTTGACGATTACGACGTGCGTCAGGCCGCGTATTGGTCGTTGCTGGCCGGAGCCTGCGGCTACACGTACGGCAACAACAACATTTGGCAGATGTTCAAACCGGCGGCTTCGGGAACGGTTGGCGATTCCAACCGCATGCGCGATTTGTTCGGCTTACCCGGCAGCATCATCGGAGCCAACATCCCCTGGCACGAAGCGTTAGATCATCCCGGAGCCTTCCAGATGCGACACGTTCGCCGATTGTTTGACGCATTGCCGTTCACCAAATTGATTCCCGACCAAACCTTGATTCTGAGCGGCCCGACCACCGGCGGAGCCAAAATGCGAGCAGCCCGCGCCAGCGATGGTTCGTTTGCGCTGTTTTATTCGCCGCACGGAGAAAGCTTCACCCTGAACAAAAACGTCATCAAAGCCGACCAGCAACGCCAATACTGGTTCGATCCGCGCTACGGCATTGCCTATTCGATCAAGGATCAGGATAGTTTCGTCATTCAAACCTTTACTCCGCCAACCAGTGGGCGCGGAAATGATTGGTTGTTGGTGTTGACTGATGTGGCAGCAGGATTTTCCTTACCGGGCACAGCGCAGTAATATGGCTTACCTACAAAAGGCAGGAGAAAACTATGCAAAGCTTATCACTAGAAATCAGCGATCTTGAGACCGTTCAGGCTATCGAAGAGGCTGCTAAGCGGCAGAAAAAAGCTCCGGTGGAATACGCACTTGATTTGCTGAAAACAGCCTTATTGGCTCAAAAGCCTTTCGAGGAAATCGTTGAACCGTTCTCTCGGAGCTTCGACGACAGCGGAACGACGGATGAGGAGTTTGATGAATTGATTGAGCGTGAGCGCCAGGCAGCGCCGAATTGATGCTTAAAACCGGCGTTGTTGCACGAATGAAGACTGCCGCTGCGGGAGCGGCAGTCTGGTAAGCTTTTTGTGCAATGAAAAAGAAAACCGCTTACCGCACCCGCAACTGGCCTGAGTATAACCGCGCTCTCAAACAACGTGGAAGCCTGACG
>JANRKX010000051.1:0-29842 GCA_033763255.1 Acidobacteriota bacterium | reverse complement strand
GGAAAGAGATCATCATCTAAACTACAGACTCGTGGTCTGAGCCGTGGGCCAGATTCATCTTTCCCCGCGATTAACAAGCGCCCTTGTTAATCGTTTGAAAGCTGACTTTCAAGATACAAGCCGTGGGTTTCAACCCACGGTGGCATGCGAGATTTCCTCTACGTCGCGTCAGCGACGACTGAATTCAGCCGTCGCTGACGCGACGTAGAGGTCTTTCTCAGGCTACCTGGCGTTGAAACGCCGGGCTAAAGTCAGCCGTCACTCCGTGACGAAGAGGCTGAGCAGTCACCAAAACAAAATTTTTCTGTGGCAGACGGCTGACTTTAGTATGGCAATTGATCGCATCACCGTGCGCGGCGCGCGCCAGCACAATCTGAAAAACATCAGCTTGGAAATTCCTCGCAACCAGTTGACGGTCATCACGGGCCTCAGCGGTTCGGGGAAATCTTCGCTGGCTTTTGACACGATTTATGCCGAAGGGCAGCGGCGATACGTCGAATCGCTGTCGGCTTACGCTCGGCAGTTTTTGGAGCAACTGGAAAAGCCGGACGTTGATGCGGTCGAAGGTTTGTCTCCGGCAATTTCCATCGAACAGAAAACCACCAGTCGCAGTCCGCGTTCAACCGTTGGCACAGTGACCGAAGTTTACGATTACCTGCGATTGCTGTTTTCTTCCGTTGGCCAGCCACATTGCCATCAATGCGGACGCCCCGTTTCGCGCCAATCCACAGATCAAATCATTCAAAGCGTCAAGGAATTGCCTGAAGGTCAGCGAGTCATGATCCTGGCTCCGATTGTTCGCGGTCGCAAAGGCGAGTTCAAAAAGGAACTGGAACGATTGCAAAAAAGCGGCTTCACCCGCGCGCGGATTGACGGCGAGATGGTGACGCTGGACGAAGACATCAAACTGGACAAACGCCGCAATCACACCATCGAAGTCGTCGTGGATCGTTTGCTCATCAAGGAAGGCATCGCCACACGGTTGGAAGAATCCGTGCGAACTGCTTCGAAATTGACTGAAGGGATTGTGCTGATTTCCGTCGTTGATGGCGAAGAACGGATGTATTCCGAAAAGATGGCTTGCGTGTTTTGCGGCATTTCGATTCCGCAGCTTGAGCCGCGCTCGTTTTCATTCAACTCGGCTTACGGAGCGTGCAAGGCTTGCAATGGGCTAGGCACGACAAACGAAGTTGATCCGGCCAGATTGGTGTCGGACGAAACAATTCCGATCAACCAACTGCAATTCGCCGCCGAAGAAGACAAGACCACCAACACCTATCTGCGCGAAGCTTTGCTGGCTGTGGCTCGTCACTTCGATCAGCCTGAAGACGTTCCGTTCAATAAACTGCCGAAAAAAGCCCGCGACGCTTATTTCTTTGGCTTGGGCAGCAAAGAAAAGATAGAGTTTCGTTACGGAGATTACCGATACAAAGCTCCGTGGAAAGGCGCGACGGCAATGTTGCTGGACACAATGGCGCGTTTGCAGCAGGACGAAGAATCGTCTGAAACGCGCTACAACGCGATTGGCAATTTGATTTCGACTGTTGCCTGCCGCGCTTGCAACGGCGCTCGTTTGCAGCCTGAATCTCTGGCGGTTCGGCTGAATGAAAAATCCATCTCTGAATACTCAAAGCTGCCGATTGAATTGGCCATCAAATCTTTCGCCGACATCAAGCTAAACACCCGCGAAGACTTAATCGCCGGTCGAGTGTTGAAAGAAATCCGCGATCGGCTGGGATTTTTGAACTCAGTTGGCTTGGGTTACCTGGCGTTGGATCGTCCGGCGTCCAGTTTGTCCGGCGGAGAAAGCCAGCGTATTCGACTGGCTACGCAGATTGGCTCGCAACTGCGCGGCGTGCTGTACGTGCTGGACGAACCTTCGATTGGTTTGCATCCGCGCGACAACCAAAAGCTGTTGGACACGCTGGCGATGCTGCGCGATTTGGGCAACACAGTGTTGGTTGTCGAACACGACGAAGACACCATTCGCCGAGCCGATTTCGTCGTTGACCTTGGCCCTGGCGCCGGAACGCACGGTGGCGAAGTCGTTGCCATCGGCAAACCCGACGACATCGCCAAGACCAAAACTTCGATCACAGGACAATATATCTCCGGCGAAGTACAGATTGCCGTTCCCAAACAGCGTCGCAAACCGAATGGAAAATTCATCACCGTTCGCGGAGCGACCGAACATAATCTGAAAAACGTGGATGTAAGTTTTCCGCTCGGAGTGTTGACTGTGGTGACGGGCGTTTCCGGCTCCGGCAAATCCACGCTAGTCGAAGACATTCTTTACCGCGCACTGTCGCGGAAGATTTATCGCAGCCTGGCCGAACCCGGCGCTCACGTTGCCATTGAAGGTTTGGAACACATAGACAAGATCATCGAAATTGACCAGTCGCCGATTGGCCGCACTCCGCGCTCGAATCCGGCGACTTACACCGGCTTGTTCACGCCGATCCGCGATTTGTATTCGATGTTGCCCGAATCGCGCGAACGCGGTTACAAACCCGGTCGGTTCAGTTTCAACGTCAAAGGCGGTCGTTGCGAAACCTGTCAGGGCGACGGATTGAAACGCATTGAGATGAATTTTCTGCCGGACGTTTACGTGACCTGCGAAGTTTGCCGGGGCGGACGTTACAACCGCGAAACTCTGGACGTGCGGTATCAAGGCAAAAACATTTCTCAACTGTTGGACACGACCATTGAAGACGCTTTGCCGTTGCTGGAAAATCATCCGCAGATCAAACAGAAATTGCAGACGCTGTACGAAGTCGGGTTGGGTTACGTCAGTCTGGGGCAATCGTCCACCACGCTTTCCGGAGGAGAAGCTCAGCGCATCAAACTGGCTAAAGAATTATCCAAACGCGCGACTGGCCGAACAGTTTACATTCTGGATGAACCGACGACGGGTTTGCACTTTGAAGACGTGCGGAAATTGCTGGATGTGCTGCAACGGCTGGTTGATCTGGGCAATACTGTCATCATCATCGAACACAATTTGGACGTGATTAAGTCGGCAGATTGGATCATTGACCTAGGGCCGGAAGGCGGCGACGGAGGCGGACGCATCGTCGCCGAAGGCACGCCGGAACAAGTAGCGAAAAATAAAAAGTCTTATACCGGGCAGGCGTTGAAGGCAGTTTTGAATGGAAATGGTGGGAAATAACGACAGGTTTTTCGGAAGACAGAAATGCCAAAACCTCATCTGATAATCCTGCATAACGAAACGGTTCGCGCTTTGCTCAAGCAAGCTTGGGAAGATTCTGAACCGGGCGGCGCAAATGCTCACGAAGAAGGGGGCTTTGTGCTGCGTGATGCTGCGGCTGAGTTTAGTGTTTATCGTTGGCCAACCGGAGCACAAAACGAGATTCGCGTTCCTTCACATTCAGGCTGCAAAATTGGCGACACTGAAATTGTCGCCTCGTTTCATACACACCCGAATGTTGGCGATGATTACTTGCAGGAACCAAGTGAAACCGACAAACGCGCTGTGCGGAATGATCCGAATTTGAAAGGCGCAAATTACGTTGGAGAGTTTGTCATCTCGCGGGATACAATCTATCTCGTAACCCCACAAGGCCAAGTCCGTGAATTGGTTGATACCGACGATCTGTTTTCAGACGAATAGGAGGTTTTATGGCTGCGGTTTTAACTGCCGAAGTTTTACAGGACGACGTTGCTGTTTCATTGGCGCGGGTCATCGCTGCCGCCAATCGCTGCGCGCGCGAAGCTGGAATCAACGTACATCAAAGTCTGATTACGATATCCCAGTTAATTGACGGTGATATTCGATGGCGAATCAACTACGGACCATTGGATTATCTTTCGCGGCGTGGAGGCGATTTGATCGTTGATGTTGACCCCGTTGATGCAAGTATCAAACAGGTACTTCACGGTCAGTAATTTGAACTTTCTTTTCCAGATACATTGAAAATCTCCGTCAAGATCAACGTCTACAACGAAGAAGCGAATATTCCCGCGCTGTGCGAAAACCTGGCGTGGTTGGATGAAATCGTCATCTGCGATTCGTATTCGACCGACCGCACGGTGGAGCTTGCCAAACAATACACGGATAAAATCTGTTACCGAGAATTTCGCGGCTACAAAGACAAACACGAATACTCCGATTCGATGACCACGGGCGATTGGATTTTGTGGATGGATGCCGACGAACGAGTCACGCCGGAATTACGCGCGGCAATTGAAGCGTTGAAACAGCGCGAACCAGCCAGCTTGCCCGACGGATTTTGGATTTCTCGCAAGACGAACTTTCTTGGCCGATGGATTTTGCATTCGGGCTGGTTTCCCGATTTTCAGATGCGGCTCTATCGCAAAGCAGTCAGTTATTGGGACGGCGTTGCTCCGCATGAAGTCGCTCACGTCAAAGGGCGAACCGAAAAGCTTCCCGGATTGATATTGCATTACACGGCGGACGACCTGAGTGATTACCATCGCCGCGTGCTGACTTACGCCACGCTTTCAGCCGAACATCTGGTCAACAAAGGCAAACGAGCGCGCGCGATTGATCTGTTCATCCTGCCGCTGGCTGCATTCACTCGCAGCTATCTGGTCAAAGGTGGGTTTCTGGACGGCGTACAGGGATTGATTATCGCTGGCTTTACGGCTTACGGAGTGTTTCTTCGCTACGCCAAAGTGTGGGAAAAGCAACAAGTTGCACCGCCCCAAACCAATCTTCCCAGGACTGAATGACTTTTCTCGACATTTTTCGCTGCTTCGCCGAAAGCTATTCTTGAGCTGGTCTTTTCAACTTGTCGTGTCTTACTCGTTGAAGAGCAGTTAATTGATCCTGTTTGGCTACAAACTCAAGGAGGTTTCATGTCGTTTAGAATCTCGTTTCGCTGTTTGCTGACAGCGGTCGTTCTTGGCCTGAGTTTCAGTATGGCATCGGCTCAAGAATTCTCTGAACTGGTGCAGTTCAAATCCGAAGGCGAGCGAATCAGCTTTACACTCAGAAAAGATTTCCTCCCGGCGATTTCTCATATTGGCCTGGATATTTTCACACCGGAAATAAAAAGAGTGCATCAAGAAGTTGTTCTCGCCAGCCAATCATTGGTTTGGCAAATGAAGGAGATGAGTCGGCATGCCGAAGGCAACACTTATCTTTTTATCTGCGCTGTGACGTTGAAACCGGTCAACGGAGAACCGTTTACATTACCGGGCAGGATTATGCAGGTAGGGAAAAAGCTTGAATTTCAGGTGCTGGAAACACGTCCGAGCAATCTGCCAGGCTCCGCGCCCGTCGAATTTCATAAAGCCATGACCGAAGCAATGCCGAACAATGGCTCTGCCTGGTTTTTTTATGCGCTGGCGATTTGCGACAACCATCGTGATGAGTTCGGAATTCCCGCCATCTCGCTTGCTCCGCCGCCCCCGCCCCCGCCTGCACTTCCATCATCGGCGAAGATCAAAGAAATTCGTCTGACGCAGGAAGAGCTGAATCGTATCGCCGAAGAAGACAAGCAATGGAAAGCGAAAAAAGCCGCGTTTCAAAAAGACCTGAAAATTGCACAACCGGCTTTTTTGAAAGCTGCCGAATTGGCCGAAGATTGTCAGATCAAAGACGCAGCAATGGCTTATCTGGCCGCCGCTGCTGGCGAATTCGACGACGAAGCCCAGGAACGCCAATGGATACTGAAGCGCATTGAAAGCCCCTGCTCGCCCAATACTGCCAAAGCCGAAAGCTATTTTTCACTGGCCGTCAAACAATGGAGTTGCGCTTATGGCCTGACTGAAAAATATGCCAACCCTCGATTGAAGGCTGCTGATCCGTTTCACTTTCGCTCGTTGAATGCTGCCGACAAAAAACAATTTGATGCATGCCTAAATTCCGGAATGGAGCATCTTGAAAAGGCGTTGGCTGCCAACCCCGAATACCCGGATGCGCTGTTTTACAAAAGTTTGATGTATCGAGAGAAGCAGAAAGTGACGGCAAATCTTGCCGAACGAAAGAAAATTGATCTGGAAGCAAACAAGATCAAAGAGCGAGGAGTGGAATTGATGAGACAACGCGAACAGCGCAGGTAAGTCGCAGGTCAATCATTGTATTTTTTCTGCACCCGGTAACGAGCCAGCACTTCTTCCAGAAAGCCTTCGTAATTGAAGGTTGCTGGATCGTAACCGGGTCGAATTTTTTCCATGACAGGGACGCTGACTCGCCAGGCCAGCCATTGGCGAGGTTGTTCGGGAATGTCGTAACGGCGACGCAAAAAACTTTCGACGACTGCGATGTCGGCTGAATCCAGCGCCCGAACGTCGCCGTGAAAATCCACAGCAGGAGCCAAACGACGCATGGCGGAATCAATAACTTCGCTTTCAAAGACTTCGGCAAAGGTGGGGGCTTCGGCGCTACGCTCTTTGACGACGACGGTGTTGGCGACAAAATCGCCCAACCGTTTAGCGCGTTCGCTGGCAAAGGTGGAAACGATGGCGATGGAATAAAAAAAGCCCGGCTGCATATCCATCAACCGAATCAGGTTGCGATTCAGCGCCGCAAAAAAAGTAATCGGCCGTCCGTCTTCCTGAATTACACGCAGTTTCAACCAGCGTTTGCCCGGAGTTTGTCCGCTCCACAGAGTTTCAAAAACCACGAAATAGCCAAAGAACAAAACAAACGCGATCAGAATCGCCAGCGCAATAATCCACAAACTCCCCTGACTGAAACCTTCCACAACTTTATCGCTGACGCGGCGCGCGCCGCTGCTCAATTGCAACGCTAGAAAGAATGTCAGCGCAATCGCCACAATTTGAATGGCGTGGTCAATCGCACAGGCGATGAAGCGGTTGCCCATCGTCGCCAGTGCGAAATGGAGTTCGACGTGTTCGGGAGTTTCGATGACCAAAGTTTCGTCAGCCATACGTGCATTCTAAATGCGGAAGGATGAAGGGGGAAGGATGAATTATGAATGCGGAAGGAAGAAAGAAGGTTTTTGGCGCTTAACTCATCACTCATCCTTCCGACTTCATCATTCGTTTCGCGGCTTGGCTTTGATTTTGTCCAGTTCCAGTTTGGGGATGCCGAATTGACCTTCCAGTTGGCTGAGCTTTTCCAGGTCAATCGGGCCGACGATGTTGACGACAACCAGTTCTCTGGGCTGAGTCGCCAGAATCAACAAACCGTGAATCATACCGGCGTTATCCATTCGCAAATGAACATCCACTTTCTGGCCTTCGCGTCTGCTCATCACGCCGACGATTTTCGACCAGCCGGGCGCGTTGACTTGCGAACGAATCGGTTCGACATCGCCCAGCGAGTATTCACCGATTTTGTCGAACTCGAACACGCGAACGTAAACACCTTGCAGTTTCGACACCAGGTCTTTAACGGCGGCTTCGGTCGGATTTTTGTCGGACAGAAACTTGGCCGCCACTTGCAGCAGGTTTTTGTCGAGCGTGACTTCGACGACGTTGTCGGCTTTCGACGCCAGCTTGTCCAATTGAGTGAATTGCAGTCGCGCGTCTTGCGCCTGAGCCGCAGCCAAACCGGCAAGCATCAAAACGGCCAGCATCATCATTCGCGTTGCTGTCTTCACAGCTTCCATAAAACTTATTTCTCTCATCCTTTTCTTTTCGACAGGATTTACAGGATTCAACAGGATGAAAACCAATCCTGAAAATCCCGTAAATCCTGTCTACCTTTTTTACCTGTCGAAATATCCTCGCCGCGTTTTGGCCACCGCGCCGTCGCGGGCGAGTTTGACGTTGATTTTGCGGAATTGACCGTCGTGTTTCAGTTTGTCCGGCGAATAAGCCAGGCTGTACAGAGTGTGCAATTCGTTGGCAACCAGTTTGTAAGCGGTTTCCAGTTCTTCTTCGCGTTGGGCGCTGAAAATTTCGCCGCCGGTTAGCTCTGCCAGTTGCTCCAACTGTTTGCGCGCCGTTTTGCTTTTGCTTTCGCCGCCCAGCAATCCACCGCCGCTGCCGCCAAAGAGAATGCCGATCTTGTTCAAGTGACTGTTCGGGCTGAAATAGATCGGATAAATTGTCACGTCTTCTTCAGACGCGCGACCAATCAGGTCTTCGAAATTGTGAGCCGATTCGCGGTCGCTGATCAGCGATTCGTCTTCGCCGTCTGTCAGCACGACAATCGCTTTGCGCGCTTCGGTCAGTTGGCCAAGTTGATCCAGTGCCTTCCACGCCGAATCGTAAAACGCGGTTCCGCCGCCGATCTTGTTGATCTTTTTAACGGCTGTTTTCAGCGCGATCTTGTCAGCCGTGAAATCCGTCAACGGTTTGTATTGTCGCGTGAAGGCAACGACGGAAATTTTGTCGCCCGCTGGCAGCGAATCAATAAACCGGTTGGCAGCTTCGATCATGCCTTTGCGTTTTTTCTGAGTGCTGCCGCTCAGGTCGAGCAGCAAAATCAAATTCACTGGCGCATTAACCGGTTTGAAATGCGCGACTTCCTGTTTGGTTCCGTCTTCAAAAACGGCGAAATCTTCCGGCTTCAGGTTGGTGATCGGCTTGCCGGATTTATCCAGCGCCTTGACGTTCAGGTTTACCAGCCGGGTTTCAATTCGCAGCGTGTCTTCGCGCGGAGGAGTTTTGACCTCAACCGGTTTGGAAGCTTCCGTAGTTTTTGCCGCCGAAGCGTTTTCCGCCACCGGCAACGGAGGATTGTTTTCGTCATTCGTCGTCAGCACTGCACGGGAAGTCGGCTGCACAGGTGCGGTGTCAGCGTCGGAGTTGCCGTCTTTGATGACGACTCGTTTCGAGGAATCATCGCTTGCAGCAGCAGGCGTTGACGCCGGAGCATTCGGTTTCGGCTGACGATTGGTCGCAATTGTATTGTTGCCGCGAATCGAATTGCCGAGCGAGATGCCCATGATCTTCGGATTTTCCAAAAACTTCGCGGCGGCGTCGGGATTGAACTTGGCTTGAACCACGACGGCTTCGCTTTCGCCCAACGTCGCCACGGCAAATTCAACGTCTTTCTTGGTTTGTTTGACGTAAATAAACGTGTGGCTGGCGCCGTCGCGTTTGGAACTGAATTGCACCAGTGGCGACCAGTCTTTTTTGAACGATTGGCGCATTGCCTGACTGAAAGAAATGGTGTCCGCTCGTTTGATGAAATTCTGGTCTTCAAAAACCGCCAGCTTGAAACCTTTGACGCCTGCCGGGCGAACCATCCAGATGGCAAATTTCGCCAACCCCAGCATGGGGATTTTGGTTTTTTTCGCGCTGTAATTCTTTTCGATGTATTTGACGACATCGTTGAAGCCTTTGCCTTTGGGCGTGAACGCGGTTTGCGCGTCCGCCACCGGAACCAACAGCGCCAGCATCATCGCCGCAACAAACATTACTCGAAACATCTTTTGGAGTTGAGTCATCTTCTACCTCCTGTGGGGAAGTGGACAGAATGCGCGCAAGATTTCTGGGTGAAAACTCGTGCGACAAGCTTGTTCATTCTGTCCGGTCTTTCAATCTTGGTCAGGGGGTTTTGTTTTTGGAGTGCGGCGATTTGTCGCCGCTTTTTGTTCATCAATGGTTGCTTTCTATTTCAACCGAGATTTCAGTTGCGAAAGTAAAGCTGCGTCAAGCCGCAGCACTCCACAGTGTCAGTTGCGGCGGCGGCTTGAGCCGCTGAAATCGAAATCGAAATCTTTCGGGATGCCGAAACTGCCGCGCAATTCGGTGATCTTTTCCGGGTCAATCGGGCCAACGACGTTGACGACCATCAATTGTTTCGGCGAAGTCACCAAAACGCCAATGCCTTCGATCAATCCATTGTTGAGCATCAACGAAACTTCGACATTGTCGCCGTCGCGTTTGCTGCGGACGCCGACAATTTTTGACCAGCCGGGAGCATTCAATTGTTGGCGCACGGCTTCGACATCCTGTTCGGTGAACTGGTTTGCTTGATCGAATTCGACGCCTTTGACGTAAACGCCTTTCAGCACGTTCAGCAAATCTTTGACCTGAGCTTCGTTGGCTCGGTTTTTATCCAGAAACTTCGATGCGATTTGCAGCAGCGCGCCATCCACGCGCACGTCAATGGTTTCGACGGCGTTCGGAAACAAGCGGTCAATGTGGTCAATCTGCAAACGAGCGTTCTGGGCAAACGCCGTCGTGGTGGCAAGCAAGGCAAGCAGAGTCAGGCTCGCCAGTTTCAGCAATGTTGATTTCATAAGTTCCCTCCGAGTAGTGATGAGTTTAGTTTTGCTGACGACCTGCTTGTTGTTGGTCATCATCGTGTTGCAGTGAATCTTTGACTTTCTTTTGAGCGACGTTGAGTTTGGCGCTGGCGATTCGCATGGCGAACATCACCTGTTCTTTGGCGCGCTGGCCTTCGGCTTCGGCGGCGATTTCGGTCTGGCGTTGCAGTTCAAACTGGTGCTGCCGATACCGATTGACGCCAATCACCGACGCAATCAGTAAAGCCGCCACTGCTCCCGCCGTCACCCAGTTAATTTGTGGCAGCGTGAACACCACGCCGAGTTTGCGAAGCCAATTTGGCGCGCCGTTTTGTTTCTCGCTCGCCAGTTCGCTCCATCCCTCTTTCACTGGCTCGCGCCCTCCCTCCTTCTCCTGAGCGACGCGAGCCAGCAAGCGCGCGGTGAAATCCGCCGAAGGTTCTTCGCGGCGAAGCGCGTTTTTCAATTCATCGTCAAAATGCTTCATGGTTATCTCTCTCCTAAACTGCCGGCCTAAAACTCCGAGCCTAAACTGCGTGTGACTTTTTCTTTCAGAATTGCCAGCGAACGACGCAAATGGCTTTTCACAGTGTTGAGCGGCATTTCCAGAACTTCGGCGATTTCCATCGGATCAAGGTCTTCCTGGTATCGCAGCGTCACCACCAATCTGGGTTTTTCCGGCAGCGTCGCCACGAATCGGCGAATCGTGCTTCGCAGCATCCAGTCCGGTTGGGAATCCGGCATATCGAAAACCGAAACCGGCTCCGGCGCTTCGTCCAAGCTGACTGACACTTTTCCGCCTTGTGATTTTTGCCGTCTGGAAAAATCAATGCAGCGATGTCCTGTGACTTTGCGAAGCCAGAATTTCAAATGCGCGGGCGTTTCGATGGCGGCCAGATTGCGAAACAGATGCAGAAAGACTTCCTGTGCCAGGTCTTCGGCAATTGCTCCGTCACGGACGAAGTTGCGAGCCAGGCTGTACACCATTGCCTGATGTTCGCGCACCAATTCGGCAAAGGCCGTTTGGTCGCCTTGCTTGGCGCGTGACAAAGCGTCGTTTGCCGCGGCGCTTTCGGTCGCTGTTTCAGAATGCCGCAGGGTTGTCGCCCTCTGCATTGCCACCTCTGTAAATTGTCGTTCGATCAATTGATCTGCCAATGCTTCTACCATTGTCATTACCGGCTTTGTTGTGTGTTTTTCACTAGCCATAACGACTGGTAAGTGGTTGTCGGGTGCAAAAAGTTTCCGTTGGTTGACGAATTTGTAAACTGCGTGCTAAGTTCCGCGCCTGATTCAACAACCCCGTCAAAACACGCTTTTCCAACGAGTTTCGGGCAATTTGGCTTAACCAAAACCGAGGTCAGCACGAAGTGTCGAATACCCAACTGAAGAAAACCGCGCTCAACGAAGTTCACCGAAAACAAGGCGGCAAGATGGTGGATTTCGGCGGATGGGATATGCCGGTGCAATACCCGGCAGGAACCATTGCCGAACATCTGGCCATACGAACCGGAGCCGGAATGTTTGATGTTTCGCACATGGGCGAAATCGAAATCAAAGGTTCGCAGGCGCTCGATTTGGTTCAACATCTGACCTGTAACGATGCTTCCAAACTCGCCGACCAGCAAATTCAATACACCGGGTTGATGACGCCGAACGGGTGTTTTGTTGATGACATTCTGGTGCATCGTTTTGCCGCCGATCATTATTTTCTGTGCGTCAACGCCTCAAACTCCGACAAAGATTTCGACTGGATCAAATCCAACGCTGCTGGTTTTGACGCTGAAGTCACGAACCTCAGCGCCAATTACAGCCAGCTTGCCATTCAGGGGCCGCGCGCGCTGGAAGTGATGCAACCGCTGACTGATGTGGATTTGTCCGCCATCAAGTATTACTGGTTTACGACCGGCCACGTTGACGGAGTTCCGGCGATCATCGCTCGCACCGGTTACACGGGCGAAGACGGCGTTGAGATTTATTTCGATCCGTCGGAATCCGAACGGCTCTGGAACAAGATAATCGAAGCCGGGCAGCCGCAAGGCTTAATCCCGTGCGGTTTGGCTTCGCGGAATACACTGCGGCTGGAAGCGAAAATGGCGCTTTACGGTCACGAAATTGACGACACCACGACGCCGCTGGAAGCTGACCTGGCCTGGATTTGCAAACTCGGCAAAGGCGATTTTCTGGGACGCGACCGGCTGGTCGAGCAAAAAGAACAAGGCTTGACGCGCAAGCTCGTTGGTTTTGAAGTCACCGACAAAGGCATTGCGCGCGACGGTTATCCGGCGTTCATCGGCGACCAGCAAGTCGGCCAGGTAACCTCTGGAAGCCCAGCTCCATTTTTGAAAAAGAACATCGGACTTGCGTATTTGCCGATTGAGCACACAGTAATCGGAACCAAATTTGAAATTGATGTACGTGGGCGAAGGCTGGCTGCTGAAGTCGTGCCAACGCCTTTTTATAAGCGGAGTAGACAGTAGACAGAAGTCAGTAGACAGTAGGTTTGGCCGTCACCTTGCAAAATTATCTGGCGCGTCGAAATGTTTCTACTGTCTTCTGTCTACTGTCTTCTGTCTACTTCCCACAGGAGAACCAATGGCTTCTTACCCAGACAATCTTCATTACACCAAAGACCACGAATGGATTCGCGTCGAAGGCGACACGGGAACCATCGGCATCACGGATTTCGCGCAGGAACAATTGGGCGATGTGGTTCACGTGGATTTGCCGCGCGTTGGCGAAAACTTCGAAGCACATGCGCATTTCGGCGAAATCGAATCGGTCAAAACCTTCAGCGAATTGTTCACACCCGTTTCCGGCGAAGTCGTGGAAATCAACGAAGCGTTGAGCGATGCGCCGGAACTGGTCAACAGCGAACCTTACGGCGGCGGGTGGATGATTAAGATCAAACTCGCCAACGCCGGCCAAGTGGACAGTTTGCTGAACGCCAGCGAATACGAAGACTTCGTCGAATCACAGAAAGAAGATTAGGTTGTAGGTGGTAGGTTGCGGGTGACAGATGATTTGCCGGCCACCAACCACCAATCACCAACCACCAATCACCTATGAGATACATCCCGAATTCGGCTCAGGAACGCGAAGCAATGTTGCGCGAAATGGGCCGTGAATCTGTCGCCGACCTGTTCACAGGAATTCCCGACAAGCTCCAACTCAAACGCCCGCTTGATCTGCCTGCCGGACTCTCCGAACCTGAAACTCTGGATTTTTTTCGCGCGCTGGCCGAACGCAACTCGACGCGAGTGACTGGCGAACGCATGAGTTCGTTTTTGGGCGCGGGAGCTTACGACCATTTCATTCCCACAATCATTGACACGCTGATTTCGCGCTCGGAGTTTTACACTTCGTACACGCCCTATCAGCCGGAAATCAGTCAGGGCACTTTGCAGGCCATCTTTGAATATCAAACGATGATCTGCGAATTGACGGGCATGGATGTGTCGAACGCCTCGCTTTACGACGGTTCGACCGCCACCGCCGAAGCCGTCTTGATGGCCGAACGTGTCACTGGCCGGACGAAAGTCGCGCTGGCTGGAAACCTGCATCCCGAATATCGCCAGGTCGTTGACACCTACATTCGCAACGCCGGGATCGAAGAAATCACTTTGCCTTACGATGAAACGACCGGAGCTTTGAAGCCGGAATCGCTGGCGGAACTCGGCAAAGACATTGGCGCGGTGATTGTTCAATCGCCGAATTTTTTCGGCGGCATCGAAGAGTTGAAGCAATTGGCCGACGCCACGCACAAAGCCGGAGCCTTGTTCGTCGTCGTCATTGCCGAAGCGATGAGCCTGGGTTTGCTGCAAGCTCCGGGCAAAGCCGGAGCCGACATTGTTTGCGGCGAAGCCC
Organism: Acidobacteriota bacterium; assembly: GCA_033763255.1. Classification (GTDB taxonomy): domain Bacteria; phylum Acidobacteriota; class Blastocatellia; order RBC074; family RBC074; genus RBC074. Next base: position 15,821 of record JANRKX010000051.1, on the reverse strand, counting down.
AGTCGTTCGGCATACCGATCAGCTTCGGCGGTTCTTACTGCGGATTTTTCGCCTGCACTGAAAAACTGCAACGCCAGATTCCCGGTCGCTTGGTTGGGCAGGCCTTCGACCACGACGGTCGTCCGGGTTATGTGCTGACACTGGCTACGCGCGAACAACACATCCGCCGCGAAAAAGCGACTTCGAACATTTGCACCAATCAAGGGCTGTACGCACTGATGGCTACGGTTTACCTGTCCACGATGGGACGGCGCGGAGTCCGCGAAGCTGCCGAACAAAATCTGCAAAAGTCTCATTACGCGGCAAAGCAGATCGCGGCGATCAACGGTTTCAGACTGAAATTCAGCTCGCCATTTTTCAATGAGTTTGTCGTCAGTTGTCCGCAACCTGCCGCCGACGTGCTGGCCAAACTGCAAAGCAAACACATCATCGGCGGCTTGGCGTTGGAACGATTCTTCCCGGCGATGAAGAACGAAATTCTGGTTTGCATGACCGAAACAACGACCAAAGAACAAATTGATTCGCTGGTCGCCGAGTTGAAGGCAATTTAGCCGGACAGAAAACAGGATTGTCAGGATTTTTTTTCAGGATGGTCAGGATTGGCAAAATCTGTCGCGGGCCCTGTTAATCCTGAAGCAATCTTGTAAATCCTGTTTTGAAGTTTTCTACCTTGATGGATGTGTCAACGAACATTCCGGGCTTTGTCATTCGGCAAGCGACCGAAACCGACGTGCCACTGATTCTGCAATTCATTCGCGGCTTGGCGGAATACGAACGACTGTCGCACGAATGTGTCGCCGACGAAGTTACGCTGCGAAAAACACTGTTCGGCGAACGCCGCGTCGCCGAAGTCGTCATCGGTTATGACCACGACAATCCGGTTTGTTTCGCGTTGTTCTTTCATAACTTTTCTACGTTTTTGGGCAGACCGGGAATTTATCTGGAAGACCTGTTCGTCAATCCAGACCAACGCGGCAAAGGTTTTGGCAAAGCGATGCTGATCTATTTGGCGAAGCTCGCGGTCGAACGCGAATGTGGCAGGTTGGAGTGGTCAGTGCTGGATTGGAACGAACCGGCAATCAACTTTTATAAATCGCTCGGCGCTAAGCCGATGGATGAATGGACGATGTTCAGAGTGACCGGTGACGCGCTGACGCAACTTGCCGGGCAAATCTGAGTCGGGCCAACTCTCACAATGGCTATGGCGAATTATCCATTGGCCATTACCCATTAACCGACTGGGTAGACAGCCTTTTTACCCAAACCGTTAATGGCCAATGAATAATGGTCAATGCCTAATTTGGGGAAATGTAGTGATTAAGAAATCAAGCAATCATATCAATCAAAACGAAGGCACGATCTTTGAGCGGTCGCGTCCGGGCAAGCTGGGTTATCACCTGCCCGCGCTGGATGTTCCTGCGGAAACCGCGCTGGACACTGCGCTTTTGCGCGATGACGATCTGGCCGGATTGCCCGAAGTCAGTGAAGTTGACGTTGTTCGCCACTTCACACGGATTTCCACATGGAATTACGCTGTGGATTTGGGAATGTACCCGCTGGGTTCATGCACGATGAAATACAACCCGAAGATCAACGAACGGGTTTCGCGCTTTGATGGCTTCGCGGCTTCGCATCCGTATTTGCCGGACGAACTGGCTCAAGGCAATCTGGAATTGTTGAAGCGGCTGGAAGATTCACTGGCCGAAATAACGGGCCTGCCCGGAGTCAGCTTGCAACCGGCGGCTGGCGCTCAAGGCGAAATGACCGGCTTGATGGTCATTCGCGCCTGCCTGGAAGCTCGCGGCAACGCGCGCAAAGTCGTGTTGATTCCCGATTCGGCGCACGGCACGAACCCGGCTTCGGCGGCGGTTTGCGGCTATCAGGTCAAGACGATCAAATCCACTGCCGGAGGTGCGGTTGATCTGGAAGCGTTGCGCGCGTCAGTCAACGACGACGTAGCCGCGTTGATGCTGACCAATCCTTCGACGCTTGGGTTGTTTGAAGAAAACATTGAAGAAGTCTGCAAGATTCTCCACGATGCTGGCGGACTGGTTTACATGGACGGCGCGAACATGAACGCGCTGGTTGGAGTCACTCGCCCCGGCGATATGGGCGTGGATGTGATTCACCTGAATCTGCACAAAACCTTTTCGACTCCGCACGGCGGAGGCGGCCCCGGAGCCGGCCCGATTGCCGTGACTGCGGAACTTGAGCCATTCCTGCCTGTTCCGCGCGTGGTTGTTCACGATGGCAAATACAAGCTTGAATTCAATCGCCCGCAAACAGTTGGCAGAGTTCGCGCGTATCACGGCAACTATTCGGTGCTGGTTCGAGCCTTGTGTTACATCATGACGCTCGGTGCTGAGGGTTTGCGCGAAGCGACTGAAACAGCCGTGCTCAACGCCAATTACATTGCTTACCATTTGAAAGATGTTTACGAACTCGGCGTCGCGGGCAAGGCGATGCACGAAGTGATCTTCAACGACAAACGCCAACAGAAAAATGGCGTTCACACTCTGGACATTGCCAAGCGGTTGATTGATTACGGCTTCCATCCGATGACGATTTACTTTCCGCTGGTCGTGCCGGGCGCAATGATGATCGAACCGACCGAAAGCGAAGGCCGCGACGAACTGGACGTTTTTATTGACGCCATGAAATCCATTGCCCGCGAAGCCGAAGAAAACCCTGAACTTGTCAAAACGGCTCCGCACAACACGCGCATAGGCCGTTTGGACGAAGCCGCCGCTGCGCGCAAGCCTGTATTGCGATGGAAACCAGCCAGTCAAACGGCAGGCGTTTAGACAAGTTGGGACGGAACCGGGAGCGGTAGCGACCGGGTTATCAAGAATTCACGAGAAACCGGGTCGCTACTGCTCCCGGTTCCTGACAAAGCAGTTTCTTCAAACAGCAAGACCGGCGGCAAACGATGCCAGCCGGTCTTGCTGTTTTTATTAGCGAGGTTCGAAACGGTTATTTGATGTTGATTCTGACTGTGTTGGCGGTTTTGCCGTCCACCATCAGCGTAACATCAACTTCGCCGCGCCCGATCAAGTTGCGTGGCAGCAAAGCGTTGATTTGATCCAGGCCGGAAAAATCGCCTTGCGCTCCGGCGAAGCTCACGGATGCGCCGACTCCGCCAATTGTAGTGACGGTGTTGCTCAAGCTGCTGCGATTGCGGAATCCCGTGCCGAACAGCAGCAAAAAGACCTGATCGGTTTCCGCTCCCAGATCAATTGGCAAAGGAACCAGGCGATTCTGAGAGCCGTCGTATTGCACAACCGATTCAAAGCTCCGTTCGCCGTTGGCTCGAATGCGTAAAACAGTGGCGGCAGCGACTCCGCGCCCGCTGGCATCGGCGGTGAAAACGCCTGGCACGACTCCGGCGATTTGCAGCCTTTCCATCGAAAGCTCTCCGGCATCGTTGGTAATCATAATTTCCGCTTGCCCGGCAGCGGTTCCGGCTGGCAACAGGTAGTTGATCTGAGTCGGCGAAACAAAAAAGAGCGATGCCATTCGCTCAACGCCCAAACTGTCACGAACCCTGACCCTGCTTCCGGCCAATTCGGTTGGGAGCGGAGAGCCGCCAGCAATCTGAGTGGCGTTGGCCAACTTCGATCCAAAAACGGCAACGATTGATTCAGGCGATAACGTGGAGCCTGAATAACTTGCCGCTGAAACGTTCATTGCTGCCAGCGCAGTCGGAACAGGCGTAAAAGCGCCGCTGATCTTGGCCAGAAAACCGTTTGATGGATTCAGTCGGGTCGGTTGCAGAGCGTTCGGCGTGATCGGGAAATCGGTTGTCGGCGCGCTGCCCAACAAAAACAGATTTCCTCCGGCGTTGTCTTTTACCAGGTTGAATCCGGCTTCAGCGCCCGAACCGCCGAGGTAAGTTGAATAAATCAATGCGGCATTTCCGGCCTTGCTCAAATCCATCATCGCCAGCAACGCATCCTGGCTGCCGTTCAAGTTTAATTGAAGAGCGTCGGCAGTCACGGGCATATCGGCTGTTTGAGTGTTGCCGGTGAAATAGATTTTGTCTTTGGCAATCACGGCAAGCTGGCTGAGCGCAACTCGAAGCGTGCCGCCGAAATACGACGAATAAAGCAGCGAACCGGCAGGCGAAAACTTCATCAGGTATCCGCTGTTGCGCGCGTTACCGACGCTGACAGGAGCCTGAGTTTGAAAGGCGTTCGCAGTTGTCTGAATCGTTCCGGTGACTGCTCCGGCGACGTAAATGTTGTCGTCCTCATCAAAACCCAGACCGCTGACGCTGATCGGATCAACCGTTGAGTTGGCCGGAAACGTGGAGTTGACGCCCACAGTTGCTGAATAAATCAGCGAATTTTGCGGCGGCAACGAAGTGTCAACTTTGGCGATGTACATCGCTTTTTCGGTTGGGCCAACGGGAGGAAGCGTGCGGACGAAAGGCGCCAGCGCATAACCGCTGAGCACGACTTTTCCGGCGGCGTCCAGTTTGATTGCCCTGGTTGTGCAATCGCGGAAATCCCTGTCGTAAAGCTTCGACGCTGATCCGTTTTTGCCGGTATCAACCACCAGCAAAAACGTGTTCTTTCGTTCTCCGCTGGCGTCGTCGGCCAAAGTCGCGTTGCCTGCGACGTAGGCGATGTTGCCGGAAACGACAATCCCCTGGCCGATACTTCGCGCGCGGTGAGAACTGGCCAGGTAAAAAGTCGAGTAAAGCAATTGGCTGCCTTGCGGGTTCAACTTGGCGACAAAAGCCGATTGGATGTCGCTGGGTAAATTCGCTTGAAACCCATTCTTGATCGGAAAATTTGCCGACTGGCTGGAACCGGCCAGATAGATGTTGCCCTGGTCGTCAACGTCCATGTCCGAGACGAATTCAGTTCCTGAGCCGCCGAAATAAGTGGCGAACAAAATTTCGGTTCCCGCCGGATTCAACTTCATCACGCAACCATCAAAAAGCCGTTCGGTGTTGTTCAGCGTTGGCTGAAACGCGCCCGGCGTAGTGGGGAAACCGGCGGAAGTGACATATCCCGAAAGAATGATGTTTGCGTCCTTGTCGTGTTTCATAAAAAACAAGGAAGCCGTCGAAGCTCCGCCAAGATAAGTGGCGTAACTGATTACAGGATCAATCACCAACGGCAGGCAACGGTCGTATTCGCCGATTTCAAAACCGACGGTTTCGCCTTCGATGACGTACCGCCCGGAAATCTGCCGCCGGTTGTCGTTGATTTGTTGATAAACAAAAGGCGCTTTTTGCCGAATCGTCCCGCCGCTTGTGTTCAGCAACAAATCGCCGTTGTCATCCAGGCGCAAGTTTTTGATTCCGTCGAATCGCAGCTTTATCGCGTTGGCGTTCGTGCCCGGATTGACGATGAAGTCGTATTCCAGTTCCTGCTGGTTGCCGTAATAAACCAGATCAATTCCGGGATAGATGGTTTCGTAGCGGACTTTGGCAAAGTGCGGAACGTCGGTTCGCCAGCCGTTTGGATCGTTGCCGATCAGGTAATTGCTTTTGGTTGGCAAACGATCAATGCCGGTGACGTTGGCCAGCGCATTTGCGCCGACAAGTTTCATTCGTATGGCTGTGGATTTCTGCTTACTGGTTTTCAAATCGCCCGGCTGTAAAACCATGACGGCTTCATCAGCGCCAAGCCCGAATTGATAGCCCAGACCTCGCGCGATGAATTTTGTTTGTTTGCCTGTTTGCCCCAAATTGGCTTCAAAGCTCAAGGGAAGATGAGCCAGATTTTCTGCCATTCGTTTGTCGGTCAACGCGGACGTTTCTGTGATTTGCGCCGATTGGCCGCCATTCACTAACAATCGCGGCGAAGCCAGCCAGATAATTCCAATCGCCGCAATCAGCGGCAGCGCCAACCGCGCTCGATTTTTTGCCAGTTGCGAAAACAAAAGTTTGAGAACCATAAAGACTCCTTGTTGTTGGTTGTACAGGTGCGGGGTTTTCGATTGATGTGCGAACTTTCAACTGGCAAGTGTGGCAAGCGATGTGCCGATGCGCGAATAAACGATTTAGCAGCACTCGGCGATTGGCGATGCGGCGGTTGGCCGCAGAAATCCATTTGAATTGTGCGGCAATATGTCAGCCGGTCATTTTTCGGGATCGAAGCTGAAGTGATATCGCAGCATCAACGTGTGGCTGGCCGAAGTGTTGCCGTAGCTGGTCGAAATCAGATATTGCGCCGCCAGATTCGGTTTCAATCGCCAACCGATGCCGTAATTATTGAAGTAGCGAATTTCAGCCGGATAACTTCTTTGTGTCACGATGCCTGGTCGGTCAAAACGGAAGGCTTCGATGGAATGCCATTTGGCGGTTTTCAAAAACGAACTGCTGACAAAAGCGCCTCGCCATAAGTCGTACTGCAAACCGCTGTGCAACGACATGAAATGTGAGCGGCCGAACACCACACCTGGCGAAGTTTTGCCGCCGGAACTTTCACGGTAAACGCCGACAGTTGCGTCAACGCTGACGAAAGTTTTTTGATTGGGCGCATACCCAACGCTGGCCGAAGCCAGGCTTCGCGTGATTTTCCCTTGCCCGGTGGAAGAGTCTTTTCTGCCGAGAGGCCAATACTGAACGAAGTTGTTCGTGTTGAATCGTTCGCGCGAAACAAGACCTTCCAGCCCGTAAAACAATCGCCGTGTCAGCGAATCTCGCCACCGAACGCCAAGTTCGGAGATGCGCGCCGCGTGTTGTTCGCCACCTTCCCGTAATCGTTCCAGGTTGTCGTTGATGTCGTCAGTGCCGCGATCCAGATGCGAATAAACAGAAGCCGTGTTTCCTTCACGGAAAAACAATCCGAGTTTTTTGCCGCCGCCGAAATCACGTGAAAGTCCGATGGTCAGCCGAAAACGATCAATCTCTGCCGCCAGATCGGCGCGAAACATTCTCGTGAATTCTTTGCGCCTGTATTCATCCACGTTGACCAGCGAACCGCGTCCGGCCAGATAATCCAGCTTGATTCCGAATCCGTTTCGTCCTGTGTCGCCGAACCTGCGCGCCACGACAAAGGATGCAAGCGTTGTTGTAGTCAAAGAGGTCGTGCGAAATACGTTCAGGTCCGGGCTGAAATCTCCCAGCGGGCCGCCCGCCTGCCGTCCCTGCAAATTGGTTCTGGCAGTTGAAACGGCTCCGCCAATGACAAACGGCGAACCATCAATCGGAGTGAAAAACGAAAGCTGTTGAGCCAGCGTGTTGTCAAACGGGTGAATCGGTTGCACGCGCGACGGGTTGCTTAAACGCATGAATTCGCGCGATTCGCTGAATGACGGCAACAAATATAAACGGCCTTCCGCTCGGTTGAATTCCGTTGCGTAAGCAGGGTTTTCCAGACTGTCGAAATGCGAATCGGCAAAAGCGGAAAACGGTCTGGCTTCGGGTTCGTTGCTCAAATGAGCCAGCCGGTCGAAATACTGCTGCTGGAACGAACCGAAGATCTCGTTGGCAGGATCAATTCTGCCGAAATCCAATCTGGCGACAGAATTCAATTCGCCGCCTGGTCCGGGCAGCGCCAGAGAAATGTTTCCGCCCGGACGAACAATCACGCTGTCGCCTGCTCCTAGCAACGCGCGGCGGCGAGGGTTGACGCGGCTGGAAACTTCCACCGCGCCTTCGTAAACAACTACCTGAGTTTCGCCGTTCGGTTCGGCGCTGACCAAAAATTCTGTGCCGCGCACGGCAATCGAAGCGGCTGGGCTGTTGACTCGATAAGGATTCGGACGTTTTCCCAGGTGATAAATCTTGAAGCGCACACGCCCGGAAAAAATCTCCATCAGTTCGCGCGCCGAATTGGCGTGACGAAAATCTTTCAGCAACACGCGCGATCCGGGATGAATGATCGCCTGACTGCCGTCGCTCAAAGCCAGCACGACTCGCCCGCCTGCGGTCGTGTCAATCACGTCGCCGGGTTGCAACGAATCGCCTTTTTTGATTGTGAAGCTTCGATTCGCTCCGCTGAGTTTTCTTTCAAAACTTGCCGGAGCGGTGACGGCAGAGATTTTGGTTTCGACGGAAATGTTTTGCGCCAACGCCACCGCCGTCAGACAAGGCAGCACAATCAGCCAGAAAATGGAATTTGCGGTTTTGAAATTCATACAGCCCAAATTTTTTTCGCGTTTATTCGTCCGAACCTTCGTCGTTGGCAATCGCCGAAAGCCTGTAACGTGCCATCAATCGTTGAATCGTTCGACGATTGATGCCCAACCGCTCAGCGGCCAGGCTGCGATTGCCTTCGGCTTCCGTCAGCACAAGCTGCAAATAACGGCGCTGCAATTCATCCAAAGCCGGACGATCCAGGATGATTTTTGAGGCTTCGTCGGCGAAGTCTGTGGTCGAATTTGAAGCGAGGCGTTTTTCGGGGCTGTTGTTCGTTGCGCCGTTTTCGGCGAAATATGCCGGCAGGCAATCCAGAGTAATCAATCGTTGGGATGAAAGAGCGACCGCGCGAGTCAGGGCGTTTTCCAGTTCGCGCACGTTGCCGGGAAAGTCGTATTCGCGCAAAGCGTCTGCGGCTTCGCGCGCCAATCGAAACGCCGGTTGATCTTCGCCCTGCAAACGGTGAAGAAAAAACGAGGTCAGCAATTCAATGTCGCTTTTGCGCTGGCGCAGCGGCGGCAAATCAATCGTCAACACGCTCAGGCGATAAAACAAATCGGCGCGGAAAGTTCCGGCTGCGACCATTTGCCGCAACGGAGCATTGCTGGCTCCGATGACGCGAACATTGACGCGGCGAGTGTTCGTCGAACCGACTCGTCGCACTTCGCCCGATTGCAAAACGCGCAGCAGACTCGCCTGGAAAGCCGCGCTGGTCGAAGCCAGTTCGTCCAGAAACAACGTCCCGCCATCGGCGGCTTCAAACAAACCTTCGCGGTCGGAGTTTGCTCCTGTAAACGCACCTTTGATGTGGCCGAACAGTTCCGATTCCAGCAGCGTGTCGGTCAAACCGGAACAGTTGATGGCGACAAAAGGATTGGCCGAACGTTCGCTGAATTGATGAATGGCGCGGGCGACCAATTCTTTGCCGGTTCCCGATTCGCCGACAACCAATGCAGTCGCTTCGCTGCGAGCGGCGTGCGCGACCAGTTTGTACACTTGCATCATCGCCGCGCTGCGCCCGATCAATCCTGTGCGCGAAATGTCGTCAGGCGAAACTTCATTTGTGCCTGTTGTCGCCGAATTGGCTTCGCGCTGAGTTTCGATGTAACGACGAATCAGGTCGGCGACATCCGACACTTCAAACGGTTTGGCGATGAAATCATTGGCTCCTTCAGAAACCGCCTGCACGGCCAGATCAATCGAACCTTGCGCGGTCATCAGAATGATCGGCGGCGAATGAATCAGGCTGCGTAATTCACGAATTACACTCAGTCCATCGCCGTCCGGCATGTACACATCGCAAACCACCGCGTCGAATTGTTGTTCACGTGCAGCGGCAACGGCTTCGCGCCCGGTGCGTACGCAAGTCACGCGAAATCCGTTCAGCGCCAATCCTGCGTCCAGCGTCAATCGAATCGAACGTTCGTCGTCGGCGACTAAAATGTGTGGCAATGAAGTCATGGGTTTTCAGATTTCAAATCGGCCAGCTTTCAAATCAGCTAAATCGAAGCAAGAAACTTTGAGACAGGATGGACATGATTTTTTTTCAGGGTGAACAGGATTCAAACCAAATTGAAATGTGGTTGTTATGGATGATTCTGTAAATCCTGCCGGAAATCTTGTTCATACTGTCAAAAGAGAATGCCTCAATGTTGCTTGCTCTGATTTAGTTTTCAAACCGGCAAATAAAGTGTGAAGACCGAACCAGTTCCGGGTTTGCTTTCCGCCGTGACCTTGCCGCCGTGACGTTCGGAAATTTCTCGAACCAACGTCAATCCCAAACCGGTTCCGGGCACATCGGCGTTTTCCACAGCGGGCACGCGATAGAATTTTTCAAACACTCGCGGCAACGATTCCGGCGGAATTCCGCAGCCGCTGTCGGTAACTGCGATTCGCAACCCCTCGGCGATGCGAGTGGCTTCGACAAAAACTTCGCTTTCGTTCGGGCTGAATTTGATCGCGTTGGAAACCAGGTTGGTAATTGCCTGTGCAATCAAATCGGCGTCAATCGTCAGCACGGGCAGTTCGTCGGCGAAGCGGCGAACAATTCTGATTTCGCGCTGAGCCGCCAGCGGATCGAGCATCAATAATGCGCGTTCGATCAATTGCGCCGGTCGAGTTGCCGACAGTCGCAACGGTTGCGCGCCTGTTTCCAGCCGCGTGATGTTCAGGTATTCGTCAATCATTCGCGCCAGACGACGCGCTTCGTCGTTGATTGCCAGGTGCATTTCGCGGCGGCGTTCGGGATCAACTTCGAACCTGGCCAGCAGTCCGCTCATGCCCTGAATCGCTGTCAACGGAGTTTTCAATTCGTGAGTCACCAACGCCATCACGTCGTTTCGCGCCTGCTGCAATTCGCGCTGCCGCGTGATGTCAGAAAGCGAAATAACCAGTCCAAGCGGTTCGGTTTTGCCTTCCTCAGACACCGCAGCGATTTTCAGGACGTAATGTTTGGGCGAAATGGTTCCGATGGTGATTTCCCGTTCGACCGGCAAAATTTGATGCTCAATCTTTTCGCGGACTTGTTCAACTTTCGCCTGAAGCTCGGCTTCGGCCAGAAGCGCGAACAGGTTGCTGCCGATCATCGAGCTTTGCGGTTTGCCAAAAATTTCCGCCGCCCGGCGATTGGCGAAACTGATTTGTCCGCTGACGTTGGCGACCAGCAATCCGTCTTCAACCGAAAGCATTGATTGCTCAATGTATCGCGCGCGTTCGGCGATGCGACCGGCGATGGAGCCAAGCCGTTGCGCTTTCCATTCGCCGCCGCGAGGCAGTTTGAACTTCCAAACTCGACCAACTTCGTGGCCGTTTTGATGTGAGCCGAGATTGCGGGCGGTCATCAAAGTGGCTTCGGTTTCGGATAATTCGGCGATGTGCCGGTCAATGTTGGCGCTGACCTTCAGCGAACGCCGTAACAAGGCCAGCGGAGCCGCGACCATCAACGAAACCAGCGCAGGCACAAGCGGCGGGAAAATCAGCCAACGGTTGAAAGCAAAATAAGAAAGCAAAACGATCGCTCCGATCAGGCCAGCCAGAGCAAGCAAATGTTTGATGGCGGCGAAACGTCCTTCGGACAAAGACAGAGCCAACACCGTCGCCGCAGCCACCAGCGCCGCTAGCAAAAACGCCATCCAAAAAGGCGTTTCGCGGTAAAACCGGTTTTGCAAAATCGTGTTCAGGGAATTGGCCAGCACTTCGACGCCGGGCATCAATTCTTCGCGGCCACCATCGCGCGCAAAAGGCGAAGCCACTCTGTCGCCAAGCGCCGTCGCCGTTGCTCCGATCAACACATATTTGCCGCGCAGTTTTTCAGCCGGAACGGTTCCGTCAATCGCTTCGCTGATGCTGACAGTTTGCGCGGCGAACGAACCTGACGGCCCGACAAAATCCAACCAGATTTGCGACGCCCGAATCGTTTCAATTGGTGAAGTCGCGGGCAACCGTGCAAGCGTGTTTTGCGGCAAATCGTAACTGACCGGAATTGTTCGTCGGCCAAGCTGCACGCCATCGGGCAGTTCCCGGATTGAATCCGCATCAAGCTTTTCTCCGCAGCGAATGGTTTCAATCGCCATCGCCCACAGCGCATTTGCCTCGTCGTCCGTTTGTTTGAGCACCAAAGCGCGAGCAATGGAATCATAGCCGGTCATGATGTTGACGTGGCCGATTGCCGCTGCGGCGCGTTCAATCGCGGGCAACGGCCTGAGCCAGACATTGCCTGTTTCACCAGTCGCATTGGTCGTTTCGGCCAACTGAGCCGCGACTATGACGTTTTTTGCCGAAGCAATTGCCGCAACCAGGCTTGCGTCATCGGCTGCCTGCGATGCGTCGGTGAACAAAACGTCCAGCGCAATGGTTTTGGGGTTTGCTCTGCTGATGTTAGCAATCGCTTCGGCCATTAAACTCCGCGACCACGGAAATCGCCCGAAACGTGCGATGCTGGCTTCGTCAATTGCCACGATCACCAGATCGGAGTTGTCGGTTGGCAACTGCGGCAAATTGCCGCGCATTCGCATCAACCAATCGCGCGAAGTGAATTCCAGGCGGGGTGCGCGCCAGTTCACGCCGACTCCAGCGACAGTCGCCACAAAAACAATTGTGGCGATCAACATCGTTCGACTGTAAGGTTTAACTTCAGACTGGCGCAATTCGGATTTCATCCTGATGGTTTGGTTATTGGTAAGCCGTTGGGGCAATCGTTGCGCGTGGCGTGAAAAGCAATCTCGATGCCACGAAGAGCAAAATGGTCAAATTTCGCCCTCTGTACAAGCCGTCAAACTGCACGTTAATATCAGAGTCAGGCACATAAAAAGATTACGAATAACTGCCTTTACACTAAAATCACTATGAGTCGAGTCACTGGGTCGTTAAGTCCGCTGACGGCGGAATTGTCAGAACAAATGCGCGTTCATTTGCGCCGAATGCTTGTTCGTCTGGACGAGCTTCGCGCTCTGGCGTCAAATCCCGCAACCTGGACGCCGCCGGTTGATGTGTGTGAAATCGAAGACGCCATATTGATTAACATCGAACTTCCGGGAGTTTCCATCAATCAGGTACGCATCAAAATTCTGGACAATGTGCTGAAGGTTGAAGGCCAGAAAGAGCGAACCACTCCGACTGCACGACTGTTGACTGAAACCGAGCGTCCGATTCGGTTTATCTGTTTGGAACGAAGCTACGGCAGTTTCAGCCTCAGCGTTCCCATTAACTGCCAGATAGAACCTGAACAGGTGACGGCAAATTTGCGTGAAGGCGTGCTGCAAATCCAAATGCCGAAAGCGAAAACTTGCGGGAGAGAAATCACTATTTCGATTACGGAATGAGTTCTCAGTTCTCAACTCGCAGTGTTGTTTTTGAAACTGACTGCGAACTGTGAACCGCGAACCGGAAACTGACTATGTCTACAACTGTTGAACAAGAAGAAAAACAAATCACATCACCCGACACACCGGAAGAACAATTACGGATCCCGGAAACTTTGCCGGTGTTGCCGCTGCGCGACATCGTGATTTTTCCGTTTATGATCGTGCCGCTGTTTGTCAGCCGCGAACGTTCGATTCAGGCGGTGGATCAAGCCCTGGCCGAAAATCGCATGATCATGTTGACCGCACAAAAAGACCCGGACAAAGAAGAACCCGGCGCAGGCGATCTGTATGAGGTGGGCACGGTGGCGATCATCATGCGAATGCTGAAATTGCCCGACGGACGCATACGCATTCTGGTTCAGGGCATTGCGCGCGCAAAGATCAATTCGATGGAAGATTCAGCAGGATTTTTGCAGGCGCGCATTGATGAGCTGAAAGAAACTTCGCCGGAACAAACGCTGGAACTCGAAGCCTTGACGCGCAATGTGCGCGGTTCGCTGGACAAAGCCGTCGCGCTCGGCAAAAACGTTTCGCCCGAAGTGATGGCCATCGTCACCACTGTCGAAGAACCTGCACGGTTGGCCGATCTGGCCGCGTCGAATTTGGAACTGAAGGTCGAAGACGCTCAGTCGGTTCTGGAAACTCTGGCGATCATTCCACGATTACATCGCGTCAACGAACTGCTGAACAAAGAAATTGAAGTTCTGACCGTTCAAGCCGAAATCAACACTCAGGCTAAAACTGAGATTGACCGTTCGCAGCGGGAGTTTTATCTGCGCCAACAGCTTAAAGCGATTCAGCAGGAACTCGGCGAAGGCAACGAATTGACCGAAGACATCGCGCAATACCGTGAAAAGATGTCGAAGTGCAAGATGCCGAAAACCGTCGAGGAAGAAGTCGAGCGGCAGTTGAAAAAGCTGGAACGTATGCACCCTGACGCCGCCGAAACCGGAACGCTGCGGAACTGGCTGGACATCATGGTTGCTTTGCCGTGGTCGAAATCGTCGAAAGAAAACCTGGATTTGAAAAAAGCTCAGGAGATTCTGGACGAAGACCATTACGGTTTGGAAAAGGTGAAAGAACGCATTATTGAAGCTCTGGCCGTTCGCAAAATCAAAGACAAGCCGAAAGGTTCGATTTTGTGTTTGGTCGGCCCGCCGGGCGTAGGCAAAACTTCGCTCGGACGTTCGATTGCTCGTGCGTTGAATCGCAAATTCGTTCGGCTGAGTCTGGGCGGCGTTCACGACGAAGCGGAAATTCGTGGCCATCGGCGAACGTATGTCGGCGCGATGCCCGGTCGAATCATTCAGGCGCTTCAAACCGCCGGAACGAACAACCCGCTGATTATGCTGGACGAAATTGACAAGGTCAGTTCGGATTTTCGCGGCGATCCTTCGTCGGCGTTGTTGGAAGTTCTCGATCCCGAACAGAACAACAGTTTCCGCGACAATTACCTGAACGTGTCGTTCGACCTGTCGAACACGATGTTTATGACGACGGCCAATGTGTTGGACACCATACAGCCCGCGTTGCGCGACCGCATGGAAACCATTCGGCTGGCCGGGTATACCGAAGAAGAAAAGTTGCAAATCATTCTGCGCCACCTGTTGCCGAAACAGATGGAAGAAAACGGCATCAAGCCTGAAAACCTGAGCCTCAGCGACGATGCCTTACGCAACGCCATCGCCAAATACACGCGCGAATCCGGCTTGCGCCAGCTTGAACGCGAGATTGGAAAGGTTTGTCGCAAAGTCGCCCGCCGCGTGGCCGAAGGCGACAAAGAACAAGTCGTCGTCACGCCCGAAAACCTAAATGATTTTCTGGGCGTGGCCAAAATCGAACTCGACGAAATGTTGAAACACGACCAGATCGGCGTGGCGACAGGCCTGGCCGTGACGGCGACCGGCGGCGACATTTTGTTTATCGAAGCTCTGACCATGCGCGGCAAAGGTTTGTTGCAACTGACCGGACAACTTGGCGACGTGATGCGCGAATCGGCACAGGCGGCGTATTCATTCGCCAAATCGCGCGCGGCGGAATTGGGCATCGAAGAAGATGCTTTCAGTAAAACCGACATACACGTTCACATTCCCGAAGGCGCAATTCCAAAAGACGGCCCTTCGGCGGGCATCACTATGGCGACGGCTCTGGTGTCTGCGTTGTCGCGTCGTCCGATTCGCAAAAACGTGGCGATGACCGGCGAAATCACTTTGCGCGGCAACGTGCTGCCCATTGGCGGCGTGAAGGAAAAAGTACTGGCCGCTTATCGCGCGCAAATCAAAAAAGTCATCCTGCCCGCACAAAACAAAAAAGACATGGAAGACGTGCCGCAAGAGCCTCAGCGCGACATGGAATTCGTCTTTGTCGAAAACGTTCAGCAAGTGTTCGACCACGCGCTATTGCCAGCAGCAGAAAAAGCCAAATCGGCAAAATCGAAACTGTTGGCGGGGAATGGCAATGGCAAACATCCTGGCAAAACCGCTACGGCAAAGTCGCATAAGAAAACCTCTGCCAAAAAGCCCAGACCCAAAACTGTTCGCACATAACAACGGCAGGTTTTCTTTTACCGGAAAAAACAACCGCCGCCGCAGATTTTGAAATCTGCGGCGGCGGTTTTGGTTTGAAGTAGAGACGCAAGATTTTGCGTCTCTACGGTGATTTAACAGCTAGGCGGGAAGACCGGGATGATGTAGTTCATGCCGGAATTCAGCGTCAGGTGGTGCAGGTTGTGGCCTTGGTTGAAGGCTCCTGCGCTGCTCGCTGCGTTCGCGTTGAAGTTGATTGCCGCGCCGGTCATTCCGATCGCTCCGGTCTGATTGAAGACTTTCAGCCAGCCGGTGCGACCCGCCGGGATGAAGGTT
>JANRKX010000050.1:0-19043 GCA_033763255.1 Acidobacteriota bacterium | reverse complement strand
GGAGATTCAAGCGTCCCTACAGGACGCGGATTCATTCGCGCCTTTTCCCGGCAGTGAACTGCCGGGCTAATTTCAGCCGTCCCTATCGGGACGAAAACCTAGTCAAGCCAAATGCCAATTTCCTTAGCGCGTAACATCAGTTCTGAATACAAAACCGAAGCCCCAGACAGCAACGCACAAGCTACGATCAAACTATCCCAGTAAGAAAATTTGTGGCGCGACCGAAGCTCGGAAGCTTTCAGCAGTTCAGCACGACCGGCCTCCATAATCGGGTATTTTGCGTAAAAAGATTCGATCAACTGCTGTATGGAGGTTTCATCAAACTTTGCCTTTTTGATCAGGTTGACGCTGACTTCATTGATGACCTGCGTACTGGCAATAATTCTGTGATTTCCTTGAATGACGGCTTTGGCAGAGGCGGACTTGGCCTTGTCCTGACTTTCGATAAATGCGTACAGCCAGATGTTTGTATCTATAAAACAGGTGTCCATTGTTCAATTCAGGCTTGTTCGTAAATATCTTCACGCGACATTGGCTTGAAAGCATCCAACGAGATTGGCGCATTCATCAACCGGTCAATCAGGCTTTCTGGCAGGTTTTCTGCACCTGCGGACTGCTCCTGTTTCAAGACAATGACCCGGACTTCGCCAACCAGTTTGCCAACAAATTCCTGTGGCAACTCAATGCTTCCGTTGCTGATTTTTGTTTGGAACTCAATCGCGTACATATTCCCTCCATTGCTGGCTTTGTACTACAGAGCATTCAGGCGAGCAACACAGCCAGAGCCATCGTTTAATTGATGTATTTGGTTTCTGTTGTTTCCAGTTGCGGTTGCTCTTCGTCCACGCTCCAGATTTCCATCAATTCGCGCGGAACTTCGGTGACGAACCTGGACGGACGATGCAGCACAGTTTGCCGCGAACGGTCGCTTTCGACCAGCGGAAAGCAGACGTACAGTTCATCTTGCGCACGAGTCAGCGCGACGTAAAACAATCGGCGCTCTTCTTCTTCGCCTTCGGTGTCGCGGAGGCTGCGGCTGGAAGGAAAGCGTCCATCCGCCGCCCAGATCATAAACACCACACGCCATTCCAGGCCTTTCGCCTGGTGAACCGACGACAGTGCCAGCCGTTCGTCTTCGTCGCCGCCTTCTATCACGTCTTCGCCAACCGTAGCTCCCGGCGGAGAAAAGCGTTCGGTGTTCAACAACGCAAGTTCGCTCAGGAAAGAGTCGGTCGTGTCGTACCGCCCGGCGAAGTTCGCCAATTGCCGCAAGTCTTCTTCGCGGGCATCGGAGTTTTCAAAATTCGCTTGCAGGTATTCGATGTAACCGCGCGACAAAATCAGTTCAATTTGCTTGGCCGGATTGTTGACGGTTTCGGGCGCGGTCAGTTCTTTGATGAGTTCGGCAAATTCGCGCCAGCCAACCGAAGCGCCTTTCGGCAAGGCTTTGGCAAATTCGTCGGTTCGCACCAACGCCAATGGTTCTTCGGCGTAAGCCAGCCGTTCCCAAACGCGCGAAGCCGTCGCGTTGCCAATTTTTGGAATCAGTTTCAGCACGCGCTTCCATGCCAGTTCATCGCGCGGATTCGTCACCAGTCGCAAATACGAGGTCACGTCCTTGATGTGCGCCTGTTCGAAAAAACGCACGCCGGAACGAACGTCGTACGGAATGCCTCGCCGCGTTAATTCCAACTGCAATTCCAGCGAATGAAAGTGCGAACGATAGAGCACGGCCATTTCGTCCAGCGGCACGCCTTCGTCGCGCAAATCCAGAATTCTAGCCGCGACAAAAGCCGCCTGCTGTTCGGCGTCGCGCGTCGGAATCAGCGCGGGCGTGAAGTTGCGGCTTGGACGTTTGGCTTGCAGATGTTTTGGGAACTGCTGGCGATTCATCGAAACCGAAGCGTTGGCCAGCATCAAAATTTCCGGCGTCGAGCGGTAATTGCTTTCCAGCTTGAAAAGTTGCGCGTCAGGGTAGCGTTTTTGAAACTCGAAGATGTTTTTGAAGTTTGCGCCTCGCCAGCCAAAGATGCTTTGTGCGTCGTCGCCGACGACCATCAGGTTGCGATGTTTGGCCGCGACCAGGTCAATGATCTCGGCTTGCAGAGTGTTCGTGTCCTGATATTCGTCAACCAGAATGTGCTGAAACTGTTCCTGATAAATCGCAGCGATGTCGGGCTTTTCACTCATCAACCGTTTCCAGTTCAGCAACAGATCGTCGTAATCCATGGCGTTGCGTTCCAGCTTGCGTTGTTGATACAGCGCATCAACGCGCTTGATCGGCTGTGTCAGCAATTCAAAGTGCGGATATTTGGCGACAATCAATTGATCCAGCGGCGTGTCGGTGTTGGTGGCGAAGCTGAACATTTCGCGCAGCACTTCGCCTTTGGGAAAGCGGCGGGCTTTTGTGTCAATCGCGGCTTCGTCAATGCAGGAATCAATCAGGTCTTTGGCGTCTTCGGCGTCCAGAATCGAAAAGTTGTTTTCGTAACCCAGGCTGACGGCGTGGCGGCGGAGTAAACGATTGGCTATGGAATGAAACGTGCCGCCCCAAACGCGGCGAATGTCTGCGGCCAGCAAACTTTCGACTCTGCCCAGCATTTCACGCGCGGCTCGGTTGGTGAACGTCACCAGCAAGATGCGAGCGGGCGCAACTCCTGCTTCGATCAACCGAGCGACGCGATACGTGACGACACGAGTTTTGCCGGAACCGGCTCCGGCAATAACCAGCAACGGTCCGGCTCCGGCCATCACCACCGCGCGCTGTTCGTCGTTCAACGCTTCGCGGTAATTGACGAGCGATTGGCGCGTAACGTCCGTTTTGATGACGTACTTTTTCATCACGAAACGCGGTGAGATGTGGAGTGCGGCGGCTTGACGCCGCTTTTCATTCGCAGTCAGAGCGGCGACAAAGAAGAACACGGTTGCAAAAGAACACCAAAGCGACGACAAGCCGTCGCACTCCACATGCTATCTCAGTTGGCAGGTCATTTTTTGATTGGAAGCGTTCATTGCCGGGACGTACATGCGTTCGGCGTAATCCTTGACCATACGACGCGCGCTGAAAGTCGGCGCAGCGGTGCGAATGGCTTCTTTCAGCAAATGAATCCAACGGCGCGGAACGCCGTCGCTGTCACGATCGAAATACAGCGGCACGACTTCGGTTTCCAGCACGCGGTAAAGAGCCTCTGC
The DNA here is from genome assembly GCA_033763255.1 of Acidobacteriota bacterium. Taxonomy (GTDB): domain Bacteria; phylum Acidobacteriota; class Blastocatellia; order RBC074; family RBC074; genus RBC074. The sequence continues at coordinate 15,851 of JANRKX010000050.1, read as the reverse complement.
GTCGGCCTCATCGCGGTACTCTTCGCTGACGCCTTCGGGCACGCCGGGTTCAATCGCCCAGCCGTTGGTTCCTTTGTAACCTTCGTACCACCAACCATCCAGCACGCTCAGATGCGGCACGCCGTTGAGCGCGGCTTTTTGGCCACTGGTTCCGCTGGCTTCGAGCGGTACGCGCGGATTGTTCAGCCACACATCCACGCCGCGAACCAGATGTTTGGCGACGTGAATGTCGTAATTTTCGACAAAGGCGATACGTCCGCCCAGATTGTGATCGCGTGCCAGTTCGTAAATTTCGTGAATCAGGCTGCGTCCGGGCAAATCCGCCGGATGAGCTTTGCCGGCAAAAATGATCTGCACGGGTTGCCATTCGTCGTGGAAGATTTTCTTCAGCCGATCCAGACTGCGGAAAATCAGAGCCGCGCGTTTGTAGGTGGCAAAACGTCGAGCGAAGCCAATCGTCAGCGCGTCCGGGTTGAGCAAGGTTCCGCCGGTCAAAACTCTGACCGGCCCTGCGGTTTCGGTGATCCAATCCTGCCGAACTCGTTCGCGCATGAAGTTGAACAGTTTGTGTTTCAACTGCTGTTTCACCTGCCACATTTCGGAGTCGGGAATGTTTTCAATGCGTTCCCAGAAAGTCGGGTCGTCGTGTTTGGCCAGCCAATCGTGGCCGAGATGTTTGGCAAACAAGCGATTCATTTCCGGCGCGATCCAGGTCGGCGTGTGAACTCCATTGGTGATGTGCGTGATTGGAACTTCGTCTTCTGTGCGCTCCGGCCACATCGAATGCCACATCTGCCGCGAAACACGCCCGTGCAGCAAACTGACGCCGTTACATCTGGCGGCCAGCCGCAAAGCCAACGCGGTCATGTTGAAGTTAGGCGCTCCGCCATCGGGATGTTCGCCGAGCGCGAAAAACTGTTCCCGATCCAATCCCAACTCTTCCCAATACCCGGCAAATTGCGTTTCGACCAGATGAAACGGAAACGCATCGTGCCCAGCCGGAACCGGCGTGTGCGTGGTGAACACTGTTGTTTCGCGCACGGTTTCGGCGGCTTCCTTGAAATTCTTTCCGGCCTGCACCAGCACACGAATTCGTTCCAGCATCATGAACGCCGCGTGGCCTTCGTTGGCGTGAAACACCGCCGGGCGAATTCCCAATCGTTCCAGCATTCGCACGCCGCCAATGCCGAGCACGATTTCCTGACGAATACGCATTTCCTGATCGCCACCATACAGCCGCGAAGTCAGTTCCCGATCCCACGAATGATTTTCTTCGACGTTGGCATCCATCAAATAAACTGAAATCGAACCCAGTTTGACGCGCCAGACGGCAACGTGAACGCAACGCCCGCCGACTTCGACTTTCAGCAACCCACCTTCGCTGTCGCGCGAAATCACGGGTTCCAGCGGCGTCGCCGAATAATCCAACGGTTCGTAAATCGAATCCTGACGGCCTTCGCCGGTGATGCGCTGAATGAAATAACCGAGCTGATAAACGAATCCCACGCCGACCAGCGGCAAGCCGATGTCGCTTGCTTCTTTGCAATGATCGCCAGCCAGAATTCCCAAACCGCCCGAATAAATCGGCAGCGAAACGTGCAATCCGAACTCTGCCGAAAAATAAGCAATCGGTTGGTCGGCCAATTGCGGGTACTTTTCGGAAAACCACGTGCCTTTGGCGGAACGTGCCTTGTCGAACGCCAGCATGATGCCGTCGTAATGTCGCAGAAAGGCCGGATTGGCGGCTGCGCCATCCAGTTTGGCAGGCGACACCTGCTGTAAAAACTTGACGGGGTTGTGGTGCATCATCTCCCACAAGGTTTTATCCAGATGCTGAAACAACAAGTCGGCGTCGGGATGCCAACTCCACCAAAGATTGTTCGCCAGTTCGCTCAAACGCCCGATGCGAACCGGCAGGGCACGATCAGTTTTATTGCTCATTGCAGTTGTCCGTTCTTGATTTGATGAATGTCACAACCAGCCATTGTGATGAGGATAGCCGATTGGGAATTGTTTTTGCGGCTGTTGCCAACCGAGCCGAAACTTTACTGACCCGAATTGCGACCGTCAACCACAGGATTTTCGATGTTTTGGGATTCTGATTACGAAAGGAAAGAAATGAATGGTGGGGATGGTGGGAATCGAACCCACACTACCGTAAGGTAACGGGTTTTTGAGACCCGCGCGTCTACCAATTCCGCCACGTCCCCACATTTTCAACGACCAAAGCCCTGAAGTGATTTGAGTTATGCCTTGATCGGAAACGGGCGCGATTATATGAGCCGACCTGAAGTCGGTCAAGCACCCGCCCAAAATTACTCGAACATAACCTTCAAGAACTTCAATCTGCCGACTTGCAGCAGGGCTTCTTTGGTGGCCATCGTGTCAATTTCTGCCGCCACATCGCCGATGCGTTCGTTGTTCAGGCGAACTCCGCCTTGTTGAATCAGCCGCCGAACTTCGGCTTTTGACGGAGCCAGACCAGTTTGCACCAACAAATCCACCAGCTTGATCTTTCCGTCTGCTTTGACCGAACGAGTTTCGATGTCGGTCGGAGCCTGATGTTCGCGGAACCGGCGATTGAATTCGGCTTCGGCTTCGTTGGCGGCAGCTTGCGAATGAAAATCCGCGATGATGTGTTTGGCCAGTTCGACTTTGGCGTCGCGCGGATGTTTCGCGCCGGATTCGACGTTGGCTTTCAACTGCGCCACTTCCGTCGTAGTCAGATCAGTCACCAGCGTGTAATACCGCCACATCAAATCGTCGCTGATGGACATGACCTTGCCGAACATCTCATCGGGCGATTCGGCGATGCCGATGTAATTGTTTTTCGACTTCGACATCTTTTCGACGCCGTCCAGACCTTCCAGCAAAGGCGTGGTCATAATGACCTGAGCTTCGACGCCGTAAGCCCGCTGAATTTCGCGCGCCATCAGCAAATTGAATTTCTGATCCGTACCGCCGAGTTCGATGTCGGCTTTCAACGCCACAGAATCGTAACCTTGCGCCAGCGGGTACAGCAGTTCGTGCAAACTGATCGGCACGCCAGCAGCAAGACGTTTGGAAAAATCGTCGCGTTCCAGAATCTGCGCCAACGTGACTTTGGCCGTCAGCCGGACAAAGTCTTCCGGTTTGAAGGCGTTCAGCCAATTCGCGTTGAACTCGATGATTGTCTTGTCGGGGTCGAGCAGTTTGAAAATTTGCGCCTTGTAGGTTTCGGCGTTCGCCAAAATCTGTTCGCGCGTCAGCGGCGGGCGCGTGGTGTTGCGTCCCGTAGGGTCGCCGATCATTCCCGTGAAATCGCCAATCAGAAAAATCACGTCGTGGCCGAGCTGCTGAAAGGCTTTCATTTTGCGAATGACCACCGAATGGCCGAGATGAATGTCCGGCGCGGTCGGATCGGCTCCCAATTTGACGCGCAAAGGTCGCCCGGTGGCCGCTGATTGCTCCAGCTTCTTTTTCAACTCTTCGGCGGGGATCACGTCCACACAACCTTTGGTCAGAAATGCTACTTGTTCGTCTATTGTCATAATTCAACAGTAGACAGTAGACAGTAGACAGTAGACAGTAGTTGTGTTTCCTACTGTTTGCTGTTGACTGGCTACTGTGTTTTCAGATTTTTTATCGCTAGTGAGCGAAATTGAGAGAACAGGGTTTCATCGGCAAACGCGCGTTTCGGCAGCAGGTTGAACGAATCGTTGCCGTAAACCATCAGCAACCCGTTCGGGCTTTCCATCACGCGCTGGTAATACATCCAATCCAGGTTGGATTCGATCACGCCCATGCGGAAATACACGCCATCGTCGCTGAACGAAACTTCGTGTTCGGTTTCATAAAGCGGTTCGCGTTGCCATTTGTGTTTCGACGACCAACGGCGAACTTGCGGAGCCAGAATCATCACCGCCACGCCAATCACCAAAGCCAGAACTGCAAAAATGCTCATTCCTTCGACAAACAGCAAGATCAACCCGATCAGCAAAAATGCTCCGCCCGCCCGCCATTCGGGAGCGACGGTTTGTCGGCTACGGCGAAAAAATTCCTGCGCCGCGAAATACTCTTCCCACTGCAAAAAGAAATTGATGCGTTTGGCCATAATAGAAACCTCTTTTCGGAAGTCGCGCATTCTGCCATCCGAACATTGATTTGCCAATTTGCAGTTTTTTTTGACGCGCTGAAACGGCAAAGCCGCGCAGCTTTGGAATAAGGAGGCTGCGCGGCTTTTTTCTACTGCGGATGTGGACATCCGTGCTCCAGTTATTTCGCTGGGGTGATTTCGACTTTACGGTACTGCACTTTGGTGTGATCGCCTTGCAACATAATCGGCCCGGCGGAAGATTCGTCGCTGTCGAGCGCGCCTCCCGTGATGCCAGGGATCGTTTCGTTATCAATGATCGTCTGGCCGTTGAATACGACCGTGACTTTGCGGCCAACCAGCGTGATGTCCAGCGTTTGCCATTCGCCCGGCGCTTTCGCCGCATTCACCGAAGGTTTCAGCCAGCCGTACACCGCGCCCATTCGCAAACTGTCCAGCACCTGATTGAACCCGTCGCTGATTTGGACTTCGTACCGGCCTCGCAGATAAACGCCGCTGTTGCCGTTCTTCGGAACTTGAAACTCGATGCGGGCTTTGAAGTCCGTGAATTTCTGTTCGCTGATGATGTCGGCGCAGGGTGTTTTGTTCGTCATCAAGCCGTCGGTCACGCTCCAGCAATTCGGGTGATTGTTGTTGCGCTGTTTCCAGCCTGTCAGGTCTTTGCCGTTGAACAGTTGAATCGGTTTGTCCCAACTGACTTTGGCCGGCGCAAGCGCCGGAGCGCGTTTGGCCGTCCATTGAATCGTTTGGCCGGTTTCGTTGACGGTCGTGCCGGTCAGAGTTTCGCCTTCTAGTTTGCCGGTGAAGACCAGTTCTTTCGGCGCGGCTTCGTATTGCGCGGGGATGGCGACGGTCAGTTGGCCGCTCTTGTATTCAACTCGGCTGGCGTAGCGCATGCTGCCGAATCGGCCAACGAAACTGGCCATCAATTCATTTTCTTTGCGAAGCCGGACTTCCAGCCACGAAGGATATGTCGCGCCGTCGGCAGCTTGCACGGTGATGTCCCAGCGCCCAAGCACTGCATCGGCAAAGCCTGCACTTTGCGCCAAAGCGGGCAACGCGAGCAGACAAACGCTCAGCGTGAGTTGAATGACAAATCGTTTCATCGAGTGATCTCCTCTAGTTTTTGGCCATACTGCCGAACTTCGGTTTGACGCCCAGGTTTTCAAACAGGAAGGCGTACATATCCGCCGTGCCTTCGATCTGTTTGGCAGTGTTGCTGGCTCCGTGGCCGGATTTGGTTTCAATACGAATCAGCACCGGAGCTTCGCCGCGCTGTTTTTCCTGCAAAGTCGCTGCGTACTTGAACGAATGCGCGGGAACTACGCGGTCGTCGTGATCGGCGGTGGTGATGAGCGTTGCCGGGTATTTGATTTCGCGTATGTTGTGCAGCGGCGAGTAGGCAAATAGCGCCTTGAATTCCGCTGCGTTGTCGCTTGAGCCATAATCGGCGATCCAGTTCCAGCCGATGGTGAATTTGTGGAATCGCAGCATGTCCATCACGCCGACTTGCGGCACGGCGGCTTTGAACAAATCCGGGCGTTGGTTCAACACCGCGCCGACCAACAAACCTCCGTTCGATCCGCCGTTCATCGCCAGCTTGTCCGCCGAGGTGTATTTGTTGGCAATCAACCATTCGGCAGCGGCGATGAAATCGTCAAACACGTTTTGCTTTTTCAGCTTGGTTCCGGCTTCGTGCCATTTCTCGCCGTATTCGCTGCCGCCGCGCATGTTCACCGAAGCGTAGACGAATCCGTTTTCCAGCAAGGAAATCCTCAAGGGGCTGAAAGCAGGCGAATTCGTCACGTTGAATCCGCCATAGCCATACATCAGCGTCGGATTCGTGCCGTCCAGCTTCAAGCCTTTTTTGTAAACCAGAAACATCGGCACGCGCGTGCCATCTTTGCTGTTGAAGAAAACCTGTTTGGTTTCGTATTCGTCGGCCTTGAATCCGGGAATGCTGACTTCGCGGAAGACCGACGATTTTTTGGTGGCAATGTCGTAACGGAAAATCGTCGGCGGATAATTCAGCGACGTGAAATTGTAGAAGACAAACTTGTCGTCGTTGTTGCCGCCGAATCCTCCAGCCGTTCCGGGGCCGGGCATTTTCACTTCGTTTTCCAGCTTGCCGTCCGGGCTGAAGACATAGGCTTTGGTCGTCACGTCTTTCAGATATGTGGCGAAGAGTTTTCCGACCGTCAGGCTTGCGCCTTGCAGTGGTTCGGGTTTTTCCGGCAGCACATCCGACCATTTTTCGGTTTTCGGATCGTAAAGCACGACTTTGCCGTTGGGCGCGCCTTTGTCCGTTTGGAGCAGGAACTTCTCGCCCAGATTGTCCACAATGCCGAAAGTGTCGTCGCCGATTTCAGCCACTATGGGCGTGAATTTCTTTTCGCCTTTCGTCAAGTCGCGGAAGAAAAGCGAATTGCCTTTTTTGCCTTTGCCGCGGTCGGAGATGTTCAGAAGCAAAAAGCGTTCGTCTTCAGTCGTGCCAGCGAAGTGGAAGCGTTGCGGATTGGCTTTGTCTTCATAAATCAGTTCGTCTTCGGATTGCGCCGTGCCGACTTTGTGAAACCAGACTTGATGATTTTCATTTTTGGTCGAAAGCTCGCGGCCTTTTTCAGGCGCGGGGTAGCGGCTGTAAAAAAATCCGTTTCCGGCCCAGGCCGCGCCCGAAACTTTCACCCATTCCACTTTGTCGCTCAGCATTTTCCGCGTGGCGACTTCCATCACCTGATATTCCTGCCAATCCGAACCGCTTTTGGAAATGCCTATGACGGCGTACTTGGCGTCTTTCGACGGAATGAAGCTCAGCCGCACGGTTCCGTCCGGCGACCATTTGTTTGGATCCAGCACGATTTCGGGCGTGCCGTTCAAACCTTTTTGGACGTAAAGCACGCTTTGGTTTTGCAGGCCGTCGTTTTTATAGAAGAAGTACAGCTCGCCTTTGCGAAATGGAGCGCCGATCTTCGGGTAATTGAAAAGCTGTTCCAGCCGCTCTTTGATCTTGGTGCGATAAGGAATCTTTTCCAGGTAAGCGAAGGTGACTTTGTTCTGCGCCTCGACCCATTTGGCAGTTTCGGCGGAATTGTCGTCTTCCAGCCAACGATATGGATCAGGGACTTTTGTGCCGTGGTATGTGTCTACGTGATCAACTTTTCTGGTCATTGGGTATTGAAGTTTTTGCGCGACTACACCAACGGCAACCACCGCCAGCGCACAGCAGAATGCGAAAAGAGCAAGCAAACGATTCTTGTTCATGATCTGGCCTCCTTTTGCTTGGTTAAAACTCGACTTTAGGCGCGGCCTTCGAGCCTTCGTCGGCTTTGAAAAACGGTTTGTCGGCAAAACCTGTCAAGCTGGCAACGACGACGGTCGGAAATTGTTGTTTGGTGTTTTGGTATTCCTCGACGGATTTGTTGTATAGCCGCCGTTCCTGAGACATGCGGTTTTCGGTTCCCGCCAGTTCGTTTTGCAAGTTCAGGAACTGCTGATCCGATTTCAACTGCGGATAGGCCTGCACCATCGTCATAAACGGCAAGCCTGCTCCGAAAAAGCCACCCTGCCGCATGGCTCCGGTCATTTTGTTGTCGGCGTCCATTTTCTGTTCAGGCGTCGCTGAACCGGATTTCATAATGGCTTGGGATTCCGCAATTTGTGTCAGCACGCTTTGTTCGATCTTGGCGTAGCCTTTGACGGTGTTGACCAGGTTCGGAATCAAATCGGCTCGGCGCTGCATCTGGTTTTCGACTTGCGCCCATTGCGAATCAACAGCGTTGCGTTTGACGACCAGCCCGTTGTAACTGCTCAATCCGCAGCCGCCTAAAATCAGCGCGAACAACAGCACCGCGCCCAAAACGATCAATCCTACTTTGCCCATGGTGGTTTCCTCCGAACGAGTGGGACAATTTTTCAAATTGTCTAAACTACAGTTATCAATCAATTCCTCAGCGTCTTGAGATGTGTGGCGATGAGGACAGTTTGCGAATGGGGATTGTGCGTTGACTTTCGTCAGCTTGCCGCAGTCGAGCGGGACAATTTGAAAAATTGTCCCACGTTCTTGCTCAAAGCTTGTCCACTGCCTCGACGATGTGTGTCAGGCAGTTCAGGTAACTTGAGAACAGGTCTTGTGCTTCGATTTCCAACAAATCTTTCGGCTCGTCGCGCAGGTGCAGCACGCGAATCAGCGGCGAAGTATCCAGTTTCAGTCGTTCGCCGAGTTGATTGACCGTCGCCAATCGTCCGAGCGGTGGTTCTTCGCCGAGCAGTTCCAGCATCGGTCGCAGGTAACGCACGAAACTGACGATGCTTTCGGTCATCAATTTTGTCAGGTCGTTTGCCGACTGGCTGGCGGGAATTGCCAGCGAACGCAATCGCAACAATTTACCGCGAAGCTCCGATTCGGTTTCCAATCGCAAATTGGTCATCGAAATCTCTGCGGCGGCCAACAGGTCTTCGCCGTAAAGCACGCGGTAAGCGCGCTTTATCTGTCGGAACTCAATCGGAAACACGTCCAGCGAAGTCGTGAACTCCGCTGCGGTGAAAAACGTCGGTAGCGTGAAACCTTGCCCTGCCCACCATTCCACAGCCGAACGAACGTGGCGCAAATCGGTTGCGGTCAGGTGGCGTGTGACGATGGTCAACTGGTAATCGGATTTTTTCGCATTGCCCGGAGCCGCAATGGCTGAGCCGTAAACAATCACCGAAACCAGATTGTCGCGCTCGGTTGCCACCAAACGGGCGATCAATTCCTGAAAAGTCATTTCCATAAACTCGAAACTCCAGCCTGGACAGTCAGAAAAACTTCCCGCGAATCACGCTGATAACGCGAATGGGGAGCAGTGAGTTATCAAATCAATGCTTGTCTGATAGCCGAAGAATATCCGCGTTCATCCGCGTGATTTGCGGGAAAGTCCGGTCAGACCTACCAGCTATCGCTTGCGCCGCCGCCGCCGCTTTCGCCGCCGCCGAATCCGCCCCAATCGCTGCCTCCACTGTCGCCACCGCTACTCCAACCGCCGCCGTGTGAAGATCCGCCGCCGAAACTGCCACCGCCTCGATTGAAGATCAGCGGAGCCACCCACCAGATGGCTTCGCCTGCGGCTCGACCGGCGGTGCTTCCAATTCGTCTGCGGGCGGAGCGAGCGGCAAATGACATCAAAATCATAAAAAGGATAAAAACGCCGACAAAAATCGCCAGAGTCTTGCCGCTGATTTCAGGTATTTCTTCGCCGCGATAGGCAAATTGGTAGCCTTCGATGCCTGCAATCGGCACGTTCCATTTCAAGGCCAGCGTGTCCACAATGGTTCGCATGCCTTTCATCATCGCCGCCGAGTGGTTTCCTGCCTGCAAATCCCCGCGCATGTTGGCAATCATCTGACCGGCCAATCCGTCGGGCAGATCGCCTTCCAGACCGTAGCCGACTTCCAGCCGAGTGCGCCGATCCTGAATCACAACCAACAACAACGCGCCTTTGTCACGGTTTTGACCACTTTTGCCTCCAATGCCCCAGGTTCGATAAAGGTCTGTTGAATAATCTTCCAGCGGCTGGCCGCTGAGCGTGGTCATAGTCACGACGGCAACCTGAGTCCCGGTCTGTTTTTCTAAGCCAAACAGAATGTCGTTCATCTGCTTTTCCGTCGTTGGGTCAATGACGTTGGCAAAGTCGTTGACGAAGCCGGTATAAGCAGGGAATTTCCCTTTCTGGGCAAAAGCAGGTTTCGCCGCCAGAATCAGAGTGCAAACGACAACGAACTGAGCCAAGAAAGCCAATCTGGAAGGTGATTTCATCGCCCGGACTTATAGCTTTGGGGGTGTAAAGCTGTCAATCGGCGGTTCAGAAGTCTGGTTTGACCAAGTTCCAGTCGGCAAAATGTACTCTGGAAATCCAGTTTGACTCGCTGAGAGTGTAAAAGTTACAATCCGCGCCGTTGTTTGGCAGTTTGAAAAGCGTTTCCGCCTACCATTTGACCCCAACGCTGAATAACAAAAGATTGCCGACTGGCTCACAAAGAAGTCAGAAAATATCATTGCTGGGTATGAACCAAGTTTTGGAGGAAAAGAATTCGATGAGTATTTTTAGCAACGGAAAGCTGCCCCGTGGGATGAAGGGTGGTCTTTTATCCGCAAGTTTCCTCTCGTTAGCCCTAACCCCGTGCCTGTTTATTGATTCTTATGCTCAAGGGCGCGGGGCGTCATCAAACGGAACCGATCTTACTATTGACCATCGCTCGACTGAAATTCAGCGGGTGATTGATCGTTCGACAAATTATTTCCAGTCCGCTGAAGTCAATTTCAAGGACGGAAATTTTGAAAAAGCGCGGCGCGAATACGACCGCGCGTTGGACATCGTGCTGGAATCGGGAATTGACGTTCGCAGCGATTCGCGTCTTCAGCAGCACTATCAGGCATTGGTGGACAATGTGTTCCGCCGCCAGATGACTTTGCTGACGGCGATGCCTTCGACCAACACTGCCGCCGCTTTCAGCGAAGAGCTTCAACAGACCGGTCAAACTGGCCAGGCCGGCCAGAAATCCCAATCAGACAAAGAAAAGAAAGATCAACAACCAGCCGACCGCGGCGGATTTGGCCAACAAACCTTTACGCCTTCGCCGTTGGACGAACTGGCCAAAATCAAACTGACTCAGGACGAAACTCAGAACGCCAACGAACAGCAGGTCGAATCGGCGGTGACTCAGGCCAAGCTGGATTTCAACTTTAAGCCAAACGGGCTGATTCAAAGTTTCATCAACTATTATCAGGGACGTGGCCGCGCGACGATGGAAAACGGTTTGCGTCGTTCCGGTCGGTTCATGACGATGGCGCGCAAAATCTTCAAGGAAGAAGGCGTGCCGCAAGACATTGCCTGGCTCGGTCAGGTGGAAAGCGCATGGTCGCCGGTGGCTCGTTCGTGGGCGGCGGCGGTTGGATTGTGGCAGTTCATTCCAGGAACCGGCGCGCGATATGGTTTGAACCAGAACTATTACGTGGACGAACGCTCCAGCTTTGAAAAAGCCACGCGCGCGTCGGCTCGGTATTTGAGATGGTTGGCCAATCGTTACGACGGAAACTGGGAATTGGCGATGGCTGCTTACAACTCCGGCGAAGGCCGTATTGATTCGGCGATTGCTCGTTCGGGTTACGCGGATTTTTGGGAAATTTACCAGCGCGGGTTGATTCCGCAGGAAACGCGCAATTACGTGCCGAACATTCTGGCGACGATCATCATCGCCAAGAATCCTGAACAGTACGGTTTTGCGAACATCAAACCCGAAGCCCCGCTGACTTACGATTACGTCAAGCTGAACAACATGACCGATCTGCATTTGGTGGCCGATGCCGTTGATGTGTCGTTTGATTACTTGCAGGCGCTCAATCCTGAATTGAAACGCGGCGTGACGCCTCCGGGAGTCGAACATCTGTTGCGAGTGCCAACCGGCAAAGGTCGTGTGCTGCAAGCGGCGTTGATGCGCGTCCCGGTGGAAAAACGTGCAAGTTGGCGCATGCTGACGGCTCAGGCGAGTGACGATTTCGATTCAATCAGCCGCAAAACAGGTGTTTCAGCAGCGGCCATTGAACAGGTCAACGGCGGCGTCATCAAAGCCGGTCAGAAAGTAATCATTCCTGCCGGTGGCAATGTTCGCACAGTGGCGCTGACTCGCGGCGGATCGTTGGAGACCCCGACAGCGGTTTCGCCTGTTCGTGGCGGCACGGCCAAAGTCGTCAGCTACAAAGTCCGCGCAGGCGAATCGCTGGGTGATATTGCCGGACGTTACAACACTTCGGTTCGTGACATTGCTACGCTGAATCGGTTGAGTGCTTCGGCCAAGCTGAGAGCCGGGCAAGTTATTAAAGTTCCGATCCGCTCAGGCCGTTAAAGCCTTCGAGCGTTATCCAAAAGGCGCATCCCACGTAAAGTTTCCCTCCTTTTCTTGCGTGCGATGCGCCTTTTGTTTTTGTTCAGAGTTCAGCCTTCAGGCTGCCTTACTTCATCCCAACCCACTCCATCCACCGACTGGTTTCAACGTCTTCGCTTTCAGCTCCACCGTTACTACATAAGCGCCTAATAAGGTGAAGCCAAACATTGGCGTGGAAGCAACGGGCGTTGGCACACGTCGAGCCTTTCGGGGTGAAAGGAGACAGCGCGCGTCAAGAGGGCGGTCACGGAAACCTGGGGATCCACTTCGTGCTGGGGAGATTGAGTTCTTACAAAAGTCGGCTTTCCCTCACCACGGCAGAAAAAAGTTGGCGAAATTCTTCGGTCGTTGCTTTTGTCGTTCTCAGGCTTTGTCGTTATGATGCGCGCCGCCACCCCATAAGTTCTCACAAGCAGTCCGCTTGTGTTTCTGGGGGAGGTCTATCTTGCTTTTCAAAACGCTCAGCGCCGCTGTGTATGGAATTGACGCCGAACTGGTCGAAGTCGAAGTGGATTTGACGCCGCGCGCAGGCGATTCAATGAACGAACAGCCTGCCGTGATCGTCGTCGGATTGCCCGATCTGGCCGTGCGCGAAAGCCGCGAACGCATTCGAGCCGCCATCAACAACAGCCGTTTCTTTTTTCCGGTTTACAAAATCACGATCAATCTGGCTCCGGCGGATGTGAAAAAAGAAGGTTCGGCATTCGACCTGCCCATTGCCATCGGCATTCTCGGAGCCAATGGCGAATTGCAGCGCGAAGATTTGAGCGACACTTTGTTGATTGGCGAACTGGCGCTGGATGGTCGTGTGCGTCCGGTTCGCGGCGCTTTGCCGATTGCCGTCGCGGCGAAGAAAAAAGGCTTGAAGCGATTGTTGCTGCCGGTGGAAAACGCCCGCGAAGCCGCCGTCGTCGCCGGATTGGATGTGTATCCGGTCGGCGATTTACGCGAAGTCGTGACGCTGCTCAATCTGCCTGAAATGCCAGCACCGATGACGCTGGATGTCGAAGAGATGCTGAACGAAGCAGATCGTTACCCTGTGGATTTCCGTGAAGTGCGCGGCCAGATGCACGCCAAACGCGCCATCGAAATTGCCACCGCAGGCGGGCACAACATTCTTCTGGTTGGCCCGCCCGGCTCCGGCAAATCCATGTTGTCGAAACGCATTCCTTCGATTTTGCCGCCGATCACGTTTGAAGAAGCTCTGGAAACGACGAAAATTCACAGCGTCGCCGGATTCACCGACGCGCGCGGTTTGTTGACCACCCGGCCATTTCGTTCGCCTCACCACACCATCAGCGATGCGGGCTTGATCGGCGGCGGAGCCATTCCCAAACCCGGCGAAGTCAGTCTGGCGCACAACGGCGTGCTGTTTCTGGACGAACTGCCGGAATTTGAACGCAACGTGCTGGAAGTGCTGCGCCAGCCGCTGGAAGATCAGCGCGTGACGATCAGCCGGGCTTCGATGTCGCTGACTTTTCCGGCTGGCTTTATGCTGGTGGCGGCGATGAATCCTTGCCCTTGCGGGTATTTCAACGACCCGACACGCGAATGCAAATGTTCGCCGCCGCAGATTCAACGCTACATTTCAAAAATCTCCGGGCCGTTGCTGGACAGAATTGATATTCACATTGACGTTCCGGCGGTGAAGGTCAGCGAGCTTTCGGCCAAAGAAGCTGGCGAAGGTTCCGCCGAAATTCGCCAGCGCGTGAATCAGGCCAGAGCGATTCAACAGCGACGATTTGTCGGAGAGCACGTGTTTTCCAACGCGCAAATGACTCCGCGACTGATTCGCAAGTATTGCCAGTTGTCGCCCGGCTCACAGTCTTTGCTGGAACGCGCCATCAACAAATATGGTTTGTCGGCGCGCGCTTATGATCGAATTTTGAAAGTCAGCCGCACGATTGCCGACTTGGCAGGCGCCGAACAAATCGCTGACGAATACATTTCCGAAGCCGTTCAATTTCGCACGCTCGACCGAAATTTTTGGCAATGAAATTGACTGGCCAATACAGCGAAAGTAGAATCCGCGCGGTTTCAGGGGTACATCTTTCAACATCAACAATTTGTTCACCGTAAGCTTATGCTGCATCGCGTAGCGGAAGATTCACGTTTAGGGAATTTCACGGCCAAAACTCTGGCGGAGGCGCTGGAGAAAATTCCTGACGCGCCGGATTCGTGGATGCGTTTTATTGGCTTTGGCGCTGAAGAGCTTTGTTTCACCTATCGCCAGTTGTACGCAGAGGCCAAACTGCGTGCGGCTCACCTGACTAACTTCGGATTGAACAAAGGCGACCGGCTGGTGTTGATGACCAGCGAAGCGCATGAATTTGTCATGAGCTTTCTGGGCTGCGTGATGGCTGGAATCATACCCGCGCCGATTTCTCCGCCGATGATGGCCAAAGGCAGCGAAACGCTGGCTCCGGCGGCGGCTCGCATTGTTCAAGATGCTCAAGCAAAAGTTTTGCTGACAACCGAAGCATCGAAACCTTTTGCCGAACAGATTCTGGAGCGCGCCAACGGCGAAACGTGCTTGCTGACGATGGAAACGGCTTTTGCCGAACCTGCTCCGCCATTCGATCCGCCATCCATTCAATCTGAAGACATTTGTTTTTTGCAGTACACCTCCGGCAGCACCACGTTGCCGCGCGGAGTGATGGTTTCGCACGCCAACCTGATGGCAAACATGCGCGGGTTTATGGGCGGGCGCGGCATGAATCCCGGCTCCGAAGACGTGGGCGTCAGTTGGTTGCCGCTGTATCACGACATGGGATTGATCGGATTTATTCTTGGGCCGTTGGTATACATTGGGCCGGTGGTCGTGCTGGCGACCAGTTCATTCGCGCGCGATCCGCGCATCTGGCTGAAGACGCTGCACAAATATCGCGGGACGATCACTTACGCGCCAAATTTCGCTTACGCCCAGGTCGTCAAACGATTGCGCGATTCCGATCTGGAAAACCTGGATTTGAGTTGTGTGCGAATTGCCGGATGCGGAGCCGAACCAATTCAAGCCACAACGCTGAGAAGTTTTGCCGAACGACTGGCTCCGGCGGGATTTCGCGCCGAAGCGTTTTTGCCGAGTTACGGCATGGCCGAATCCACGTTGGCGATTACACTGCACACGCCCGGAGCGCCGATTCGCACGGAGTTCATCAACGCCGAAGAACTCAAGCTGGGCAAAGCCGTTCCG
Organism: Acidobacteriota bacterium; assembly: GCA_033763255.1. Taxonomy (GTDB): domain Bacteria; phylum Acidobacteriota; class Blastocatellia; order RBC074; family RBC074; genus RBC074. The sequence goes on along the minus strand of JANRKX010000050.1, from coordinate 648 downwards.
GCAATTGACGACAATGGCCGTGAATTTGTCTCTTGCGGGTTTCCGCTGGCCGATCATCAACTGGCCATCGTCAACGAAGGCGGCGGGAATTTGCCGGAGCGCGAAGTCGGCGAAATCGTTTTCAGCGGCCCCAGCGTCACCAAAGGTTATTTTCAAAACACCGAAGCAACCGCCGCAACCTGGCGCAATGGATTTTTGCACACGGGCGATCTGGGTTATCTGGCTGACGGGCAGTTGTTCGTTTGCGGACGCGGTAAAGAACTCATCATCATTCGCGGCGCAAATTATTATCCGCAAGACATTGAATGGGCTGTGCGCGATTTGCCCGGCATCAAACGAGGCAACGTCGCCGCCTTCAGCATCAACGAAGGCGACGAAGAACGTTTGGTGATAATTGCCGAATCCGATGCGCGCGATGCCGAAGCTCTGCGCCGGGAAATACGCGTCAAAATTCTTGAAACAGTTGGTTTGGAAGTTTATCGTGTTGTGCTTGCTCCGGTTGGAACATTGTCGAGAACGACCAGCGGAAAGCTGCAACGCCGTAAGATGAAGCAGCTTTTCGAGCAAGGCGAAATTGCCGAGTTGTAAAACAATCTCTGATGGGAAGGATTTATCTTGTCAACGAAAGCCGATATTGCAGTCACTTAT
>JANRKX010000049.1:0-33874 GCA_033763255.1 Acidobacteriota bacterium | reverse complement strand
GGAGATTCAAGCGTCCCTACAGGACGCGGATTCATTCGCGCCTTTTCCCGGCAGTGAACTGCCGGGCTAATTTCAGCCGTCCCTATCGGGACGAAAACCTAGTCAAGCCAAATGCCAATTTCCTTAGCGCGTAACATCAGTGACTAAAAACAACAGCGGCTGATTCTTCCGAGTAAAGAATCAGCCGCTATTGTTTTTGCCTTCAATCAGTTGTTATGGCAGTTGTTATGGCTTGGTCGGTGGTTTGGCTTGTGAACTGCTTGAACTGCCCGAAGCCTGACCGGTTTTGTTCTCTCCGGTTGAATCATTCGTTTCGTTGTTCTTTTTCAACTTTGGACGATCCGGCGCTTCAGCAGTTGACCCAGCCGATGAAGATGTAGATTCCGGTTTTGTCGCAGCAGGCGATTCAGCGGCTTCCGCCCCTTCGCGGCGTTTCAGCACCGGGCGACCTTCGCCGGAAGAAGATGACGAAGAAGATTCGCTGCCGGAAGCTTGCGGATCGGCAGAATTTTCCCTTCGCTTCAACACCGGACGCCCCTCTTCGGAAGACTGCGACGAAGAAGTTGATTCGCTCTCAGTTGAAGAATCGCGGCGTTTCAACACTGGACGATCAGGCGTGCCATTGTCGCTGGAATCGCTCACGCTGCCATCGCCATTGTCGGTTTGAGGCCGTCGTTTGAGTGTCGGGCGTTTGTCGTCGCGCGAATTGACGGGCTTCGGTCTGGAAGCCATCAAACGCGATTTCACATCTTTGAACTCAGAACTGCTGAGTTGATACTCACCGCGATCCGGGAAACGTTCGATCAATCCGCGGACTTCAGTAATGCGGTCGCCGGTCATCGGATGCGTACTGAAGATTTTTTCCAGCGTGCCCGGTTTGCGTTTTTCCTGCGCTTGCAGCTTTTCGAAAAACGTAATCAGCGCATTCGGGTCATACCCAGAAGCCCACATGTACTGCGCGCCAAGTCGGTCGGCTTCTTTTTCCGCGCCGCGTGAAAACTTCAAAAACGTCAGCGGCAAAGCGATTCCGGCGACTTGTTGAATGACATAACCACCCAACCCACCCAGAAAAATCAGCGGGATCGAACCGAATTGCAACAACTGGCCTTTCGACGCTTGCTCAATGCCATGTCGCGCCGTGACGTGCGCGATTTCGTGAGCCATCACGCCTGCAACTTCGGCTTCATTTTCGGCGGCTTCCAGCAAGCCACGATTGACGTACAAGAATCCGCCCGGCAAGGCGAAGGCGTTCACTTCCTGAGCGTCAATGACTTTGACCGTGAACGGAACCTTGGCGTCGGAATGCAGCACGATGTTTTGTGCGATGCGATTGATGAACTCGTTAATGACCGGATCGGTAACGAGAGGAGTGCTTCGATCAATTTCGTTGGCCATCTGGCGGCCAAGCGCGACTTCGCGGTCAAGGGAGTAAAACGAAATGCTTCCTTTGTTGATGTCGCGTTTGCCAATCAACGTCGGATCGTTTTTTTCTTCCAGCGGTTTGAGTTTCGATTTGTCCTGAGCAAGAACTGGCGTAACCACGAGCATCCCGGTCAGAGCGAGTGCAGTGGTTTTACGGAAAAACTGTTTCATCATCTCTTCCCCCTTTTAGCCTGCTTTTGTTGTTTAACTGTCGTGGCAGTCAAATTATAGACGATCAGCAACGGCTTTGACGTTGATAATGGCCACTCGGTTGGCAAAAAGTTCCGTTAAATCACCTTCATGGAAAATGGCGTCTGGCGTACGTTGGCGCGCCAAATCTTGAGCCGCCGCCAAGCCGATGCTAGTATCCGCGCCGCTTCAACTTCTGATTCAAATTCCATCAACAAGGCTGAACATCACAAATGGAGACAAACTCCTCTACCAATCGTCAGGCCGAATTACGCAGTCTGGCGCTTCGCTGGGCGATCACGATTCTGGCGGGCGTAGCCATTTACCTGGCTCCACCGCCCGAAGGTATAACGCCGCAATCTTGGCGATTGCTGGCAATTTTCGCCGCGACCATTGTCGGTTCGATTGTGCGTCCGGTTCCCGGCGGAGCAATGGTGCTGCTCGGCATTGCCACGTTGATGCTGACCAAATCAATGCCGGTCAGCGAAGCTCTGGCCAAAGCGACGACTGATCCGAAGGCGCTGGAAACTTTGCGATTGAAATCGGCGCTTGCCGGTTATGCCGACCCCGTAGTCTGGCTGGTGCTGGCAGCGTTTTTCATTTCGCGTGGAATGATAAAAACCGGCTTGGGGCGACGCATTGCGCTGCTGTTCATTCGCCAGTTCGGCAAACGCTCGATTGGGCTGGGTTATGCTTTGGTCGGAACGGATTTTCTGCTGGCGACGGTGATTCCATCGAATGGCGCTCGCTGCGGAGGCATCACGTTTCCGATCACCAAAAGCCTTGCGGAAGAATACGATTCGCGCCCCGGAGAAACGGCCAACAAGCTGGGAGCGTTTCTGATGACTTTCGTTTATCAATGCGAAGTCATCATTTGCGCGACTTTTTTGACCGGCCAAGCGGGCAATCTGGTCATTCAGCGGCTGGCCAAACAGCAAACCGGATTCGATCTGAATTACACGACCTGGATGTTGGGCGGAATCGTTCCTGGCGTTATTGCCATTGTTGTCACTGGTCTGCTGCTCTATCGAATCTTCACGCCGGAAATCACTCACACGCCGGAAGCCAAAGATTTTGCAGTCCGCGAACTAGGCAAAATGGGCGCAACATCATTTCACGAAAAAATGATGTTGGCAGTTTTTGCGCTGGTTGGCATGTTGTGGGCGACAACCGGTCGTTGGCATTCGATTGATTATTCCGTTGTCGCGCTGATTGGCATCTGCATTTTGCTGGTATTCAGCGTGTTGGACTGGAAAGACCTGATGAACGAAACCGCCGCCTGGGATGTGTTCATCTGGTACGGCGGAATGGTGCGAATGGCAGAAGCCTTGGGCGAAACCGGCATCACCAAAAAGTTCGCGGAATTCGCCGCTCAAATGACCGGCGGTTGGAAATGGTGGGCGGCTCTGGCTGTGTTGGCGTTGATTTACTTTTACGCGCATTACGCTTTTGCCAGCATCACGGCTCATGCTTTGGCGATGTACCTGCCTTTCCTGATCGTAGTCATCGCTGCCGGAGCGCCTCCGATTTTATCGGTTGTAGTGCTGGCGTATTTTTCAAACCTTTCGGCGGGATTGACGCATTACGGAACGACTCCTGGCCCCATTTATTTCGGCGCAGGATATGTCTCTCAGCAAAAATGGTGGCAGATTGGTTTGATCGCAACCGCGCCGAACATTTTGATCTGGACTGTTGTGGGAATGGTTTGGTGGAAGATTTTGGGTTGGTGGTAAATCCATTCGCAGACAGGCTGAGGCCTACCACTTCTGTTGTCACTTACATGGTTTTAGGAAGTGGCTGGCCGATTTCGTTCCATTGGCTGTGGACGAAACTTTGGGGAAGTAAGTTTCCGGCGACAGCCACGCGGTCAACCCAAGATTTCAGCCTTATCTCAAACCTTGGTGTGGCTGTTGCCGGAAACTGTGGGGTAAAGCAAAAAACTGACTGCGAACCTCACACACGCTAAAAAAAGTAAGACAGGCGCTTCCGTCCAAATTCCTTGACGAGCGTCGCTGATGAGAGACTTCCCGAAAGGCATGGTGACCGCTTCCTTCGCCTTGCGTCGTTCCCAAAAGCGCCCGTTTTCTTTCGCTCATCCATAAGACCGTAAACCGACGAAAAATCCCCTCACGAAAACTGAAAATTTTTGCAAAAAAAGAGCAGGCTCCGGTCGCCTGCTCTTTTTGCCTATGGTTAAAGTGTTTAATCGCCCAAAGTTTGTCAGGGCAAATCGTCCAAAGCCATCTGGAAATCCTGCGCCATCCCCGGATGCCCATGTCGGTTGGCGGCTTCGATTCCCTGCTGATACGTTTGCCGCGCTTCTTCGAATTTGCCCAATCGTTCCAAAGCCTGCCCCAGCTTTCCGTAAGCATTGCCCTGGTCGTTGGCCTGACCGAGATAGGTTTGTAATTCTGTGGCGGCTTCGGCAAAGCGTTCCAGTTTCAACAATTCATTGGCCAGCCCGAACCGAACCGTGGTGTTCGCCGGATCGGCGTCAAGCATCTTTTTGAAAACTTCAATTCTTGCCTCTGACATGTTCCTGCTCCTGTTGTTTGATGATAATGAAGAGCGGCGATCATAGGCAGGCTGTTTGAAAGCGTCAAACCGTGACACTCGCCGTTCGGCTGGCTTATACTGCCGCGCGAATGCAATCAACGGAAATTCTGACAACAAGTTACGCGGCTCAGGCAAGCGAGCTGGAGCGACTGGTGGCGACAATTGCCGCAAACATTGCAATTCGGCAACCGGGCGAAACTCGCTGGTCGGCAGTGCAGATCGTTGGCCACTTAGCCGACGCAGAGTTGCTGGCGTCTGTTCGATTACGGCGAATCATCACTCAGGACCGCGCCAACCTATTCGGCTACCAACAGGAAGTTTGGGCAAACCGGTTGAGCTATCAACACCGCAAGATCGAAACCGTCACTGCAAGATTCGCATTGCTCCGCCGCGAAAACGCTGAGTTGCTTTCCGGGCTTCCCGCCGACTGGTGGAATCTGTCTGGCGCTCACGACAAATATGGCGTGCTGTCGTTGCGGCAATTGGTCGAAGATTACGTTGCTCATACGGCAAAGCATCTGGATCAAATCAGACGAACGGTGGCGGAGTTAGAAAATCAGAAATCATGAAAGGAATCTCTATGGCGAAGACACAGGAAAAAACCACTCAAGATAAAGAATCGAAACCCAAAAAAGAACCGAAAGCGAAAAACGTTGACGCTCTGGTTGGGCGCGTGAAAAAAGTCGTCAAAAAATCGCGCCGCAAGTTGGATGATGAAAAATTCGAGAAGCAGTTGCAACGTACCATCGCGTTTCTGGAAGCCTTGCAACTCAAAATGAATGAGGCAGAAACCAGCAAAGCGGAGAAAAAAGCCAGGCCAGTCAAAAAGGCCAAATCCGAAAACGCCATTCAGCAGAAAAAAAACAAAGCCAAATCAAAACCTGCCGCAAAGGTGTAAGCGAGTTCGACCAAGAAGGTAGAGGTGATAGCAAATAGTGCTATGGCAATTCTGATTGATTCTTTTCAAAACGGAGCGCGTGGCCCGTTCCGATACTGGTATCAGCGATGCGGGCATCTGGTTTCCGACACTTCGCTGGATGAACTGCACGAATTTGCTGACAGTTTGGGATTGCGGCGCGAATGGTTTCAGATGAAATCCATTCCGCATTACGACCTGACCGGCAAAGTTTATGAACTAGCTATCGAACGCGGAGCGACGCTGGTTTCGTCGCGCGAAATCGTCCGCCGAGCCATCCGGCTGGAGGTCGTTGTCGGCGACTAAACGCAAAATTGACAGTGTTTCAAACCGCGTGCTACTTTGCCTGCTCGTTTAACCCCATCTGATTTCCACAGGAGCAACAACTTTGGACGGTTCATATATTGGCAACCTTATCATTTGGTTTGTAGTTTTTTTGCTGTCGTTGACCGTTCACGAATGCGCTCACGCCTGGATGGCGGAGCGGGTCGGCGACCCTACGGCCAGATACCTTGGTCGAGTGACGCTGAACCCGATTCCACACATTGATCCGATTGGGACGATTCTGTTCCCGCTGATTGCTTACACCACCGGAGCCTGGCTGTTTGGCTGGGCAAAACCAGTGCCTTACAACCCGCTGAATTTGCGTGATCGCAAGTGGGGCGAAATCCTGATTGCCGCCGCTGGCCCATTGAGCAATGTCTTGCTGGTCATAATCTTTCTGGTTCTGGCAAAGGGTGTTTTTCAAACTTCACTGGTCAATTCGCTCGGCGATATGGCCGATCCAATTGCTGCCGTAGTGCGGACTGGAATTCAACTCAATATCATTCTGGCGGTCTTCAATATGATCCCGGTTCCGCCGCTTGATGGCAGCAAAATCCTGATGAATCTTCTGCCGGACTCCATCGCCGAATCGTATTCGCAAATACCGGACTGGTCAGGCTTCATTGTCCTATTTTTGCTGATGCAGGTTGGCTTTATCAGCGCCTTGATGCTTCCGATTTTTCAATTTGTCGAATACCTGATCAGACTCTAACCAGGGTCATATTCTTCCTGCCATCTTTATCAAGCTATGAAACGAATCGTTAGTGGAATGCGCCCGACCGGGAAATTGCACCTGGGCAATTACGAAGGCGCGCTGAAAAACTGGGTCAAGCTGCAAGACAGCTACGAAAGCTTTCACTTCGTGGCCGACTGGCACGCGCTGACTTCGGATTACGCCGACACGTCGAAGATCAACGAAAACACCGTGTTGATGGTGACAGACTGGCTGGCTGCCGGACTTGATCCGAACAAAGCGACGATCTTCGTTCAATCGCTGGTTCCCGAACACGCCGAGTTGCACATTTACTTTTCGGCAGTGACTCCGCTGGGCTGGCTGGAACGAGTTCCGACATACAAAGAACAGCGCGAAAACATCACCGACAAGGATTTGGGCAATTACGCTTTTCTGGGCTACCCGGTGCTGCAAGCGGCGGACATTTGCATGTACAAAGCTCATTACGTGCCGGTCGGCCAGGATCAAGTCGCTCACGTCGAACTGACGCGCGAAATCGTTCGCCGCTTCAACAACTTTTACGGCGAAGTCTTCCCTGAACCGGAAGCCTTGCTGACAGCTTCGCCGAAACTGACCGGAACCGACGGCCGCAAGATGTCGAAAAGTTACGGCAACACGATTGAGCTTTCCGATCCGCCCGATGTGATCCAGGCCAAAGTTCGCCAGATGATTACCGACCGGACGCGCGTCAAAAAAGTTGATCCCGGCCACCCGGAAAACTGCGACGTGTGCCAGATGCACCGAATGTTCGTTGCTGCCGGAGTCGCCGATCAGTTCGATGACGATTGCCGCAACGCTCGCATCGGTTGCGTGGATCGCAAAAAGGCGCTAGCTCAGGCGATGATTGATTATCTGTCGCCGATCACGGAGCGCGTCAATTATTACCGCGAACATCAGGACGAAGTCCGCGACATTATTCTGGAAGGCTCCAAACGCGCACGCGAAGAAGCCGGTCGCGTGATGAGCGAAGTCCGCCGCGCGATGAACATCGCCTGGGAATAAATTCGTGCAATTGAAATTCGGAAAACACAACCCGGAAGTGGAGTATCGCCCACGTCCCGGCGCTTACGCGATTATCTTCAACGGGCACGGACAGTTTGCGGCGGTCGGCTGGCGCGATACTTATTTACTGCCAGGCGGCGGCATTGATCCGGGCGAATCCCCCGTAGAAGCTTTGACGCGCGAGGTGCGCGAAGAATGCGCCCGCGAAGTTGTCATCGGTCAATTTCTCGGCAGTGCTCTCCAATACTTCACCAACGAAAACGGCAGGAACTGGGAGTTTCAATGCTCTTATTTTGAATCGCAGTTCGGCGCGCTGCTCGACAACGAGCCGGAGCACGAACTGTTTTGGCTGAACATCGCCGACGCTGGCAGCCTGCTGGCGCATGAAGTTCATAGTTGGGCGGTGAATTTGGCTGCGGAGCAGAGCCGCGCCCGATGATGAATCAATGCCGCGACCAGTTAAAAGCGGTTGGAAAATCAATGACAGAAACGAAAACCAAAAAGAAAGCCGCCGCGTTGCTGGAAGAAACACCTGAGCAAAGTGAAGACGAGCGCCGCGACAGTTATCGGGTCAAACTGGAAATGTTTGAAGGCCCGATGGACTTGCTGCTGTACCTAATCAAAAAAGACGAAATCGAGATCAAAGACATTCCGATTGCTCGCATCACGGAACAGTATCTGGAATACCTGAACCTGATGCGCGAACTGGACATTTCCATTGCCGGAGATTTTCTGGTGACGGCGGCGACTCTGATTTACATCAAATCGAAGATGCTGTTGCCGCCCGCGCCGAAGATCGAAGGCGAAGAAGATTTGAACGAAGACCCGCGCGCCGAACTAATTGAGCGGCTGTTGGAATATCAAAAGTTCAAATCGGCGGCGCAGATGCTGCATTCGCGCGCCGAAATCGAATCGGCCAGCTTCACGCGCGGAGAGATGGAAACGGACAAAAACAACCCGGAAGTTTCCGCCACGGTGTTCGACCTGATGCGCGTGTTACGCGACATCCTGAAGCGCCTGGAATCCGAAGCGCAGATGGAAATCCAGCGCGAAGAAGTCACGATGGCGCAGAAACTGGCTCAGATAAACGCCCGGCTGGAAAACGGCGAAGAAATCAACGTCCGCGAAATCTTTGAACAGTCGCGCACTAAACGCGAATTGATTCTGACCTTTCTGGCTTTTCTGGAACTGGTCAAAGAATTCAAAATTCACCTGACGCAGCGTGAATTGTTCGGCGAAATCTTTGCTCGCAAACGCACTCTGCCGATCTTCGATCTGGAAGATGTGGGACAAGTTTCCAAATTGTCCCATCCGTCCGAAGACCTGCTTAACGAGAAAAGCGAACCTGCTTTCGATTCGCTTGCGCATGCACAGCAAATCACCACAGAAGCGAGCGTGGGACAATTTGAAAAATTGTCCCACCTGACAAATGACGAGTTATGAACGAAGAGATTCAAGACATAGAAATCAAAGAAGAGCCAAACGACGAGTTGATCGAAGAACTGATCGCTGAAGCAGAAGCGATTGAAGAGCCTGCGGCGGAAGACGAATTCCCTGCGGAACTGGAGTTGGCCGACACCGCCGAAGATGCCGAAACCGCGTCGGAAGAAGTTTCATTCGCCAACGAAAACGCCGACGACAACGACAACGCGGAAGATCAAATCACCGCGACACGCGAAGAGTTAAAGCCGGTCATCGAAGCTCTGTTGTTCGTCGCCGACGAACCGCTGCCGCTCAAACAGCTTTGCAAAGTTCTGGGCGATGTTCCCGAAGAAGATGTTCAAGCCACATTGGATGAACTGGTCGCCGATTACGAAGCTCGCAACAGCGGTTTGGACATTCGAGAAATCGCCGGAGGTTGGCGCATTTCCACTCGCCCGCAAAACCACGAATTCATCCGCAAGTATCTGAAATCCCGCCCGTCGGCTCGGCTGTCTCTGCCTGCGCTGGAAACGTTGGCGGTCATCGCCTACAAACAACCGATCACGATCCCGGAGATTCTGGAAATTCGCGGCGTCAGTTCGTCGTCGGCGATCAAAACTCTGCTGGAAAAACGCTTGATCGTCACCAAAGGCCGCAAAGAAACCGTCGGCAAACCGATGCTCTACGGCACGTCAAAAGAGTTTTTGATTCAGTTCGGCCTGAAGGATTTGAACGAACTGCCGAGCTTCGAAGACTTTGAAGACCTCGCGCAGTAATTGCTCCAAACAAAAAACTTTGAAACAGGATGAACATGATTTTTCTCAGGATGAGCAAGATTCAGAATTGGCCGAATCGGTTCAACCGTTTGATGGTCATGTAAATCCTGTCGAAAATCTTGTTCATCCTGTTTTGATTATGATGCTCAATGTAGCTTGGTCTGGTTTAGAGCAGAGGCGTTTCTATCCGCGATTCACCTGATTTGCGAATAACCGGTGGGGCGCAAAAACGAAGCGTGGATGTTCGACACAGTTTCGGGATCGGTCCAGCCGGGTTTGGTTTTGACGCGCGCCCAGTCGGGATTGGCGCGAAATGTGTCCCAGGCTTTATCGCGCGCAGCCATGTTTTCATACCCAACCATGTACGTCAGCGACGGCAGCCGAGTGCCGATCACGCCTTCGCCAAAAAAGACCGGCTGAATTCCGCAAGCGCGAAAAATCCTGATCTCTTCCTGATTGAACATGTCCACCTTGTTCCGAAGCGTGACGGCGTTGCGCGATTCGTACGTGCGAAGTTCAAACAAGCGCGGCGGCTGTTTGTCGGCTTGTTTGTCGGCGGGTGATGGCAATTCGACTTTTGGATGCGCGTCGAAAGCTTTCAGCACTGCGGATTCGTAACGCACATACGGCATGTCCGCCGATGTCTCAAATGCGCGCCAAGCCGCCAGAAATTCTTTATCGCTGCTGGCGGCCATGGTCGCCTGCATCTCGGCCAGCGATTTGTAATCCACCAGCACAATCAGCGCCGGAGTGAACTGTCCCGAAACCACGTTGAAGCATCCAACCGGGCCAACGCCGAGTTTTTGCATTCGTGGCAAAAAATGGCTTTGAAAGAAATCGTTGATCTTCGCGGGTTGAATGTCGTTTCGCAGTTGATAGGTTCGCAGTTCGTAAAAGTGATTCGCTTCGGCTGCAGAAGCGTTGATTTCCGCAGTTCCAGCAATGCCAACAGCCAGCCCGGTCTTTAAAACATCTCGGCGATTCATCGAGTCTCCTTGTGCAATTTGATTTAGTGAAGCGGTTTGTGACGCGCGCAGTATTGTCTTTCCGTTCGGCTTGTTCAAGAATCCGCCGACGAATTCAGACCTCAAACTCAAACCAAAAGGAACCAAACAGAATGATTCAGGAATCGTGGGCTGATCGCTTTGCGCGCGTGATGGGGCGAATTGTGCCGGACGCCATCACCGCAGCTATTTTCTTGTTGGTGGTGCTGTTTGTTGCCGCAATCGTTGTCGGCAATTCGTTTTCGACGACGATGGACGCCTGGTATCGCGGGCTGTGGATGTTGTTGCCGTTCACCATGCAGATGACGCTCATCATCACGCTCAGTTCGGTAGTTGGGCAAAGTTCGTTATTTCGGAAGCTGGTAGCTTTTCTGGCTCGAATGCCTAAAACCACCAATCAAGTCGTCATCGGCGCGGTGTTGCTCAATGGGTTGCTATCGTATTTTTACTGGGGCTTGGGCGTGGCGCTGGGGCCGATCATTTCGATTTACTTCGCGCGCGAAGCCGAACGCAAAAAGATCGAAGTGGACTTTCTGTTTCTGCTGGCGACGGTTTGGGCAGCGAACGCAGTTTGGCAATTCGGATTGTCAGCCAGCGCGCCGCTGTTGATGGCGACCGAAGGCCACTTTCTGAAAGACCTGATCGGCGTCATTCCACTGAGCACTACGATCTGGTCGCCAGCGGCGATCATTCACGAAGTCGTGTTCATGCTGGCGTTGCTGGCTGTCGGTTGCTGGTTGATGCCGAAAAACCGTCGTCCGCTGTCGGCTTTCCCTGAAGCCAATAAACTGGCGGAGCCTGCCGTTGCCGATGAAACCCAGCCAGATAATTTCTCCGAACGATTGGAACGCAGTTCGTTCATCACTTTGGTTTTTTGTCTGGCTGTGGCCGCGTGGCTTTGGTATCACTTCATCACCAAACGAGCCAGCCTGGACATCAATTCGCTGAACGCGATTTTCCTGCTGCTAGCCTTTTTGCTGCATCGAAATGTTTATCGCTTCACCAAGGCTTTGCAACATGCAATTTTGTCCGCCTGGCCGGTGGTCGTGATTTATCACCTGTACGCCGGAGTCGCCGGATTGATTCAACACACAACACTTGGCGAAAAGCTGGCTGGAATCATCGCCGCGGTTTCGACGCCGTACACGTTTCCGCTGATGGCGGCCATCGCCGGAACTGTCGTTTCGTTTTTTGTGCCTTCGAGCGGAGGGCAGTGGGCGATTCAGGGCTTCGTGACTTCCAAAGCGGCAATGGCCGTCGGCGTATCGGTTCAACGCGGGATGCTGGCTTTAAGCGTAGGCGATCACATGGGCAATCTTTCGACGCCGTTTTGGGCAATGATCGTGGCAGGAATCGCTCGCGTCAGTTTCCGGGAGTTTATCGGTTACGGAATGATTTATGCGGCGCTGTGGTTTGTGATTGGCGTGGTGGTGTTTACGTTTGCGCCTTGCTGAGGCTCAGTTCAGAGTACACGCTTCAGCGCGCAGACACGCTGAAGCGTGTACTCTGAACATTACTGCTGAATCGCGTCTTCGATCTTGTAGTTGAAGCTTTCCAGCATCATCTTGCCCATCTTGTAAATTTCCGGGCGGCCTTCGACGCGGATGTAAATGTCGTCGCCGTCGGCTTGTGAAACTTTCAGGACGGTCGTCTTGCCGGATTTTTCAGTCAGACGAATTTCAGCCGCCGGTTTGGCGAACTTGGCGCTAATCGCCGCTGTCGCTTTGTCCAGAACGTCCGAAGCTTTCGATTCAAACGGCGTGAAAAGTTTGAACGGTTGCGCTTCCTTGTCTTTCTTGTCTGCCGGTTCGACGACCATCCATTTATCGTCTTTCTTTTCGGCCACCAACCTGCCGTTTTCGTTCTTGATTTCGAACCGGGTCATTTCGTCTCGGTTGAGTTTGTAAAACTGCTTGCTGCGAAGCGAAGCGAATTTGGCATTGTTCAACGTCTCGAACAGCGTTCCGAAAATCTTCATGACCTTCGGATTGTCAGAAGTCTTTGCGTAGTAAGCGTCGTTCACCTTAGAGCCGATTTGCAGGATTTTTTCTCCGCCGGTGTTCAATCGTGCGGTGACGGAGATGGCGGTTTTGTTCAAGCCGAACTTCGATAAATCTGAAGTGTCTTCGTTGACCAGTGATTCGGATTTGGCTGAAGTCACATCGGTAATCAAGCTGCTGACTTCGCTGCTTTCGGCGGCAGAAGCCGATGGCGCGGTGATTGCCCATTCGCCGTCTTTTTTGGTCAGTTCCAGACTGCCGTTTTCGTTGGTCAGTTTCAGCGAAGCCACGTCGTATTCGGTGACGCCGAGCAACGAACGATCCAGCCAGTCGTTAAACGGTTTGTCCGAACTGGCCAGCAACGCCGCCGGAATCACCACGACATTTGACGAACCATCAAACCGCGCATACGCGGACGAACCGAGAGGGTCTTTTCCGCCAAGTTCGATCTTGTGAGTTTTGCCGTCTTTCAACCTGACTTCCAGCTTCACGACGGGAGCATCCAGACCGTATTCCTTCAGCGCGTCCGCAGACGGATTGGCGAAATCGCGTTCGATGCGCGCACTGACCAGATCGCCGATCAGCGAATTCAACGCGGCATCATCGGCGTTGGCAGCGGTCGGTTGTTTAATCAGCCATTTGTTGTTTTCGTTTTCCAGGCTGATGGTTTCGCCGCCGCGCGTGACCGTGACTCCAGTGATGTCTTCGCGTTTGAAGCTGACGGCTTCTTTGGATTCCGGCGTCTCCGCTTCATCACGCGGTTTACCGGGTTTGATTTCCAGAAAGTAAATGGCAATGCCGCCCACGACAGCGGCCAGGAGAAGTAAAAGAGTGCTGCGTTTCATAGTTCAAAGTAGACAGTAGACAGAAGGCAGGAGACAGTAGCGATGAACCTTACTGATAATTGCTAGCGATCAATCAAGACCAAATCGAAACTTCTGAGGCATAGGCTTAAAAACTACTGTCTACTGTCTTCTGTCTACTTGAAAGAGATTATTTCCGTTTCCACCAAATAAAAGTCCCAATGCCGAGAATGCCCAGCGGCAGGACGACGACGACCAGCCACCAGAATGTGTTTACCTGAGCGCCGCTCATCGTCACACTGCGATTGGTGGCCTGTTTCGGGCGAATCGAAATCAAGTCTTCGTCCTGCGCCAGCCAGTTGATCGAATTCATGAACAGATCGCCATTGCGCTGGGCACGGCGAAAAGCGAGGTTAGCGGCAAAATCCGAGTCGCCAATGACAATCAGACGGGCTTCTTTGTTTTCGCCCATTGTTTTGCTGGCGACCACGCCAAGCGAAACCGGTCCTTTTGCGTCTTTGCCTTCGTCAAATTTCGGTTCGACGCCGGGCTTCAGTTCAGTTTCTCCCCAACTATATTCGGATGTGGTCAACAGCGTTGTTGCGTTGACGCCGGAACCGGCTCCCTCGCCGACTTTGACCGAGCGTGCTTCAGGAAAAACCGTCGGTGTGCGGCCAAAACGATCTGTGATCGGGTGAGTGCCGTAATTGAAAACCAGAGGCGCTGCCGGGCCGAAACCGGCTTGTTGCCCAATACCACTCACATCGAGCAAATAATCATTGCCCATGACAACGTTCCATTTCTTCAACACTTCATCAAGTTGCGGATCCGTTTCAGGATCGAGCAGGAGCATTGCCTTGCCGCCGCCATCCAGGTATTGGCCAATCATCCCTACTTCGGGCTGAAACAATGGAATCTTCGGACCGGCGACAACCAGCACGGCGCATTCGGACGGCACTTGTTTTTCGCGCGCCAGATTGATCGTTTTGGTCAAATAGTTTTCGCCTTTCAACTTGCCTTCGACCTGGCTGTAATCCCCAGCCAGCGCCTTTTCGTCGTGGCCTTCAGTGAAACAAACGGTCTTCAGAGATTCGCGCGTGACTTTAAGAATGGCGTTGATGAGCGATTGTTCGTCCGTAGCCGTTGGGCGTTCAATGCGGTCTCCGGCGGCGATGACTGTTTCGCCAAGCGCCTTGACGGCATATTGCCGAGAGATTTCCGGGCGCTGTTGCGGATCAATTCGTTCGTAACTGATTCGCGGAGATTGGTACTTAAACTCGTTCATCTGGTCGGCAAGCTGCGGGTCGTCATCCTTGGCGAACTTGATGACTTTGACATCTTTTTGCAGTCCGCCCAGCACTTTCTTGGTTTGGTCAGACAGCGAAAACAATCCTTCAGCCGTCAGGTCGTACCGCTTGTGATGCCGATAGCCCAGAAAGTTGACGATGGCGATCAAACCAACAACTGCAACGGTCAGCAACGCCATATTCGCGCTCAAACGACCAGACCGCCCGCGAAAGTATTCAATGATGTCTTTGAAATTCAGCGCAATCGAAGCCAGCAACAAGATTCCACCGACAATCACCAACGTCAGATTGAACCAGCCCCAGATTTCTTGAATCGTGTGGCGAACATATCCGGCGATAGCCATCGCCGCGCCAATGAAGCCCGCCATTTTGATGATTTCTTGACGATTAGTATTCATAGCTTTTCAGTGCATAGTTGATAGCAGGAAGTTGATAGTTGTGATTTCAAAACTATCAACTTTCCACTTTCCACTATCAATTGCCTTATGCCCTTCTCCATCGCATCGAATCCAGCGAGCGCAGCGTCAGGAACAGACCCAACATGACGCCGGACAAATAAAAAATGATGTTCGTGGTATCAATGACGCCTTGCGAAAATTCCTGGTAATGCTGAAGGATCGAAAGATATTTGATGACTTCCGCCACAGACGAACTGCTGTCGCGCACAGACAGGTCAATGAACAACAAAGTCAGGAACAGAACGAAGGTCACGACTCCGGCGATGATCTGGTTTTCGGTCAGCGAAGAAATGAACGCTCCGATGGCCAGCAACACCGCGCCGAGCAGAAACAATCCCAGATAGCCTGAGCCAACTATTCGCCACGGCAAAGGCGGGTCGCTGTATGCGCCGACGATCACGTAATACAACAGCGTCGGAGCCAGCATCACGACAAACAGCGTCAGCGAAGCCAGGTATTTGCCAAGCACGATCTGGATTTCGGTAATCGGCGAAGTCATCAGCATTTCCATCGTGCCGCGTTTGCGGTCTTCGGCATAAATGCCCATCGTCAGCATCGGCATCAAAATCGGCAACACATAAGTCCCGACGAAACCGACAAAGCTGCGAATGACCTGCATCGGCACGTCAATGTCCGGCGGAGCGCCCGACCGTGCGGCTTGAGCCTGCGCCATCATCGCGTACTGCATGACGCTGGACAGGATGATGGAAAAGACAAACCCGGCTGCCACCAGAAATGCGCCGATCACGATATAGGCAATCGGCGAAACGAAATACCCGTTCAATTCGCGGCGGAAGATCGCCAGAATTCCCTTCATAAAGCTGCTTTCTCCTCAGTCGGTTTCTCTTCGGTCGTCAGTTGCATGAAGATTTCTTCCAGGCTCAGGCTGACGGAACGTAGCTCCAGCAACTCCAAACCGCTGCCGACCACTTTCGCGGCAATGCGTCCACGAAGATCAACTCCAAGTTCGCTGTCTACGGTAGCGGCAAGCGCACCGTCATGATCGGACGATTCGACCTCGACGGCTTTCGCGCCTTCGACATCTTCCAACGCCGAACGCAATCCGTCAGCTTCGCCGCGAACCACAATTTTGACTCGCTCCCCGCCTTTGAGCTGTTTGGTCAGATTGTCAGGCGTATCAATCGCTGAAATTTTGCCTTTGTTGATGATGATGACGCGGTCACAGGTCGTTTCGACTTCGGACAGAATGTGCGTCGAAAGAATTATGGTGTGTTCGCCCGCCAAACCTTTAATCAGGTTGCGGACTTCGTTGCGCTGCGTCGGGTCAAGTCCAACCGTCGGCTCGTCCAGAATCACAACGTCAGGATTGTGAACGACGGCTTGAGCGATGCCTACGCGCTGTTTGTAACCACGCGAGAGCTTTTTTATCAGCCAGTCCTTGCGGTCGGTGATATTGGTCATTCGCATCGCTTCTTCGACACGTTTGGACAAATCAGCCGCTTCGACGCCTTTGATCCGCGCGACAAACGCCAGGTAATCGCTGACGCTCATGTCCGGGTAAAGCGGCGGAGTTTCCGGCAGATAACCGATGCGTTTGCGAACCTCCATCGAATCTTCAAACACGTCAAAGCCTGCGATGCGGGCAGTTCCGCCCGTCGCCGGCAAATAGCCGGTCAGAATTCTCATTGTGGTGGTTTTGCCAGCGCCGTTGGGACCAAGGAAACCTAGAATCTCTCCCTTTTCGACCTTGAAAGAGATGTCGTTGACAGCGCGCGCCTGTCCGTAGCTCTTCGTCAGATGCTCAACTTCAATCAAGCCTGCCTCCGAATTATTTACGTCTTGAGATGTTTTTGTGGTGATTGCTGCAATCAGCAAAATTGAAGTTGCAGATTCTAGTCACCGCTCCCAGAAGCGTCAAGAGCCTGTCTTTTCTGGCCTTTCCTGACTTGGCGGTAATTCCTTCGCGCTCTTGTACAGATTCCAACCGGCCTCGTAAAATGCCGCGCACCCTTGGCAGAAACAAAAAACCGTTCGTTTCGTAACTTTACGCCGAAAGCAATTTTCTCAACCGTTTTGCCTGTTACTTTCGGCTGTTGGCGGTTTACCAACCATTACTCGGAGAAAACATGCGACCAGTTTCCCGCTTACTTTCGCTCGTTTTTCTAGTCCTGCTTGCCTGTCCAATTCCGGCTTTGGCTCAAACTCGCCCGCCCGAACTGACGCGGGACACTCGCCCGCGCAATTGTTCGATCTCCGGGCGAGTGACGATCAACGGCCAACCGGCAGCCAACGTCCAGGTTCAATTCCTGGAATTTCCGACGGAATCCAACGCTCCCCAACCGATTCGCCAAACGGCGGATGGTTCGATCAGCCGCAACAAGCACAAAGCGCGCACCGACAGCGAAGGCCGTTACCAGATCAGCAATTTACCTCCTGGGAGGTTTGTCGTGACGGCTGCGTCCCAAGCCTTCGTGATGGCAACGGCTAATCCGCAAAACAACGAATCGAAAATGGTGACGCTGGATGCCGGAGAATCGCGCGACAATGTGGATTTTGCGCTGGTTCGCGGCGGAGTCATCACCGGCCAGATAACCGATGCCGAAGGCCGCCCGGTCATCGCGCATCACGTTCGTTTGTCTCACGTCATCGTCGGACCTGACGGTCAAACATATCTTCAAAATCGCGGAGGACTGTTTAACTCCCAAATCACCGATGATCGGGGCGTGTATCGGATTTACGGGATACCAGCCGGAAATTACGCCATCAGCGCAGGCGGCGAAAGTGGGTATTTTGGCGGCAACAAATACTCGCAAACCTTTTACCCTGACACACCTGACGAAAAACAGGCCAAAACAATTCCCGTCAAATCTGGCGAAGAAGTCACCGGCATCAATCTTCGGCTGGGCGCAAAACGTAAAACCTATGAAGCCGCTGGGCGCATCATCGAATCCGATTCCGGCAAACCAGTTCCAAACATTCGCGTCAGTTGCCAAAAAATCTACGAGGAAGGATCAGAAGACCACGAAGGCGGTTACGGCGAAGGGCAAGCCGATCAGCAAGGGAATTTTCGCTTGACCGGTTTGAACCGCGGCAAATACTCCTGCCGCGTTCGCGCCGGCTGGATGGAAGCTACCGATTTTTACGCCGAACCAACGACCTTTCAGGTGCAGGACGAAGACGTTTCCGGCATTGAAATAAAAGCCTTGCGCGGTGGAACGATCAGCGGCGTCAGCATCATCGAAGGTTCGAACGATGTTGCGACAAAAGCAAAACTATCTCGAATCATGATTTACGCCAACGCCGAGCCGGAAGAGCGGCAAGACCGTACTCAACCAAGTTCACATCATCAAACCACCATCAAACCCGATGGCACGTTTTTGCTTACGGGAGTCGCTCCGGGAAAAGTGACGCTTCACGTAAATTCTCTTGGAGACCGCTCGATGTCATTGATTCGCATCGAACAAGGCGGCGCGCCAATCGAAGAATCCTTCAAGCTGGCCAAAGGTGAAAAAATCACTGACGTACGCCTGATTTTCGCAGCGGGAACCGGTGCCATTCGCGGACAAGTTCAGCCGACAAGCCGTCCGCAAACTGTCGGAGAAACTTATCGAATTCAGGCTCGGCTGCAAGGCAACAAGACCGGAGTTTGGTTCAACAATTTGGTAGACGAAAAAGGCCGTTTCGAGTTGTCCAGTTTGCCGGCGGGCGAATACGAATTGCAGTTGAACGGCGTCGTCCAACTGCCCGACGGAAGTCGCCGAATGATGCTGCTGGCAAAACAAAAAATTTCTGTTCCCGCCGGTTCAACGGTCACCGTGACCATCCCCTACGATCCCAACCGCCCGTTTCAGGAGGAACGATGAAAGCTTTCATCACTGTGTTTTCATTGCTGTTGCTTGGCGGCATCGCTTTGGCGCAAGCGAAACCCGAAACGACGATCAGCGGCAAAGTCCTGCTTGACGATGGCCAGCCTGCTGTTGGAGCGCATTTGGAAATCTATTCCGTCGGACTGACCAAAAACGGCAAAAGCGAATCGGTCGAATGCGACGAAACCGGCAGCTTCAAATTGACTGGTTTGACTCCGGGTTCGTATTCCATCGAAGTCGCTGCGCCGGGTTACGTCACCGATGATTTCGCCACCAAGCGCGTGTACCGTCCCGGCGAAACGGTGACGATTCATCTGGTCAAAGGCGGAGTCGTCACCGGCAAAATCACTGATTCCGCCGGAGAGGTGTTGGTCAACGTCAAAGTGAAGCTGCAACGACTGCGCGATTTGAACGGCAACCGGACTCGCAATGGCCAAGGTTCGTTTTGGGACGATGATTTCCAAACTGACGACCGAGGCATTTATCGCGCGTTCGGCTTGCTGCCCGGCGTGTATGTCGTCGGCGTTGACGGAGAACCTGCCGAGCGATGGTTTGGTCCGGCACACGAAGCTCCAACTTATTACCCTTCGACGACGCGCGATGCGGCAATGGAATTGACCGTGCGTCCCGGCGACGAACTTACCAACATAGACATCCGCTTTCGTGGCGACGCTGGCCGAGCCATCAGCGGCACGATCAGCGGTACATTCGAATCGTCGCAGCCGTTCAACCGCCCCGGCCTGATCTTGCTGCACGCCGCGACCAAAGAACCTGTGGCGTCGTCCAGCCCAAACCAAACCAATGCGTTTGTCTTTTTCGGAATCCCCGATGGCGAATATGAACTCTTCGCCCGGCAAATTGGCCGCCGCGAAGAAAACAGCGCCGGTTCGCCGCCGCTGCGCGTTTCGGTCAAAGGCGCGGATGTCACAGGGCTGAGCTTGCGATTGATGCCTTACGCTTCGATCAGCGGTCGCGTCATTGTCGAAGCCGCCAAACCCGGCGAAGCCAAATGCGATTCCAAAGCCTCGCCGTCCGTCGAAGAAATCCTGCTGCGCCACAAAAGTGAGCTTCGCAATCCGCGCACGCTGAACGCTTTGCTCAGCGACATTGACGAAGCCATTCGCCCAACTGCTCCTGACCAAAAAGGCGACTTCACGTTGCACCAGTTGGAACCGGACAGCTATCGCATCGAAACCGATTTGCCCGGCGAAACATGGTTCGTGCGCTCGATGACGCTTCCCGCCAGCGGAGCCGTCAAAACCAAAACCGATGCCGCTCGTTCGCCAATCACGCTGAAAGCTGGAGAAAAGCTGACCGGTTTGGAAATCACTCTGGCCGAAGGCGCTGCCAGCCTTTCCGGTCGCGTCACACCAAAACCAGGCGGGAACCTGCCCAGCCGTTTGCGCGTCTATTTGGTTCCGGCGGAAACCACAGCGGCAGACGATTTGTTGCGCTACCGCGAAGTTCAAATCGAAAAAAACGGCTCGTTTGAATTCAAACACCTCGCGCCGGGCAAATACCTGATGCTGGCGCGTTCCAGTTCTGACACCGAATCCAACTCTCAACGCCCAGCGGCATTCGACTCGACTGAACGCACCAAACTGCGAAAAGAAGCCGAAGCCGCCAACCAACAACTTGAGTTACTTCCCTGCCAGCGCGTGAAAGATCACGTGTTGAAGTTTTGATTTCCAAGCTTAGCCAACAAATGCAGTACGGGGAGCGTGAGCAACCTGAGTTTTTCTGAAAGCATGCATTGAGCAAGATCAGGTCGCTCACGCTCCCCGTACCGCCAATTTCAACCCAGGAGTCACGGCCATGTTTATCCGCACTTTGACCTTGCTGGCGCTGACCTTGCTTTGCAGCGCCCTGACCTTTGCCCAAACTCAACCCAAAGCAGGCACGGCCACCATCACAGGCCGCGTCACGTTGAAAGGCGAACCCGCCGCTGGAGCTTCAGTCGGTTTGCAACCGCAGCAAACTTCTGCGGGCGGAGCGCCTGGCTTTCCTGACCGCAGCAAATACAGTCGCACCAAAACCGATGCCGAAGGCCGATTCAGCTTTTCCAGTCTGAACGCCGGGCAATATCGAATTGTGGCGTTGGCTCCGGGATTCGTTTCGGCAGACGACTCGCAGCTTACCGGCGGCAAGCTGGTGAATCTGGCCGATGGCGAAAATCTGGAAAACGTCGAACTGCGGTTGAAACCCGGCGCAGTTATCACCGGGCGCGTCACCGATCCAATCGGCAATCCTGTCGTCGAAAAAACCGTGCAATTGTCGAAGATGGACGCGCGCGGCAACTTCGTTCGATTTGGCGTTGGATACCAATCCTTAACCACCGACGACCGCGGCGTGTATCGCGTCCACAGCCTGCCCGCCGGAAAGTACAAAATCAGTTTAGGCTATTCGCAGCAGGATGGTTTTCGCCCTGAAGTATCCAGGCAGTATTACGTGAAAACCTTTCACCCGAACGTGATTGATGAAAAAGAGGCGAAGATCATCGAACTCCGCGACGGTTCGGAAACGACCGACATAGACATCAAAATTGCCGAAGCGAAAAAGACTTACGATGTTTTCGGCAAAGTCATCGAAGCCGCCACCGGCCAGCCAGTCGTAGGCGTTCGGATCGGCCAAATGCCTGTTCAACCGACCGGAAATGTTTCTGGTGGCGTGATGATGTCAATGGCTTCAATGCCAACTGATACTAATGGAGATTTCCACCTTCAAGGATTAACTTCGGGCAAATACCTGCTGCTTGCTGACTCGCGTTACGATTCGGTGGCAGCCGATTTTTACAGTGACACGACTCCGGTTGAAATCAACGAAAGCGATGTTGTCGGCGTGGAAATCCGTGCGCATCGCGGAGCTTCGATCAGCGGTGTGGCCGTTGTCGAAGGAACCAACGACCCTGCAATTCTGAAACAATTGACCAGTCTGAATCTGAACCTGATCTATCGGGCTTCCACTGAATCATCAAGTAACCGCAACGCCAGACCGGCAGCCAACGGCACTTTCCGCCTCAGAGGTTTGAAACCCGGCAAAGCCGACATTCGCGCTTTCACTCCGGCGGAAGGCCTGAAGCAGATTCGCATTGAACACAACGGCGCTCCGGTGACGGACGGTTTCGATATTCAGGCGGGCGAAAACCTGGCCAACGTCCGTGTGGTTTTCGGTTACGGAACCGCAGCCATTCGCGGCCAACTGAAGATCATCGGCGGCGTTTTGCCCGAAGGCGTGCAAGTGACGGCCATCATCGTCAAATTTCTGGGCGGGTCTGCCAGCAACTTCAACGTCGCGGTTGATTCACGCGGCCAGTTTCTGGTGAAAAACCTGACTGCTGGCGAATACGAAGTGAAACCGTTCGCCTATTCGATGAATCGCACACCTGAAATCACCGCGCTGCTTGACCAGATCAACAAAACCGCTCAGCGCGTGACGGTCGGCGGTGGTGAAACGCCAACCGAACTTATCGTTGATCTCAGCCGAAAGGAGAATGACAGATGAAAACCCGCACCATGATTCTTCTGATTGCCTTGTTTCTTCCCGTCAGCGCGCAACAACAACGCGGCACAATCACCGGGCGAGTCGTCACCGATGAAGGCACGCCGTTGTCCGGCGTCACAGTGATGCTGGCGAGTTACAACGGTTCCGCCATTTCCAGTACATTGAAAAGAGCCTTAACCGATCAGGAAGGCAATTTTCAGTTCACCAATCTGGCCGCGCACAGTTACACAATCAACGTCACCGAAACCCTCGGTTACGTCGCGCCTTCGTACCCGCCCAACGTACCGCGCCCGGTTTATCGAATTGGAGAAAACGTCACGCTTCGTCTGACGCGCGGCGGCGTGATTACCGGGCGAGTCACTTACGCCAGCGGCGATCCGATTATCGGCGTTTACGTTTCGGCAATTCGCATCCGCGACGCCAACGGAGCGCCCGTTAATATCCAGTCGCCGTTTCTCGCTCGACTGACTGACGACCGAGGCGTTTATCGAGTTTATGGAGTATCAGCCGGGACTTACATCGTCGCTGTCAATCACGGTGGAGCGACTTTTTATGGCCAACAAACACCTTTCGATGGCGACGCGCCGACTTATTACCCATCGGCAACACGCGACACCGCCGTCGAAATACAGGTGCAGACCGGCATCGAATCTTCCGGCATAGACATTCGCCACCGCAGCGAACGCGGATTCGCCGTCAGTGGCAAAATTATTGGCGGCGAATCAACCGGGCCGATGAGTTTTACAGCCAGCGCTGTCATAAGGACTTTTCCAACTGGCCTGAATGCTGGCATAGCGATAGCTGAATCTGGAACCGGCGGATTTTCTTTTCTCGGATTGCCGGACGGAGAATATGAACTGGTTGCTGAAATGGGCAGCAGCGACAGCGACGGAAACCAGCTTTCCGAACCTCGCCGCGTTACGGTCAGAGGCAGCGACGTGACCGGCATCGAATTGCGTTTGATGCCAATGGCTTCCATCGCCGGGAAAGTCCTACTCGAACCGTCGCCGAACGTCTGCGATCCGAAAGCCAAACCTTCTCTGGAAGAACTGACGCTCATTTCGCGCCGCGAAGAAAAACCGACGGATTCACCAGCGTTGCTGCAACGTTACCAAGTAGTTTTAGCGCCAAACGACAAAGGCGAATTCAAATTGAACAGGTTGGCGGCTGGCCGGTATCGCATCGAAACGAACTTGCCCAGCGATAACTGGTTCGTCAAAGCGATTTCGTCAGGAGCTTCGGCGGCTGGAGTTCGCACTTCAACCGCAGCGACCAGACCGGCTAACACAACCGATCTGGCCAAGCTGGGAGCATTGCTGAAACCCGGCGACCGGTTGACCGGCGTGACCGTCACCATCGCCGACGGAGCCGCCAGCTTGCGCGGCAAAATCGCTCCAGCTAAAGATGGCGGCAAGCTCCCTTCCCGATTGCGAGTGTTTTTGGTTCCGGCAGAAGCGACGGCAACTGACGATGTGTTGCGTTACGGCGAAGCCTTGACCAGCGATGGTTCGTTCGTCTTCACCAACTTCGCGCCGGGCAAATACTGGCTGTTGGCCAAACCGGTTGCTGACGCCGAACCGACTGACCGAATGCCTTCGCCTGTTGCTTGGGACGCCGCCGAACGCTTGAAGCTTCGCAAAGCCGCCGAAGCCGCCAAAACCGAAATTGAATTGAAACCCTGTCAGCGCGTGAAAGACCACGTGCTGAAGTTCTGATTTGGAGGTGAATCTATGCTCCGATTTGTTTTTGTGGCGCTCCTTCTTGGATCGCTGTTTCCAGTGGTTTCGGCGCAGTCGCCCCAAAAAGACGCGACTTCTACCGTCACCGGAACCGTAACGCTGAACGGTTCGGCGGTGAGAAACGCCGTCGTCAGTTTGCAGGCGCAGTACCAGTCTGTCCCGCAAGCGCCTCTGCGAACGAAAACCGACGCCGACGGACGCTTTCGCTTCGCCGAAG
Organism: Acidobacteriota bacterium; assembly: GCA_033763255.1. Lineage (GTDB taxonomy): Bacteria > Acidobacteriota > Blastocatellia > RBC074 > RBC074 > RBC074. Next base: position 9,678 of record JANRKX010000049.1, on the reverse strand, counting down.
TCGCCGCTGGGCAATACATGATCAGCGCCTTAACACCCGGCTTTTACTCGGCGAGCGATTTTCAATATGGCTTTCCCGGCAGAACGCTGAACGTCGGCAAAGGCGAAACCATCGAAAACATAGAGCTTCAGTTGAAACGCGGCGCAGTCATCACCGGGCGCGTCACGGATGAAAACGACGAACCGATTGCCGAAACGCAGGTGCAATTGCAACGAGTCGGCGACCGCGTTTCTTTGCGCCAAAACATGCTGAGCCTGGATATGTACCGAACCGACGACCGAGGCGTGTATCGTATTTACGGATTGCCGCCCGGAAAATATCAGGTCAGCGTAGGCTCGTCGGCGAGAGATGGACTTATCAGCTACCAAAACCTGCGAGCTTCCATCGAACAAACCTTTCACCCCGACACCACCGACCAAGCCAAAGCCAAAGTCGTCGAACTGGAAGAAGGCCAAATCGCCACAGACGTAGACATTCGCATCGGCAAAAGGAAAAACTCTTATGAGGTGTCTGGCCGTGTGGTTGACGGTCAAACCGGGCAACCAGTCGTGGGAGTGAGTTTGGAGTTACGCTTCATTCAACCCTCAACAGAAAGAGTTAGCGGCTGGACACTATCTTCAGGATTGAGAACCGATGCCAATGGCGAATTTCAATTGCTAGGACTTCATCCTGGCAAGTACATCGTGTCCATTCGCGCCGCAGCGGGCAAAGATGAATACTTCAATGACCCCATCACGATCGAAGTCGCCAACAGCGATCTGGCAGGAATCGAAATTCGCGCCCAACGCGGAGCCGTTATCAGCGGCTGGGCCGTCATCGAAGGAACCACAGATCCGACAATTCTGGCCAAACGGCCGCAAATCAATTTGAATGCCGCCACAGAAGATTCAACTTTTGCTTTCAACCAGAGAAGCGCTCGCGTAAGAACCGATGGCAGCTTTCAGATTGGTGGCCTGTCTGCTGGCAAAAAACGTCTTATCGCATACACCGGCGCGACAGGGCTTTCGCTGGTTCGCATCGAACAAAACGGCGCGCCGATCAAAGACAACCAGATTGAAGTTCGAGCCGGTGAGGAAATCAAAAACGTCCGGTTCGTTTTTGCACACAGCACGGCGGCGATTCGTGGACGCCTGGAATTTGTCGGTGGCGCATTGCCCGAAGGCATTTCGATCATGGTAATGGCGCAACCAAGTGAACGCGGCTCGACCAATGGCAAAAGCGCCCAGTTGGATGCGCGCGGGCAGTTTGTTCTGGAGGGTCTGTTGCCCGGCGAGTACAACTTGCGGCTTTCGGCCAGTTATCCGCAATTGAGCACACAGGAAATCAGCTTGCTGACTCGAAAAATCATGAATCACACTCAGCGAGTTTCCGTTGCCAAAGACAGCCAGATTCAACTGACCATCACAATTGATTTAAGCCAGGAGGGACGATGAAAAACTTCGGCAAATCATCAACTCTTGTTTCAATCTTTTGCATGACGCTGCTGGCTGGCTGGTCAAACAGCGCCGTATCTCAAAATCTGCGCGAGAATCAAAAGACCGTTTTCCTTAGCCCAGCCGTTCACGGCTGGGAAAGCGAAAGCCAAAGACAAGAAAGGGCGGTTCACCGTCCTTCCCAATCGGCTTTAGCCGCCAATCATTCGCGGCTAAAGCCTGATGCAAGCCCGATGAATCGGGCTGCCGGAAAACTTCCGCCTCATTTCCCAGCCGTAAACGGCTGGGCTAACGGAAATGAAAACTTCCAGGCGGATTCGCAGCAACGCGGAGCTATTTCCGGTCGCGTAGTCAGCGAAAGCGGCAAGCCGCTGGTCAATGTCACTGTTTCGCTCAGCGCGGCTGGCACAAATTCGCGTACGACGACGACCGACACCGAAGGCAATTTTCGATTCAACGGATTGACCAATCGAATGTATTTCGTCTCGCCCGTTTCGGCGCAAGGTTACGTTCCCAAACCGTTGCCCATCGAAGCTCGCGGCCCGCGGTTTCGTCCCGGCGACTCCGCTAATTTCACCATGCTAAAAGGCGGCGTCATCACCGGCAGAGTCACCGATCCCGAAGGCAACCCGGTCATTAGCATTCCGGTTTCGTTGATTCTTGTCCGCGATAGCGAAGACAACAAACAACTCATACAAGTTTCCGGCTTGGGCAGACAGCGCACCACCGACGACCGAGGCGTTTATCGAATTTACGGTTTACAACCGGGAACCTATCTGGTGGCGGCCAATCCGAATTCCACCGGAGGCATGTCTCAGTTTTCGCCGTACGTTGGGCAAACGCCAACTTACCATCCATCTGCGACACGCGACACGGCAATCCATGTGAAAGTTGATTACGGCTCCGAAGCCAGCGGCATAGACATTCGCTTTCGCGCCGAAACCGGTCGCACCATCAGCGGCAAAGTCACCGGCAGCAGTTTGACGATCAACAACATCGCTGGCGTTTCGCTGATCAGCGCCACAAACGAAGCTCAGGTCAGCAGCGAACAGGCGCGACCAACCGAAGGCCAGCACGTGTTTTCAATTCCGGGATTGACCGACGGCGAATACATCCTAACCTCCACGTTTTTCAAACCCGACACCGAAGAAGTTTTCAGTTCGACACCGCGCCGCGTCGCCATCAAAGGTGCGGATGTCACAGGGTTGACGTTGTCGCTGATCCCGATGGCAGGGATTTTCGGTCGTGTGGTGGTTGAAAAATCGCCGACCGTTTGCGACGCCAAACTGACAACCGCTTTGAGCGACGTATCGTTGACGGCCAGACGTGCCGAAAAAACAGGCGACCTGTCAGTCACGCTTCCGCGCTTCGCCGTTCGAGGCGGTTCGACTGACGGAAAAGGCGAATTCAAACTCAACAACCTGACTCCGGGGCATCATCGGCTGACGGCCTTTTCGCGCAATGAAAACTGGTATGTGAAATCTATTCACGCCGCGCCGACTGGCTTGGGCAGGTCATCCATCGTCGCCGATCTGGTTCGCAGCGGAGTGGTGCTGAAACCCGGCGAACGACTGACCGGCGTGACCGTCGCCGTCACCGAAGGCGCAGCCAGCATCAGCGGGAAACTCGCTGCGGCGCGCGAAGGCGAAAAACTTCCGCAACGCGCTCGCATTTACGTCGTCCCGGGGGAACCGGCAGCGGCTGAAAACTTGTTGCGCTATATTGAAATCCAGAGCTTCAATGGCACATACAACTTGACCGGCCTTGCGCCTGGAAAATACTGGCTGCTGGCCAAACCGATTGCGGTGGACGATCAAACTTTTCCGCCGCCTGTTGCCTGGGACGCCATCGAACGAGCGAAGCTCCGCAAAGAAGCCGAAGCCGCCAAAAACGAAATCGAATTGAAGGTTTGCCAACGTGTGAAAGATCACGTGTTGCGATTGCCTTGACCGATGGTAAGATCGCCGCCGTTCCGTTCCTTCCCCGCCCCGCAATTTCATTTTCGAGAGGTACAAGATTTTATGAAGACAATGAAAGCGATGGCGCTGTGTGTGTGCATGTTGATGGCGGCGTCGGCGGCTTATGGGCAGACGAAATCGAAATCGGCGACGCCGAAATTTGATGGCACGTGGGTGTTAAACCGCGAAAAAAGCTCCGGGCTGACCAACGCTCTGGGCAATGCCGAAATCCGCATGATCGTGACCCAAGACGCCAACCAATTGACCGCCGAGCAAAAAGTCGTCATTCGAGAGCGCGAACAACCTTCACAGGAATTGATCTACAAATTCGACGGCAGCGAAAACCACGTCGAAGTCGTTCGCCCGTTGGCAGGAACCATGAAGTTGAAAGCCAATTGGCTGAACAACGGCAAAGTGCTGGAACTGCATTCGGCCATCACTGGCGAAACCGGTGGCAGAGAAGCCACGATTTCGACCGTAGAACAATGGCAATTGATCGGCGAGACCTTGCGAATCCTTCGCACACGAAAATCGCCGCAAGGCACTCAAACATTCAAACTCGTGTTTCAAAAACAATGAAGACGATCTTCCGACGCGCCTTATTGCTGGCAGCGGTGTTGGCCAGCATTTCACCATTCACGCCAACCGGTTTGTCCGTTCAAATACCGACCAAAGCCTGGACGATCACGCTGGAAGAACCCACAGGAATTTACCGCCGCGACAACGAAGTCGTCACCGTCAAGCTAAACTTTGCCACTGGAGAAGCACGCGCCGAACAGTTGCGAGTTCTCTCGCCGGACGGCCACGAAATCCTTTCGCAAATCGCCGTCAGCGAAAAGCACAATGATGGTTCGATCAAATCGGCGGAGTTGTTGATTCCTGCGACGTTGGTTCCGGGCGAACGCCCGGAGTTTCAGTTGACAGCGTCTGGTACGGAACCGGGAGCGGTAGCGACCGGGTCTCCCATAAACGCCAAACTTCAAGGCCACCAGTCGCTACCGCTCCCGGTTCCGTACCAAGCCCAAACTATAACCGCTCGGCGCATCGGAGTCGGCAGAGTCGAACTGGCCAATGATCGCTTTGGCGTGCTGGTCAATCTGGGATTGGAGAAAACCGAACCGGCTTTGGTCGCGGCGTTTAACAAATCGGCTGGCGAACAGCGAATGTTGAACCTGATTGACACTTCGCCAGACGTGACCGAGCCGTTGGCATTCGGCAAACAAAGTTCTGGCTTCGGAACTTTTCTCAGCGACAAACTCCGCAGTGGCGCATTCGATCAAGTCGAAATTCTGGAATCCGGGCCGTTGCGCGCTCGCGTGCGTTTGTCCGGCGCAAAGCTTGGAGCCAACCGCGAAAGTTGGGAATTCACCTGGCTCGCCAACAGTCCCGTGCTGCATTGGCGAAGCAGCCTTGAATCCGCCGAAGCAAATTCCAACTACGGTTTTTTCTTTTCGTCCGTCTCTGCCACGCCTTACGAACCGTTCAACAAATGGATGGAAGGTTCCGAACAAACCAAGTTCCCAGACGGTTGGGAAGTAGACAATCCGCCCGATCACGCCATCGCGCCGAATGATTTCGGCGACCTGCCCGGCAAGCACTTGGTGTATTACCGCCGCGAAGAAAATTATGGCGCGATTGGCTTTTATGAACTGGATGCTTCGCTTGAATGGCGCGGCGTTGGTTCGCGGCAGTTTTATGCAACGACAAAACTGGCTGGCAACAAACGCTCTTCGGAAATCGCCATCGCCTTTCCGAACTGGAATAAAACGCTAACAGTATTGGAAGCTCGGAAAGAGTATCGGAAGTTCATTCAGCCAATTCTGGCAGTTCGCAGTTCGCAGTTCACAGTTCGCAGGTCACAGCAATCTCAAATCTCAAATCTCGAATCTCAAATTCAGCAAACACGCTCGGCACAAGAACTCGAACAAACTGCCAAAGAACGCTTGTTGAGTTTTGACCTTGATGGAAACTGGAAACTGAGTTGGGCGGAAAAGTCCGAAGGCGAAAAGAACGGTTTTTATCGCGCGGACTTTGACGATTCGACCTGGCGCGCGGTGCAAGTTCCCGGCACGGTTCATACTCAGATTTTGGAATCGCCAAAGTTTTACACCCGCGAAGCCGAATGGATCAGCGAAAAAGAATGGTGGTATCGGCGCAAGTTCACAGTGAATCCGGCGACAAAGGAAAAACGACTGTGGCTGCGGTTTGAAGCGACGGATTATTACGCCGACGTGTATTTGAACGGCGAATTGCTGGGCAGGCACGAAGGTTACATTGATCCTTACGAATTCGACGTGACGGACAAGTTGCGACTCGACGGCGAAAATTCGCTGGCGGTGCGCGTCTGGACTCCGGTCAGTTATTACTGGCGGCATCGGCCTTACACGATTAAAGGTTCGTATGGCGCGGTGGATCAGAAACCGGACAACATCACTCCGCTGGGAATCGTGCGACCGGTGAAGTTGATCGCTCGCGCGGCGGTGAAAATAGAAGACCTGGCCGTGGACACTCGATTGAACAAAGACGGCAGCGCGGATGTCGTTCTTGATTTGGCGTTTGGGAGAAATGGGAGCGATGCGGAGAATGGGACAAAGACCAGTGTCTTGCTTTCGTTGACTCCGCGGAACTTCACTTCCGCGACGAGGGTTGCGCTTCAATCAACGGTTGCTTTGACTGCTGAACGGCAGCGTTTTGTTTTGCATGTGGAAAAGCCTGAACTGTGGTGGACGTGGGATCACGGCAAACCGAATCTGTACACGCTGGATGTGCGCGTCAAAGTCGGCGATGAGCTTTCCGATCAAACTTCGCTGGCTGTCGGCATTCGAGAGATTGAACACATTGATTGGAAGTTTTACCTGAACGGCAAACGGCTGTTCATTCGCGGCACAAATTTTTACTACAACCTGTTTCAGTCCGAAGTTCGCCGCGCCGATTACGAACGCGATTTCAAACTGATGCTGGGCCTGAACATCAATATGATTCGGCTGCACTGCAATTTCAGCAACCCGGAGTTTTACGATCTCGCCGACGAATCCGGCGTGCTGATCTTTCAGGACTTTCTGGAAGCCGCCTACCCGGAAGACCGCGACTTCAGTTTGAAAGCCGCGCGGTTGTACGATCCGCTGATTCGGTACGTTCGCAATCATCCTTCGATTGCGTTGTGGGCAACCAGCGATGAAGAGTCGTTGGAAAACTACCGCGACCTGACCAAACATCTGGAACCACGTTTGTACGCGCTCGATCCGCAACGGCGACCGGTTCAACGCTCGACTGGGCGTTACGGCGACGGCCACATTTACGAAGGCTGGTATGGCGGAACGATTTGGGCGTACGCAAACACGAACGAAAAGTTTATTTCCGAACTCGGCGCGACTGCTCTGCCGAATTACGACAGCGTCATCAAGTTCCTGCCGAACCATTGGCCGATCAAAGGTCACGCCGATGAATGGACTTTTCGCAAGCTGCAAATCCCTGAAGCCATGCGCGCGTGGGGTTCGCCCGAAGGAATGACTTTGCAGGAATACATTCCGCAAACTCAGGATTACGTCGCGCGATTGTTTCAACTGGCCATCGAGCGAATGCGCCGCATCAAATACAACCCTTCGGGCGGCATTCTGCATTTTCACGCGATTGATTTGTGGCCTTCGGTGACCATGGCGGCGGTGGATTTTTATCGCCAACCGACCAAGGCTTACTTCACCGTGCAGCGTTCGTTTCAAATGGTTCTGCCGACGTTCGCGTATGACCGCGACACCTGGCAATCCGGCGACGAAGTCAAAACCGAATTGTGGTTGGTGAACGATCACTGGTTCGCCGTGCCGAACACGACGGTGAGTTGGCGGGTGGAAACTGCGACGAAGCAAATCGTCGCGTCAGGAAACGCGCTGAAGAAAGTGACGCTGGAGGCGGATTCTTCGATCAGGCTGATGGATGTGAATTTCAAAGCAGCCGCGCCCGGCAAGTATTCGTTGTGGGCGAAAGTCGTTGACGAACGCGGCCAGATAATTTCCGAAAACAATTACGAATTCACAGTAAAACCAAAATAACGGCTTACAGATGCTTCATCCAGATGTTTTTGTATTCGACTTTCATCGGCGGCCCGGTGTGCATTTGGAAGCCGATCAATCCGCCCATTGCACGGCCAGCCGGATCGTCGTCAATCACTTCGGCCATCAAATGACCGTTCAGAATGTGCGTCAGCCGATTGCCGCGCGCAATGATGTGCAGTGTGTTCCAGTCATTGTTTTTGATTGCAGCTTTCAGGTCGTCGCCGCTGCGTAAATTGGCAATGACCTGTTTCTTGCCCGGCGTAATCTGAGTCACCTGTCCGCGCATCGCCAAAAAACCTCTTCCACGCTCTTCATACAATTGCCCCGTATACTGGTTGGCGAAATCAATGTCGGCCTGATAACCCTTCAACACCCATTTGCCGACTTCAGGCAATTCGGCGCTGCGGTATTGCACGCCGCTGTTGGTGGAGTTGATGCGGTATTCCAATTTCAATTCAAAATCGCCGGGCTGGCTGACGCGATAGATCAAAAAGGTGTTTAGCCGATCCGGCAGCGGCTTTTCAGGTGTGCTTTCACCGACGATGGCTTCGTTTTCCACGCGCCAAAAATCGAGATTGCCGTCCCAGCCTTTCAAGGTTCTGCCGTCGAAAATCTGGATAAAGCCCGTACGGTCATCCGCCGCCATCGGTTCGATGCCTGTGCGCATGCCGCCGCCTTGTGGACGACCTTGTCCGCCTTGGGGAGGCGCTTGCTGAGCAATGACCGCAAACGTAAATAGCGCCGCCGTAAACAGCACGGCTGAAATTGCAACAAGTCTTTTCATGTAGGTCTCCTAAGAAATCAAAAGGCAAATCTCAAAAGTTAAAAGGCAAAAGGTCGGTACTTTGCTTTTTCAGAAAATGGCGCAGCCTTCTGCTCGTCGTTTTTGACTTTTGATATTTGCCTTTTCCCTTTTGATTTATCCGACACTTTCCCACTGCCGAGTCTTCGCGGATTTGAGCACCGCATCGCAAACTTGATCTGTCGCCAAACCATCGCGGAAGGTCGGCGTGCATTCTTTGCCTTCGCCAACGGCACGAACAAAGTCTGCGAATTGATGCGTGAAGGAGTGCTCGTACCCGATCTGCAAACCCGGAACCCACCAGTTGCCCATGTACGGATGATCGCCGTCGGTGATGTGAACGTTGCGCCATCCGCGCGTGATGCCTTCGTCGCGGTGATCGAAGTATTGCAGCCGGTGCAGGTCGTGCAAGTCCCAAAACGCTGAAGCGTGTTCGCCGTTGATTTCCAGCGTGTAAAGCGCCTTGTGCCCGCGCGCGTACCGTGTCGCTTCAAACGAAGCCAACGAGCCGTTTTCAAATCGGCACAGGAACAGGCTGGCGTCATCAATGCCTACGGGTTCGACCTTGCCGGTCAGATTGTGCTGGCGTTCTTTGACGAAGGTTTCGGTCATCGCCACGACTTCTTTGATCGGGCCGTTCAGCCACATCGCGGTGTCAATGTTGTGAGCCAGCAAATCGCCTGTCACGCCGCTGCCCGCGACCGAAACATCCAATCGCCAGAGGCCTTCGCCGCCCTGTGGCAAGTCCTGCGAGATTGTCCAGTCCTGCAAAAACTTCGCGCGGTAATGGAAGATTTTTCCGAAGCGGCCATCGTCCAACAGATTTTTCAGCAACGTCACTGCCGGGACTCGGCGGTAGTTGTACCAAACCGAATTGGGCACCTTGGCGGCTTCGACGGCTTCAACCATAGCTTTGGCTTCGGCGGAATTTCGACCGAGCGGTTTTTCGCACAGGATCATCTTGCCCGCTTTGGCGGCAGCGATGGCGATTTCCGCGTGCGTGTCGTTGGGGCTGGCGATGTCAATCAGGTCAATGTCTTTGCGTTCGATCAGCTTGCGCCAATCGGTTTCGATGGCTTCGTAGCCCCAATTGTCCGCAAACGATTTGACGCGATCCGCGTTACGCGCGCAGACGGCTTTGAGATTGACTTCGTATGGCAAGTCAAAGAAACGCCCGGCTTGCCGAAACGCATTCGAATGCGCGCGTCCCATAAAGCCGTAACCGATAAGTCCGATGTTTAATGGTTTTTTGCTCATAGATTTTGAGTTCATTATTTTCACCGCGTTAGCGGTGGTTGAGTTTAGATACTGTCTCGAAAGTCAACCCGCAAAAACGAGATCCGGGTTAAACGAGCAATTATTTTTCAAGACGCCGAAGGCCTGATGCAGCAATTTTCGCATCGCGGCGCAGACAATTTGCATTGAGGTCTTGCCGT